>JBAXLI010000001.1:0-242497 GCA_037134895.1 Bacteroidota bacterium
TGGAATAAAAACTAGTTTAATTTTGACTTCGATTGAACCTATCTATATTACATGAAACTGTTCGAAGTAAAAGACAAGTTGGGGAAGCAGGAGTTTTACCGGGTAGCGAAGGAACTTTACAGGAATGACGCAAACTGGGTTTGTCCGCTGGATGCCGACATTGAAGACGTTTTCAATCCTGCAGGCAACATACTTTTCAAAGACGGAGAGGCAATACGATGGGTTTTAAAGGATGTTGAAGGCAGATTGCTTGGCAGGGTAGGCGCATTCTTCAACCGCGGCAAGGCTGCAAAAACCGAACAACCGACCGGTGGCATGGGTTTCTTCGAATGCGTGAACGACAATCAGGCTGCCTTCATTCTGTTCGATGCCTGCCGCGAGTGGTTGAAATCAAAGGGCATGGAAGCCATGGACGGCCCAATCACTTTCGGCGAGAACCTGACGTACTGGGGACTGCTAATCAAAGGCTTTACCCAGCCGGTATACGGAATGCCTTACAACTTTCCTTACTACAGGGACCTTTTTGACGCTTACGGGTTTAAAACGTATTTCGAACAGTTTTCATACGAGGCCGATCTTGCCAAACCATTTCCCGAACGACAGGTGAAATTTTCAATGCACCTGAAGGAAAAGTTCCGGCTCGAGCATTTCGATTTCAGCAAAAAGGAAAAGTACCTGAACGACATCTGCACCGTATATAATGCGGTATGGGCCGATTTTCACGAGGATTACACCCCCCTGGATTATTCCGAGATCGAGAAGATCATGAGGAAGGCCAAGGCAATCATTAACCAGGAATTCATCTGGTTCGTTTACGACCAGGACCGGCCCGTTGCTCTCGTAGTGGTGTTTCCCGATGTGAACCAGATACTGAAAAAACTTGGCAACGGGAAACTTAATCTGCCCAACATAATTAAATTCCTCTGGTATAAAAACACCGGGACCATTACCAGGGCAAGGCAGCTTCTTACAGCCGTTGTTCCCGATTACCAGCGGTCGGGAGTCACGGGCGTGTTGTTCCTTACCATGGTTGACTCCCTGAAAAAGCATAAGATCAAATATCTTGACATGTCCTGGGTTGGAGATTACAATGTGACCGTGAACAAGATCTACCGCCTTCTCGACATACCGGTAGTGAAGACTCATGCCACTCTTCGCTATATGTTCGATCCCACGAAAGAAGTACAACGCTTTACCAACGTGCATACATCAAAACACGACAGGCTTGCCGGCCAGGCAGGTGGTGCCTGATTCATCTGTTTAAGGCTTCAACGATCATCATTGCAGCATTCTCAATTCCTGTTACCGAACTGTCGATGCTGAGATCATAACTCCCGGGCTTGCCCCGGGTCATATGCGTGTAATGCCGGCAATAATTCACCCTTTCCCTGTCAATCCTTGCCATCTCCCTGCCTGCGTTCCCGGGACTGAGGCCATATTCATGAATGATCCGTTGCAGCCTGAATTCCTTTGGCGCATGAACAAATACAGCAAAACAGCCGGGATGATCCTTCAGGATAACATCTGCGCAACGCCCGACGATCACACAGGAGCCCTTTTCACTTATATCCCATATGACTTTGCTCTGGGCCTCGAACAGTTTGTCAAGCGCCGACTTTTCGCCTTCCACGTAAGCATAATTCTGTTCAATCAGCTCGAACAACAGGCTGTGCTTTAGTTTCTGTTCATGGGCCTTAACATATTCGGGTGACAGATGGCCTTCTTTTGCCGAAAGGTCTATCAGTTCCTTGTCATAAAACGGGATATTGAGGGCCTTCGCTACGATCTGCCCGATCTCATGTCCGCCGCTGCCGAATTCCCTGGCGATGGTAATGATAAGATTCTTTTTGAGGTCTGCGGATGTTATTCTGCTTGCTGTTACATCAATCTCTTTTTCGCCAGGCAAGGGATCCAGGAATTTCAGCTTCCTGCTGTAGAGCCTCACCGTGGTGCCTACCAGCAATGCCGCGGCTATTGTTCCTTCGCGTATCCCCCTCAGTTCGTGCAGAAAAATGAAAGAACTGATGACCCCGATTGCAACCAGTGTACAATCCAGCCCCACTTTCACCTTTCCGAATTCAACATGAAAGGTTTTGGAGACAGCCAGGCATAAACCCTCTCCTGCAAGATAGATCACCTTAGCCTTAACCTGGAGGTAAACACCCATTGCAACCAAGGCGATGCTCAGTATGCAAAACAGCCATTGGAGCAAGTAATTTGACACATGTACGTTAGCTGAAACAAGGTAAAGGGCCAGATCGGTGAAAGCCCCGAAAATCATGGCAACCGGCAACTGCAGGAGTTGTATCCACTGGTAGTTCCTGCGCAGCAATGCCATCTGCAAAAGAATAAAAAGAATATTCAGGATCACTGTGAACATCCCCATCGTGAGAGGGAACTCAAGGCTGTAAATATATGGATTGCTTGACACCGGTGAGATGCCCAGGTTTGCCTTGACCGACAGGGCAATGCCCAGGGTAAGGATGAAGAGGCCTGTAAGCAATACCAGGCTTCGTCTAAGCAGCCCTTCAGTTTTCATGATTACATTTCATGGTCATATGTCGCCCAAATGTAGAAATAAAGAGCTTGATTCTTATTAAAACAAATGGCTGTCCATTTTCCCGGACAACTTAACAACACAAGGTAACCAGAAGTTCCGTTTTTTCAGGTCAGATATTTCGTCGGAGTAGTATGCTGAATCTTATTTCTCGATGTTTTCAGCGGGGAATCTTCTTTTTCGCATCGTACCAGCAACTGATAAATAGCAATGATGGAATGCTAAAGATCACCATTGGGATTAAGGCCAACATCTTACCATGAGCTTCCTGATTGAACAGGTTAAGGATAAAAACCAGTATAAAGCAGGAAACGGAAAGAAAGCCCCCGAGTTTTTCATTCCACCACCCAAGGAGCAAGCCGAAAAGTCCCATGCCCCAGACGATGAAAATTATTATAACAACAGGGGATACTCCGCTTAAAAATGGCTCTCCCGGGTGCCTTTGGCTCCCCTCGATTAGATACCCTATGAACATGAAAAAGGCAAAGGCAGCTAACAGCAGCCCAAGGATACGTGCAATCCAGCGCTCGGTATTAGAAGAACGGTTTTTTGTTTTCACAATAAAGTTTTGATTTCAGTTCGATAATTCAAAATTAAAAAAATTTTGTGATAATAATAATTTTTCAATGCATAATTACCTGGGATTGTGTGGATAAACAATTAAAATTAAAACCATTCGAGCCAGTATGAAAAAAAATTCTGAGTCATAGTTAGTTATTGTCTCGTCCTGAAAAAAAGTGTAATATTTTTTCGATAAATCGTAAACTCAGCATTATTCATCGATCATCTCCCCTTGTTCATCGGGGACAATCATCCCTTCCAACGAATTACACTTTTACAGCCCTTCAATCTGCTGTAATTTTGCTTCATCAACATCAAATACAAAGAAAAATGAAAGCAACAGTATGTATCGCAATCTTCGCCCTGATCCTCACAACCAACATTCTTTATGCAAGCAATGACAACACAACAATAACGAATAAAGAAGTAAACACATCGATGATTATTTCATTGGTGCCGACCACCCCTAAAGAGGCTACTTTTGAAGATGCGACCACAATAAATCTCACTGACCTTTCCCCTGTGAACCCTGTTGAAGCTGATTTTTCGGATGTTGATTATGAAATGACCCCTGCTTTTTCAACACTGGCACCCATTACCCCGAGCGAAGCTGATTTCAACGATAGTGAAATCCAGAATACAGATTTCAAAGCACTTGCTCCCGTTACCCCAACCGTTGCCGACATTGCCGACCTCAATTAAAACTCGATATATCTTCCCCATCTTCATGAAGCTGCCTTTTGGGTGGCTTCTTTTGTTTAAATCAATAAATTTGTTAGCATCTGTATAATATTAAAAACCATGAAGAAAATACTAACTGGTAGTGAAATGGATCGTATGCCCAACTGGGGATTTAAAATGATGGCTTTTATGTTCAACATAGGCGATCTTTTAAAATCTCCAGATAAGCGTCTCCAACCATTTAATCTGCAAAAAGGTCAGACAGTGATCGATTACGGCTCAGGTACGGGACGTTATCTCAAACCAGCATCTGAAAAGGTCGGTGATAACGGACTTGTTTATGCTGTTGATATCCATGAACTTGCCATTGAAGCTGCCCATACCCAGATCAAAAAACACAACCTGAAGAATATTAAACCGATCCAGACTGATGGAAAAACGGTGAATATTCCTTCTCAGATAGCCGATGTAATCTATGCTTTGGATATGTTCCACATGGTAAAAGATACAAACGGGTTCCTGAAAGAGCTCAACAGGTTGATCAACCCCGAGGGTATATTGTATCTCGAAGATGGTCATCAGCCGAGAGAACAAGCAAAAGAAAAAGTCATGCGTTCGGGATGTTGGGATATTATTGCTGAGAATAAATCGTTTATTACCTGTAAACCAAAAACTCATTAATGGGGTAACTCAATAAATTTGATCTTCAGTAAGATAAAATACTCATGCAGTTCAAAGAAAAAGTTGTTTTCAATTGGAGTGGCGGTAAAGACTCGGCTTTATGTTTGCATGAAATCTTGCAGGATCAGAATTATGAGGTAGCGTCTTTATTGACCACTATTAGTCAGCCTTATCAACGAATATCAATGCACGGTGTTAGAGTTGAACTGCTGGATATTCAGGCAGAACGAATAGGGTTACCATTGTTGAAAATTCCAATTCCAGAAATGCCCACCATGGAAGCCTATGATAATACCATGGCAGCAGTTTTATTGTAGTTAAAAAATAGAGGAGTGACCGCATCGGTTTTCGGTGATATTTTCTTGGAAGATTTACGGAATTACCGAGAAGATAAATTGGCGGAGTTGAATCTGAAGGGTGTTTTTCCATTATGGAAGAAATCGACCAGAAAACTTATAAGGAAGTTCATTGATACTGGATTTAAAGCTGTTACAACTTGTGTGAATGATAAATACCTGGACAAGAGTTTTGTTGGAAGGATAATCGATGATGATTTTTTGAATGATCTTCCCGACAATGTTGATCCTTGCGGGGAAAATGGAGAGTACCACAGTTTTGTTTTTGATGCTCCATTCTTCTCACGACCCATACAAATCGAAAAAGGTGAAATAATTTATCGAAAGTATACTGGCTCAGCGACAAAGGATCAATCAAAAGTTGATCCCAACGTCACAAATAAGGCAGATAGCCCATTTGATAATGGCTTTTGGTACTGTGACCTTCTTTAATAACCTTCATGACAATCTCCTCCTTCTAAAAGATCAGATGAATATCGAAACTGGCCCCATGAAATCAATCCTGTGGTTCTTCAGTTGCCTTCTCCCGTTAATGATAACCGCAAATAGTCCTTATGAAGGTGCTGATGGAAAGATCAAACTGAACATTGCCAATGGTTTATGGGCACAGCACAATTTCAAATTTCTTGGGATCAGAGGGACGTTAATCGTAATTATTCGCTGAGCAGAATCAATTTGCGTGATCCATATCCACGGTTTGTAAAAATCGTAATAGCTGCAATTCCCGGACTAAAAATCGGTTTACCTGCAGAACCCGTGAAACTGAGATCAAAGGAGTGCTCTCCTTTTTGAAGGACTCCTGGTGATTTGTAAAGGAGGATTGTTTTTCCATACATATCTATCAATGAAATATCCAGGGGAGAAGCATTCTTCATCGTCAGGCTGACCCTGATATGCCCGGCCGATGGATTCGGGAATACCGAGAAGATCAGAGGGGTGTCATCTTTTTCAGATACATTAACCATTGCAGTATCAAGCGTAAAGGAAACAATCCGGGTTTGCCATGACATCGAACCGGTTACCGGAACGTATTGCTGTGTATACCAGAAATGCAGCTCATCAGCAGGATCTACGGTCATGCAACTGTAATCACCCCAGCGATTGTTTACGACTTGAAATCCCCCGCCTTCGACGATTTCGGTTTCTCCGAAGGTCATTGTATTCAATGGATCCTCCGCTTTACGGCCGGTAATTCGTATGGATGGAGAGATGTTGTTCCCCGAAACACTATATCCCATGGCCATATTGCCATTCACATCCATAGCAACACTGCCCATCCAGCGGTCATTATCGTCTGGACAGTATGTGCCCTGCTGATGCAGAAACCAGTTGTTTCCCTGACGGCGAAGTTCATACCAACGTTTTGCCGCGTGCTCGCCTGGAATATCCTGTACCGTATGACAGGTTACCAGGGTTTGGTAGGTGCCGAAATTCCTGTATTGCAAGCGGTGCATCAGGCGATCACCCATTGTAAACAACCTGTATGTTGTATTTGGCTGTCTGATTGTATTGGGGTTGATAGTATTAAGATTTCCTGTAAAAGGTTGGACCATGAGGATGGTATCCTCTTCTAATGAACAATTGGTCGTGTCGTTCCAGTCGACCGTACATTTCCAAATCCACAACTGGTCGGAGGGAAAACCCATCTGGTCATCTTTGATGCATGCCAGGAAATTCGGAGTTCCCGGTGGAGGAAGCGGCCCGTCGAGATCGGCTGGCAGGAAACACGAAGGATCCGCATACATATCAGTTCCGGTAGATGGCACGTGAAAAAGTTTTGCCCTCGGATTACTTGTACCACTGATCATATCTTCACGATTAAATACCATGACTGTTAATCCCTTCCATTCTGCAGGACTTGACGGGGGAATGTAGGCTTCGTTTACCGTCATATAATACCCGTCGGGCCACACTCCGAACTTTGGATAGTCGGGCATGTTGTCAAAGGTGTATGCATAACAATTCCAACCACCGGTTGGATCGGAGGTTTGCGACACGGCGATCAGTTCAAAATACTGGTTGGGTATATCATAAACCATTGCACTGGCAAGCCAACGGTCGCTCAAATGATCATATACGACGATTGGATCAGTATAATAGTCAAGATTGTTCCAGGGGCCGGGGAGGTTACTCCAAAGCGTTTTATTGTTCGCGGGTCCGTAAAGCAAGGTGCCGTTTTTATCCCAAATCGCAAAAGCATACTTCACCATCTGGAAATAGTGGTTGGGCCCGACCTCGCCGTCGGTATCAGGGTTTGGTGACTGATTCACATTTGATATCCCCTCAATATTAAGTTGCAATGGGATGGTGGCGACAACAGGAAGAGATGGATTTTTACCGATCTGAAATACCGGACTGTCGGCGTTCTTGACCAAAGCCGGGTAATATTGCTCCATTTGATGTGCTGCTGCAGGTGGATCGGGGAATGGAAGCGGGGTTGTTAAAGCAAGTGAAGCAAGATGTGCCGATGCAACAGGCGCCACATGATGCTTTGGTGTGAATCGTTTTTGATGGCTGTTTGCAATGGAAGGGAACAGTAGCAAACAAACCAGGAAAAGAATGATTGCTTTTGTTTTGGCCATAAATTCTTATTTATTACTTTTTAATTCACGGATTATCAAAGTATAAATGTAATATGTAAAGAGAATTTTTCAATGACTTACTTTACCAATGGTCGTTTTTACCTTGCAGGATGCAGAATTACGGCCTGAAAATTAACTTTTGTGAAGATGGAGCAGTTAAGGGGAAATTATCTTCTGTGTTTGCATGTTCCCACCAACAAAATCATCAACTTTCGCAAAATCGATGATGAACTGCCGGTAGCTTTATTTATCAGGTGCTTTAAATTTCATTCTTTAATTATCCTTCCTACTTCTGCCCTGGCGTTGCTGGATAATTTCAAAATATACACTCCTTTTGCAAGCTCACTTATGTCAATGTCTGTTTTACCTTGCTGTACCTGCTTTTGCATAAGGAGTTGTCCCTGCAGATTGTAAATGGAAATAACAGATCGCCCAGTCACGTCTGTAATAATAGTCACTTTTTCGGATGCGGGGTTGGGAAATAGATTGAGAATGTGTTTGTTTTTTTCTGTATTATTATTGACTGAAGTCCCATATTTGTAATTGAATTTTATTACCACTGCAGAGTGGGCTTTAACAGGAATAGTTGTCTGATGCGAATTAACTGCCGACGACGTCCATATATAAGCCGGAATTGTTCCTAATGAACCCATCACCTGTCCGCCAAGGGTAACTCCGGTTGTATCTTTCAATGACAGTGGGGAACTCAGCTTCACGTATTCCGCACTAAAATAGTTGCTGTTTACGGTATCTGTCACTGTGAGAGTTATCTCCGCATCATTCAATTTGTCTTTATTAATGATAGTTGTATATATATTTTTCGAGCTGTCAATAACACTGTAACTATGAAGGTTTATAGTATAGTTCGTTGCCGAAGAAGAAATGAACCTGCCTTTGCTTCCAATTTGGAAAGCAAGAATTCCATAGGCAATCGGACGTGCACGATAAATATTACTGTCCCTGGAAAAAACAGTATAGGCACCACCAAGTCCTCCATGAATATTAACTCCCGCACATGTATCATACGCCAACTCATACATGAAGTTCAAAGCCCACAGGGCCGAAGCAAAAGAATTACTCACATCCTTTTGTCCTCCTTTATCAATTGTATTGCATTCACTCATGCGAAATTTGATCCCGCTGCTGTCGGCACAACGGACCAACCTCTTTACCTCCTCTGATACATGGAAAAGTTTATACTTACTCATCAAAGAATCGATCTGTTCAGAAATTCCAAATTCATCTCTTAATCCTCCGTAATAATGTTGCGTAAGCATAGAAAGAGGCCGGGAAGGTAAGGCAGCCATTTCCCTGCAGAATGGCAATGTGAAATATTCAAAATTACTGGCACATCCTGGTCCTGTGAAAACAGCCGCAGGGTTAGATGGCTTAATTGTATTATAATAAGTCATGTAATCCTGTATATAATCGTGATACGAGTATGTTGATTTACGGTAACGGTCGGGCTCGTTGCCCATTTCAAATCCAAACAGCCCACTATTCTGATATTGCATAACATAACTTGCTTCGGTATCGGCTAGTGAAGCACTGGAGTCTTTTAAATTTAAACCCATTAAAATTTTGCAGCCGGCTTGTTGTGCAAAAAGAAACAAACTGTCTAATTCCGCTCGTGTATAATGCATGCCTGCAGTATCAGTGCTTAGTGTATTTGTATCTACTGAATTTCCTCCTATACGCAGCGACTTAATCCCACATGTTTGAAACAGCCGGATCAAAGTATCACAGTGAGGATTAAAATAACCTTTTTTCAGGCAGTTCTTCTCGAAAGACAAACCTGCAAAATCGGGAGGGATCGTTACTAATTTAGCGACCGGATTAACAGTGATATTTATCTTGACCTGTGAATAACTGGGAAGAGAAAAAAGAAAAAGAAAAATGAAGTAAAAATGTCTCATAGTATATATTTTATTGCAAGGGACAATTAAGGATCCTAACTGAAAAATGTAAACTTAAACGCAAAGTCAATTGCAGCAAGACAATCAACCAAAATCTTGAGAAAGGGACACAACACTGGCTTTTTAATGTGTGACCAGCATTTTTCTGTACTTAACCGCATCATCACATCTCATGTGAACGAAATAAATCCCAGCGGGATAACAATCGGGGGCGCAAGTAAACTTTACAAAGTATTCGCCTGCCGGTTTCTCTTCATTCACGAGGGTTGCAACTTCTTCCCCAAATATATTCAGAACTTTTATTGTTACATGAGCATTTGATTTCAGCTGATAACCGATCACGGTTGAAGCATTGAATGGATTAGGAGAATTTTGAGACAGATTGAATTTATCTGTGGAAAAATTCACGTCACCAATGCCGGTATTATTAAAGGCAACTTCATCGGACCAGGGGCTCCACTTCAGATTATCATCCCTGTATTTTACCCTGTACCAAAAGGTTTTTCCATGGGTAAAGAGGCTGTCGGGTGCTTCCAGCGAAGTAAGGTCAATCCCCGCATTTTTATTGGTGGGGATGAAGTTCGGGGAACCGGTATTTTCAAAAATATCCTCCCTGTCGCGGAGTTTGCTCAGTACCGGCGCGGAATAATTTCCCCGGGTACCCGTAATTTCAAACCATGAGGACATGCAGGAATCGGAACCGCTCATTGCAGATGCTGAGAGTATCACAGGGCTGGTTGCAGTTACAGGCTTTGCAACTGGTTTCTGAGGAGGTGCCTGGTTCATCCTGAAATGCCAGGTATCAAGTACCTGGTGGAGAGGGTGCTCGGGCTTCCCTAGCGTATAAGTTTCGGCTACAAATGATTGATCGTCGACATTGATGTCCATGATGACATAGTTGTAATCGTCGACGGTTTCCTGGATTTCAGGATAATCAACTGAACCTGAAAAATACCTGGTGAGCTCTGCTCCGCCTCCCCCTGCAAGAACGGTACGAAAATCATGCATCACCTGGTTAGTGCTGATTGTATCCACGATTGCTCCCAGTTCAAAATCATGTGCATGGCCGTAAGAATATTGAACCATCTTATAGAATTTCACAAATTCCCGGTAAAAAGCAATGTCAACCGAATCTCTGTTCCCTTCAGTCCATATCTCGGTATGCCAGGGGTGGTGAGCGAACGTGAATACGAGCTTTGTTCCCGGATCTGCATCTGATTCAGTGAGGACTTTATTCAGCCAGGTTTTCTGTATAGGCGCACCAATGATTTTATCATTGCTGTTAAGTATTACGAATTTGCATCCGGCGATCTCAAAGGAATAAAATCTTTCTTTATAGGCTGTTTTGGCAACCGCGGAATCTGTAAAATCCTCGTACTTCATATAATCAAAGTAAAATGCCGATTCGTGTTCATGGTTGCCGATAGCGACCATGAAGGGCAGGGAACATGAAAGATTCGCGATCTTCGAAAAATATTCGGTTTCAAAACGGGCGATATCCCTGCCGGTCCATACGATATCTCCCGTATGCATGACCAGGTTGACCGAATCGTACCATACAGTCCCGTATTTTGACTGCAATGTTTGCTGCACATTCTGACAAAGCTGTCCAAGGATTGACGGAATGGTGTCATTATATCTTGAATCCCCGAAAATAACGAACCGGATATGCCGGCCTGCTGTCCCCGGAAGGGGTTGGCTCCTGAAGGGAGAGACAGAAGAAGAGTCATTGCCGCTAATGCATCGATAATAATACCTGGTATCCGGAGTCAGACCAGTCAGCTTGACCGTATGCCAGTGCTTGCCTCCGATGTTCTGGAACGAACCGGTTTTAACCTGGTCAAGATTCGTGCCTGAAAGTCCGTAACGGATTTTTGTGAAAGCAGTGTCGTTCGAATGCCAGCTTATATACACTGATGTTGGTGTCGGGGTCTGCAGATAGGGGTTAACCTGGGCCTGGATCGAAGCTGTAAAAACCAGTATCTGGCAAAGCAGCATGAAGAGAAGAGCGATAATTTTTTTCATATGAAATGATTTTGCAGTACAAAAAGACGCACAATCGTTACGTAAAAATAACAAATTAATCTCTATAACATCAGGAATAATTTCTTTTCATTTTTATTTATAACTTTGTTGGTGAATGCGTTATCGAAATTTGAAGAAGACCGACCAGGAACATCATGTGAGGAAATAACAAGTACCCTAAATATTGAAAGGAGAAATTCATGTCTTATTTTTTAAACAACAATTCAAGGATGGCGAAACGTAATTTTACCATCGCTGCCATGATGCTGCTGATCACTGTTGCCGTGATAACGGGTGGTTGCAAAAAAAGCAGTTCCGATGATCAGCAAACTGTTGATACGAATCCCCGGCTTCGTTTCGTTTTCCTGGCCGACAGCCGGGGTGACTCGCTTGGTTATACGGTTGACACTACCGCTTTAAATCCAATCATCCGCAGTATAGACACATTGAAACCCAAGCCGTCTTTTGTAGTATTCGGTGGTGATATGTGCTACAGGGGATACCTGGCAAAGCATTATACCTTCCAGGAATTCAAAAATCTTTTCACTATGCTGACCAACAAAGGGATTAAGCTTTACACGGCCGTTGGTAATCATGAACTTTATCATGAGCACGCGTCTTACGGTTACTTTCTTGTGAACCAGCAGCAGTTCCAGGGTACTTTTTCGGAGAACCCGTCCAACGGACCGGCTGGCTATGAGCACCTGGCTTATTCTTTTACCGATGCGGCAACCAGCTCCTTTTTTGCTGTAATGGATTGTTATTATGTAACCAAGGACACCCAGAAAATAAACATGGGAGGCCATATCGAATCGTCACAAATGACCTGGCTGAAAACACAGGTGGCCCAAACCAGCGCGTTACATAAATTCCTTTTTATCCATGTGCCCTATTATTATGTCGACAACGATTCGACCGAGGCGTCGGAAGCGGATACCACGCTTACGACCCTCTGGTCCTTTATCGATGCAAACAAGTTCGACATTTATGCATGCGGACATTCTCATCTGTTTTCCAGGAGGACCATTGACGGCAGTTTAATCCCGAAACCACAGCCCACGCCCCCGGTTCCTGGCTGGAAAAACAATGTAGTGCAGCTTCTTAACGGCACCTGCGGTGCAGGTTCCGGCGGCGGTTATATCGATCCGACTGTCAGAAACGAATGGAACGTTCACAACGACCGCAAAACCTATTACTTCAGCGTCGTTGACATCGCAGGTAAAACCGTAACCGTAAACAGTTACAAAGGTTACACAGGTGCATACAGCGTATTTGATACTTTCTCCATTACCAAATAAACTTATTAAGACTCTGAAAAAGAGATCAATACAATAAAATTATTTTTACTTTAGCCTCAGGTTATTTATTGATCATTTCAAAACTCAGTGTGCCACCACTCATAATTTGCCGGTAGGTGATACAGGGCTTGTCGATCAATTTTCCGTTTAAAACAATCTTTCCTGAATAGATATTTTGAGAAGATATATTTTGAGCCTCGACAATAAATATTTTTCCATTAGTGAGATGAAGCTTAGCCTTTTTCAATTGGGGAGCCCCGAGCACATAATCATTTCCGACAGGATTAACCGGGTAAAATCCCAGGCTTGAAAGGATGTACCAGGCCGACATTTGTCCGCAGTCGTCATTGCCAATCATTCCGTCAGGCGTATTGTTGTGAAACTCGCTGATTATTTGGTGGATGTATTTTTGCCCCACTTCTGGCATGTTGGAATAAGCATACAAATACACAATATGATGACTGGGCTCGTTCCCGTGAGCATATTGCCCGATCATTGCCTCCTGCCCGAGAAATTTGTTGGGGTTTCGTGCCTCAATGGTGAAGAAATCATTCAGTTGTCTGGTAAATGCTTCATTGCCGCCTAATAGTTCTTTCATTCCTTCGATGTCAAACTGGGCCGGTGTCCAGAAATATTGCCAGGCATTAGCCTCGGTATAATCACCCGGGTTATCCATAGGTGATGTTGCTTTTAATGGATCAAAAGGCATGCGCCAATTTCCTTTGGAATCCTTACCACGAAATAATTTGGTACTGATATCGTAAATGTTCTTATAGTAATTTGCCCGTTTACTGAAAGTTTCAGCAGTGGGTTTATCACCCAGTTGTAAGGCCATTTCAGCTACACACCAATCGTCGTAACCGCTTTCGAGAGTTCGTGAAACAGCTTCGTTATCCAGTTTATCGAAAGGGTAATAGCCATATTTATTATACAACGCCCAATCAGAATTAATATGACTCTTTGTGGAAGTTTCAACCATTGCTTTTAAGGCTTCGGATTGATCAAACCCGGTAAAACCTTTATTGTACGCCGATAGAATCATTGGGATGGCATGGTTACCGATCATACAGTAATTATCCTGTCCCCATGCAGTCCATATAGGTAAAAATCCATTGGCCTTATGATGTAAAAGCATGGAATTAACAATTCCGTTTACTTTTTCGGGAGCAATGATTTCCAGCAAAGGGAATGCTCCACGGTAAATGTCCCAGATGGAAAGCGTTGAATAATATTCGTTACCAGGTGCCTGTGCAATCTTATCATCCGCCCCCCGGTATTTCCCGTTAACATCAGCAATATTAGATGGCTGCAGGAACAAATGATATAACGAAGTGTAGAAAATTTCTTTCTGAATGGAACTGGCCTCAATATCTATTCTTCCCAGGTATTTATTCCAGGCATTAACGGCATCTTGTCTCACTTTTTCAAAATCCCAAGCGGGAATTTCATTTTGCAGGTTGAGTTTTGCGCCTTCCACATCCACGGTAGATAAAGCGATTTTTACATGTATGATTTTACTTTTATCCAGGTTGAACGACAACACATATTTCGGTGCATTTTCTTTTGGTTCTTTCGCCAGTTGTTCTGATTTCAAAAACGGCTTGTCAAATTTGATCACGAAAAAGTACTTCCTTTCAACCCAGTTTTTGGTATGGCAATACCCTGAAATGGTTTGCTTATTCTCAACATTGACATCACTTTCTAAAACCAGACTATCGGTAAGGAAACGAAGTCCGTGCTGTAAATCAACCAGTATGCTGGCCTGTTGCGAAGGGAAAGTATATCGATGAAAGGCTACCCGTTCAGAACAAGTCAGTTCCACTTTTACCTGGTCTTTTTTGGTAAGGGTGTAATAGCCCGGACTTGCTTTCTCAGTATTCTTAAAGTAAAGAAATTTCAGGTTTTCAGGTTGTGTTTGTACGTAAGGTAAAAGCAAGATATCACCCATTTCACTGATACCTGTCCCGCTTAAACGGGTTTGGGAAAATCCGGCAAGGATAGTGTCACGGTATTGGTATCCACTGGTGTGATTCCAGTCTTCGGCCTGGTTATCGGGGCCGGGCTGAACTAACCCAAAAGGCATTGAAGGCCCTGGAAAGGTATGTCCTGTCCCATCAGTCCCGATGAATACGTTGACATACCCGGCATTGTCCTGTGAATAAAGATGGATCGACGCTCCTGCCAGGATCAGTATCAGAAGAAACATCCTTTTTATTCCGGATATTGAATAAAACTTTACGGTCAAGAAAAAATCTGTGAATCCCAAATTATGTCATTAAAATCCAGTCCAAGTTAATACTTTTGTTTTAATTCGGAAGTCGGTTTATTTATAAGGTCTTGTTGAATTCTGATTGCATCTATTTATTACCCGTCCTTGTCCATTTGAGGGAATCGCTGATTGTTTTGTCAATTCCTGAGCATTGAAGACAAAGATGCCTGACCGCTTTACTGTTGTCGAAATAGTTGCCTATGCATAAAATTCTTGCATTGGTAAGATTCAGTTCTGAACTAATTCCTGATATCCTTAGGATACTTCCGATAAAACCGAACAGGGTTAGTAACGGGGACGGAACGGGGATCAGCACTGTAGTTTGTCCTGAAAGCGATTTAACTTTGAGAAAGAAATCATAGAAAGACAGGTTTTCGCCAGAGATCAGGTAGCATTCACCTGATTTTCCTTTGCTGATAGCGTTTACAATACCACCCGCAGCATCCCTTACATCAACAAAGTTCTTTCCACCCGGAGGATAGAAGGCAATTTTCTTTTCAAGCAGCATTTTAAAGATCCTTCCTGAGTGAGGGTTATAGTCCATGGGACCAATCATGAATGTGGGATTCACAATAACAGCGTCGATCTTTTTGTTTTTTACCGCTTCCATCACCAATTCCTGGGCGAGGATTTTACTTTTTGCATATCCTGACTTCAAAAACACCGGTGAAACCGGGGTATTTTCATTTCCGGGTTTCTGAATTGTGCCAAAACCCATGGTGTTGGCGGTACTCACAAATATCATCCGCCTGCAGCCTTCAGCTGAAGCTGCATTGATAATTTGTTCAGTCGCTTCGACATTAACCGGGTAATAGTCCCTGAGCTGCCGGTGCGATTGACTGGTATCTGCAGCTGCATGGATGACAACATCGCATCCCCTGACAGCCGCCTGAACATCTGATTTGCTGGTGATATTTCCGTAAATCATTTCAATGTCAAGGCCTGTAAGTGCGGGCGCTTTTACCCCGGGCCTCATCATTGCCCGCACGGTGTACCCGCATCTGAGCAGTTCATGAACCAGGTGTCCCGACAAAAAACCATTTCCCCCTGTTAACAAAACTTTCATAGGCTATTGTTCAATGGCGCA
This sequence comes from Bacteroidota bacterium, assembly GCA_037134895.1. GTDB lineage: Bacteria > Bacteroidota > Bacteroidia > Bacteroidales > FEN-979 > CAIRDP01. Next base: position 16,014 of record JBAXLI010000001.1, read on the forward strand.
AAGCGCGGGATTAACCGACCGGGATGAATATATTTCCTTTCGTACAACCCTTGACAAAATGGGTAATTTCAGTGCATTTGGTGACAGGGCCATCAGTACCCAGTTAATCTTATTCAGAATTCCGGGTAAAATCAGGGAGTTCCTGTTGAGTAATTCTTGTATTGCAATATTCGCCAATTTCTGCGGACTTACCTGTCCCAGTTTCCCGAAAACACCCTGTTTTTCGATTCGTGCAGTGACATCCGCATTGGTTTTTACAGGTCCCGGATGAATTACACTCACAAAAACACTGGTATCCTTGAGTTCTTCCTGCAGGCCCTGGGAAAATGAGGAAACAAAGGCTTTGGAGGCAGGGTATACCGTCTTAAATGCAAACGGGGAAAAGGCTGCCATGCTGGCCACGTTCAATATATATCCCTTTTCCTGCTTTTTTAGTTCAGGCAACAGCAACCTTGTAAGCATTGATGTTGCCCTGATATTTACCTGGATTATAGTATCAATATATTCAGGTGAAACACTTTCAAATGCCCTTGTTCCGCCAATACCGGCATTATTTATGAGAATGAAAAGAGAGTAATTCGGTATGACCCAGTTTGCAACGTCATAAACGGATTCATACTGATAGAAATCGGTTTCAAAATATTGGGCATCCACCCCATAATTATTCCGGATTTTTTCACAAAGCTCAGCCAAACCTTCCCCTTTTAAAGATACCAGCAGCAGGTTTATTTTTCTTGATGCCAATTCGTATGCCATCGCTTGGCCAATACCACGGCTGGCGCCAGTTATCAATGCATATTTTTTATCGGATTTATTCATGTTTATTTTGTTTTTATAATCAGTGATTCTCTTTGTTTTAAAATCTTCAGAACGAGGAAATAATAAATGCATGAGATGATTGCACCTGTGATGAATCCACCGATAAGCAGTGAAATGAACACTTCAGCTCCGGCATTATACAGGTTCCTGAAAATATTACCGGTAAACAAACCCTCAATGCTTAAACTTCCGTTATACCCTAGCAGCCAGGCGCCGATCTTGTAATTCAGGGGGTACAAAAACAATCCTTTGGTCCAGTTTGTATTTATTACTCCGACCACCGAAGCTGTTTTGCTAAGCCGGAATATCCCTGCCAGCGTAAGGCTAATGATGATCTGCATACCAATCAGGGGAGTTACGCCGATAAATGAACCCATGGCGAAACTGCGGGCGATCAATTCTGGCTCACCTATCAGGGTTTGAATTTTATCGACAAGCCGTTTTTTTAACTTTTTCATAGCCATATGCATAAGTTATATACAGAAAGCCACTTTAAGCTTAAGCAGATTACGCATAAAAACCTTCCTTACTATAGGGTCCTGGATAAACCTGGGGTATTCAGGCGAAGTGTAAGAGATAGTTGAAAAAGAGATGAAAATGTGGCCGTTTCCAAGGTCGGCAATTTTCCAGGTCGCTTTATAGTTTGCCAGCCGTTTGACGTTTTTCTTTGTGGGCAGGGCATTTTCCTTACTAATCATTTCTATGGTTGCCGATGCGGGATTGTTGAAATCCAGCTTTGAAACAGAGACCATGTCCCTGTTTTCGAAAGGCCAGGGCAACGAAAAGTATGTATAGGAAGCCCATTCCTTCTCTGATTCTTTTTTAACAAGGTAGGCCTCACTTACATTTTCCATCCAGAGTTTTACTTTGGACGGATCGCTAAGCAAGTCCACGACTGAATTCAGGTTGCCCTGAATTGTCATTTCGCCTTTCCGCTCCTTTACAGTCAGATCACTTCTTACTTTTACCCATCTTTCATAAATGGTTATTCCAGATTTAGACTCAACTTCTTTCCAGGTTTCAGCGGCCATTAAACGGCCTCCGCATAATAAAACGAGCAACAACATGCTTATTCCTGCATTTTTAAATTCAGATCCTTTCATGTAAATATGTTTATGGTTTATAGTTCAATGACAAGCAAGCATTGAAACACCCCTATCGTGCAGATGGAAAAAAATTTGCACAATGTTGTCGAGAATATTGACGGAAATCAACGGAAAAACAACAGTGTCAGTCGAAGAAAGCATGGAAAGGTTCCTGGCAAAATTGTTCAGGACGACGTTCAACAGGAATCTCGAAAGAGATATGCAACACTGGCTTGAGTTGTTAAAGCAGGAATGTAAAAGTGAGCCCGTGCCAGTTGTGGGCTATGGAGACAGAATACATTTATTGCGAATATAAACCTGGAGTCAGGAATTATTTTCGGTAAGCCGGAGCTGCCCGGCTTTTTCAGCTAACAATGAAATATCAAAGAAAGACAGTTTATTCTTTTACTATCTTTCTTACCTCAACTTTGTCATTAGTCATGAGCCGGATGGTATAAACACCCTTTGCGAAACCGCTCATATCGAGTTGTGTTTTGGCGGATGTAACCTGCTGTTTCAGGAGTTGCTGCCCGCTGACATTGAAAACTGACAGAGTGCTGTTTTCTTCTGATTGCAATGTTTCGACTGTAAGGATATTTCTTACCGGGTTGGGGTAAATTTTCATCCCACCCTGGCTATTGCCATGTTCTTTAACACCGACCAGGATGGATTGCAGATTGACCTTTTCGGCGTCGACAACCTCTTTGGTAGTTAGATCCTGAACCCAGGCAACCAGTTCATAATCAGTTTCCAGATCTCCGCCCCAGGCAGGATTGTAGGTGAAGGATAAAGGAACCGTCACCTGGTTTGCAGTTTGTAAACTTATCGGTGTTCCGGAAGCATCGGGTGACATCGCCCTGCTGACATATTCCAGGTGTGTTTGTCCCTGCCAGTTTACCATGATATGAGATTGGGTCAACGCTAAATGCAATACCAGGTTACTGTTTGAAAAGGGTGTTTCACCATACTTGTCGACAATGACAGACAGGTTATAGATATTGCCTGTCTTGGTTCCGTCACCGATGGTGATACCAAATGCAGTTTTAATGGCATATTCTGATTCGTAAATCGGCAAATACGATGTGTACAGGCTATTCGTATGATCTCCTCCCACAAGCTGCTTGAACCCATCAAAAATGGCGGTGGGATACCCTGTAATAGCATAATAGGTGTTCCGCGCATTCGAGGCGGTATAGGCGTATGTGTCGCCGTTATGATTTTCGACAACTGCTACCTGCTGGCCGTTTTCGACAAGGTCATCCGCCCCCATAGCAGCACCCGGACAATACTGGCACCATGTACCGGTGCCGATCTCCAGTAAAACGTACTGTTTGTTATGGGTATAGGTATAGACTGTTTTTACAATTGTGTCATTGGAATGATCCATGTCGGTTGCCAGCGAAGTATATATTTTCATGTTATAAATTGCCTGGGATGCGGGGAGGGAGAAAGATGTAAAGTTCACGACAGCTGTATCCCATGAGGCCAATGACGATACAGTCTGATCATCAGTATAGATCTCATTGTTGGTATAATTATAAATTTTGCAGATCACATGAAAACTGGTTTCAGTATTCAGACCAGTATTTTTAATCGTGGCTGAAGGTATCACCGGTGTTGAGTCCGACAAATACTTTGGATTATTGATCGACAAGGTTGACAAATCGTGGGCAGGGGGAACGAACAGGCTGACATCATCTACAAACATATTATTGCCATACTGACTGTATCCTCTCAGAATAAGGTATTTGGTTCCTGTAAGGCTGGCCGGAAGAAGGTAGCTGTGTTTATACCATCCATCCACCGGGTTGTATCTTGGGATCGTTGCAAGCCATGTTGCCCCGGTCAGACTGGCCGCAGAATTATAATATACGCCAATACTGTCATGATATATTGGCCATCCCGAATCGCCATATTGCCAGAAACTGAAAACATGTACTGATGAACCGGTAAAGGTTTGGGGGGGTGAAACCAGGAGTGCATTTGCCCCAACCTGATAGTCATAACTATTGTATTCTGCCATTCCTGCACCTGTATGCGGACTGCAAATGGGTTCTACACCGGCGGTTACCCGTTTCCACAATCCGGAGCCTCCGGCCTGGATGTTCTGCCATCCGGTAGGAGGGAAAGTTGTTCCATCAAAACTTTCATTAAAAGTTTGTGCCCATCCCGATACGATAAAGCCCAGCATTAATAGTACCAAATAGATCTGTTTCATTTTTTTATGTTTTAAAATTTCTGTTGAAGTAATGTTTTTCCCAAACATTGGATCACGAACTGAGAGAATTCCGAAAAGTGGTGCAAATTAATCATTTTATGCTACCTCATCTACAAGAATCCTTGCTTTTTCTCCTGCTAATTGGTCCAGGCTTATTTTATAGTTTATCAGTTTCAGGTTGTCCTTGTCCTTGATTTCTGGAAAGCATATGCAATCAAACCAGTGATCAGCCCGATTCCGAAAAAGCAATATAAGAACAAGGAGGCAATTGTCTCTGCCTGGAATTCCGAATACTTAACCGGGGGAGCGTCACCATTGGCTTTAAGGGCAGCCATTTCCTGCTTTCCCGCTTCTTTGTATTCCTCTTTCACGCAACCGCACCTCCTGATGTATTCCTGTTCAAATCCCTTAAAATATCCTGGTGTTGACTGCTCCCAGTAGTGTTCCTCAGAAGGGTTTATGAAAACAAATCCGGTGAACACATCCCTGTACCTGAGATATCCGGCATTGGAAGGTGCGATGGCTACAGGAAAAAGGTTCATGGCCATTTGCCAGGGAAACATATCGAAATTATCTGCCCCGAAGGGAGAGCCCTTAAAGTCGAAACCCAGCTGCCTGTTGCCTGCTTTGTTAAAAGCCTCATCCCAAACTCCTCCGGCAACCGGGTAAAAAGTGATCACCCGGGTATTGATCAGCACATTGGCAGCCCTGGAACCAAAAGCATCTTTAATAAATTCAAAAGTATTGCTGCTGCTCACCCAGGGAAGCCTGTCGGTAAGGTCAAAGGCATGCCTGTAATTCATGATCACGAGGCACTTCTTATGCTTATCTCCGGCGGCTGGCCGGTTGTTCATTACGTCGATCACAGTCTGAGCCATGAGGCTGTCGCGGTGCCATACGAATTTATTTTCATACTCCTGGTAGTCTTTTGGCGTTTGTATTGCATTCCAGTCCACCGGCGCATCGGTAAAATAATGCCTGACCCTTTTTTCGGGCGGCAGCGTACGGTTCAGTTTGTAAAGTCGTTGTAAGTAAAGATACATGTTGAAGTTGGTCCATGCAGGATGGACCGCTTCGTTCCTGGTGATTTGCAGGATATGCTCTTTCACCTGGCTCTCTGAAAGGCTGTCGTTGTTCATGAATTTATCCATGAAATCCTGGTTGCCTTTCTGTCCGATTTCAGAAAATACAATCCCGGCTTTTTCAATGAAACGCGGATCCCTGATGACATTGAAGAAAAAATCGTATTGCGTCATTTCGGGATGCGCCCTTTCGCAAAGCACAACCACATCGTATTTGTCGAAAAGTCCTATCACATAATCGACAGGAGAGGTCTTTTGCTTTTTAAGGAACCTTACATAGGGTTTAATCGAACTGTTGTTGCGGTAAAGTGCAAGCCCGCACGGGATGCGGTGCATCACCTTGTATTCGGTAAAAGCCAGCCCGCCCCCAATTACTGCAGCTGTAAGCAGGACCAGAAAAGCTATTTTTGGCTTTTTTGACTGCGGATGATATTCTGCCGTTAAACAAGCCATACTGTCGTACCACATTTGTTTGGTGAACACATACCAGGTTACACAGAAAATGACTGCAGGGATAAGATAAATGATGTCGGTGAACGTCGGGATATATGTTTTCCCTCCCAGGATCAGTGCCAGCATCATGGGCAGTGCAAGCGTAACTCCCCATTTCCCGAAAGCTTCACGCAAAACGATACTGCGCCGGTTTACGGGTTCGCCACATCCGCCTTCAATAAAAACCTTCATGATCATCTTACCCAAAGTTTGATGGTATATTGAGAGAAGGACCGAAGAATATATTGCTCCGGTGATCACGAACATGGTTCCGAAAGAGATCCTGAAATTCAGGAGGGCAAGGATTGCGATAATGAGGTTTGTGAGGATGAAGATAACGAAAGCATCTATCCATCCTGCAGCTATCCTGCGCCAGAATCCGGCTTTGGTGCTACTTGCATTTGTTTTCATAACGGCATAAGAGGTCTAAACGCATATAAATAAAACATATAATATATAAATATCCTTAAATAAATCAAGCATTCTCTGGAATTCCGAAAGGATTCTAATTCAAGGAATCGGTCAGTTAAGAGTACGGTTCTGTTAACGAAATGGTTAGTCATGAGTGAACTATATTGAGCAGTTAGTCTTAATAATTTTTTTCACAGTAATTCCATCTTCAGTTATAACCTTTATAATATAAATCCCGCCTGGTAAATCAGAAAGATCCACTGTGGTATAGAGATCAATTGCAGCTATTCTTTTAAGTATTTGTCCTTCGGTATTCTGGACTTCTATCACAGATCTTTTTGTGCATACAATCGTGAGTTTTTCATTGACGGGATTGGGAAAAACAGTGATGTGATGCATTGTTTGCTTCATGCAAACCTGTAGCTGAGCAGCTGCGCAATGGAGGACCAACACTAACAAATGCGGGTTTTGGACTGAGTTTAGCAAATTCTTTTATTGCACACTGGAAGTATTGTGCATTGGTGTCACTGTTTGGGGAGGGAGTGCTTGATACATGGATATCGCTGATATGAATGAAAGAAAACTGAGCGAAAGAACTCATAGTGGCAATACAAACTGTCGCGAAAAGTAAAATCTGTGTTTTCATATGGTTGATGTTTACACTAAAATTAAAAGGACTCCCATTTTTATCTGAGCTTTTATATTATGCTGAGAAAGCAAAAAGGAGAGGGGAGATCGATCATCCTTTAATAAAGTAAAGTTACGATAATTATAACAGGACTCTTCAGGAAGATGAAACCTCTGCTTAGCACCGCTCCACGAGTCTTTAAACCGGTCAAAGAATACACCAGTTGAATTCAATAGCATAATAGTAAATTTAATCATCGTCGGATTGATCATTAAACAAGAAAACAGTTAAACGCATTAATTACATCAGTTCTTTTACTTAAACAAATCATTATGAAACGAGTCATCTGGATCCTCTTTTTATTGTCAGCCCATTTCTCAATGCTTAAGGCTCAATGGGTTGAACAACAGACCAATCAAACCAATATGATTGTGACCGAATTCAGCCCGGCAGGGGATAATGTCAACTGGGCTTTGGACCTGAACTGGCCAAACCGCTCAACCTTTTCAAAAACAGTTGACGGTGGGCAACATTGGGTGACCGGGAACTTTAACCTGAACACCACTTCTTCATACCGGATCCGAAGTATTTACGCGCTTAATGCTGATACTGCCTGGATCCCTGTGATTTTTGACACTGAGCTATCAAAGTCCGGAGTATATAAGACCGCTGATGGCGGATTGAGCTGGATACAGCAACCTACCTCCTATAGTACCAATAACCCGGGAAAATTTCCATCCCTGGTTTATTTCTGGAATGCCAGTGAAGGGGTTACAGTCGGCAGTATCGATACCACAACGATGCGTTTTGACATCTTTGTTACTTCTGATGGAGGCACAACATGGAATCAGGTCCCTGATGTTGACAATCCACCCTCAACATTGGAAGATTATCGCTTACCTCCGTTGTCGTACAGGCGGTTCAGAGTAGTGGGGAATACCATATGGTTTATAACCATAAAGAATAACATTTATAAAAGCATTGATAAAGGTTATCACTGGGAAAGATATAATACACCTGCAAAGTCGGATTATAGTAATCTGGCCGACTGTGTTTTTGCTTTTAAAGATGAAAACAATGGGTTAATGGTTGATTCGTACCAGAATGCACCGTATAAGTATACACTGTATGAAACCAATGATGGTGCACAAACCTGGCACGAGAAGACTCACCAGGGGATCCCTTATGGATGGGATATCAACTTTGTACCAGGGACAACTGGTACCTATGTTGCCTCAGGCTACACTCATAGTTCAGAATCATCCGGTTTGTGCTATACTGAAGATGGCGGAGCTACCTGGATTAAACATCCTTCCTTTGAAGGATTGGCCACAGGAGCGGTAATATTCCCAAACAGCATTACAGGCTGGATCGGTTCTGAGGAGGGAAGGGTTTACCACACGCAGAACTTTATAGGAGAGAACCCTTTCATCAACCAGAGATCCTTTACAGGCAAGTCTAAGGTAGATGCTTTGTTTAATCATGAATTGGACCATGCTTCCATGCTAGATACTTCAAACTATGTATTAATGAGATACGGAAATTCTAATAGGTTTTATTTCGCCTCAGCAGATATTGATTCTGTCAACCCGGCCCTGGTTCATCTGACCTTGAAAAATCCAGTTACTTCCGGATCAAAATTTTGGTTTATCCCGTCAAAGAACATCCGGGATACAAATGGTTTTCACCTCATCTCTATCGGTTACCATAACGAGATTTTATATGAGGCAAAAAAAGCCATTTTCCTTTTATCCGATGCTGCAACACCACTGGAGGGAGTGAAAATCGGAGTGGTTGATTCCAGGCAATTGAAGGATACAGTCTTTCAGGTTACAGATTCCACGGGGAATTCAAAATTCCAGATTGATCCGGGAAATTATTCGTATTTTATCTCAAAACAGGGATACCATGACACAACTGGAATCATTACGATAACACAAGCCGATTCTTCCCTTTTCATACCGATCATGCTTACACCTTACAACGGGACAGATGACAGGATTTATTTCAGGCCTATCAGCATTTACCCGAATCCAGCTTCATGTTTTGTATATTTTGCAGATGAAAGTGAAGCCGTGGTCCAGGTTTTAAATTTATCGGGAACCCTTGTTAAGACAATAGCCAAGCCACGAAGAATAAAGGAAATCAGCATCTCTGATTTACGCGAAGGAATGTATATCTTCAAGGTGAAGCAGCAAACAGGTGAAACGTGTTTTAAGATACAGGTGAAAAAGTGAATTGGATTCGGCTTTCGGGTATTCTCCAACTTAAATCCAGATACTTTTTGTAGTATTTATTATTGATTTATGTCAGGGAGATTAGTAATGAGATAAAGAGAAATCAAAGATTAGCCTCAGGCTTATAGAAACGCGAAGCCTATTTTATAATAACTTTTCGGTTAATGGTGTTGTTTTGCATTTGAACGATGAGGGTGTAAACACCTGTTTTCAGGCCAGACGTCCGGATCGTTGCATTCCGATCGTTGATTTTCCTTGACAATACCTCTCTGCCTGTCATGTCTGCAATCCTGATCCAGAGTATGGGCATGTCTCCATTGATATTCAACAAATCATCCGCAGGATCAGGGAAAACCAAAACGGAGCCTGAAGAATGATTTTCAATACCGACGCCACAACCAGCATAGATATAAGCTGTTTTCACCTTAATACTATGCCCCCAGGTGTTTGTGACATCAAGCGTGACGCTGTATACGCCTTTCGTATTATAGCTTACAACCGGATTCCTGGAGGTGGAGGTTGCCGGTGAACCGCCGTCAAATGTCCAGTTGAAAGTTGAGGTTGAATGGCCTCCTGATATAATTGAAAAATTAACCTGGTCACCTACATTTATCATCGAATCACTGGCCGTGAAATTCGCTTCCTCGAGGCTGCTGGTAAACTTCCACATGCCATCGTTTGTGGGACTATTCGTCCAACTACCCGAAAAAGAAACAGAATCATTAAGCCATTTAATACCAAGAAAATGTTTGCCGTCAGTTGAAGGCATTTTTTTCCAGGTATGGCCTCCATCGAAAGAATAAGTAACACCTGAATTCGCAAGAGCGGGCAAATCTGTTGTACTGTCGGGATTGTTCAATATCGGGTTATTTCCCATCATTGATGCATTCTGACCGGTTGAAACATAAGTGTTTGGAGAGCCAGGAACAGCAGCAAGCCCGAATATATTGATCGGTCCTGTGGAATTTACCAATGTCCAGGTGTCACCGCAATTTGAAGTTTCATAAATATTCATAGTTGTTGCTGTTGAAGGGGCAAGTCCGATCAAACCATGGTTGATGTCACGGAAAGCGATATTGTGGTACCATGGGTTCGGTGGCATCGTAATACCGGTTGGTTTCCCGATCCAGTGAGATCCCCTGTCAGTTGAAATATACAGGTCGGATTTATACGAAATGAAGCAGATCATACTATCTCCCACCGTTTCAATGGAACGTATCATTCCGGCATCACCGGCCTTTAGAGTTGCGTTGATATTTGACTGGGGCACTCTTACCCACGAAGATCCGCCATCTGAAGTGGTATAAATTTCAAAATACCCGTCCCTTACATCACCTTCAAACATACCCTCATTGGCATTCCAGAAATATACATTGTTAGGAAATGTTGATGTTCCAGCCTGAATGGCAAACTGTTGCAACCAGGTTAAACCTCCGTCAGTCGTTTTATAAATTCCGCAATTAGTATCCTGTGCGCCATATGATTGATAAATTGCCGCCCATGCAGTGAGTGAATCAACAGCTGAAATATTGGCAATGTCATACACGGCAGGTCCGGGAATGACCTGGCCCGCTGTCCACGTAATACCCCCATTTATGGTTCGCGAAAACTCATTCGATATGTAAGGATAAGATAAACCATTCCTGGCGCTGACCCATACAATGTCTTTGTTCACCATGCTAATATAAAATGCACCTGTTGATTCATGTGGAAATCCTGATGCTTGATTAGTCCACTGGGCATGTAAGAGGTCCGATAACGCGAAAACCAAAATTCCTAATAAGAAGACATTTTTCATATTGAGTTGGTTTTTAAAGGAAAATCCATTGGGAAAAATTCCTTTGTTAGTGATGCGATTGAATTTGACAGATCAAAAGTACTTGCACTGAAAAGGAGATCCTTCCCGGAATCTCTCAGCGGTGTTATTAATCTTTGAATGGAAGGGAAAAAACAGTTGGGAATCAGGAGTTTCTGTCTACCCTCTGTCGATTTTTATTGACTGCTATATTTTCCTAACATTCAACAAGATGAAGAGGTGAAATTATTCCGGCGAAGAATGTTCCGGGAAAGCGTTTTTCCTAATTCATTTTACAACGCTGACTTTTTTTGTTATCACACTTGAATTGGCTTTCAGACAATAAAAATAGATTCCGGGATTTAACGCTTCAAGGCTGGTTTCAATCGAATATGTTCCCGGTTTTTTCTCTTCATTCAATAATGATAATTGTTTCCGACCATCTGCATCGCATAGGGATAAGATGACTTTTCCTTTTCTTTTCATCGTAAATTCAATCGTTGAATGATCTGTTGCCGGATTTGGATAACAATGATTGAACTCCACAGAGCCCGCAGTATCGGTTGGTTTTTGCTCTATTCCCACCGGCGGATCAATTGGCGCTGTGCCCCAGCTGTTACAACCCTGCAGTGGAATTGCCAGCACATTATGCGTGCGGTCATATGAAATATCGGCCGGACCACATTGATTAGTATAAACAACAACCGGAGGATTTGAAAAGTTGCTGTCGAACCGGTAAATCGACAGAGTTTCCCAGGAGGTAACGTAGCACCTTCCATATTTATCCTTTGTTATCCCGTCGCATTCTGTAAGGGTCGTGGGTCTGAGTGTTGTCACTGATGAATCGGAAAGGCTGATGGCTTGGATTGGAGAATGGTACCGGTACGAGCATACAAGGATCCTGTTATAGGCTTTATCATAAAATAGCCCGTTCGGTTGGTTGATCCCGTTGCCATTTACAAATACCCACCAGTTTTGTGTGCTGATGTTCACCTTGATGATTTTCGTGCCGAAAACATCCCCGGTATAAAGATTCCCTGAAGTATCTGCCGTTACATCATTGAGGTTACTCACTCCGGTTACATGAACATTCATCACCATCGCCCCTGATTCGAGGTCAAATCCCCGAATAAGGCTGTCACAACCTACATAAACCACGTTGTTGACAATCTCCAGTCCCTGTATGGCGTGAACGCCCTGGGCAAAGTAGCTCTGGTTGCCGTTACTGTCAACCTGGATGATGTCTCCTGACTGGCAGTTGGAGATCAGGTAGCGGTAATGCAGCGAATCATAGATGATACTTTCAGGTAAGGCCAGCAGATTCTGGGATCTGCAAGGCAGCATCAAGCTTCCGCAGAAAATGAAAATGCCAATAATGATTGTCTTTTTCATGGTTTTCATTTATTTATTATCCTTTAAATAGTTCAAGGCCTCTGTGCCACTTTTACTGCCAGGATTGAGTTTCAATGATTTTTCGTAGTTTTCAATGGCAAGTTCCTTGTTCCCGGCTTTCATGTATGCTTCACCAAGACTATCAAAAGCATTCCAGGATTCTCTGTATCCTTTTATACCTCGAAAAAAGAATGTAGCTTTCATCAGGTGAAACAAATACCCTGCATTCATTTAATTCAGTATTTATTGAATCTCCTAAATTGACTGGTTTTGAATATTTCCCGTTCACCAGTTTTGAATAATAAATATCCTGGTCATCCGTACTGCCCTCTTTCGCTTTTGCAAAATAGATTGTGCCATTGCTTGTAAGTGAAACCTGGTAGTCAACCGCCCCGTCATTGATCGTTGAATCAACTGCAATTGGCTGTGACCAGCCATTATTCTCTCGTTCAACATACCACAACCAGATTTTAGATTTTCTTTTTTTCTCATCTTCTATATTCGTAAATACCTATGATGCGAAATAAAGTTTCTTTCCATCAGGAGAAAAAGCAGGACTTGAACATTCCAATCCTTTTGTAAAGGGAGCCACCTGTGGTTTTGTCCAATTACCGTTTTCCAGTTTCATAAAATAGATGGCAAACGGATTTGCAACAGACCAATAAACTTCTTTACCATCAGGGGAAAATGACAAAGCGCTGTGCTTGGGTATCCTGTTTGAAGAGACGAAGCCGGGCATAAAAACCTGTGGAATATATCCCGGAGGTTTTTGACCGACACAAGGACCTGAAAGGACGGGAAAATCCGTTGGGTTTTGCTGTGCTCTTAAAAAGCCGCACAATGAAAGGAAAAGTAGAATTAATACCGGGAGATTACTTCTTATAGTTTTTACAATATTCCGCATAAGATTATTTATTACTGAATTAATTTTTTCCTTTGTTAATTTCAAACTGTTATCCAATCAAAGTTCTCTGAAGTACCCTTATTCTTTAATAAGTTTTTGTTGAATTGTCCAGCTTGAGCAGGAAATTCTAAGCACATAGACCCCTTTGGACAAGTCACTAAGATCCAGGCTATTTATAGAACTATTCAAATCTCCTTGCAGAAGACACACTCCAATCATGTTAAAAATCTGCATCTTCAGAATATGGTTATCGTCACAGGTAATATTTAATCTGTCAGTAGCCGGGTTGGGATAAATAATCAATTTTTCCTGTTCCTCAATCTCATTGGCTTCTGTCGGAAAATCTCTTATGCAGCGCACAGAGAACCCATACATCCCCGGACCATATGCGCTTATTACTTCAGTGCTGGTATAGCTCATATCCCGGTGCCAGGAATAGCCTCCGTTTACTTCTGTAGAACTATACCATGTGCTGTATTTCCCGATACCAGTGAACTGACCATTGTCGCCACGTCCGCTACCTGGGAGTGCAGTAAATCCACTTTCGTTGGTTGCCCCGGTGTTGGGAGCATTCCAATGCATGGTGCCGGCTTCTTTCAGCTTGCCGCCGGCAATACTTTCACCTCCCAGAAAGGTTGTCAGTTTTGTCCACTCGGCGTTTGTTGGTACATGCCAGTTCTGAGGACATAATCCACGGGAGTCGTCAACAGCATACCAGTTGTAAATTCTGCCATAAGTTGTGCTGCTATCAGGTATATTGTTATAATCACAATATGCTCCTGTAGTCAGATTGAACCATGCCAGATTTTCGGTAATATTGGGTATCGGATCACTGTTGTTGTAGTGGACTACCTTCAGGTTTTCAACCATCCACACTTGCGTGCCAATGGCTACGGTGTTATAAACATTACCATCAATATCAGTTACTGTTTGGCCGTTAATATTAACAATGAAAAATGAAAAACATACGAGGAGAAGAATTGTCTTTTTCATAATTATTTTTTTTGTAGAATATTGCTGATAGATGTTTTCATTTTATTCTATTTTTTCTGGTTTTACGATTATATTACTGTTAGCGTGTGGCTTCTAAAACGAATGCGGAACTGTTTTTTAAAGAATCAAATTATCAATTATCCCTTAGGCATCGCACAGGAAAACCATAATACCTGAGGTTAAACCGGTATACCTCCTGGCGGGTATAATCGAGGTGACGGCCATATGCGAAGTTATTTACGTCCCCGGTAGAAGTCCACCAATAAGCATAGTTGCCAATGTCATAAAAAGCACCACCGAGGTAATGATGGCCACACGGCAAACCTGAAAATCCGTAGAGATCGGTGCCGTTGCCGTTATTATTCCAACCACTGGTGGTCTTCAGGTTTGTTCCGGCATCATGCCCGCGAAAAGCATCATTGTCCCATATTTTATTTCCAATCCCATACTGGCTGTCAACCGCCCCTTCCAGCACTTTCCATTCCTCATCCATGGGCAGGTGCCAGCCCGGCGGGCAAATGCCCTGCACTCCCTCCTTCGTGGTGTATTGCATTATTTCGTTCCACTGGTAGAGTCCGCCGTATTTGGTACAACTATCCGGATTGTTGTTGTAACAGTATTTCTCAATGATACTATTATTGGTTTGATTTTGATTGCCGTTTATCATCAAACCTACATTCAGGTTCTCCTTCAACCAGCACTGGCTGAAGATCTGGATTGTGTTGTACACCTGTCCCTCGTATTCCACCGTTGGTGTTCCAGGACAGGGGATGTTGGTGGCGAATTGGAAGGTATAAATAGTGTCTTCCTCAGGAGCATCCAGTATTCCGGATTGACGAACAGTGAAATCGATAACTTCTGATGATGCTTTCAAAAAAGCTTTCCCGTTATTACTGCCAATATATTCCAAGGTGCAGCTTTTATCTTCTTTCCGCCCCGTGGAGATCATCTTTATGCTCCGGCTTATTCCATTCCATTGTGATGTAAGGAAGTATAAGCTGCCACCACCAGGATGGAACCTGAAAGAATGATGGCCAGCATCAAGTTGATAGTCTGTGCGGAGAACAACCCTGCCCTGAAAGTCTGTTATTGTCAATTGTACTTTGGCCTTCTGAGGGATGTACATCGGGATGTCACTCCGGTCTTCCATGGGGTTCGGATAGTTCTGATGCACTTCGAACGATGAGATTTCAGTACTCACATCCGAAATACCAACCGGGTTGAGAGTGGCAAATCCGACACATAGCAGCAAATCACCCTGGTTGATTTCGAGGGACAGCGTGGTATCAGGCCAGCAGATCATGGTTTCGCTCCCCTGGGTGCGGTTCATCACCTTTATGCTGTCGAGCCGGACGTAGGCTGAGCTGTCAACAGCCGTAAAGGTCAAATCAATGGTATTTTGACCCATGGTGCCCGGAATAATTCCGGACACCAGGAATAAAAGTAAAAATCTTGCTTTCACAGGATATTGGTTTAATGTTCATAATCAAGTCATTTTCATTTCGGGCCTTTTTTTATTATTATGGGGAACCTGAAGATCTGGTTAATATCAGTTATCTGCTTAAAATCAGCTTCCTGGAAATCATTCCTGCATCAGCCTTCAGACAATAAAAATATACGCCTGATTTTAACTCAGTAAGATCAATGTTCAGTAAGTAATTCCCTGAACTTTTAACTTCATCAAGAAGCACCTTGATCTCCCTGCCATACATATCAAAGAGAGAAATCCTTATCCGCTCTTTCTGCTTTATGGAATATTCGATGGTAGTGTTCCCGGAAAACGGATTAGGAAAATTTTGTGATAAATTAAGGGTCTGGAAAATCAATGTTTTCTGGTCAATGCTCAATGGTTTAAAAATTGAATCAGCTTTTATCCAGTAAGGATTATATCCAAGATCACCCGGTTTCCAGGAGTTAAAGAAGAGATACTTCCCGTCGGGAGTGATAAGGGGATAAGCTGCTCCGTACTGAGAATTTATCGCTTGTCCCATATTTACAGCAGGTTTCCATGTCCCGTCTGTATTTTTGTATGAAATGTACAGGTCCGTTTCTCCGTAATTTCCTTGTCTTCGGGAAGAAAAGATCAGAAATCGTTCCTCCGGATCAATGTAAGGGCCGTAGTCGAGCGAATCGGAATTGACTGCATTGCTTAGTTTTTCAGGTGAGTTATATTGTCCGTCTTCAAATTTCAAAAGGTAGATGTCGGTCAGGTTATTTTCCCAAAAATCAATGTAAATATTCCTGTTACGGGCAACAGAAAATCCGGGTCCGGCTGAAAGATTTGAAGGAATTTGAACGTTCAGGGACTTGGATGCCGACCAGCTGCCATTTTGCTTTACCACGTAAAACAACGGGCCACCCGGTTTCTGGGAATAATAGTAAAGCGTGTCGCCTGAAGGTGAAAAGAACGGATTGTATTCAATATAGTTTTGATCAACAAATGATGCGGGTTGCTGGTTGATCCACTCACCGTTAACCTGTTTCATTATATTGATCCCGGTGCGGGCATTACTTTTATTATATTTTACAATAAATAACTCTGAAAGGTTGGGCGAGAATGCGGGCGAACCATGCCACCACCAGGAATTGCCGGATTGAAGTGAGGGCGGAGCAAAGCCCAAAGCAGTAGAATCCGGCAAGGGTTGACCCAGATAATTTCCATAAAACGGACGGATGGTTTCAATAAAGTCCGTTTTCATCCACATCATATAATTGTTACGATAATAGAAGAAATATTTCCCATCCCGCGATATATAGGGGAACATATTGTAATAACCTGAATTTATTGTTGAATTAAGCTTCTTTGCAGTTGACCAGGAACCATCCGGTTTATGAAAACTGATATATAAATATATTGCACCCGACTGGTCATGCAGATTATCAAAAATAATACAGCTTTCATCGGGGGCTATAACCGGATGTGACATCCCACTTTGAAAATTGACACTATCCGGTAATTTTTCAGGCTCCTGGTACAAACCATCTTCAAATTTTGACACTGCTAAATATTGGGGAATGCTGTCACTGGTAAATGCAGTAAAATACATATTTCCATTATTGGCAACCGATGGATACATCATTTCCAGGCTGTAAAGCGGGGCTGCCATAGGAATGGCTTCCGTCCAGCCTTTGTCAGTTTTATCACTATACCATTGATATAACGGGCCTGATGGTGCACCTGGCAATGGACGATTGGAGCCAAAATAAACCCTGTTCCCATCGGGCGAAATATGAGCTTCCTGATCGCTGTATGCTCCGGAAAATGAGGCTGTGGAAAATTCAGTCCAACTATTATTTTCTGATTTCGATTCCAGGATGACATTAATATTATTGATTGTGAGGGTAACGAATGACTCTATGCCATCGGGAGTGAATGAGATACCCCATGCTTCCTGTGGAATCTTTGCGGGAGCAAATCTTTGAGGAACAAGGCTTGCATTAGTTTGTCCGAAGTAAGGGCCACCCTGGGCGATAACTCTACTTTCTGAAAAACAGGTGATCAAAAGGACTGCAAGGACCCTGATTAAAATAGATGTCTTCATAGGTTTCATAAGGAGTTGCTTAACAGGATTTGATTTACCGTTCTATGATCAGTTTTTGATGGATAGTCCCTGTTACGGTTTTAAGGGAACAGAAGTATATTCCCTGAATAAGGCCGGAAAGATCGATTTCGATAGAATGGATTCCTGGCTTTAATTCCTGATCTAACAGACTTTTCACCTCCCTTCCCTGAAAATCAAGGAGTGTTAGTCTTGCTTTTCCGCCGGTTTTGATAGAAAAATCAATATTGGTGTAATTCACCGCAGGGTTAGGAAAATTCTGTCCAAGGAAGCAATCAGTCAGCTTTTTTTTTGATGGTTGATCATCTACACCAACCGGAATTTCATTATGTCTGAGAATAGTACCGCACATACCCACGACAGTTGCAAAACTTGTATCGATAAAGGAAACTGCACTGATCGCAAAAACGGTCTCGCATATTTCTTTTATCCAGTTTGCCCCGCCATCAGTTGTTTTATAAATTGCCGCCCAATCGCCAACTGCATAACCGATATTTTTATCTGCAAAGGAAACCCCGTAAAAATCACCTGTCATGTCACTTGTTTGTGTAATCCAGGTTGCACCGGCATTATTTGTTCTGAGAATTATACCATATGCGCCGACTACAGTTCCATGCAATGAATCTGAAAATGAAACGCCATTAAGGTTGTTGGTAGTTCCACAATTCTGGATAACCCAATTATTCCCTCCATCAGTAGTTCTAAGTATTGTACCATGATCACCGACTGCTGTGCCGTTCCGGCTGTCTGAAAATGAGACTTTCTTAAGGGTGTTGGTCGTTCCGCTTGTTTGAGCAACCCAGGTAGTACCTCCATTGGCAGTGTTTCTTATCACCCCGTTTTGGCCGACGGCCGTTCCATTGTCAGCAATCGGGAAAGAAACTCCAAAAAGAGTTACATTGGTTAGGCTGTTTTGATTTGTCCAGGTATTTCCGCCATTTATGGTATGCCTGATCATTCCGCCCCAGCCAACCGCGGTTGCAACCAATTGATCCGGTGCTGATATATCGAAAATCGGTGCAGTTGTTACACTGTTTTGAGAAGTCCAGTGGGTGCCGGCATCTGCTGTATGTAATATTGTGCCGGAATTCCCAACAGCAAAGCCATTGTTGGCATCATAAAAAGAAATACCCTTTAATGATTCGGTCACTCCTTCAGGAGCCAGTTTAGTCCACGATGTTCCGCTATTGACAGACCGGGCAATGTATCCACCCTGGCCTACTGCTACCAGTGTATTCGCATCTGTATAATTTACGCTCATAAGTGTACTTGAAGACCCCGAATTCTGCACTGTCCAGGTTGCCCCTCCATTTGAGGTTTTTAAAATGGTGGCATAATTGAAATTTGCATCCGATCCTACAGCAATTCCGTTATTTGGATCGTAAAATCGAACACCGAATAACATGTTGGTTGTGCCACTGACCTGGACTGCCCATGTCGTTCCACCGTCGGTGGTATGAACAATTTCACCATTGGAACCAACCGCCGCACCATTGAAGGAATCTGTAAAGTGAATATCATTGAGAACTTCGATCGTATGACTGTTTTGTACAATCCAGGTAGTTCCCCCATCGGTTGTTCGAAGAATTGTTCCAAAATCTCCTGCTGCATTACCGGTGTTTTCATCAGAAAAAGAGACAGCGCTGAGTACTTTCACAGTTCCGCTGTTTTGAGGTACCCAATTCAATCCACCGTCGGTGGTTTTTAAAATCGATCCGCCGGATCCCACAACATAGGCTATATTCAGGCTGATACAATCAACTCCAAAAAATGGAATATTTGTGGTTCCCGTTGCACGCATAATCCAGGTGGCGCCGCCATCAGAAGTTATCAGAATGGTATCCATAGTATAAACGGCCATTCCATGATCAGCATCGGCAAATGACACGTCCCTCATTGTATTGGTTGTTCCGCTGTTTTGAATGGTCCAGGTAAGACCCCCATCGTCAGTACGTTTTATTGTTCCAAGGTCACCCGCTGCATATCCTGTATTTTCATCAACAAAGGTTACTGACCACAAAGGATGGGCGTTTGGCAGTGGGTTTTGCCATATCCATTGTGCTGAAAGGGATTGAATTTGAAGGTAGAAAAATATCACCGGGATAAGAAAATTGATTTTCTTCATAGAATTTTTGATTTATTTGTTGTCACAATATTATCAGACATTCATTCCGGAATAAATTGATAATCTGTAAAGGGTTCATATAAAAGGATAAGTGGTAATTCTATGGTTTTCACCTTTCAAAGAGAGAATTTACCTCTTATCGAGGAATAGCAATTTTTTTGCAAGTCAGTCCTATATTTGCATCTTTAAAAAATTTGATGTATAAAAGCAAAACCATAAAGCTCAATTTCTGGCAATACCAACTTGTTGGCTGGGTCAGTTTTGTTATTGCCATACAGGCCCGGGATTTTCTCCAGAAATATGGATTGGCAGGACTTTCAAAAGTCAGTTTCGATTATTTTTTATTCCAGACTCTCATTGAGGCGACCTATGATTTAATCGGTTTCACCCTTACCTTATTGATGTGGCCGATCTACCGAAGAGTTTATAGAAAGAAGACGAGTGTTTTCTCACTTCTCGCCATCTCTGTTTTTGTTTCATTTCTTTTTTCGTTCATCTGGCAATTCTGCACGCTGTCAATTACCCCGGTCTTTGATCCAGGCTTTAAACCCTTGTACGATGAATACCTGTTTGTCTGGGCTATCTGGCGAACGCCTGTCCTGCTCGGGTGGAGTTTGTTCTATTTCGGAATAAAATTCTGGAAGGATTGGAATCTCGAACATGACCGTGCGGAAAAAGCCAATCTGCTGGCGCAAAGCGCGCAACTTCAGATGCTCCGGTACCAGCTGAATCCTCATTTTCTTTTCAACTCTCTGAATTCAATCCGCGCCATGGTGGAGGAGGACAAACAAACCACCAAAGATATGCTTACAGAGCTGGCGGAATTCCTTCGGTATTCCCTCCTTAGCAAGAATTACTCAGATGTGCCTCTCAGGGAAGAATTAAATGCGATAAAACATTATTTTGCGATTGAAAAACACAGGTTTGAAGAAGATCTGGAAATAGTTTATGACATTGATCCGGAAGCCGAAGATTTCCCGGTTTTGAGTTTCCTGATCCATCCCCTCGTGGAAAATGCCGTGAAGCATGGGATGCAGACCAGTCCGATGCCGCTGAAGATTAAAATTGAAGCAAAACTTAACAGTGGTAATTTAACAGTGGCTATCAGCAATACCGGCAAATGGCTTCCTCTGTCAGATTCATTAACCCCTAACGGTACTGGTACCGGATTGAAGAATATTCAATCACGGCTTGAGCAGGCTTATCCGGGACACTATAGGTTTGAGATCGGTCCGAAAGGTAATGGGGTAACGGCCCTGATAGGAATTCAAAAGGGAACTCCATAAAAATCATCCATATGAAAGGAAGGCTGACTGCAATTATTGTCGATGATGAACGTCTGGCAAGGAACGATCTTCGTCTCATGCTGGCACATTTTGAGAAGATTGATATAATCGGCGAGGCAAACAACATTTCCACTGCACGGGAGTTGATAAGCAAGTTCAATCCCGAAGTGATCTTCCTCGATATTCAGATGCGGGGAGAAACCGGGTTTGATTTGCTGGAATTTATCCCAAAACATGTTAAGATCATTTTTGTAACAGCCTATGATGAATATGCCCTGAAGGCTTTTGATGTCAATGCCCTGGATTATCTGTTAAAACCAGTCAATAAAGAGCGGCTGGCCGAATCCATCGACCGGCTGCTTGAAGATACTATTCCGGGAAAAGATTCCAGATCACCTCTGACCTGCGACGATCGTCTCTTCCTGTTATTCAATGCGCATTACAAGTTTATCATGATTAAGTCGATTGTATACATTTCCGCCGCTGCCGATTATTCCGAGATTCATATGCTCGAAGGACAAAAAGGGCTTGTTGAAAAGCCGATGCAGGAGTGGGAAGAACGCTTACCGGAAAAGTGTTTCTGCCGGATTCACCGGTCTACCATTATCAACATGGATTATATCATCAAAGTGGAAGAGTGGTTTAATTATGCCTTCAGAGTTCATCTGAAGGGTGTAGCAGAACCTTTTGTTATGAGCCGAAGGTATGCTTCTGCTATAAAGAACAGGTTAGGGTAGTCCGTTTAAGTTAATTTCCTCGCGGACCTGTTCAGCACTCTTAATAAGCCTGACTATTCAGAAGAGGGGCGCTGGTTTTTTAACGTATTGGTTAATTTCCCATCTTAAATCAGGGTTATTACATAAAAGATGAAGTATTTTCACGCTTGACAATCCGGCTCCGGAAATTATATATTTACCCGCCTCAAAATCTTCAAAAAGGAAATTGGATAATTCTGATGATTATTTCCGGTGAAATATGATTCAGCCATATTGAATATGATGAGGGAAAGTATTTTATATATTTAATATTAATGACAGTCATGAAAACAATCATAATTTACAGTCTTATATGGATGAGCAGCATGTTCATCTTTAGCAGGAATACATACGGACAGCTTCCTGGTTCCGGTCAACAGCCACTGGAGCCTTCAGCTGTTCCACAGTTTGTTGATCCCCTGCCCCAATTTTCGGGTCTGCGTGTTAACGCACAAGCAGGTGGACATTTATATATAAAGACAGTCCCCCACCAGCAGATTGCAGTTTCCACAGGAACTGTCCTGGCAACCGGTACTGTCGGGCCTTCAAATCCGAATGTCGGTCTGGCTAATTTCTGGACTTACAGCATTTCAAAGGATGGCAGCAACTGGACACCACCCATGTGGCCTGCTTTTACAATTGAGGCCCAGCGAGGGTCTCCATTGGATATTACATTCAGAAACGGGTTATACGGACAAACTTATGCCAGTGTGGGATTGACGGTTGACCAGAGCATTATGTGGGCTTCTCCCATGGTTACCGGCAATGTACTCACCGATCCTTATACCGGGCCGGTACCGATTTGTGTTCACCTGCATGGTGGTGAAGTTCCTTCGACCTCTGATGGAGGGCCACAGGCATGGTTCACTCCGGGGTATGCTCTCAAAGGATCCGCTTTTCAGCAAGGGGTTGATTCCACATACCAGTATCCGAACTCACAGGAAGCGGCCACATTATGGTACCATGAGCATACCCTGGGGGCAACCCGTTTAAATGTATATTCAGGGCTGGCAGGTTTTTATTTCCTGAGAGGGACTGACGAGGAAACGGATCATTTGCCGGGATGGTCAGGTGATGACCTGGTGAAAGAAGTTGCCCCGGCGGGTAGCAGTGGCACATTTAATCCAAATGCCTATCTTCCTGAAATTGAAGTCGCCATCCAGGATAGGATGTTCGATATGCAGGGGGGGCTTTTCTGGCCGGTCGATCCGCCAAATCCGTGGCTTCATCCCTTCTGGACTCCGGAATTTTTTGGAGATATAATGACGGTCAACGGAAAAACCTGGCCATATTTAAGTGTTGCTCCGCGCAAATACCGTTTTCATTTTCTCGATGGCTGCAATGCCAGTTTTCTTAATATGTGGTTAAAAAACCTTCAAACAGGTGCCCCGGGTCCTGTAATTACCCAGATTGCCACTGACGGGGGGCTTCTCGATTCACCTGTTTCGTTTGATCCGGCCCAGGGGAAGACACTTTTTCTTGCCCCCGGGGAAAGGGCAGAGATAGTTATTGATTTTTCTACTGTGGCCCCCGGATCAAAATGGACGCTTGTGACAGATGCCAGGAGGCCTTATCCCACTGGAGAACTGCCCGATTCGCTTTATGAAGGAAGGATCATGCAATTTGTCGTTAACGGTGAGATGGTTTCGGCATCCAACCCAGGTAATCCCGGGACCGACAAGAGCCAGGTGCCTTCAAATTTAAGAGCTACGCCTTTGGTAAAGCTTACCGACTTTGCAGGTAACCTCAATGTAGCCCCTTCAGTGAAAAGGCAGTTGACCCTTAATGAATCGGAAGGCCCCGGTGGCCCTCAACTGATACTTGTGAACAACTCACGTTTTGATTCAATGCAGGGAACCGGACAGTTCGGTCAGGTTACCGAGAAACCAGTTGAGGGCACGTCTGAAATCTGGCAAATTGTAAACCTGACCATGGATGCCCACCCGATGCATATGCACCTCGTCCAGTTCCAGCTTGTAAGCCGGCAGGAATTCAATGATTCATTGTATATGATGGAATACAACTCAGGCTTCCCCGGCTATTCCTGGATCGCAGGCGCAGGGCCACCTCATCCTTACAACACTCCGAATGCGGACGGGGCGGTCGGGGGAAACCCGGCAGTTTCGTCATACACATATGGTCCCCTGATGTATGCCGAACCAAATGAAAAAGGATGGAAGGATACCTTTAAATGTTTTCCTGATCAGATCACCACTTTCATAGTAAGGTTTTGCCCGACTGATAAACCTGTTAACACCCCGCCCCAGAATTTGTTGTTTGATTTCGATCCGAGCTTGGGCCCTGGCTATGTATGGCATTGTCATATTGTCGATCACGAGGATAATGAAATGATGAGACCATATACAGTCATACCTTCACCTTACCGTGGTACGGGTATTCCGGTAGCAGGTAATTCCGCAGGATATAATCTGGAACAGAATCATCCTAATCCGCTTTCAGGCAAATCGACTATTGGATACACAATTCCCGTGGATCAGCATATAAGAATCGCGATCTATAACAGTATTGGCATCCAGGTTAAAGTTCTTACGGATGCTCATGCCTCTGCAGGTTCCCATTTGATACAATTCGATGGAAGCGAGTTACAGGAAGGGGTTTATCTTTACAGGCTGGAAGCAGGGAATTATACTGCCTCGAAGAAGATGGTTGTGATCAAATCGCAGCAGTGATCCCGCATCACCACTTATTGTAGTTTTGCGGAACACAGCTGCAGGCGCTTATTTCACTATAATTTTTTGAGTGAAGGTTATATTGGAATTTTTAAAGACCAGGAGATAAGAACCTTTTCCTTTTTCGGAAAGATCAATAGTCAGTTCAGCAGATTCTGCCTTCAGATTCATTATCATCAGTCCGTTGGAATTGAAGATCCCAAGCACTGCATCATGGATGTCAAGACTGCCGAAGTTAACCCTGATCAGGCCGGATGTTGGATTTGGCGAGACCGTTAAACCCTTGTTATCGGAGGTACTGATGCCAACCGGACCTGACTGCTGGATTACCTTTACAACCACGGGAGAAACACCTGAAGCAGTGACCGTGATATTTGCAGTACGGCTTTGCTGAGCTGTATTTTCCTGGTATACTGCAATCAACTGTCCGTTTCCTGACCCTGAAAGTGTGGGAATACACCATGAAGCATCGGAAGCAGCAGTCCAGCCCACATTCGAAGTAACCTGGAAAATGGCGGAATCAGCCGGGTAGCTTACGTTCTGAACAGGAGGCGAAACTGAGAGAACCGCTGAAGTGCCTTCCTGGGTTACGGTAACATTCACCGGGTTTAATCCGGCTACTGTAACTGTGATAGTCGCCACGCGGGGAATAAGACTGATGTTCTGCAGATAGTTTGCTGTAATCGTTCCGTTTCCGGTACCAGATGGAGTAACGGTGCACCAGGTCTGATCTGAAACTGCTGTCCATGAAGAGTTGGAAGTCACGGTGAATGGAGTGCTTCCAGCCGGGGAGGTTACATTCTGATTCTGGGGTGTGACCGCAAGCGTTGAGGAACCACCTGACAGGTAAATGGATATGTCATCGAGATATACATTGGCAGCACTGCTGGTGTTATCAGTGCGGTGCCGGAACCTGAAGTAGCAGTTGTTCCCTGCAAATGCATTCAGGCTGTGTATGCGCTGCAGGTAGGATGAGTTCGATGTTGCAGGAGAAAGAGTGTCAACCTTAACCCATGATTGTCCCCCATTTGCAGTCACTTCGAAATAGGTTGTATCATGATTGGCTAACTTGTTAGCCGTAGTATTTTTCCAGTAGAATGAGATGGAATGATTTGCAGGAAGAAGCACTTTCGGGGACCGCAATGTGGCTTCATTGCCGCTGGTATACCATGAGGTTTTTGCGCAAAGCAGGCCCGAATGCTGCTGAGCATTATACTGATACCATGAAACGTCGGGTGTAATGACCCATGCGCTCTGAACCGGATAGGTGTTGAACACTGTCGAATCTTCGAAACCCTGGGTATAAGGAAACTGGTCAATGACGACCTCGGTTTTAAACTTCCAAAGAGGGGAGGATTCCTGCTGTGTTCCGTTTTTGGCAATGACTTTCCAATAATGCCATGCTGAATCGGCGAGAAGGGCCGGGGGAGTATAGGTATAGGTGCCTGCCCCGGAGACAGTTGCGTTATTGACAACCAGGGAAAGGTTCTGCGCACTGGTCCCGAACCAAAGATCATAGCTTGTAGTATTCGCACCAAGCTGCCAGGAGAGAGAAGTGCCAACGGAAACCACTGTTGCATTATCTGCAGGAATAGGGTTTGTCGGGGTCACGGGGCCGGTTCCGTTATAGTAGAAACGCATGTTGGTAAGAGAGCTGGGATATGGATTAAGGTAGCCTGTCTGGCTTGGGGGTGGAAAATTCTGATCGTTGCCGCAATTTTTATTATTGTTTATTGATGAGCTCGTGGAATTAAAGTTAGGACCATAAGTATTTCCCCAGCGGTCCTCCCATTGAATAGCAATATTCTGCACGCCATCATAAGGAATGGGTGTAAGCAGAGTGATCTCATTCCAGCCCGTCACGAAAGTAAGATCTCCCTGAAAGCAAAGGGTATATCCATAATTGAGAGGGTCTTCATAATTTGCATTGGCAAACACAGAATTGGATGTCAGCTTGAAATAGATTTTCTGGTTGGTAACTGTCCTGGGTCCGTTGGTACAGTTCAAGGCTATTTTGATGATGGATTTGGCGGTTCCGAGATCGGTATGATTGTAAATCAGCGAACTCCAGGAATAATTCCAGCTGGAATAAACAGGCATGCTGTTTGAAACAGTGCCACTTCCAATTTCCACGTAATTCTGAGATTTTGCATAAAAGGTGATTGCCGTCAGCAATATCAGGAGATTCCACCTAGAGAATTTAGTTTTAGTCATGATGATTATTTTTTGAGTTTAGGGCGGGAGCAAAATTCCGCTTTTTACTGTCGGAATGTGTTTTTTACAGGTTCAGATTCCTGAATTCGCACCAGTATCGATTTCGGCAGAATGAACCAGTCCCTTATGGTTTAAAGCGATCTACAGGTGCACTTTGCGCTGAGGCCCAGTTAAATTGAGTAACTTTGCAGTAAAGAAAACGGATGTGGAATCATTTCTGACCATATTATATACCCTGCCTGTTTATCAATGTATCGTGATAGCCTTTCTCCTTTTTATTTCAAGGTCGGAGACAGGTGGTGCCTCAAGAATCATCTTCGGCGTGTTCTATATTTTCCTCTCGGTATATTTCGGTTTCAACCTTCTATACAGGCTTAAATTATTTTCTGCTATAACCTATCTTTATTACCCTATCCTACCGGTTATTTTGTGTTTAATACCTGTTTTCTATCTCTATATCCTTTCTGTTACCCGCATCAATTTCAGGTTTACCATCAAGGATGCAATCCATTTTCTCCCAGCTGCGGCAATCCTTTTTCTGAACACACCCTTCCTTTTTCTGACATATGCCAAAAAGATCGGGTACCTCTCCTTCACTTTTGATTTCCAGAAATCCGGCCCATTGATCTTATACCTGCTGATTATCTACATTGTTGTCATTTACGTGGTTGTAAATATTCAATTGATTTTTTATCTAATCCTTACCATCAAGGAGTACCGCAAACACCTTTCATTGATTGAAAATCATTTTTCAAGTACCGAGCAAATCGATACATCCTGGACCAGGTCGTTTATGATTTCATTCCTGATCTTTTTTATTTTCAATAATTTGCTGTATGTCATAGGTTTCAGTCAGTATTGGACCGCAGGTGTCCTCTATACTATCTCGATGCTCGGAATCACCTTATTTGCCGGAATGCGGGGGTTAAATCAAAAAGTAATTACGATCAGCGAAATTGAAGAAATTGAATACATCCCCGCCCTCTCGCCAGGTGAAGATGCATTAAAACCAGGTGAACCGGCAGAAAAAGTCAGAAACGAAAAGACGTTAGCTGTAAAATACCAGGGATCCCCTCTGACTCCAGAACAGAAAAACCAATTGGCTGCAAAGCTTGAGTCGCTGATGAAGAACGAAAGAGTCTTCACTCAAAGTGACCTTACCATCGACCACCTTGCAGAACGCCTGAACACCAACAGTAAATACATCTCCCAAATAATCAATGAGTTTTATCACCAGAATTATTATCATTATATAAATTCTTACAGGATAAACGAGGCTAAATCACTGATGACTGATCCGGCAAACGATAAGTATTCCATTCTTGGGATTTCCAATATTGCCGGATTTGCTTCCAAATCAACATTCAATACCGCCTTCAAAAAATTTACCGGGATGACACCCAGTGAATTCAGGAACAATTTTCCGGCTATGAGTTCAAAGGATCAGGACAACGCGGTTGGGGTCCTGTAATTTATCTAAAGAGCTGTAATTCCTACAGAATTCAATGCATAAGTTAAATCCATGTTTTCCAGGCGGGTGATCCAACCGTTTTCTGGTCCCTACTTGTCATTTCGAACATTTTCTCAAATTTAATCCATATCTTTACTATCAGAAAATGAGAATATTATGATATGGCTCGTGAAATTATACAAGTAAAACGATTCATTATAAGCGTTATACCCAAAAAGCAACGAAAAATGCAAACAACGTTTTCTTACAACCTAAGAGAGCAGAGATCATCTGCACAATAATATTCCGGACCGGTAGAATTAATGTTAAACTTATGAAGCACCAAGAAAAGACAAAAGAAGAACTTGTTATTGAATTAGATGAGTTACATAAGGCATTTGATGCGCTTAAGCGATCAAATCTTCAGATAGAATCTGAGAAATTGAAATTTGTTGAGTTGTACGATTTTGCACCATCGGGCTATTTTTCGTTGTCGAAAGAAGGAAAGATCCTCCAGCTAAACTTAAGAGGAGCGGAAATTATCGGGAGTGATCGATCTGAATTAATAAACAAGTCGTTCGGTTTTTTTGTTTCAGATGATACAAAACAAGAATTCGATGTATTCCTCACAAAAGCATTCAGCACGAAAGACAAAGAATCATGTGAAGTAAAGCTGTTGACAAAAGATGAATTGTCAATATACATCCACATTTCAGGTATTGCAACCGAAGACAGAGAAGAATGCCATCTGATCGTGGTTGATATTACCGAACGTAAACACTCCCAGAAGATATTGAGGGAAAGCGAAGAAAAATACCGCAAAATATTCGAAAGTATTCATGATGCATATTACGAATCAACAATTGATGGCACTATTCTTGAAATCAGTCCTTCCATAGAAATTATTTCGAAAGGACAATATACCCGGGATGAGCTTATCGGGAAGTCGCTTGTCGCATTTTATGAAAACCAGGAAGACCGGATTTCCTTTTTTTCGGAAATCGAAAAACGGGGAAGCGTGACCGATTATGAATTGTCTTTACGAAACAAAGATGGTGCAGTTTTATCAATTGCGATTTCATCAACTCTTATATATGATGCCAACGGCAGGCCATATAGAATAACCGGGACCATTCGCGATATCACCGATAGAAAGAATTATGAAAGAGAAATACAGAATAAAACGACTCTTTTATCAAATCTTATCATCAACCTGCAGGAAGGTATATTGCTTGAGAGTGCAAACAGGAAAATTTTATTGACCAACGAGCTTTTTTGCGAAATGTTTGGCATCCAGGTACCAGCCCAGGCTCTCATCGGTGCGGATTGCTCAGAATCGGCGGAGCAGAGTAAAATCTATTTCAAAAATCCTGAAAAATTTGTTGCTGATATCAGCCGGATACTGGCAGACAAGGTTGCAGTATTCAATGAGGAACTGGCATTGGTGGATGGACGGCATTTTGAAAGAGATTATATTCCAACATATAGCAATAATGAATACACAGGCCATTTATGGAAATACAGGGATGTCACTGATAGCAAACTTGCGGAAGACGAAATTCGCAAACTAAATGTAAGCCTTGCGCTTACTGTCGATGAAAGGACAGCCCAGCTGGCTTTAACCAATGAACATCTGAAACTTGAATATGAAGCCAGGAACAAGGCAGCAGAAGCATTGGAGGAAGCTCTTAACACGCTTCATAAGATTGCCGACCGTGTTCCGGGTGTTGTATACCAGTATAGGCTGCACCCTGATGGCAGCTCCTGCTTCCCCTATGCCAGTGAAGGTATCCGTGAGATTTACAGTGTTAGTCCGGAAGATGTAACAAAGGATGCTTCAACTGTATTCTCTAGGATTCACCCTGATGACATCGGGGCGGTGGTAGAAACGATACAGCTTTCGGCGAAGGATCTCACAATCTGGAACCATGAGTATCGCGTGAAATTTGAGAATGGAGATGTTCGCTGGTTATCAGGCAATGCAGCACCGCAGCGCGAGGCCGACGGTACCGTGCTATGGCACGGATTTATTAAAGATATCACCGAACGCAAACAGACAGAAGAACAGCTGAAACAAGTTTCGGCCCGACTAAAATTAGCGGCACGTGCCGGAGGAGTGGGGGTGTGGGATTATGATCTTGTCGGCAATATCCTGGTGTGGGATGCCCAGATGTTTTCTCTTTACGGACTGCAGGAGAAGGATTTCAGCGGAGCCTATGAGGCCTGGCAGAAAGGGCTCCATCCTGACGACCGCCAACGGGGCGATGCAGAAATCAGGATGGCAATTGAGGGTGAAAAGGAGTTCGATACCGAATTCAGGGTGGTCCGGCCTGATGGAACTATCAGGAATATAAGGGCGCTTGCTATCGTTCAGCGTGATGACGCCGGAACACCCTTGCACATGATTGGTACAAACTGGGATATCACGGATGAGAAGAAAGTAGAAACATTATTGGATCAGACCCGGTATAATTATGAAACTTTTTTCAATACTATTGATGACTTCCTTTTTGTTCTCGACGAACAGGGAAACATGATTCATACCAATTCCACAGTTACAAAAAGACTTGAATATTCAACACCGGAACTTTTCGGAAAATCCGTACTAATCGTCCGGCCGAACGCCGTGAAGAAGCCGGCAGAATAGTAGGCGAAATGCTTGCAGGGACGGCTGATTATTGTCCGGTTCCACTGATCACCAGATCGGGAAATTATATACCCGTGGAAACAAGGGTTAAGACTGGCTTATGGGATGGTAATCCTGCGATTTTCGGAGTAAGTAAGGATATTTCAAAAATCAAGCTTTCGGAAGAGAAGTTTTCCAAAGCTTTTCAGTCAAACTCGGCCCTGATGGCTATATCAGGTTTAGATGGAAGGTTTATTGATATTAATAATTCATTTCTGAATAAATTAGGCTTTATTCGCGAGGAAGTCGTTGGGAAAAGTTCAATTGAACTTAAACTTTTTACAGATTCCCTGCTGAGAACCTCAATACTTGAAAAACTAAGTCAGAATATTCCGGTCAGAGAAATTGAAGTTGAGGTTACAAGAAAAGACGGTTCCACAATGATCGGATTGTTTTCGGCCGAGACCATATACATAGGGCAGGAGTTGTGTTTATTGACAATAATGATTGATATCACTGAGCGGAAGCTTGCAGAAGCGGAAATCATCAATGCAAGAAATGAAGCGGAAAAGGCAAATGTAGCAAAGAGTGAATTCCTTTCACGTATGAGCCATGAGCTGAGGACCCCGATGAATTCAATTCTGGGCTTTGCACAACTGATGCAGATGGGCCAGCTGAACCCTGGTCAAAAAAAAGGGGTTAATCATATTTTAGCAAGCGGAACTCATTTGCTGCAATTAATCAATGAAGTTCTGGACATTTCGCGGATTGAAGCGGGTCGTATAACCCTTTCCCTGGAACCGGTTCAGCTAAGTATTATTATAGGGGAGATGATCGATATTGTACACCCGAACACAGTAATGCGTAATCTTAAAACAGAATTAGTATCATCACCCGGTAACCAGCTTTTTGTAAAAGCCGATATTCAGCGGTTAAAACAGGTATTACTTAATCTGATAAACAATGCAGTTAAGTATAACCGTGAAGGAGGATCTGTAATTATACAAACTGTTTTACAGGAAGCGATACCTGATTGCATCCCGGCAGTAAGGATTTCAGTAAGTGATATGGGACCCGGGATCAGTGCGGAGGACCTGGGAAAGCTATTTCATCCTTTCGAAAGGATAGGTGCTGAAAAATCTGAAACTGAAGGCACAGGGCTCGGGCTTACTGTTGTGAAAAAATTGATGGATGCTATGGGTGGGAGGGTAGGTGTGGAAAGTATCCCGGGGGAAGGAAGTACCTTCTGGATTGAGCTGCCGCTGGCTGAAAGTCAGAAAACCTTGAGTTCAAGGTCAAATGAAACTGCGAAAACTGAATCGGGCATCACCGAAAAAGCCGCAACCATTTTATACATTGAGGATAACATCTCCAATGCGGAGCTGGTGGAAGAAATTCTTAAGAATCAGCGCCCGGCTATACGTTTAATCACTTCCGTTTCGGGAAAACAAGCTGTGAATCTGGCAATTGATTACGCTCCTGATCTGATATTGCTCGATCTGGATCTTCCCGACATGCATGGGAGCAAAGTATTGGCAAAACTACAGGCAAATTCAAAGACTTGCAATATCCCCGTCGTCATAATCAGCGCTGATGCCATGCCTCAGCAAGTTGAGAATTTAATGCTGGCAGGTGCCAGAGATTATTTAACCAAGCCACTTGAAATAATCAGTTTTTTGCTGATGGTAGATGAGTGGGTAGGCAATGGAAATACAGATAAATGAATGATCTATGATTAATTCATGGTTGAAAAATTCGAACATCCTTATTGTGGATGACAAGGAAGCCAACGTTGATATTCTTGTTGGCTTACTCGAGATGCAGGGTTATACAAATATTAAAACAACTACGGACCCAAGGCTGGTACAAGGACTTTTCAATTCGTTCAAACCTGATATTCTCCTGCTTGATCTGTTAATGCCTCACCTTAACGGTTTTGAGGTGATGGAGGAATTGAGGGGTATGATACCACAGGGAACGTATTTCCCCATACTGGTTCTTACTGCGGATATGACTACCGAGACCAAACAACGGGCCCTGTCGGCCGGAGCGAATGATTTTCTGGTAAAGCCATTTGACCTCATTGAGGCCGGACTGAGAATCAGGATCCTGCTTGAAGCACGTTACATGCATCAGCAGCTTGAAAATCAAAATCATATTTTGGAAGAAAAGGTCATTGAGCGCACTATTGAAGTTGAGAAGAAAAACCTTGAGCTTGTTGCCGCTAAGGAAAAAGCCGAAGCCAGCGACCGTCTGAAAACGGCTTTCATGCAAAACATCTCTCATGAAGTACGTACGCCTCTGAACGGGATCCTTGGCTTTGGTGCATTCCTGACCGAGCCAGACCTGACTGATGCAGAGAAGACTCAATTTTTATCATTGCTTAAAGCCTCAAGTGAACGTTTGGTAAATACCATCACTGATTATATGGATATATCGTTGATCGTATCCGGCTCCATCGAAGTCAATCGCAAAGCTGTTATAATCAATAAGGTGCTGATAAATTTAAAGGATAATTTTCAATCTTTTTGCGAGATAAAGAAACTCGGGTTTTCCCTTTCAATTCCTGCAGATACAGAAGATTTCAGCATACAGACAGATCCCGAATTATTCAGAAAAATCATTTACCATTTACTTGACAATGCTGTTAAATTTACTCAAAAAGGCGGCATCACCCTGGGATATTCTGTACATACGGAGAACATTGATTTTTTTATTAGAGACACGGGTATAGGTATTGAAAAAGAGGCGCAGGAACGAATATTTGAAAGTTTTATGCAGGAAAATATTGCCAATACGCGCGGTCATGAAGGCAGTGGATTAGGCTTGTCGATCATCAAAGGGCTTACAAAGTTACTGGGAGGAGAAATCAGCCTGGAATCTGAAAAAGGTGAAGGAACCACAGTTCTGTTTTCACTTCCCAATAAACCCGGCATCCCCGAGAATGTTGAGAACAGTAAGCCAGTGAAAAAGTATGCTCAGTTTAAACTCCCTGTAATCCTTATTGCTGAGGATGAATTTACGCACAGGTTATACCTGGAATCGTTTTTAAAAAAGCATACATCAGCAATATTCCAGGCAAAAAACGGCAAAGAAGCGGTGGATATTTGCCGTGAACATCCAGAGATATCATTGGTGCTTATGGATATTAAAATGCCTTTAATGAATGGCTTTGAAGCTACCAGGGAAATAAGGTTATTTCGGAAAGATATTCCAATCATTGCCATCACTGCTCATGCGATGACAGGTGACGAGAAAAAGGCATTTGACGCAGGTTGTGATGGTTTTATAGCCAAGCCGGTGAGTAGTGAAGCGTTACTTGAAGAATTGAAAAATTTTGGAATTTTTAGTTAATCCTCCTTATACCTCCCGGGGGTTAGACCTCCTGGTCTGTGATGCCATAAGTGTCATATTTTGCATGTCAAATTAATTTTCTTCAAACAGCTTTTTCTCTGCCTTTACGATGACCAACTTAACATTTTTATCATGAAAAAATTCCTTAACGAAAAAGGCATTGCTGCAATCACAGCGTACGCCAATATCAAACAGTCTAATATCAAATCGCGCGAAGCTTTCATGGTCATCGCTGATTCGCTGCAGGTGGATGCCCTGGTGGCCTTTTCTGTTAACGGAACGCTGGAAGATGGCACCGACAAGCTGGCCTACACTTTCGCGAAATCCACTGTGAAAGCCATGATCAAGGATGGTATGTTTGTAACGAAGAAGTGATTTTTTCCGGATCAGATTCTTCTTTAATCAATTAATAAAGCTCTACAGCCAGAAATGTATTTCATATTTCCGGCAAAAACCCAGACAGGCAAGTAGTGATTTAGTAATTTCTGCTGTTTCTTCCTTTTCCTTTTAGCAAATTTTGGATTTATCGCAACATCAACGAATGGTGTTTCGAAGAATAATTTTGATCCGTTTCCAGCGGGAGATATATTTGTCCGACACTAAAACCATAATTATGAAAAAAGTATTCATTCTTTTCATTGCATTGCTGGCATTAAGCGATGCAAGAGCACAGTGGTTCAAGCAGAATTCAGGAACGACCAAAACCCTGGGTTCTGTTAGTTTTACCGATCAGAATACAGGCCATGTTGTCGGCAGCAACGGAATAATATTAAGCACAATTAATGGCGGAGATATTTGGACAAGTCAGCCTTCGGGTACTTCATCCACCCTTTATTCAGTTTTTTTTACCGACGTGGATACCGGTTATATTACAGGCGATGGAGGAAAAATACTTAAAACGGTCAATGGTGGAGTCAGCTGGACAAGCCAGACTTCTGGAACAAACCTGGCATTATCGTCGGTTCATTTTACAGATGCTTATCATGGCCATGCAGTCGGGGGCACAAACGGGTATTCTGCCATTGTGAAAACTGCGAATGGCGGAGTCAGCTGGACAACACAATACTCAGGAGTGCAGGCCCAACTGAGTTCTGTGTTTTTTACAAGTGAATTAACCGGTTTTGCGGTAGGGGTAGATTTGAACTATTATTGTACGATTATTAAGACAACCAACGGAGGGTCCAGTTGGGCGCATCAGAATTTCGGATCCCAGTACAGTCTTCTGAATTCTGTCTATTTTGCAACTCCTGATATAGGATATGCTGTGGGTTTCAGCATGATCACAAATAAAGGGATAATCATTAAAACTACGAATGCCGGGGCAACATGGACACTTAAATCCTCCGAATATTTTCCGGAATTGTATTCTGTTTATTTCGCGGATGCCACAACAGGCTTTGTGGTGGGGGAGGGTGGCAAAATAATTAAAACTATTGATGGCGGAAATACCTGGATGGTTTTACAAACTGGGACTTCCAATAATCTTTGGCTGGTTTATTTTGTTGACCAGAATACAGGTTATACCGTTGGAGACGCCGGCACCATACTCAAAACTACGAATGGCGGGGGGTATGCGGTTGGGGTTGATGACCTGGATGAAGCATCAAACCAGTTGAAAATATACCCCATTCCCGCCTCTACTGAAATCACTATTGAAGCATCGGCAGAACAGGGAAAATTATCCATTTTTGACTGTCAAAGTCAGGAAGTCATTACCCGGCAGATCACAGGACAAAAAGTCA
This sequence comes from Bacteroidota bacterium, assembly GCA_037134895.1. Classification (GTDB taxonomy): domain Bacteria; phylum Bacteroidota; class Bacteroidia; order Bacteroidales; family FEN-979; genus CAIRDP01. The sequence goes on from JBAXLI010000001.1 coordinate 51,872, forward strand.
GGATTGATATAAGTAACCTTAAAGCCGGCATTTACTTTGTGTTTCTCAATGGTGATAACTATTTTGCAAAGGGGAAATTCATTAAGCAATAGACTCCAGCTTGCTCGGTTAATCCTAAAGGTTAAACCCCTTTTCTCAGGGAAAGAACCGGATATTAATAAAAAACGCCTGAACGAATAAAGTGTCAGGCGTTTATTTTGTATAGAATTTTCGTCACTTGTAAACAATCTCGTGTAGCAGTTTCCCCCCGAAGACTGTGCGCATACTCAACCTGTTCTCATTCAGTTTTTTCTGCATATCTTCATTACCCACAACCTTTTTCTGTATTTCATCCCATTTGGCTTCCTGTCCGTCGAGACTTGCCATGTTCTTGTATTCGACCAGAAGCAGGATGTCCCAGTCTTCAGGATTTGCAGCGCTACCCGACAGAACCTTGTATGACAGGATCAGTCCCTGCTTGACAGCTTCATCATGAACAGCGATCCATGTTGATTTTAATTGAGTAAGATATTCTTTACTCATGTTTGCATTGGTTTTAATCAGGCCTACACTCCATACGGAGCCATTCTTATATGGTTTATCCTGTGCGAAAGTACTGCTTGCCAGGGCGATGGTGATCACCGTCAGCATTATATATACGATCTTTTGCATGTTATCTGAATTTTTGGTTAAGGCTGTTATTGCTTAATGATTCCGGAAAACAACCTGTAATCCCGGGAGGTTTTTTATTACACCGCAAATATACAATGGATTGTTTGGAATTAGTCAAAATAAAAATAATATTATTAAACCTTTATAGGTATAAATATCAAAGAGGCCTTTATTTCGTCTCGGGAGATTGTGTCGGGAAGGGAACGAAGATCTCATTCCTCAGAGATTCGCTGATGCCGGTAAAAGGCAGATTCATCTGCTTTGCCATGTCCTCAAGAATGGATCCAGCCTGATCCCAGGGAGCATCTTCAATCAGTTTTACCGTAAGTTGCTGCCTGAGCTGCATCAGGGATTTCCGGGCAGGAAACCTGAATTTTACCCTGTTGAAAAAGTTGCTTTCTTCTCCATAATGATAGGGGATGCTGCTGATCCCGCTGAAGAGGCTGAAGCCGGCTTTATACACATCCTCGGAATTCATAGTATAGTGCGACCATTTTCCCATGGTTCCTGTAAGATTCCATTTTGCCCGGACTGCAGGATTGTTCAACTGGCTCATGGGTTCGACAAGAAGTGTAAACATGCGGTAACTGGCGAGAAGGTTTGGCAGGAAAAGAGAATTCATAAAGCTGATTGTATTCTCTATGGTCTGCTGGTTTTCTCCCGGAAATCCAACGACAAAAGTCATCATTGTATTAATGCCATGTGCATCGAATTGTTCGAGCCCCCGTTTCATTTTTTCAATGTCCTGGTTCTTGTTCATCCGCTTCAGCTGCCCGGGATCGCCCGATTCGACCCCTATAAACCCAAGGGTCAGCCCTGATCTGACGATCAGGTTCATCTCCTCTTCGGAATATTCTCCTGCCCTCATGAAACCGGCCCAGTTCCTGATCCCCGACCCGATGATCGCATTGCAGACTTCCTGAACGCGTTTCTTATTGATAAATACATTATCGTCAGAAACATGGATGACAGCCGGTGTTCTCCCCAGTCTCTCCTTCATCAGTTTCAGTTCTTTTGAAAGACTGTTTTCACTGCGGATGAACACCCTGGGGAACAGACGGTAGAAGTCGCAAAAAGTGCAGCGGTACGGACAGCCGATGGATGTGCGGAGAGGGATTTTTACAGGCATTTCACTTACCAGGTCCCAGCGGGTGTAATCTTCATTGTAATCGACCTGCTCTTCTTCTCTTTTTGTAAATACAAACCCTGTTTTCGCAGGCAGGGCAAGGTTTGCGATATGCCCGAATGATGATTTTCTGCGCATTTCGAGAGATGCAAGGATTTCAAGCAAAGAGGATCTTCCGTGGGGGGCCACGATAAGGACATCCGCAGTCATCCCTGCATGGTCAGGATGGAAAAGTATGGCAGGATGAAGAGGGAACTGCTGAGAATCCCTGAGATGGTCGAGGTAAAGAAAATAATTTTTCCACACAAAAACTCCTCCGGCGATTATTGGCGTATCGGGTATTTCCTTACGGATCATCGAGAACAGTTCAAGAAGCGATTCTGCAGTGACGATCATGGTAGTGGAAACAAGGACTGCAAACGGGTCTTTGCCGGCGACAGTCCTGAGGGTTTCCTTGTCGTATTTACTGGTGAGTATGGTGTCATAGCCTTGCTGGTGCAGCAGGCCCTGGAGATAGTACCCGGCAGCCGGGACAATCTCTTCGTAATCGAAACCACGGGAAACCTGGTAAGGGTCAAATCGCTTTTCGGCCAGTTCGTGCAGCGCTGCCAGGGTCAGTTCCCGATTACTATTTTTCAGCCTCAGGATGAAATCGGGATGCACCTGGTGCCTGTCGATCAAAGGGGCGATTATAGCTATCGTTCTGTTCATCCCTGTCATACAATATACCGATGACCTTCACTTGAGGTTACGGAGGAGCAAAGGTTATTAAAATAATCTTAAATAAAATAAAACTCAATAACAGTTTTCTAATTTTACCGTTGTATAAACAAAACTTAAAACCGAATGATATGAAATCCATACGCATTTTTATACCACTGGTCCTGGCGCTGATGTTTGCCGGGAAAGCAAGTGCCCAGTTATCGATAGTGATCTTCTCCGAGAAAGGAGAAAAATTCACCGCTTATATAAATGATTCACCGCGCAACGACAAACCTGCAAGCCGCGTTGAGACTGACCGTCCGGGCGGGCCGACTTTTAAACTCCGCATCCTTTTTGAATCCAGTACCATCCCGGTAATCTCGAAAACCATTTTTAATTCTCCGGGGTCTGAGATGTATTATGTAATCAGAAACTCGGGCAAAGGCACACTCATTCTTGAGAAAACGAGTTCCGAATATGTTCACAATGAAGACAAGGCTGCCACTGCTGCAGATAACAGTGCAAAGAAGGCAGAGAAGGTATCGACGGAGACTGCGGTTGTTGAATCCAAGCCATCGGGCAAGAGCGGAAAAGGCTGTTCAAATCCAATGGATGAGCCGAATTTCATTGCTTCCAGGGAAATGATCTCCAACGCACCTTTCGACGGGCCGAAACTTTCGCAGTCGAAGAACCTGGCCGACAAGAACTGCCTGAAAGCAGAGCAGATCGTCGACCTGATCTATCTTATGTCGGGAGAATCTTCGAGACTTAGCTTAGCGAAATATGCATATTCTCATTGCTGGGACCCCTCTAATTATGACCGGGTTAAGGGCGCTCTGCGTTCTTCAAGCCAGTCGGATCTGCAGCGATATATTGATTCACAGAAATAATCAGCTGTAGTCTGTGACAGTTTTCCTTACAGTTCATGAAAATGGGCATAAACATTTCACCCCAGCTTCCTTTTTCACTTGTTGTAAAGCCCATAGGGTCGGCATGCAACCTGAACTGCGCCTATTGTTATTACCTTGAGAAGGCAAAGCTATATCCAGAGGACCAGCAGCAATGCGCGATGAGCGAGAAGCTGCTCGAAACGTATATTGCACAGACTATTTATACCTCGAGAGACCCGGTCGTACTCTTTGCCTGGCATGGAGGGGAGCCTATCATGAGGGGAATGGATTTCTTCAGGAAGATCATTCAACTGCAACAGAAATACGGTGCGGGAAGAGTAATTGAGAATTCATTGCAGACAAACGGCACCCTGCTTACCGATGAGTGGTGCCGTTTTTTCAGCGACCAGAAATTCCTGATCGGCCTTTCGGTCGACGGACCTGAGCACTGCCACGATCATTACCGGAAATACAATAACGGACATGGCAGTTTTGTGAAATGCATGAAAGGCCTTGAATTACTGGTAAAGCATAAGGTCGAATTCAATACCTTATCCGCAGTCAATGATTATAATGTTAAGTTCCCGGATGAGGTTTATCGGTTTTTAAAAGGTGCAGGCAGCCGCTTTATGCAGTTCCTTCCGGTGGTTGAGTGGACCGATCCCAGGGCAAAGCCGGGTGAACTCAGCATTCAGCCTGCAAAGCAGAACAGGAATGCCGAGGTTACCGACTGGACTGTTGATTCCTTTGATTACGGGAATTTCCTGGTCAGGATATTCGATGAATGGGTGCGTAAGGATGTCGGTGATTATTTTGTGCTTACTTTCGATTGTGTGCTTGCAAACTGGATGGGTGTTCCCCCTCCTGTTTGCGTATCGGCCGAAACCTGCGGAAATGCAGGGGCTGTGGAATACAACGGGGATGTATATGCCTGTGACCATTATGTTTTTCCTGAATACAGGCTGGGTAACATCAATGAGAAATCGCTTCTGACTCTGATGAGCTCGGAGTTCCAGCTAAAGTTTGGCAGGGATAAAAGGGATTCGCTTCCTGTATTTTGCCGTAAGTGCGAATTCCTTGATCTCTGCAAGGGGGAATGCCCTAAAAACCGCATCATCAGTACTCCTGAGGGAGAGCCTGGTTTAAATTATCTCTGTGCGGGATTCAAACTATTTTACAGGCACAGCGAGCCTTATTTTGAGTTCATGGCCAATGAACTGAAAAACCAGCGTCCGCCTTCAAACGTGAAGAAATGGGCAAGCGCCTGGCCGAAGGGATATTGAAGAACACCCTAGGCAGAGATTGTTTTTATTTCGACAGTATCATTTTCTTTACCAGCTGCTGCTTGTTATACTTCAGTGTTAGCAGGTAGATGCCCCCGGATGACTGCACGGCATCAAACGTGTATTGATGCATACCTGCAGGCAGGATACGGTTTTCGAGGGTTTTAACGACCTTTCCCGTAAGATCGGTGATCACAAGGTAAACAGGCCCGGCAACGGGGATATAAAAGGAAATATTTGTTTGCTGAGTGAAGGGATTGGGCAGATTCTGGAACAGTTGTACCTGTTTCGGCAAAGCAGCAGTTTCGGCAATTCCGGTGACCCTGGCAAGTTGATTTTTCAGGGTATCATTTTTCGCAATCAGCTGTTCACGGGTCATGCCGGGCACATACGCATTGGCACGTACTTCCCCGCTGGCGTAATTATCGAGGTTGTTTTCCTCGTTTGGATCGTTGCTGAGGCAATAAAGTTCCCATTCCTCGTTTGCAATTCCTTTCGGATCGACATACTGAACGATCTTCCAGTCCCCGGTGCAGAAAGCCCTTACGTTATTGGGCTGGCGAACAGGGCCTTCAACAAGCGGATATCCCAGGTTTTTCGTTGAATCGACCCGGTGCAGGAATAAATTGAACTGAGGAATTTTGCTTGAATCACTGATCCCGGTGATCATATCATCGCTCATAAACAGAACCCCGGTCCTGGGGTTTCCGTCGGGGCCTATAATGGGCCCGGTGCTGGTCCCCCTGATATACGATGAGAGGTCAGCCCCGGGGAATTGGGTTATCCCCGGGCTGTGACGGGAGCTACACATTTTTTCGGCCAGGGCTTTTGTATTGATTCCTGCAAGTCCAAGCAGGGTCGGCGCAAGGTCAATGGAACTGGTGGGCTCGGTTATTTCCCTCATCTGATCTTTGTTCGAGTTGACAAGAGGTGAAGAAATGACCATCGGAACCCTCACCGATTCTTCATAGGCGTTATGCCATTTCTGTATGATCCCGCCATGGGATGCTGCCATTTCCCCGTGATCTGAAAGAAACACAACGATGGTATTGTCGGTAAGACGGTTTTCGTCAAGGGCTTTCAATATCCGGCGGATTTGCAGTTCGGCAAGGTACTGGCAGTAGAAATAGAACTGCATATACCGGAGCGACCATTCTGAATAGTCGGTTCCCTGGAGCTGGAATGGCAGGGAGGACCGGTAATCCTGGTGATTGACGATAAAATTGTAATCTGTATTTGCGCCGTATGCGAGACCCCATTTAAAAGCATAGTCCTGCTGGCAGCGGGGCTTGTCGATTAAGGACTCACCAAAGGTAGGGGGCAGGGCGCAGTTTTCCTGCGGAAAGCCTTCGGGGTTCAGTGCGACCCGTATGTTCTTATAAACCTGTTGTCCGTTTTCCCAGGTCGGCACTGCGCCCCAGGTGCTTGTATCTCCCTGTACAGGAAAAAGCAAAGGAGGTGGATAACCTGCCCATCGAACAACCCCGTTTGTGTCGGGCGGTACCTGCCAGTTGATCGGAAAGGAGCTGACGTCATGCGGATTTACAAGCGAGGCCACGGTGAGCCAGGGAGCCTGGGTGGTATCGCCTCCCATGGTCTGAAGGAAATCAACGATATTGTTTGTGAACATGACATCACGGTAAACCCCCAGGTTTTTGTTGGAACCTCCGTGAGGCTCGGGATATGAGCTTTCCCAGTTGGCGAATCCCCAGGGTTCAAGGTAAGTGGGTGGTTTGGGGTCTGAAACATGCCATTTCCCGAAATAGTGGGTGGTGTAACCGGCAGCCCTGAACAGATCGCCAATTGTAGGTGCACCAAGGGAGTCGAGGAAGGGAACCGTTTCGGCCGACCTGAACAGTCCGTCGGTCTGGGTAACCCCGGTCACGGTCGAATACTGCCCGGTCATGATGCAGGAACGGCTTGGAACCGAGGCAGAAGATGCAGTATAATGTTTTTTCAGGATCACTGCGTTCTGTCTCAGGCGCAGCAGGCCGGGAAAGAAACGGCTATATGAATTTCCGTCACTCAGCGTTTTGAAACCCAGTATCTCTTTTAAATCCTTTACAGCACCCTCGCCGTCTTTATATCCTTCGGGTGGAGTTTGCATCTGGTCGACCATGATCAGCAGGATATTCGGATGCGTTACGGTCCGGGCAGGGGCGTTGTCTTTAAATCCCGTTAACCCTGCAACGGCAAGTATTGCGGGAGGAAGTCCGAGATATTTTCGGGGAATCTTTTTCATGGTACAAACTTTGGATAGAAATGATGCTGGGATATGAAAAACAAAACGTAAAAGTCCAGAATTTCCATGAAAAACACAAGAAAATTGTTCTCAGATGATGCAAGCAGCAGGTTGCTTTATTCAGGTACGACTAATGTGGTCCCGGCTGCAATTTTATAAACCTTGCCATTCATTTTCAAAAAGACATCAAGAGACCCCAGGTTCGTAATTAAGTTTTTTTCAACAGAGAATTTAAGGTTTTTAAAGGCATTGATGTAATCGACCAGTTCTATCTGCGTGATGCAGCATATCTCAGGATTATTAGATACCAACCTGAAAAATTTTTCCATTTCGTTCCACCTGTCACCTGCTCCGTCATTCTCCCAACTATGTCCCCACACATAGAAAAGCGCAGGATTATCCGATTTAAGAAAATCGCTTACAAGCTTATAAAATCCAGACAGTTCCTGTTTGTCTTTTTCAGGATCATTCGGAGTAAAATACGCTTTCCCAAATTGATGGACAGTCGGATCCCATTTAAGAAAATCATCGGGTATGCCGAATTTATAAGTATCGTTGACAGTCCTTGCATACTCAATGCCCAGGCCTTGTATTGTTTCGATGACAAAATCATTATAATTGCCAAAAGGATATGACATGCCCCTCACAGTATTCCCGCTCAGTCTTTCGAGTTCCCTCCTGTCTTCGACAATCTCATAGATCATGTCGATTTTCGACAAGGTGGTAAGGTTAGGGTGATTGGCAGTATGTGCCGAAACTTCATGTCCTTTATACAGAGCCCTGACTTCTTCTTTTTTAAGATAGCCTGATGTTCCCAGCTTTGCTGAATTCAGGTGAAAAGTCCCTTTCAGTCTATACTCATTCATTAGTTTCACAAGCCGCCTGTCGGCAATTTGTCCGTCATCAAAACTTAAAATAAGGGCCTTTGGCTTACCCCCGGGAAAAAGCATTTCGATTCTGATCCTGCTGCTTTTCATAATATCGGTATTTGAATACGGCGTGTTTGGTTGTGCCTTCAGTGAATTAATGATCGCGAGAAAAGAGACGATCAGACTTATACTCCACATTGTTTTTTTCATGGTCTGAGAACTTGTTGCAGTACCTGCCAATAGCGGGTAGTCATGGATTCATAATTGAACAGGCATATCCCGCTTGCTCCGCCTTCAATGCTTTTGCTGATGGCCGACCTCAGCTCCCTGGGATTTAAAGAAGGAATGTAAAGGCCGCTGAACAATGGAGTATCCTGTGATACCGATTTTACTCCTTCTTCTGTCTCAAGCCTGATCCAGTCGAGGCTGCCGTAATAGAAACCCTGGTAGAGCATAGGCATGACTTCATCGAGCGGCCACTTATCCCATTCCTGCCTCACCAGCTGTTTTGCGATGGACGGACCGGGAAAGACAGCAGCCGAGATTTTCTTCTTCTTCAACTTGCAATAATCTGCAAGCTCTTTAACCAGTGAGGTAACCTGATCATATCTGAATATTTTCCATGCCTGATTTGTGTCTGGCTGTGTCATTTTCAGAGGATCAATCCCGGATTGTTTTCTGAATTTTTCAAGGCAAACTTTACAATAGCAATAGTCATAAGGAGCATATTCTTTGTCCTGCACTATGCCGTAAGTGGTCCACAGGGCCTGTGGCAGGATGACATCCGGGTACCGGATATAATCAAGATGGATCCCATCGAGCCCCTCAATCCGCAGGTATTCATCAAGCACAGTCTTTAAATACTGATGGACCCCTGGATTTGACGGACAAAGGAAGCGGTAATAACCGACATATGCCGGATCGGTAACGGAGGATTTACCTTCCCTGCTCAGTACGAACCAGGAAGAGTGTGTACTGATCAGGCTTGTATCGTTGTTCATCATGGCTATGAACCATTTTTCAACGATTATCCCGTGTTTATGTGCAAGAGGGATCATGATGCGCAGGGTTGCAGGACCTGCATGGGTAAGCAATCCTGAAATCCCTGCCTTGCTTAATACTGAAAATACCGAATCCCATTGACGGGCTTTCCAGGATTCATGGGCACCCATCCACATCCAGATCCTGAATTCCTGTTTCTGTTTTTCACTTTTAAAGGGTAATGGTTGAGGGCGGATGTTGTCTTCGGAGAACTCCAGCCTTCCCCATCGTTCAGGGATATGCATCGAGATTTCACCCATTGGCGACCATCCCCAGTTGTCTTCGGGCAGGTTCTTCCCGGTTTTAGTGTCTTTCTTTTTCTGGTAAGAATGGTTTGATACGAAGGTTTTCCATTCCACCCTCGAGAAATTCACCCTCCACTGAACCCCTTCGGCCGGACTACTGAGCTGCATTTTTCCCTTCATCAGTTCCCTGATGGGTAAGGCCATTTCGACAATCCATGAGGTGTCGGACTTTGAAGGATCGTTCAACGACCCGTTGATGTGGATACCGGTCTTCATGCCTTGCAGGTCCCAGCTGCTCAAAGGTTGGCCACCTTTGGTATAGGCCTTTGTAAGCATCAGGTCCCAGATCGTACCGAGTGCATTTACTTCGATTTCGTAATAGTCAAGGCCATTTCCGTCAGGATCGAAAAAAATTTCGAAATCATTGTCATTGAATATTACTTCATCTTTTTGGCGGATGTTCGCCCAGATATGAGGTTCCTTAAGTTCGGCAGCGATGTAGATATACTCTTTATCCCAGAGCAGTTTCATCCTGGTCTGAAAGGAAGGTTTTAATTTCGGGTTCCCGGTAATGTCGACGAAATTGTCTGACCATTCGGCCAAAACCCAGTCAGGTTCATTAAGCAGTCCGTCGGCCACAATCTGCCCTGAAGTGCGGTAACAGGTGTAATGCCTTTGATCCTGGGCCGATGCAGGCAGGGAAAAAACCAGCAAGCCCAGGGAGAGGAGCAAAAATTTATACAATGGCAGTTTCATCCGGGCTCAGGCTTATTCGAGCGGCAATTTACTAAACCTTGCTATTTATTTGGCTTGCTTCGGGGTTTATTTTTCAGATAACCATCGCCTGGCGGCTGGTTCTGTAGAAAATATATTTATAGCGTATTTTGAGTGGCTGATTTCTTTTTGGAGCAGCAAAACATTGACCACGATACTCAGGTCAGTGCTTATAACGGCATGCCGGATGGAAGAAAAATTTTCGATCCAGATGTTTGGAATAGGTTTCAATTTTGCCCGCTCTTTTAACGACATCTTTGAAGGCTCTGCAGTTGCAAACTCCAGTATTTTCAATTTTTTGGGCACTTCGTTATTCAGAAAATATTCCCTTGATGCATTGGCAATTTCAATAAAAGAGGTCAGACAAGTATTGTAAATAAATAGTATCTCCTCACTGCGATCATATCTTGCAGATGTCATTTTTTCGAATCTCCCGGGTTAATCGTTTGGGTGTTATTTTATAAGGACCAGTTTCTCAAAATGGTCCAGGCCTCCTGTTTTGAGGCAGATCAGGTAAACCCCAGAAGAAAGATGTGATATCTGCTGCCCTGATATTTTATATGAGAACGGGCCGGCAGGGATCTTCGTTTTTGGCAGCATTTCTGCGATTTCCGCGCCTGTAATATTTCTGATTGTCAGCTCAATCTCAGATTCATCGTTCAGGCAGCCCGAAACAGTAAATTGTTCCCTGGCAGGATTCGGATAAACCTTAAAGGAATTTACTATCTTTTTTTCTGCTTGTCCGGTGATTATAATCTGTCCTCCTTCAAAGAGAGTATATGCACGGTTTACTTCAAGTCCTTTAAAAGTTTCATACACCGGCGGATGTACAGGCCATTTCACAACAACTGAATCTATGGTGGCGGAGGTACCCAAACCGAAGTGCAGGGTATACGGATCACCCATTCGTGCTCCTCTCCCGGTATAAACTTCTCTTGTAAATTGTTGCTGGCCCGAATACACTGTTGCACGGCCTCCGAGAGCGTATGAATTCCCGCTGGTTGATCTCAGCAGCAACTTCAGATAATTGTTATTCCCCGGGAAATTATTTTTAAACATCGTGAAATACTTATTAAACTGTCCGGTGATCAGATCGAGCTTCCCATCATTGTTATAATCGAACATCAGGGCATCCTCACCGGTATTGAAATACTGGCTAGGCAGGTAGTATTGGGTTTTCAGTTCGAACTTGTGATCGGGTTTCTGAACGTACAAATCGGAATACCGACAGTTATAAAAATTCGTGATATAGAAGTCGAGCAAACCGTCATTGTTTACATCTCCGAAAACTGCGCCTGCATGTGTCTCTTCAAATTCAATATCATCATCAATGGAAGGAGGGCCTATTAGGTCGGTGAAGTTATAATCAGGGGGGCCGCTGCTCTGATAGATAGTTGTACCTCTGTGGTCATATAAAACAACATAGGCCGGGTGGGCAAACTGCGGCAAAAGAAGGTCCATATCGCCATCATTATCATAATCGGCCCAGGCCACTCCTGTTCCGTGATTTGACCCGGTGGCGTTGGAATCTATCCCTTTGGCGGCAACAATATTTGCGAAATTCAGGTTGCCGTTATTTTGCCAGAATTCATCCCGTTCGAGGTAATAGTTTGTCACATAGAGATCAACCAGTCCGTCATCATTGTAATCGACAAACTGCGAGGCCCGTGTGCGCTTGAGGTTCTGGCCGGTTGTTGGATACAAGGTTGTCGTGATATCCGTCAGGGTAAAGTCCTTATTGTTCAGATACAGGTAATTTGGAAGGGCATTGGGATACGTCTTCCACAGGCGGCCGATAAAGAGATCAGGATATTTGTCGTTGTTAATATCGGCGACGCTGAATGTTTGGGTGCCATCATAGCCATAACTGGCATTGGAGGTGGCAGCAGTGAATGGAGTAAAGGTCTCGTCACCGTTATTCCTGTAAATTATGATGGAATCAATGAGCACATACACAATGTCGAGCAAGCCGTCATTGTTCATATCGGCAAATGCGCTGGCATAAGGATTTCCTGAAATACCTGCAGATGCCGTGATATCAATAAAATTCCCATGGTCATTCTTATACAGCAGATTACGGCGGATGAAATCGTCCCAGCCATCATTGTTGAAATCACCAACCGAAGCACCCCTGTTTGAGTAAGCGTCGGAAAGAATGCCGGAAGCTGCAGTATAATCTTCAAAATAGGAGGGGGCAGGAAGAGTTTCGTAGTCGATGATGACATCGATTTTAAAAGCATTCGGTTTATATGACAGAGCTCCTGCAGATGATTCGAGGTATTCGTAATAGAAATCACCGCCAGATGATCCTGCAAGGCAGAAGGCGGGGTAAGCAACATTATCGGATGCAAGTTTGGCAGCGTTCTGGAAACTGTCGATCCAGACAAAAAACTGGTTGTTGTCGAGATGAACCGGTGCAGGCAGTGTCACGGAAATCACTTCGTCGCCGGAAGTAGTTTTCTGTAACGTAACAGGGGTGGTTAAATCTTGTTTGAGGTCCGGAACAATATTACCGCCTTCGTGCCCGTAAAGATGCAAAGTAGCTGATCCGGCGGGATTATCACCGCCGAGAGTTACACGGAGTGATAGTATGTTGCCCGGCTGAGGGAGCATAAACCGGGCGATCTGAACAGGATAGGTTGGAAAGTAAATGCTGGGGCTCCCCGGGGTATAATGCCGGAGTGTATCGATCGAAGCATAAGAGGGGAAGAATAATACAGTCAGAAACAGAAACAGAAATGATTTTTTCATGGCTTTATGCTATTATAAGGATCAATTGTACATTGATCCAATCTGCACAAAAGTATGGATACCGATATTCGTGGAATTGTAAAAATTTAACCCTCACCGAGAAATATCCAGTTTATTTTACCCTCGAAACTGGAATTGAGTTTTTTGAAAAATTCTTTCGGGGTATAACCGGTAAGGACTTTAAAATCCTTGATCATGTGAGACTGATCAAAATAATGGGAAAAGTAGGTAATGTCAGTGAGGTTGTCTTTTTTGTTTTCACCGGCCTTTTGTTTGAGGGCATTCCTGAAACGAACTATTTTTCTGAAATCAGAGGGAGTTTTACCAAGATGTTGTTCAAAATGTTTGATCAGGGTTTTTTGAGAGATCTTATGCTTTCGGGCTATTTCGGCGATGGTCATTTCCTTATCGTTCGGAAGCAGCATGTCGTTGAGTGCCTGGTATAAAAATGGATGGCTTACACCTTTAAGTTTACTGATCCAATAGGCTTCCATTGCAGCAATTTTTTTCTCATCGGCTTCTGTCTGCATCACCGATCTCATCTCTTGTTGAAAATCGGTAAAGGGCTGAAAGTTATTATCCAGGGTGTTATTTTTGGCATAATAGCTTATTGGATGATCTAAAAATGCATTAAGGCCCAGTGGTTTAAAACATATGGTAATTTCTTTGGCAGCTCCGGAATATTCAATCAGCAAGGGATGTAAATATCTTACTGCAAGGCCCGACACCAGAATGTTATCCGCATTATAATCTACTGTGACTGTATTCCCTTTGGTTTTAATCATTGCATTCCGGTTAATCGAAACCATGGAATAAATGTTGGGAAAGGTCAGGTAAGCAATGGTTTCCTCATCCGCAGACTTGGTTAAAATATAAAAGTATTCGATGAAGTTCTGCAATATGAGGTTTTGGGGCCGGTATAATTTGATATTCATTTGCAGAAGTTATCAGATCTAGGTTCGCATTTGCTCAATAAAAGCTTACGGCTTCTTTACGATTTCAACCCTCCTGTTTTTTGCTCTTCCTTCCTCGGTTCTGTTGTCAGCGACCGGTTTTTCCTGTCCCCAACCGGTAGATGACATTCGTTTTTGATCAATACCTTTGGCGGTCAAGGCATTCATGACCGATTTGGCCCTGTCATTTGACAATTTTTTATTCGCTGCAGCATCACCAATGTTATCAGTATGGCCTTCGATGCTGATGTTCAGTGCCGGATCAAGCTTCATCAACTCGTAAACCTGTCCGATGATAGAAAGAGACTCATTTTTAATGGTTGATTTGCCTGTGTCGAAAAGGATGTTGAGGGCAATGAAGCCATCCTTATTCAGTGCATCCAGCATATCATTTGCGGTAATATCCTGTTTCATGGCTTCTATTTCGAGTATATTCAGAATAATATCGCTGTTGTTGGTTGCGGCGACTTTAATTTTATATTCTTTTCCGTTTTTATTCAGTTCATAACATCCCAGCCCGTTATCTTCATATACTTTCCTGCCACCGATTTTCATGATTGCATCAGCGTAATTTTTTATGATCTGAAAATAACTTGGTTCAGTTTTTCCTGATTCAAGGTTAAATACATACCATGCATAGGTGAGATTTCCTTCAACTTTTACCTCCTGCCCCTTGCTGTCATAAAAATCCAGCTGGTTATAATTGTGGGTACATTCAGAAATATAATATCCCGGCATGCGTGTTAGCAACGGATGGTCTTTACATCCTTCGGCATCCTCTTGCGCAAAACCATTTGCAATGGCGGTCATACTCAGTAAAAATAAAAGAAACAGGTTATTTCTCATATGAAATTTTTTTAGTGTCTGTCTGCAGATTTTAATTCGTCAAAAATAGCATAAATAGCATTCTGTTCAATTGACAAATTCAATGTTGATAACCATGATTTCTGACTTGCCTGCTGTGCGGATCGGAGTTCCCCAGCCCTGGATACCTGAGGGATCAGGGATTCACTGCACCATTGAACTTCCCATTATCAATTTCCGGATGCCTGATCTTTCCTCCGGTTGTCCCTGTCTGGAAAGCCAGGAAAAGAGAAAGTAAAGCGAGGATTAGAATCGTGAGGATGAATTTTCTCAGAATGAGAGGATTTTTCCTTGAAAACCAAAGGGCTGCAATGGCAAGGGCAGAAATTGAAGCCAGGGTGTAAAAGAAGACATAACCCCATGTTTCATGGTATTCGATAGCATCGTTGCTAATGCCCGGGTAGGTTTTAACAATCTCCCCGGTGCCGTCACCAGTAAGTATTGCCAAAGCAGATAATAATCCAGTGAGGATATAGAACCAGCAAGCCAGTTTTTCAATTTCAGGGTTTTTCCTGTAGAGGGCGATGAGGGTAACGAAGATGGCAAAACCCAGTCCGACAATCGACAGATGATTGACCATCAGGTGTAAATGAGCAGTGTTCATAATGTTTTATTTGTTTGAATCCCGGAAAAGATTCCGGGAATTTACTTTCTGTAAAAGTAATATTTTACAGGGGAATAACCATGAATTTGCCTGGTACAGCCTGCCGCAGCCAAATCTTTTAATATGATCACTGTTCAATTAAGTACAGTTACACTTACTTAATTTGTCACAACACAAACCCTGAAAAATGCAACATATGCTTATTTTCGCTTCATATACCTTTCATTCAGATATAAATTTGTTATGATTATAAAAAGCATTTGCCATGAAGACCATCGGATATTTTACTCAGCCCAATACAGTTAAAACACTTCTGATATGCACTGTTCTGATGTTCACCTTTTCAGCCTGCAGGAAAAATTTTGATGTCAAAGCCCCCAAGGATAATCAGAAGTCAATGAATTCCCTCGTTATCCCTGATAATTTCCAGTGGAAAATGACCACTGTTTATAGCTTTAAAATCAGTGGACAAGGGAATCAGATAATTGAGATCAAGTCGGATGACGGCAAAATTCTCCTCCATAAAAGTGCCATCGAGAAAGGTAAAACAGAGGCTGCTATATCTCTCAGCCTGCCTGCCTATATGGCTCAAGTACTTGTGAACGGGAGGAAAGTCATCCTGGGTCCCGGGATTATCAATGTTTCAATTAACTTTTTAAAGAGTATTCTCAGCTCCGACAACAAAGCGATAGACCTCGACGGGACCGACGACGATGTTAATATTGGAAACCATTCTGACTTTAATCCGGGTACCGGGCCTTTTACCTGTGAAGCCTGGGTTAATACCACTGAAAGGTCCCCTGATCCATGGGCACGTAAAATCGTTTCCAAGGGACTTGATTATGGCATTTATATCGATCCTGCCAACGGTAAAGTTTGCGGGTATATAAATAATGTCTCGACTGCATCATCCATGACCAGTATTGACGACGGCAATTGGCACCATGTTGCTTTCAAAAGAAGCGGCACCACTATTAAAATATACATTGACGGTGTTGCAGAAAGAGAAGAGACCAATCCGGCTTATGGAGTCAATCTGAACACCAGCGCCGATTTCAAGATCGGGGCCATGCATGAAGGTGCAGCAACAAACTCACACTGGCATGGAAAAATAGATGAAGTAAGATGCTGGAACACGGCAAGAACAACTGCTGAGATCCATGATAATTATGACAAAAAGGTTGACGGCAGTCATCCCAATCTTCGCGGCAGCTGGGATTGTGATGAAGATTCTCCTTCGGCAGGCCATATAAAAGACAGGTCGGCACATGGTCATGACGGAGAATGCGAACATGGTTGCACACCGGTGCCAACTCCATTGCCCTGCCTTGATTCCGATGGGGACGGGGTTCCCGATATCTCGGATGATTATCCGAATGATCCTCTGAGAGCCTTCAATAACTACTATCCCGCAGTAGGGGAAGGAACTCTTGCCTATGAAGACCTCTGGCCATGGAAAGGAGATTACGACTGCAATGATCTTATTCTTGGCTACAGGTTTAAAACCGTAACCAATGCAGGAAATAAAGTCGTGGAGATCATAGGAACATTTGTGGTC
Source organism: Bacteroidota bacterium (assembly GCA_037134895.1). Classification (GTDB taxonomy): domain Bacteria; phylum Bacteroidota; class Bacteroidia; order Bacteroidales; family FEN-979; genus CAIRDP01. The sequence goes on from JBAXLI010000001.1 coordinate 68,425, forward strand.
CGTGCAGCAGGAGCCGGAATGGACAATGGCTTTGCCTTCCAGCTTCCTGATGCTGCAGCCTCCCTGTTGACGAACCTTCACGTAAGCGGATTTGACCCTGCCGGCAACCTGTTTGCTTTGAACGGAACAACACACCTCGAATCCGGTCAAACCAAGCCGGTGATTGCAGTCTTTGGTAACGCCCACAACTATATGCCAGGTCTTGCCAATACCATCACGGGCAGCACTTATTATCCCCCGTATACGCTAAGCGTAACAATGACGGTCCCTGCGAATTCATATACGGCTTCCGATTTCAGTATACATACCTGGAATCCTTTCATGATCAGCAACCAGGACAGGGGCCGTGAGATCCACCTGATCAACCATCCCCCCACTGATCTTGCAAACATGGGCCTGCTTGGCAGCAATGAAGATGCTTCGGTACCAGTCAGCATGAAATTCTATATGACTTCCACTAAACTTCCCTGGGCTCTTGATTTCCCGGAAAGTTTCGATTATCCTACTGAATATGCACCAATCAACCTGGCGTATCTGCACTTTGTAGAATGGGCTGAATCAGGAGGTGTTGCTAAAACCGACTGGTATAAAAGTATTTCATCCGGATATCGTAACCCAGCCCTGATATACACACATTGATTTCAAGGGGAAGTTCAGCATTTTTCATGAGCATAATCCTGTAGGAAATGTCCAGGGAATTTTAGTGTTGATCCAGCATAAGATTTTCATTACCTTTGATCCCTTTAGGTTTTGATTACGGATTAATAACAGAAATAGCTCATGGAAATTATTACAGATTTTACTACCCGCTGCATTAAGCCAAAAGGCAGGCTTGACGCCAACAGCAGTTATGATCTTGACCGGGCGCTTATGGCGTTTACCGAGATAGCGCAGGATCTTGTTATCGACCTTTCGGAATGTCCTTATGTCTCAAGTGCCGGAATCAGGATACTGTTAAAAACAAAAAAGAAACTTCAACCGGGGCTGAACGAGCTTTACCTTGCAGGAGTGGCCCCAGATGTATTCAGGGTATTTGAGATAGCCGGGCTCGACAGTATTTTTCGTTTCGAAATCAGTGTTGAAGCGGCTCTGGCGCAGGTAGAATCGGGCAGACAAAAAAAGAAGGGGATTACCGAAATAGATCTCGGACATCATAAGCTGGTATATCATCCCATAGGTGATGATAATATCAGAGGACAGTGTATTAATTCCAAAAAAATCGTCAGTTTCGAAGATCTCGGCTATGCAATTGGTTTCGGATCTTTTTCCGAGGCTGAGGAAAATCTCTCAGGATGTACAGATTTCTTTGCTTCAACGAAGAAAGGAGTTGGCTTCATTCCTCCTGAGACATCAGGGGATCCCGACTTCAGAATTGTTTTAAATCCCGAGAAGGCAGATACATTGGTATGCGAGGTTCTTTCATTCGGACAGAGGCCTTCCGGTGTAATGAAACTAAGCAGTCCCGGTATACTTACTTTCAGCCAGATCAATGAAGCTGTTGACAGTTTGACAGGAAAGATTTTTTTACCTGGTTCAGCAATCCTCAGGATAGTCGCAAACTTCGATAAAAACGCACCATCGGTAAGTGTGTTTATTGCAAATGATGGAGCCCTCTCTGATGTTATCAGTAAGGCAGGCCTGAATCAGTTAGCCGGCCTGTTTGACGGCAAAAACAGCAAGAATGCCTTTATCGGGATGAGGTTATTATTATCATCACTGGAAATACCTTCGAAAGACATGGCCCCCGAAGAGATCCTGAGGCACAACCTGACTTTTGAGAATCTCCTGGCAGTCAAGCCATTCAGCATTGGCAATTTCCTTGAAAACCCGGTGATCTGGCTGTTTGCCGCCGGCAGTTTTATAACAGGCGGAAAGTAATGCCTCTGCTACGCAAGGGCTGACAAGGGAACAGGGTAACAGGGTGACAGGGTAGCAAAGTAACAAAGTTACAGGGTGACAAGTGAGGGGTTAGAAGCGGACACCGAGGACGCCGCCGAGCCACATTTGGATGCTTGAATTGGGGGTGGATTCAAAATAGAAGTCGTATGGTGAAAGGCCTCTCGGGGTGGCGCTCGCTGAGCCTTTCGTGAAAAGGAAGAAGTTATATGCCGGACCGATGAAGATTGCAAAGTGTTTTGCAAACCGGTATTCAAGGGAGGGGTTTACTTTCAAAAGGAACCCATGGTACACGGTATCGGTGGGATGATAAACCAGGCCAGCGGAAGCATCGATATTCATCGACAGCTTTTTCTTCAGGGTAAAGATGGTCCCGATGCCGTATGAGCCCTGGAGTTTGTAATCACTGCCCATTCCGAACTGTACAAAAGTGTAAAAAGGTTTCGTTCCTGATTTAAATCCCACATTACCATAAAATATCTCGTTGCCCGAAACCTCAATAGTATGGTATCCGTTCTGTACGTAACTGAAAATCCCGATCGGAACGCCTTTTTCGACCGTATTGGAAATATTGATAAGGCCAAACTGCAGGCCGTTCACTATGGTGGCATAATTAACCAGCCCGCATATCTGGACCCCGTCATTATGGTTCTGCGCAATGTTCAGAAGGCCCGAAAGCTGCAACCCGTCAACATTATGGGAATAATTCATGAGTCCGGTCAGTTGAACCTTTCTTGCATCTTTCAGGTCCAGGTTGAGCAGTCCTGAGACTTGCCAGGCTTTGCTTTGAGTCTTTATAATGTTTACCAGTCCGCCCAGCTGCAGCCCGTGTATCGTATCAGGCATGTAATTGAACAAACCGGCCAACTGGACTCCGTGAAAAGTACCAAGGTCGTAATTGAACAAGCCCCCGACCTGCAGTCCGCGGGTATTTCCTCCGACAATGTTTCCTAATCCGCCGATCTGCAATCCGCATACATCCTTCCTGGTAATATTCAGAAGTCCGCCAAGCTCGAAGCCTTTGAGCCCCCCGGTATACCCGGCAAGCAGGTTCAGAGAAAACCGGTTTGTGACTGAGCCAGTCACTTTCCAGTTTGTGCCTATATATGGAATAATTGATAACTGTACGGCTGCGGATGTGCGTACTTCGAGGTTCCGGGCATTGACCATTGTCATCCGCGGTACAACCCAGTTCACAAATCCCAGGCTGTCGATAAGGTTGACAGTGATCAGTCCTGGAACCGGATTCAGGCGGGAAAGACTTTCTTCAAGAGGGCGAAGGAGTATGTCGATCTTGTATTCCTCGTCCTGTTTGATAAAGATAACAGTATCGGCATAGCCTGTTTTGCAGAAGGTGAGGCTTCGGCATTTCCTGCCAGTCGGGATCAACAGTTTAAAACTGCCGTTCACTGCAGTGATTGCCGACTTCCTGTTTTCGGTTTCATATACCGTAGCATCTTTCAGGGGTTCCCGGCTGGAAGCGTCAAGGATGCTGCCGGTGATGACAATATCGGGATACGGTTTTTTTTCGCGGGCAGCTGATTTGTTCCTTATGAGGACGACGTGGTTTCCGATTTCCATGGGGCGGATCTCTTTTCCCAGGATCTCTTTCAGCAGGTCGCTTACACGGGAATTGCCGGCTTTGAGGTCAACCTTGCGGCCTGCAGGGATGAGGTCAGCATCATAGGAAAACCTGAAGCAACCGGCCTTTCCTATCTCGCGAAGGGCAGTTTCGAGGCTGCATGACGGAATGTTAAGAGAGATCTTGCGGGAAAGAAAGCTATCTCCTGATAAAGCCCAAAGGGGCTGGGTCAGGAGAACAAGGATTATTAAAGCTGATCTAATTAGTTCCTTTGCTGCAACCATTCCCGCGAAAAAAGTAAGTATTGTCTTTAACCGTTAGCTTCATCCCAAAGGATTCTGCGATCACATTCATGATCCTGTTTACGGGATCGCCGGTGAATGTGGCGGTGAGCCTGCAGTTCAGGATACCAATATCTGAAACTGAGATTTTCACCCCATAATATTGTTCAATCAGTTTAAACACTTCTGAAAGAGGAGTAACGTTGAAATCAAGGGTATGGTTCACCCAGAAGAGCCTGCCGGGAGAAGGCTCGCTCAGAACTTCAGGTTTCAAAGCCCCCTGCTTCATGATTCCCGACATTCCTGCTTCAAGAAGTACTGACAAGGTGTCGCCGTTCCCTGAACGTATGGTAAACAGCAGCACTTTTCCTTCGGAAACTGTGACTTCAACATCTTTCCCGGGATAAGCAGAGACATTGAATTTCGTTCCAAGCACCTTCACCTTTGCGATACCGGCATCCACCACAAATGGTTTAGAAGGGTCATGGGAAACTTCAAAGAAAGCCTCTCCCGTGAGTTTAAGAGCGCGATCGTTTCCCGTGAAGTGTTCGGGATAACCCAGGGCAGATTTCGTGTTCAGGGTGATGTGAGAGCCATCGGGCAGGGCCTGCTGCACTATCTTGTCAGCAGAGGCAATGCGGATCTCGTTTTCCTTAACGGCAAGCAGTTTCACGATCATATAAATCCCGAAAACAAGCAGAATCAGTGCTGCGGCGCTAATGGCATATCTCAGGTAACGGATGCCAGCGGATTTCATTTTCGGTTCTGCATGGGTGGCTTCGTGCTTATCGATGCGGGCGCTTAGTCGGGCCCAGGCTGCCGTCAGATCTACTGGCAGGGGAGGAGGGGTAAGTTTCCCCGTTTCAAGCCATAAAGCCTCCAGCTGATCCAGGTGTTTCCTGTGCCCGCTGTCTGCGTCCAGCCAGATCTCAACAGTTTTTCGGGATTCATCATCCGCAGTGCCGAGAAGGTATTGAAGCAGTAAATGTTCGTCTATATCCTTATGGTTTTGATTCATGATCCTGCTTACTGATGACAATCGTAACTACTCTGACCCCTAGTCTTCCGCTAAAAATAATTATTAGTTTATCCTGCATCCTGCATCCTGCATCTTGTATCCTGCATCTTGTATCCTGCATCTTGTATCCTGCATCTTGTATCCTCCTTAGTCCCTGAATATTTCAAAGAAGAAGAGAATCAGCCAGGGCAGGTAGTCGGCCAGCTCTTCCCTCAGTGTTTTCAAGGCTTTTCCCATCTGGTTTTCGACGGTTTTAACGGAGATACACAGTTTTTTGGCAATCTCTGCATATGTCAATTGGTCGTAACGGCTCATGATGAAGACCTTGCGGCGTTCCATCGGAAGGGCATCGATTGCCTCCCTGATCTTTTTCTCCAGTTCCGAAACGATGAGATGATCTTCCAGTGAATTCTCGGATGCAGGCCCCATTGTTTCGTTCCAGACCTTGTAATCTTCCCTTACTTCAACATGTTTAAGCAGGTTCATGCTGCTGTTGCGGACGGCCCTGAAAAGGTAGCTTTCAATGGAAGTCGTGATCTGCAATGAATCCCGGTTGACCCAGATCCTGAACATGATCTCCTGTACAATCTCCTCCGATGCATGCTGGTCTTTCACAAAGGTGTTGGCATATGCGCAGAGCTTGCTGTAATGAGCGCGGAACAGCGCTTCAAATGCTGCTTTGTCGATAATCCTGAATCCTTGTGCTGCTGTTGAGCTCATGCCATGTAATAACATCCGGGGCACAAAGTTATTAATATTGGCAAAGAGCCTGATTTTACATACTAAAATCGTCTGAGTAAAGTTGTTAATAAATGGTCATTGTCATTTGAATCAATATATCTGAATATGAATAAAAGCAGGCTCGAAGCGTTCAGCGATGGTGTGCTGGCGATCATTATCACCATCATGGTATTGGAGATCAAAATTCCGCAAAGCAGTGAATGGTCTGAGTTGCGACATCTGATCCCTATTTTTGTAAGCTATATGCTGAGTTTTTTGTATGTGGGGATTTACTGGGGAAATCATCATCACCTCCTGCATTCAGTGAAGCATGTCACCTCGGGAATACTGCTGGCCAACCTGAACCTGCTTTTCTGGTTGTCGCTAATCCCGTTTGCCACAGGCTGGATGGGTGAAAATCACTTTGCACCGAATACTGTTGCCGTGTATGGTTCTGTTTTACTTTTAAGTGCACTTGGATTCTTTGTACTGATGAAGATGGTTGAAAAGCACGCTCATGACATTGACCAGCTCAGGAAGGCATTTGTGTTGCTCAACAAGAAGGGGATTATTTCGACTATTGGCTATTTCCTGTCGATCCCACTGGCATTTGTCCACCCTGGCATTTCAGGTATAATCTACGTGGTGAACACTATTGTCTGGCTCATTCCCGACCGTAATATCGAAAGAGCCTTAAAAGGGGAACAACACTGAGAGGTTCTAATTCAGGAGGTTTGAATGGCTGAAGTAATTGTTATCGCGGTGATAGATAAATAAGCAGGTTCCTTCCTTGATGGTTTCCACAACCGGTTTGACCAGGTCGGGGGGCAGGGCGGGGCAGCCGAAACTTCTTCCAAGTCGTCCTATTCTGCGGATGAAATTCTCGGTGGCATACTCAGCCCCGTGCATGATGATCTCGCGTTTCACAGCGTTATCGTTGAATCCTTTTTCCATTCCATCGAGGATGAGGGCCAGTCCGACGCTTGAACCTGTGATCTCCTCCCCGGTGACATAAAAGCCCAGGCTGCTTTTAAGAGAGCCTGAGGAATTCGAAAAGTTGTTTGCATATTCATCACCTGTGTTCCTGCCATGGGCAACATAGGTGTTGAACAGAAGTGCCTTATGGAGAAGGTCGATCACATAAAGACGTTTCTTTGTACTGGACTGGGAAAAATCGATAATCGTTAAGATATCGGATTTCTGAAGTTTGCCGATGGCTTCAAGCTTATGGTATCCTTTCAGGGCAAGCTGAAAAATTTCTTTCGACAATCCGGTATCCGATAGTTTCAGTAAGGAATAGAGTTTATCCTGATCTGACGGATCAGGCCGGGGGCCTGGCTCAGAGGCACCCGCGTTGTTGATCACGGGTATCAGTAGAAGTGAGAGATACAGGATAAATTTTCTCATTTGACAAAGTTATGGATTTGCGCAGGACTTTCCTAAGGAGCGGTCCCGGGAGTATGTCATCCGCAGTCAAACGTAAAAGTGAGGGCGTTTCTTACCTTTGCCTGAGATTTATTTCATTTTATGCTGAAACGGGTTTTACTTGCATTGATCATTCTTCTCCTGGCGGTTTCCCTGAATTCCCAGGAGAAAGCATCATGCAGGTTACCGGCCGGCCCTGTTAAATCGAAGGAAAGCATTGACCGGACTGAGCTTCTCGACTATGCAAAGAAATACATCGGAACTCCATACAAGAGAGGCAGCATGAATCCGAAAAAAGGCTTTGACTGTTCGGGCTTTGTGAGATTCGTGTTCAGCCATTTTGAAATGACCCTGCCCCGCAGTTCCAGGGAATACAAAACGCTTGGAACGGCCCTGAAACCTTCGGAGTTCAAGGTAGGTGACGTACTGGTGTTTTATGGCTACAAAGACAAGACCCATATCGGGCATGTAGGCATTGTCAGCGAGGCCAACGGGATGAAATCAAAGTTCATTCATGCATCTTCCGGAAAGGCAAAATGTGTTACCATTTCGAGGCTGGACTCTGAGGGATACAGGAAGCGCTATTATAAATGCATTGATGTTATAAATTAGACCTGGGTATTTTCATTCAGCGACCAGCAATTCGGCCAGGCTCTCATCCCTTGAGTAAATATCGTCATAGAAATTGATCCTTCCCTGGGGATCGACCCAGGCGGTCAGGTAGGCAATATACACCGGGATTTTATTTTTGAGTGAATACTGGTATTCCCTGCCTGAATGCATGGCGGCGTCGATTTTTTCAGGGGTCCAGTTCGGGTCGTCTTTCAGGATCTCAACCGCGAAATCCCTGGGCCTGCCAACCCTTATACAACCATGGCTGAAGGCCCTGCTTTCCTTTTCAAACAGGCTTTTGGCCGGGGTGTCGTGCATATAGATGTCGTTGGTATTGGGAAAGATGAACTTAACCAGCCCGAGGGAGTTGTTCTTACCGGGCTTCTGCCTCACCTGCCCGTTGTTCCATTCCATGTTGTGGGCTTCAAGGTAATTTTTATTCCTTTTCATTCCCGGTTTGACTTCTTTGTCGATGATGCTCTTTGGGAGGTTCCAATAAGGGCAGAATACGATATAGCTCAGCATGCCGTTGAAAATAACTGTCTTTGTTGTATTTTTACCTACAACCACTGCTGATTGAAATTCGCTTTTCCCGTTCCGGATGAGGTCTAACGAAAAGGAGGGAATATTTACAACGATATACTCTTTGGCTTTGGCAAATTCGGGGGAGATCCATCGGCAGCGTTCCATGTTGACAATAATCTTTTTAATCCGTTCCTCTACCGGAACATTCATTTCGGCAATCAGCTTGGGAGTAATGGCTTTTTCAGGGTTTTTCCCGTTACGGAGCTGGTAAATATGTATTGCCGTCAACAGTTCGGGATCAAATTTATTGCTGCCGTTATTTTGTTTGATATCGCCTGTGACGAACAGCCTTTCCCTGATCTGCCGTATTGTTTCTGACGTATCTCCGGGTTTATATGCTTTAAGTTTAGGTTCAATCTCAATGGATTTCCAACCTCCCTTTTTCTCAATCTCACGGTATTTTTGCAATACGTCCCTGAGCTTGTAATACTGTGAGAAAAGCACGCTGTCGTCGCGGTTTATCAGGATGGGATCTGACATTACTGAATCGAGTAAAGCGCTGTATGAAACCTGTTTGCGGGGCAGGAGCCAACCCAGGGCCATGGTAGTTGAATCATCCACACCCTTATAAACATTACCCGCGTAAAAAAGGTAGAGGTTGGTCAGCATCAGCTCGGTTTCAATCTGGGTGAGTGTGTTCTCCTTAGTGTTCTCAAACATCCCTTCGATTTTATCCTGGTAAGGGAATTTGGAAGAGATCCCTTCAAGATCGAGTTCCTTGACCTTACTGTAAAGAGTCTGCCCGAATTCGACAATCCCGTGCTTATCATACCAGATGTAATTGAAACGGTGTTGCCGGTATACTTCCTTAACTTCCGGCTCATACTTGTTCAGCTCAGGGAAATTTCTGGAGAAGGACAGCAGGAGGTTGCTGTCGAAAGGCAGGTTGCTGTGCTGGTTGATAGCCCCGTGAAGGTAAATATCGCTTCCCGGTTTTACCTTTTTTTTCTTGAAAATCTTGCAGGAGCTACCGATATAAAAAATGAGTATGCCAGCTGTAAAAAGCAAGAGGAAGAGCCGTTTCATAGAGTCGGGATTGATTAAGACTGGTGTTTAAATATCTGAAGCCAGGCGAAAGCCGATGTTATAATGCCGGTAATCGGGAAAATACCTGTAACGGAAAGCCGAACGGCAGAGTTGTGCATAGTTTCTCCATCCTCCTCCGCGAAACACCCTGAATGTGCCGGAATGCGGTCCTTTCGGATTCATCTCGTCTGCGGATGTGGATTCGTCGTACCAGTCATGGCACCATTCCCACACATTGCCGTGCATATCATACAACCCCCATGCATTCGGGGGAAGGCTGCCGACAGGAAGGGTCCTGGCCCTGAATTCGCCTTTCGGACTGTTCCCGTAGGGGTAATTACCGTCGAAATTGGCCTGGGCGGTGGTCAGGTTCTTACCGGTATTAAAAGGGGTCGCCGTACCGGCCCGGCAGGCATATTCCCATTCGGCTTCAGTGGGCAGGCGGCATCCCATCCAGGCTGCAAATGCCTGTGCATCTATCCAGCTGATGTGGATCACAGGATGCCTGCCTCTTCCCCAGCCTTCATCGGCAGGTTTGTCCATGCCGGCAGCTTCACAAAACAGGTCGTATTGTTCGAATGTAACCTCGAATTTGCTCAGTCTGAAAGTATTTAATGTCACCTTGTGCTGAGATTCATTTGATTTGCGGCCTTCTTCCCCCTCAGGGCTGCCCATAATGAAGTTACCGGCAGGGATCTCAGCCCAGTCGATAAGCGGCTTTTGAATAGATGTTGCCATGGCTCGTACTTGATTAAGACAAAAATATTCCAATTTCCCATACAAACAATAGTTTCATTCCTATTAGTTCATCCGTCCCTGCATTCTGTGAGTTAAAAGCAAGCATTGGTAAAATGGACCGGGTATTCCCCCGATTTGCATCTTACTTTTATTTCCTGAGAATCTTGAAAATAAACCAATATTAAAGCTGGATAAACAGACGAGCTATGAAAAGATGTATTGAACTTGCATTTGTAATGATTTTTTTTACTGCTGCTTTCGGAATGTCTCAGAATAATCAGCCGTATCTCGGACAGACTCCCCCCGGACTGACCGACCGACGTTTCCCCCCTGACTCTTTGCTTGGAAACAGCTTGTGGTGGTGGCATGGATCACCGGCATTCACTGCCGACGGACTGGAGATGTTTTTTACCGAGTATGTGAGACATAGTGCAACGAATGAGAATATGGAGCTTTTTACGATGAAGGTTGAGAACAACAATTGGGGTCCGGTTCATCACCCGGCCTTCGCCGATACTTCCTATATGGAAAACAGCCCGGTATTATCCGTTACCGGTGATACCCTTTACTTTTTCTCAACAAGACCGGGAGGACCGTTTTTCAGGACGGTACGCAATGGGTCTGGCTGGACCCAGCCAAGCCCGGTAAGTATTCCCGTGCCTGCGGGAAGCAGCTACGGACTGGAGTTTGCAGTTGCCGGTAACCAGGATTTCTATATTGAGCTTTCGAATCCACCCAGTGCTCCATCTGACCTGTATGTTTCAAGGTTTGTGAACGGGACTTACCAGCTTGCCGAAAATCTTGGCCCCAGAGTAAATTCAGCCGAGCTGGATGCTTTCCCGTTTATTGATCCGGCCGGCGAATACCTTATTTTCGCTTCCAAACGGCCCGGTGGTTTTGGCGGACAATTCGACATGTACATATGTTTCAGGGATGCTGATTCCAGCTGGACCCAGGCCATGAATATGGGTTTTGAGATCAATTCGACCGGGGCATGGTTCGCATCTGTTTCACTTGATAAGCAATATCTTTTTTTCAATACCTGGAAAGCCGCGGATCAGGGATATAACCCTTACTGGATCAGTGCCGCGGTGATCGACAGTCTGCATACAATTGTCGGCATTGCTGACCGTGAGAACTCATCCGCAGGGAACATCTTGCAACAAAATGAACCTAACCCGTTCAGTGATAAAACTTCCATTTGCTTCAGCCTTGAAACTCCTTCAACAGTTAACCTATTCGTCACAGACCTCTTAGGGAAACGGGTAGCAACTCTGATCAGAAATGAAAAGCTAAGCAAAGGAATACACAGGATTTCTTTTTCACCTCAGAAATACAATCTGCCTGCGGGAATTTATTCATATTCCCTGCTCACAAACGATGGGTGGATAACGAAAAAGATGATCTGTTCGGATTAGACCTCCCCGGGGTTCCATGTTTCTTTCTTTAAGTGGTTTCAGCAATATTTCAGGAACCGTATGATGAAATATTCGTAAATTTACGGGTGAAACATTAACATTCAAGCAGATGAACCGGTTTCGTGTTTTCCCGATTTTATTAGTCATGGCTGTCATATCAGCCGTTCTTTTTTTTCAGTCCTGTAAAAAAACTGAAACTACTGAACAGCCCGTGTATCTTACTGTAAGCCTGCCAACGCTTACAATGCAGAACGAGCTGTATTATCCGCTCAACAGCAGCGCCCGCTCAGTAGAGATGGAGTTCTCAGAACCCCTGGATTCAGCGACGGTTGCCGGGAATATTTCTTTTTCTGATAAGAACGGATTGCTGGATACTGTTTACACCCTCATTGCCATGGACCGGAAAATCGTTATGCTGTTTAAACCCGGTTTTTCGCTCAGGCAGGGGTGGAGGTACCTGCTTACCTGCAGAAGCGGACTCACATCGGTCTATGGGAAAAAATTTGCTTCATCTTTCATCCTGGAACTCAGAACCAACGCATTCAACGTGGGTTCGGTGACAGGTTTGGGCGCAGGTTCGGGCACAAGGAATTCGATCATGTGCATCAGTGACGTACATATGGGCGAATACCGCGCAGTGAACGGGAAGTACTGCTGGTTCAGTAAAAACGAGGCAGCCCTGGCCGACCTGCTTGACAATGTAATTACCGGCACACAGGTACGGCAACTGGTGATCCTTGGCGATCTTTTCGACGAATGGGTGATCCCTTACCGTACCTCGCCTTTCGATGCTTCGGCCGGGATCAGCGACAGCAGGGGATACTTCCTGTCGGTTGCAAGTTCTCCCGTGAACAGCCCTGTCATCAGCAGGCTGAAAGCCATTGCCTCAGGCGAGAACACACAGCTGGTATATGTCCCGGGGAATCATGATATGTTACTTACGCAAAGCATCCTTGAGGAGATTATCCCGGGAGTTATCTGGCAGGGAAATATCCCGGGACTGGGAAATTATTCACCTGTGGAAGAGATCACCATGGAGCACGGGCACAGGCTGGATTTCTTCAATTGTCCGCAACCACTTGTAAATTCAGGGCATATGCTGCCTCCCGGTTTTTTCATTTCGCGATTACAGGCTGCCGGCTTGCAGGAACACCAGGGACAGTTCCTGAAAGCAGGGAATGAAAGCGGGGGCGCAGTTCAGTTCACCCTGGCCTGGATCCTGGCCTTTGAGTATGTGCGTGCCCAGTTTGCCATGAATGTTCATCCTGATTCTGTGAATATAAGGATGGATGGCATCGATGGTTACAGCAGTCCATACTCCTTCAACGGCGTCAGGGACATGTATGCCTCGAAGATTGAAGACCAGTGGAATGCCACCCAGGCACAAAATGCTGTTCCTGTTCAGATGCCCGTGATCATGGCCATCCTGGACGGGAACACCGATATGTATTTTGCGGCAAGCTATGAGTACATGTCAAGTGTGGCTCCGAAAAAATATAAGATGGCTGTGTTCGGGCATACCCACAATCCTGAGCTGAAGGTTTATCCCTCAGGTAAGAAACTCCAGGGAATTTATGCCAATTCGGGCTCCTGGGTAAATGAAGAGCTTTGCGAAAAAAAGGTCAGGACCTACCTGATGATATGGCCAGGCCAGTGGACAGGTTCAGACCTGGACATAGTATCGTTATACCAGTATAATCTGAACAGCGGAGGAGGGAATCCTAACCCTGGCTATGTACCTGTTTTGCTGTCGGAGGAAAGTATATACATCGGGAACTAAGCCTGTTCAGCAGCGGTTCTTACCTTAATTTTCCTTACATTTGCAGTCGTTATTCTCTGCCTGAAAACCCAGAAGTCATTCCTCCTTTTGAAGAGAGCATAGCGATAAGCTCAAATTTCATATTATTTTAGTTTACAAGAGACCTTCAATATGGGGACATATTTTCGACAAATGGATGGCTATTTCGAGTTTTCAACTGAAAAGGATCTTCCCGAACAACCAAAACAGGTGTTGGCTCTTGCCTTAAAACCTGTCGGATCTCTCATCGATTCAGGATTACCGCAAAACCTGAGTCATATTATTGTCGCCACAACCTGTCCTGACACCTTAGCCCCATCACTTGGACAATCCATTGTTGAGAAATTCAGCAGTTCATTGTCAGGTTGTCATTCAATTGATATTGTCCAGGGATGTGCGGGGGGTGTTTCTTCCCTGATCCTTGGCAGCCAGTTGTCGGAGTTGAACAAATCATCTGTGTTGGTGGTGCATGCTGATGCTGCAAAAAAAAGCACTTCCCGGACAAGCCGGTATAATAAAATATTTGGTAACGGATCTTATGCATGTGTGATAAGTTACGAGGATTCCCCGAAAGGACTGATTCACGCCAGATCAAAACAGTATAAAGGGTTGTCGGAAGTTGTGAGTGTAAATCTTGGACATGATGCCGAAAGAATCATATTGAAAGAAAGCAAAACCATGCTGACTGATCCGCGAAAACATCTTGGCCTGTTAATGAACAATAATCTTGCAATAAAACTTCTCAAAAATGCCGAAGATTTTTACCTGTCATTTATCAGTGAAACAGGACATCCGGATGTACTGATCCTGCACCAGGTAAACCCGATCATATTAAAGTATCTTGCTTCGGTATTTAAAAAATACAAACTGGAATTCATTAATGTGGCTGAAAAGACCGGAAATTGCGGTGCTGCATCAGTCGGGATTGCCTTGAACCTGATGAAAGATTCGATGCAGGGAAAAAGGATCATACTTTGCAGTTTCGGGACAGGCGGCGTGATCACAGCCGGGTTTTGGCAGAACTGATAAAGCGACACTGCGATGAGAGTTCCTCCTTCGATTTATACGTTTATTTTTGTACTTGTTTTTACCGGTTCTTCTTTGTTTTCTCAAACATGGAATTTCGTCAGGGAGAAGGATGGAATCAGACTGTTCCTTAGGCAGGAGGAACACAATTCATTTAAATCATTCCGGGGTGAAGTCGACTTTAAAGGGGATTTTGAAAAAGCAAGTGCTCTTATTGGAAATCCATTGAATCTTGACTGGTGGGGTGATGATGTAAGTGAGATCAAAGTTCTTTTTTACGAAAAAGATAAGCAGATCAGGTATTATTTGGTATACAAGGTTCCCTGGCCTTTCACCGACCGGGATCTTGTTGCTGATGTTCAATTGAATGAAGATTCTGTGACAGGTATCAGAACTGTTTTTTCCAGGCCATTGGCCGATGTAGTTCCTCAAAACCCGAAACGCATCAGGGTTACCGATTACTGGCAGAAATGGACTCTTCAGCCACTTAAAAACGGCATGATCCATATAACACTTGAAGGATTTATCGATCCTTCGGGAAGTGTACCGGCCTGGTTGTATAACATGGTAATTATTGATACACCGCTGAAACTTTTGCGTGAAGTTCAGAAACGGGTTCAGGTGATATGAAAAGACCCAGGCAGGATCAGCGAATCAGCAGTTTTATGATCCTGTCATCCTTCCTGTCGAAAACCCCGATAAAATACAATCCGGGGTTCAAATCAGAAAAATCAAAAACTTTTGAAAAATTACCGGGAGCGGCAATAATATCTTCCTGGCGGATCAGGATTCCGAGGGGATTGATCACCGATAATCTGAAGGGGCCATTCAGATTTTCTATTGAAAGAGTGAACAATCCTTGAGTAGGATTAGGGCGGATGGAGAGAGAGGGAGTGCTTCCATTCTCCCCGATGCCGGTGCAGGCCGAAAACGTGAAGGTGACAAGGATGCCTGTTGAATCTACGCAGCCTGATTCGTTGATGACTTTTACAGTATAAAATTGCATATCGAAGCCGATGCCCGATGAGGATACTGAGATTGACTGGCTGGTGGCTCCGTTTGACCAGTAATAGCTTGAATTCGGGTTCCCGGCATCGAGAACCAGGTTGTCGTAAACACAAAGCGTTGTGTCGGCCGGCCCAAGATGAATGACAGGTCTGGGATTCACATGAACTGTCACGCTTCCGTTCGACTGGTTGAACCCGTCATTGATAAGTACTTCATAGCTTGTTGGTTCCATAGGAGACACAACCGGGTTTTCCAGAGTTGAAGTAAAACCAGGGGGTTGGGAGGTCCAGCTGAAGGTATAATTACCCGATCCTCCGCCAGCCATGGCGTGAAGCTGTGTTGAGACACCCTGGCAGATCACCGGGCGATCAGCAACAGGGTGCACCGAGAGCGGGCTGCCGGTGATAGTAACCGAAAGCTGAGAAGGTTCGCTTTGGCAGCCTGTTGTCAGGTCGGTCACTGTGAGGATGAATACCGTTGACGCCTGCAGATTTGTAAATACCGGATTACTTAATGCGGAAGAGTATCCGGGAGGTTGCGAGGTCCAGTAATAGGAATAATTTCCGCTGCCCCCGCTTGCATATCCTGAAAGGGATGCATTTGTGCCATAAGGAATGCTGATCGAAGATCCCGCCGCTGCAAGCGGTTTAGGGTTAACAGTTACGGTCGAACTGCCAGAAGTTGAACTGAATCCATCATTGAGATCCAGGTTGTAAATTGTTGTGGTAAGGGGAAATACTGTTGGATTCTGCAAAGCCGAAATAAACCCCGGGGGATTGGAAGTCCAGGAGTAAGTATAATTTCCGCTCCCTCCCGAACCCAGGGCCTGAAGGGATGATGATTCTCCTGCGCAAATAGTTTGAGGGTCGGATGTAACTGCAACACCCAGTGGTCCGCCAACAACAGTTACAAGCACATTATCGGATGAATTGCAGCCGGCATTGTCGGTGACATTCAGAGTAAACTGGGTGGTTGCTCCAATATTCACGGTAAGAGGACTCTGAACATCAGGGTTTACAAGGTATGCCGCAGGTTCCCAGTGATAAGTATATGAACCGGATCCCCCGCTTGCACTTCCGTGAAGGGTTATGATGGCCCCGTTGGCGATGGTGGTATCATTCCCTGCACCTGCGACCGGGGCATTGATCTCACTAACCAGGAAGGGGTATGACTGGTAAAGCGCAATATTGTCGCAGAGATCGATGATATCACCGACAATGTTCAGGGTGTAGTTCCCTGCAAAAAGCTTGGGAGACACATTCAGGGTAAAGGTTGGAGTATGATCGGCTCCGCTTGCACAGGTTGTGCTGGTCACATCATTAATGGTGTAAGGCCCGCCAGGTCCCCCGGTAAGTGTTAACTTTTCGGGATGCTGGTATAGACTTGAACATTTGATATTCTCGGAGAATCGGAGGAATATATCGCTGCTGCCTTCACAAGGTACCTTTTGCTGGACGGAGTCGATGGTAGGGGGAACATTGTCGAAGATAACTGCTGTGGAGGCTGAGAAATCAAGAGTGTATCCCGATTGCTGGGTCGAAGACCAGTTGCTGATGTTCAACACATATGTCTGGCCTGCTGTAACTGTGAGGTCCTTGTTCCATGCCGGACCGTTTGTAGTTCCCGGACCATTACAATTTTTGTTATTGCTCTGGGCGGAATTGATGCCGGTTGCACCATTCGTTCCCGTGGCTCCGTATGAGTTACAGCTGGACTGAAGAAGCACGGCCTGGGTATAGATCTGGGAACAATCGACATTGGTCATGTTGAAAATGGCCCAGTCATAGTCATTACTGGGGTTATTTGGTATAAGGCTGAATTTCAACAAACCATTGGTCTGAACGGTTATTACATAAAATACATCATTCTTTTCGCCATCCATACAAAGTGGACAAGCCTGTCCGGCATGAATCTCGGGATAGATGTTCCCGTGACCGGTATAGGAATTGGTAGTGGAGTAAACAGGCTGGCAAACCGGGATGGCGCCCGGACAATCCTGTACTGTCGGAGCCTGGGAATAGAGGTTTGCCGTCGGTGCAAGGCACGCCAGGAAGACAATAAACTTAAATAATATTTCTACAAGGGTTGATCTCAATACTAAGTACGAATTACGAATTACGAATTACGAATTACGAGTGACGAATTACGAATTACGAATTACAAAATTAGCAGCTTTCTGAATAAGCCGGATAATCAGGTTTTACTTTTTTCTCAGCCTGATTGCAGAGCGGATGAGGATTGTCATTGTAATGACAGTGATTCCAAGGACTACATATTCAATATAGTCGACCGAATTGGGGATTTGCCGTCCGAAGAGGTATCCCAGTGGTATAAGGGTGGCTGACCAGAGTATCGCCCCTCCTGTGTTCAGCAATGTAAAATGCCAGAAGTTCATATCGATCGCCCCGGCGAGTATAGGTACGAAAGTGCGTACAACAGGGATGAAGCGGCCTCCAACCAGAGCAAGTCCGCCGTGCTTATCATAATATGCTTTCGCTTTTTCAAGATGCCGCTGCTTGAAAAACAGTCCGTCGCTCTTCTGGAACAAGCGTTTCCCAAAATATTTCCCGGTAAAAAATCCACATGCATTTCCTGCAACTGCTGCCAGGGCTACCGTAGTCACAAGCAGGTAAATATTGACAGAAAGATCAGTTGAACCGCATAAAATACCGGCGGTAACTAGCAGGGCATCACCGGGAAAAATAAATCCGAAAAATATCCCTGTTTCAATGAAAATGATGACCAGCAGAAGAGCCAGTCCACCGTAATGGATCAGGTTTTCAGAATTGAGGAGAACCTTAACAAACTCTGTTACCTGCTCCATTCAAAGAGATTGAACTGTATTAATTCTATGGATTATTTCAGCTTTGCATCAAGCGTGATCGGTACAGCTTTGAGGGCCTGGGAAACCGGGCAGCCGGTTTTGGCGGCCAGGGCAAGTTCCTGGAACTTATCGGCAGTGATACCCTGAACATCACCAAGAAGGTCGAGATGAATACCAGTGATCTCGAAATGGTCGGTCATGAATTCAATATTTACTGCAGCTGAAACTTTCAGTTCAGCCGGGGGAAAGCCTGCTCCCGAAAGTGCAAAACTGAGTGCCATTGAATAGCAGCCGGCGTGCGCGGCGGCAATAAGTTCCTCGGGATTGGTTCCGGCGACTCCGTCCTCATTCTTGAAACGGGTGGTAAATGAATATGGGGTGTTGTTGAGCACTCCGCTTGTGGATTGAAGGACGCCTTTGCCTTCCATTCCTGTGCCCTGCCAGATGGCTGTTGACTTTCGTTTCATGGTATTTCGGTTTACTTGTAAATTAATAATAAAACAGGCCTTCAGTGGCCTTTTAATCAGTTTATCAAATGTACATGACATTTTGATATGCCATGCTTTTGCAGAAAAATTTATTTTTATTTCCTTACTGATCATGATGTTGAATATTTATGTGTTTTTTACCCAATTTCTGATTATTTTTACAGATGTCACAACAGGCTGCACATATGAAAAAACTCATTTTTACTTTGATTGCATCGGTGATCCTTGTAGTAATCATCGTACTGTTATTCGTCCTGGGGCGGAAAAAGGAAAACCAGGGCCGTAAAGAAGTCCTCAGCGATGTCCCGGTTACTATTGATACTGTGAAAAAGCAGACATTGGAGAACCTGGTGAGCCTTGTCGGGATTATTGACCCGACCAATGACGTCGAAATAATTTCTGAAGCAAAGGGGATGGTGATGAGGGTGAATTTCAAGATTGGCGACCAGGTGAAAAAAGGAACGGTCCTTGTCGACATCGATGATCTTGTATGCAAATCCGACATGGCCAGGCAGGAGATCAACTATTTCAAGTCGAAACGTGATTTTGAGAGGAACAAGACCTTGTATGAGCAGAATTCGATTTCTGCTGCACAACTCGACCTTTCGAGACTGGACATGCAGTCAGCCGAGAACGACCTGACCAGGGCAAAGAAAGCTCTTGACGACACAAAGGTCAAGGCCCCGATCAACGGCACCATCAACACCAAAAAGATCAATGAGGGTTCGTATATCCAACAGAACTCATCCATAGGGAATATCGTTGACATATCGACCCTGAAGGTCAAGCTGAGCATATCGGAAAAGGATGCTTTTGTTCTGCATGCCGGCGACAGTGTCGAAGTCACAACCGATGTGTATCCGGGCAGAATTTTCATCGGGCATGTCGAAAATATTGCTTCAAAGGCGGATGAGGCGCATACCTACCCTGTCGAGATCCGTCTTCCCAATGATCCTAAATTTCCCCTGAAAGGTGGGATGTTCGGAAGGATCAATTTCATCTCGATCACATCACGTGATGCCATTGCCATTTCGCGTGACGCACTTATTGGCAGCGTGAAGAATGCCCAGGTATTCGTGATCAAAGACAATTTAGCCTCACTGAGAAATATCACTATTGGAAGGGAATCGGGGCAGCTGCTCGAGGTGCTGAACGGACTTGAAACAGGTGAAATGGTTGTCACAAGCGGACAGAATAATCTTTCCGATAACATCAGGGTTGTCATCATCAAATAAACACAGAAAGAAGCCATGTCGATAACTGAATTAGCGATAAAACGCCCATCCTTCATCATCGTGATCTTTCTGGCCCTGGGAATGATGGCGGTATTCGGATATTTCCAGCTGGGGTACGAATTGCTCCCCAAGATCGATTCACCCTGGGTGACGGTAAAAACCATTTATCCAGGCGCCTCTCCCGGCGAGGTTGAGAACAATGTGACCCGGGTCATTGAAGATGCTCTATCGGGGATTGAGAAGGTAAAGAATATCAACTCTACTTCATTCGAAGGGCTTTCACTGATCTCTATTGAGTTTTACAGGACGCAGACTGTCAACATAGCTGTTCAGGATGTACAACGGAAGGTGAACGAGATCATTTCAACTTTGCCCAAGGATGTCAAAACACCTTCCCTTCTTACCTATTCGGTGAGCCAGATACCGGTTCTTCGCCTTTCACTGACATCAAACCTTTCCCCATCGAAATTCTATACCCTGGTCGACGACCAGATAAAGCCCAGGCTTTCGAGGGTGCAGGGGGTGGGTAATATCACCATCAACGGCGGATTGAAGCGCGAGATAAAGGTCAACATCGACGCCCAGAAGGTCAGGTCATACGGGCTTTCGATAGGGCAGGTGGCCAACTCCATCAACATGGCGAATCTTGATTTCCCTACGGGAAAGCTTAAAGACCCCCTTCACCAGTTTGTTGTGCGCGTTGCAGGGAAGTTCACCTCTCTTGAAGAGATGAAAAACCTTGTTGTAGGCTATTCAAAAGAAGGAGGCGAGATCCGCCTCCGCGATATTGCCGAGATCCATGATGCAACCATTGATCCCACACTGATAAGCCGTTTCAACGGGATTAACTCTCTCGGGCTTGAGATCCAGAAGCAAAACGACGCCAATATGGTGAAGGTATGCGACCTGGTAAAGAAGCAGCTGAAAGTTCTTCAAGCAGATTACAAAGGAGTGAACCTCCATTTCGACATCGCCGACGACCAGAGCATTTTCACCATGGATGCCGCGCATGCCGTGATGGAAGATCTCGGTCTTGCAATACTTCTGGTTGCCACCGTGATGTTCCTTTTTCTTCATTCGGTGCGAACTTCGCTCATCGTCATGGTGTCTATCCCCTGTTCACTTACCACGGCCTTCGTGGTCATGTGGATCTTTGGGATGTCGTTGAACCTGTTCACCCTCCTGGCTTTATCGCTGGTTATCGGGATCCTGGTCGACGACAGTATTGTGGTGCTCGAGAATATCTACCACCATCTTGAAAAAGGAGAGGATAAACTTACGGCCTCCATCAGGGGCCGCAACGAAATCGGTTTTGCAGCCATCTCCATCACCTTTGTCGACATCGTGGTATTCGTGCCCCTGGCGCTGACCACGGGGCTCATAGGCGATATCATCCGTGACTTTTCTATCATCATCCTGGTATCAACACTGACCAGTCTCATGGTCTCTTTCACGGTTACACCTATCCTTGCATCTCGTTTTGCCAGGCTTGAATCCATTGAATCGGAAAGCCTGCTGAATCGTTTCGGGAAGATCTTCGAAGGGGCATTCAATTGGCTTACGTCCAAATATGCCCTGATCCTGGGGTGGAGCCTGCGAAATCCTTATAAGGTTATGTTCATTGTGGCGGGAGGATTGATCATAACCTTTGTCATTCCGGCAGCGGGACTCACGGGGTTTGAATTCATGAAGCAGACCGACCGCTCCCAGTTTTCGATCGCCTTGGAATATGCCCCGGGCACCACTCTTGAAAGTAACAACATCCAGACAAGAAAGATCGAGGCCATCATCGCCACACTGCCCGAGGTGACCAGCATTCTGACCAATGTTGGCAAGGGAAGCGATGGGGTAAGCACCGATAACAATACCGAGATTGTTGTGTCGCTTTGTCCGAAAAACAAGCGCTCCCTTTCGACCGCCGAGGTTGGTTCAAAAGTCAAGGAACTCACCTCCATGATCCCGGGAGTGAAAGTATTCATAAACCAGATCGGTTTCACCGGGGGGGCCAGCTCCGCCCCGGTCCAGGTTGAGATCACAGGCATCAATTTTGATTCGATAATGAAATCGGCCAATATAGTGGCCAAAGCCCTCTTACTTACACCCGGAGTGACCTATATCAGGTTTTCAGCCACCAAAGGCAACCCGGAGACCAGGATTGAGATTGACCGTCAGAAGATGGCTGCTCTCGGACTGAGTGTAAGCGATGTAGGCTCGGCCCTCCAGATAGCGCTTACAGGGAATAACGATTCGAAATACCGGGACGGGCCCAACCAGTTCGATATCCGCGTTGCCGTAGATAAATTCGACAGGACCAATCCGGATGATATTGCACATCTTTCGTTCATCAACGACAATAAAAGGATCATCGAGCTGCAGCAGTTTGCCAGCATTTACCAGTCATCGGGCCCCACCAAGCTGGAGCGTAAGAACCGCAATGCGCTGACCACGGTAAGCGCATATACCGACGGTTCGCCCGCAGGATCGATCGTTCAAGCCTTTGCAGCGCGCCTGGGCAATCTAAAGGCAGGAGGTACCGTGATCGGCTTCGGAGGTGACCAGGAGGAGATGCTTACATCTTTCCTCAGCTTGTTCGTGGCCCTGATCGCAGCTGTGATCTTCGTGTACTTTATCATGGTGATATTGTATGATTCCTTTATCTATCCTTTCGTGGTATTATTCTCAATCCCGGTAGCCCTGATTGGCGCTATTCTGGCGTTAGCTTTTACCGGGAACACCATCAACGTATTTTCAATCCTGGGGATTATCATGATGGTCGGACTGGTGGCAAAGAATGCGATCCTCATTGTCGACCGCACTAATGAGAGAAGGGCTGAAGGAGAATCTATTTACGATGCCCTTATCGACGCGGGGAAGATGAGGATCCGACCTATATTCATGACCACCCTGGCAATGGTGTTCGGAATGCTTCCTATTGCCACTGCGGCTGGAGCGGGAGCTGAGTGGAAGAACGGACTGGCCTGGGCCCTGATCGGAGGGCTTACCAGCTCGATGTTCCTCACCCTTGTGGTAGTTCCGATTATCTATGATAAAGTTGCCGGAATGATGGAGAAGCGTGATAAGAAAAGAGGGATGAAAGGATCTGCATCGGCAACAGTTGCTTCGGTCCTTTTCTTCGGATTCTTAATGCTTGGAGGTTCTCCGGATTTATTAGCCCAGCAGCCAGTTACCCAGTTACCCAGTACCCGGGAATTTAACGACTTTGGCCAGAAAACTGTAACTATTGCAATCGTGTTCGACGGTCCGGCAAGGCTGAATGAATCCTACCGTGCCGGC
Organism: Bacteroidota bacterium; assembly: GCA_037134895.1. GTDB lineage: Bacteria > Bacteroidota > Bacteroidia > Bacteroidales > FEN-979 > CAIRDP01. The sequence continues at coordinate 91,399 of JBAXLI010000001.1, forward strand.
CTGGAGAAAGAGATCAGGAGTCTCATGGCCGGACAGGTAGATGTGATCTTCCCCGATCCGCAGTCCCTCATCGGCAACTGGACCACAGCCAGTGTGAGAGTATTGAATGACAGATTGCTTGCCGATAAGAGTGTGGATATCATTGTTTCAATGGGAGTTCTTGCAACAGATGAGCTCTGCCACCGCAAACATCTTCCGAAACCGGTGATTGCAGCCCCCGTGATTAACAGGGAGCTGCAGAAAATCCCGTATTCACAGGGAAGCAGCGGGATCAACAACCTTACATACATCCAGCTCAAACCGGCTATCGAAAACGAGTTTGCCGAGATGAAAAAGATCGTGAATTTCGATAATCTTTCAATCATCGTAAGCAAGGATTATATGGACATTCTCAATCCCGAGCACCGGCCTTTCACGAATTTCGACACCATCAACGGGGTAAGGCTGAACCTGATCCTCTGTGACACTTCGGCAAATGATATCCTCAAAGCCCTGCCAAAAGAAACCAATGCCGTGTACCTTGATGCGATCATCAAGATGCCTGCAGAGCAGTTCAAAATACTAGTCGATTCCCTGACGGCAAGGAAACTACCGACTTTTGGATTCGACCAGGTCGAAGTTGAAGCCGGGGTCCTTGCGTCACTTTATCCAAGCCTGATCGACCGGCTTTCGAAACGGGTTGCACTTGACATACAGCAGATCCTGTTCGGGGTGAACGCATCAACCCTTCCGGTTGAATTACTGACCGGAAAAGGATTGTTCCTGAACCTGAAGACATTTGCCAAACTCGGGTTGAAGATCCTTTCATGGGATATCCTTACCGAAGCAACTATTATTGATCTCGAGAAAAAAGACACAACGGTACAATTTGTTGATTTGAAAGATATCATGCTGCTTGCCCTCGACAGCAACCAGGCTTTGGTGGCAAAGAAGTTCGAGGTGAAGGCAGGAGCGAAGAACATTGACATTGCCAGGTCAAACCTGTTGCCCTACCTTGATGTGTACGCCCAGGGCAACCTGAACGATACAAAAAATTATCAGCCTCCCCAGCAGGTTGTTGCGAGTGGGTATCTGCAGCAAAGTGTATATTCCGAACCTAACTGGGCGAACCTGCAGGTAACGACTTCAAACCAGCAGGCTCTTGTCGAAGACATGTTCGGCAGGGAAATGGACATCGGCAACCAGAGCGCCCGGGCCTACCTGAACATCCTTGAAAGCAGGCATAATTTCCTGCTCCTGCTCAATAACCTGATGATAAGCCGTTCGAACCTTGAGATATCAAAGATGAAGAAAGAGTCGGGTTCGGTGGGCGAAAACGAGGTTTACCGCTGGCAGATCGAAGTAGCCAAGGCAAAAAAAGACGTGATCAACTCTTATTCCAATGTGACCATGTCGGTGTTCAAGCTGCTTGAGCTGATCCATGTAAGGTACCTTGTTTCATACAACCTCGCCGATGTCGAGCTTGAAACATCCGGACTCCTGATTGCCGACCCGGAGTTTGCAAAGATCCTTGAGGATCCTATAAGGCTTGACAAGCTCAGCAATTTCCTGGTTGAAGAGGGGAAGGCAGAATCACCCCTGATAAAGCAATACGATTTTCTGATCAGCGCCCAGGAACGGTATGCAAAGTCGGCCAACATTTCGAGATTCATCCCGAACACTACAGCTTCGGGAAGTTATACCAACCGTCTGTACCAGACTATGCCATCAGACTGGCCGTTCCCTGCCCCCAACGATACCTGGAACATTTCGGCCAAAGTGGAGATCCCTTTATTTACAGGGCTGAAGAATAACGCTACAATGCAGAAGGCCAGGCTGACCCTGGCCCAGCGCAAGTATGAGAGACAGTCGCAACTTGACAGGCTGGAATCGGTCATCCGCAGTAACCTCACAACATTAATGTCAGATTACCTAAGCCACAAGCAATGGCTTATAGCCGAGACTGCAAGCCGCAAGAACCTGGAGCTTGTGACGAACCAATACCTGCTTGGCAAGAAAAGCATACTCGACGTACTTGACGCCCAGCAGCAGTTCATTGTCAGCAGCATGTCGAGGAATGGGTCTTACTACACCTTCCTTCGAGATTATTTTGCACTCCAGGAGTCGCTGGGTAGGTTTGATTACATGTCGACTTCGACCCAGAACCAGCAATACCTGGCCCGGATCAAGGCTTTTATGGCAACCCCGTAGTCTCTAAAGAGTATTGATGTAATCGAGGATCTGGGGTGCATACATCGGGCGGATGAGATCGAAATGGTCGATCCACTGCTGTATCTGTAATGGGTTGGTCACACCTCCATTATTGAATAGACCTGATGGAACCGGTACCAATCCGTCGTTATCGGGGAACGGGATCAGCCCTTTGAACAGGAAATAGCCGAGTTTGTCGATGGAGCTGTACCAGTCGGCAGGATAAATAGCCCATTTCCAGCCGGGGACCCCATTGATTGTAGCGAATTCCCCTGTGATCTGGCCTGCAATCGCGTAGTATTTGCCACGGTTGGCGATATCGGTGGGAGAATCGAGGATCATCTTGATATACTTCCCTTCAGGCGCCGGCATCATATTTCGGGGGCCGGGGTAGTTCATCATGCAGAACAGCGGAACATCTATCAGCTCGACCAGCTGGGTTCCCAGGTGAGGTGTTCCCAGTGTGACCAGTTTGGTGATGGAACCTCCGCTTACAATATATCCCCTTGATACCAGTCCGCCCATGGAATGTCCTACCAGGATAGGATCAACCAGTCCATATCGTACCACTGAATCTCTAAGGGCCCTGCCGTTGATGATTATCGAGTCTTTCCAGTTGTACTGGAACAGCCAGATGTCATGCTTCGCCTTGAAGGCCGCGCTGAGCTGGTTTACGAGATTATATGTGGGTCCCAGGCCGGAGGTGCCGATCCAGCATTTCATGTTTGCACCCATTCCGTGGATGAAGATCACCGGGGGACCGGTAGGATTCGTGGCTGTATTAACCTTCGTAAAAATGTAGGTATTTGTTGCAAGTGAATTGCAGATGCTGTCGGTGTTCATCCCGAGGGTCGCCTGAAGTGATCCCTGGAATGATTTGCCGTTGCAAGTGACGTTCCCGGTTATCAGGGAAGGTTTTGTTAATGGGCTGAAATTTCCACTGAAAGAGAAGGAGTTCACATCGGATCCCATAATGGCATTGAATGTAAGACTGCCCCCGCTGACCAGCCCGGCGATAACTCCGACTGTTGCCGAGTTGTGTACCGCAATCGTTCCGCTTACGGCTGTGCCGCTCTGCTTGAGAGTTATGATATAGTACTTATCCACAGCCCCGGAAGTCTGCGCTGGCATAGCGAATTCATAATTCCCGGCCACATTCCCGTTGGTCACAGCAGGGTCGTCAGATGATTTTTTGCAGCCTGAAATGATCACAGCGACGACCGCAATGAACAAGCCCATTTGTTTGATTGTTTTCATGTTTTCAGTTTAAGGTTTTTACTGTTCATTCCGGTTGGCAAACGAAGATAATGCAAATCCACAGTAATTAATAATTTTTGCAGATTAATTTCAAGACAAGTCACGAAAAAAAAAGAGGCCATCCGCAGGGACAGCCTCTTTGTAATAATTTGTTTTAAAGGATTAATGTGTAACGGTAAGTTTACTTATATGGGTATCTTCAGGTGAAATAACTTTAATGAAATAAACACCGCTGGCCAGCCCAGAAACATTGATACTGGCATGTAATGCATTGACCAATGGTTTGGAGAGGAGGATCTGCCCGCTGTATGATAATAACTCGATAGTTTTTATTGTGGCATCGCTCCTCACATTTACAATTTCCGAAGTGGGATTCGGATAAATAGTGATGCCGGTTTGTTTGTGTTCGCCAACCGAAACGCCACCTACAGTGACAGGCAAAGCGGGTGTGGGATTTGATTCCCCGGCTGTATACACAGCGGTAACGGTATAGTTATAGGTCCCGGGGGCAAGTGCAAGATCATCGTAAAAAAGATCAGGCAATACTGTTGTATTTAGTTTTACTGCATTGCGGTAAACGTTGAATCCCTGCAAAGCCGGCTTACTCATATTGTTAACCGGTATCTGCGGATTTGCGATTCCCGTATTATGCGGATGAGCCATCCGGTTTGCAAACGGAATAGGGGTCGTTAAGGCATTGGGGGATGCATTTACAGGAGCGAGTTCAACAATATTGCCCTTGGAGTACTCCACAACAGCCCTGATGAAATATGTTTCATTCCATTGAGCCCAGGTACCGGCTCCGTCATCATGATCCCAGGCACGGCCGTTATTGGTGGTATTATAGCCCATGTAAACACTGTCTTCGATCGAACCGAAGCCGACCATGAAATCACCTGTGACATTGACATTGGCTGCACTGATGTCCACTTCTACCCAGTCATTGTCAACTGCATTGGCAGTAGTGTCAAGCAGGATGTTGGTTCCTGGGGCAGTGCCGGTCCAGTTGAATACCTTTGGTTTAAATCCTGTCTTGGCCGGATTTGCAAATGTTGTATAATATTTAAGCTTCAGTATTTTGCAAGGGCCTATTGGCGACATACGCGACGACATGGTGTAACCCACATAAGAATATGCCCCCGTGGTAGTATTATTGTCATAAATCAGTTCTTCAAGCGAAGGACCTGAGGGACCTGACCAGGTGAGATGTACATCAGGGCTGTTAACTGAAGCCTCGAGATTTGTAGGCGGCAATAATACCGGAAGGTTCAGGAAGCGGGCCAGGTGAGCCTGATCGTCAGCCGGAGAGAGGTTATTCTGCGAAAAGGATGAATTTGCTGCAGCAATGGCAAGCAGGATCATGAAAAGTTTGATTAAACGTAGACTGAGTTTCATAGGACATGAAATTTAGGATTTGGTTAGAAAATTAGTATAAAATCTTTATGCTAATTTACCTGCCGGGGGGCCTGTGTGAAAAGATAATCGGCAAGTCAGTCAAATTATCCGGTGTTTGCTTTGAATCATTACACGATCCGCAAATTGATGATAATCATCCAGTCATTACTCCTGTGAAAAGATGAACAGTAAATGATCCTGTCTTTTTAACATATTTTTCTTGACTTATATGTTACAATTAGGTACATTTACACTTCAATTAGTAAATAACCAACAATTAAAACTATGAAAAAGAATGTACTTTTAGTTATTATGTTATTCGCCTTTACCTCCTTCTTGAGTGTTAAGGTTATGGCTGACAACACAGTCCTCCTTAGCGTAGATATGCATGGCTCAGGACTTGCAGCCGGTGAAGCTGTATATTTTTCAGGTGACTTTGGTGGCGCCTATGGCACATGGGCCGAACCAGGAACAAATCCTGCAAATCAGCTGACCGATCCTAATAATGATTCTATTTATACGTTAAGCATGACACTGCCTTCAGGCACTTATCATTTTAAATTCTTTAAAGGCACAGGCTGGAATGGTGGCGAATGGACCGGAGATCCTAACAGGAACATGGTTGTTGCCGGCAGCTTCAATACCAACTACCATTGGGCTATTATTGATGCAGCTGTGATTATGAATGTTGACATGCATGGTTCAGGTCTTGCTGCAGGCGAAGCTGTATACTTCTCAGGAAATTTCGGAGGAATCTATGGCAGCTGGAATGAGCCTGGTACAAACACCAACAACCAGCTTTTCGACCCCAACAACGATTCAATTTATTCGACAACAGTCATTCTTGCTCCTGCTGTATATGCCTTTAAATTCTTCAAAGGAACCGGCTGGAATGGCGGAGAATGGGTCGGTGACCCCAACCGCGGAATCAAGGTTGTAAATGACACAACAGCTAACTTCCTTTGGGGGATATTGATCCCTGCAGGTACGGGCGAGAATCCTCTGGCAAGCATGGTTAGCGTGTATCCTGTACCGTTTAACAATTCGCTGCACATCAACGGAGCATCAGGCCTGAGTTCAATCAGCATTACATCAGTTAACGGGAAACAGGTCTTCAATATCCAGAACCCCACAGCTGAAAACTTTACCGCAAATACTTCTGCCCTTACCGCTGGTTTGTATTTTATCACCTTCACTCCGCAGACAGGTAATCCGTATACTGTTAAAATCATGAAATATTAAACTGACCAGGTCAGTAGTGATTTCTGCAGCTATTTCTCAGGAAAGCTGCTAATACTAAATCGAATGGAGCCCCGTTAATAAAGGGGCTTCATTCGTTTAACAACAGCAGGTTAAGGAGTCTCTTAAAGAAATCCCAAATGAATACAATCCGGCTTTCCCTCACAGTGTTTTGTTTATTTGTTGTCCATCCCGGAATACAGGCCCAGTTTCTTCAGGACGCAATGAAGATAGTCAACCAGGGAAGTACAGGCCTCTCAGAACAGGATGCGGTTTCGGGTATCAGGGAGGCTTTGGCCAAAGGGACGGCCGACGCTGTTGCCATGGTGTCAAAGCCGGATGGTTATTTTATGAATCCTCAGATAAAGATTCCATTCCCTGAAGAAGCCAGGAGCATTGAAGCAAAGCTGCGGTCTATTGGCTTCGGAGCCAAGGTGGATGAGCTGATCCTTACTATCAACCGGGCTGCAGAGGATGCCTCCAAAAGCGCACAACCAATTTTCATCGCCGCAATCAGGGGGATGAATATTTCGGATGCGCTCGATATTGTAAAGGGTAAGAATGATGCAGCAACCCAATACCTAGCAAAAACCACTACGCCGGAACTCAGGAAGAAGTTCAGTCCGGTCATCAAAGCTTCCCTCGACAAGGTTGATGCTACAAGGCTTTGGGAAGAAGTGATCACTGTCTACAACCAGATCCCGTTTGTTACCAGGCAAAATCCTGATCTTGCAGCTTATGTCACCGATAAAGCGATCAGTGGCATGTTTACCATGATAGCGAAGGAGGAGATGAAAATCAGGCAAGACCCCGCGGCCCGTTCAACTGAAATTCTGAAAAAAGTTTTTGGGAATTAAACCAGGCTATTCTTTTTTAACAAATTACTTCCTTACATTTGCTTAACAAACCCCATTATATAGCAATGCGGATCATTTTTGCCGGTCTTTTGGTAGTTCTCAGTTTCTCTCAAACACCTGCCCAGAAGTACGGCAGGCCTTTGATTGATTCTCTTTACATTGAGGTAGACAAAGTGAAGGATGATACTGCAAAAGTCAGGCTTCTTTCGGCAATCTGTTATGAACTGCGGAACATAAATCCCAGGGAGGCTTTGAAGCCAGGTCAGAAGGCCCTGGATCTTGCCAGGAAGATCAATTTTGAGTATGGCAAGGGACTGGCCCAGTTTTCACTCACTTACATCTATCATATTTTATCGAGGCTTCCCGAATCGATAGACCATGCTCTCAAGGCGCAGGAGGTGTTTGAGGCAACCGGTGACAAGAACTACCTCTGCGCCACTTACCTTATGCTTGCCTATCTCTATAAGGATCTTGACAAGAGTATTACCAGGGGATATATGCAAAAAGCCACGGCATTACTGCCTTATTTAAATAGTGTTTTATGGAAGGCCAGGAATTTCGGTACTCTTGGCAATAATTACAGGAACCTCGGCCAGTTTGATTCGGCAGAAAAGTATATGCAGATCCACCTGAGCCTAAGTGAAGAATATAACCTGAAGGGAGAGATCATGGTTGTGAGGAATCGTTTCGGATATCTGTATATGGCCCAGTCGAAACTTGATACTGCATTTCTCCTGATCAAGGAAGGGCTGGAATACTTCAGGTCTATCGGATCAACCCGCATGGTGGCTGAGAACTCAACGACCCTGGGCAAGATTCGCTTGAAACAGAGCAGGGAACCAGGGCCCATGAAAAAGAAGTACCTGGAGGAAGCCGAAGAGTTTGGGCTTGAAGGGCTCAGTACATCCTGCGACCTGGGATACCTGATTCAGAGATATACGGCAAGCCGGCTGCTTTCTGATATTTATACTGCCGAAGGCAAAGACGATATGGCCTTGTCATTCCTGAGGGCCGCCTTCAATGATTATGACAGCATTTACGGAGCACAGGTAGTAAGCAGAGCTTCATTCCTGAGCTGGAAGAATGAGGAAGCATTAAGGGAAAAGCAGGTTGAACTGCTGCAGCTACGCAACAGGCAGCAAAAGGTAATAATATTTGGTGCTGCTTTTGGAATCATTATTCTTTTCATAGTTGTTTTAAATATCATCAACAGCAGGAAAAGGCTCAGAAAAGCCTACCTTATTGAGAACAGGCAGAAGGAGAGAATTTCCAGAGTCCTCAGTGAGCTGGAAGCCACAAACCAGGAACTGGAGGCTTTTTCATACTCGGTATCACATGACCTCAGAGCCCCTGTAAGGAGGATAGAAAGTTTATGCGGTTTCCTGAACGAAGATTATGCTGGTATCATTGATGATTCAGGAAAGGATATTCTCAGACATATATCGGATTCAACGGCCTTAATGAACAAGCTTATCGAAGACCTGCTGAAATTGTCAAGAATCACCCGTCAGACTGTAATGATGGCTCCATGCAGCATCAGCGAAATAGCTGAAAAGGTCTTCTCAGACCTAAGGCTCACCTACCCTGAGCATCAGGTTAATTGCAAGGTTGAACCCAATATCATCGTTCAGGGAGATGTCAGGCTTCTGCAGATAGCAATGCAAAACCTTCTCGACAATGCCTGGAAATACAGCAGCCTGACCGAGTATCCCGAAATTACTGTTGGCAGTGAAGAAAGGGAAAACAAAAAGTTCATTTTTATCAGGGATAATGGCGTGGGTTTTGACATGGCCCATGCTGCCAATTTATTTACACCATTCCAAAGGCTTCACAGCGAGGAGCACTTCAAGGGAACCGGTATCGGCCTTGCTACTGTGAAAAGGATCATTGTAAAGCACGGTGGCACCATATCCGCCCAAAGCGAACCAGGAAAAGGAACGACCTTCAGTTTCACGCTTTATAATGACCCGGCAGTATTAAACGTTTCCGGGAAATAACCTATTTCTTCCCCCAGGTTATCAGGAAAGGCAGTCCTGAAAACAGAATCGTCCCTCCAAGTACCAATCCTACATATTGAACAGGGCTTCCCACGGCGAGTTGTGAAGGAGGGAAGAAGGATACTATAAAAGCGAAGAGCACAGCAAGAAATCCAAGTCCGGCAATAACCCACATTCCGCTTGTACCTCCCGGGACTTTATAAGAGCGGGAGAGCCCGGGTTGTGTATATCTGAGGCGGATGCCTGCCGCATACATGAGCATATACATGATCAGGTATAAGCCTATTGTAAGAGCACCAAGTAAAAAGAATGCAACGCCCACATTCGGGATGATGAAATAGATGGAGGCGAGGAGGGTGACGATCAGCCCCTGTACGATAAGAATATTCTGCTGAATGCCATTTTTATTGACTTTTGCCAGTTCTTTCGGCAACAGCCCGTCCTTCGCGGTCCATAATAAACCACGGCTTGGCCCTGCGATCCATGAGATCACACTCCCCAAAACACCAAATGCCATCAGGAGGCAAATTACAGGCAACAGCCATTTTATTCCCATGCTGACAAAAATATTTTCAAAGGCCTGCATGAGCCCTGATTGCAGAGTTATTTTGCTTTCGGGCAGAACGATTGAAATAGCCAGGGAGCCCAGGATCTGCAGGAAGAAAATAAGAGCAGCGGCAAGCAGAAGGACTTTGGGAAATTGTTTTGAAGGGTTCTTTAATTCATTGGCATGCACTGCCTGGACTTCAATCCCCGCAAAAATCAATATGACTGCTGCCAGGAAAGTGACATTATCAAGGCTGGTAATATGCGGAAACCACCGCGGATGTGAGAAGCCGTTAAGCAGATATGCAGAAGTAGTATCTACTGCGGATGGGTGAAGAAAAGCCAAAGGATTTCCCTGCACAATGTAAATAATGGTAAAAATAATCAGTACGGCTCCCGGGATGACTGTTCCAAGGAGGAAACCGTAACTTGCGATTTTAGACATTAATTGTGTGCCATTCAAGGTGATGATGGTTGAAATCCAGTAAACGACGATGCAGAAAATTCCAACGTAGGTGCCGTTATTACTGAGTTCAGGCTTACCGATCATATAGGCAATAATTGCAGCGGCGAACCCCAGAAGTATAGGATAATATGCAACATTCTGTATCCATTGCAGCCAGATCGCAAGAAACCCTAATTTTTTATGAAATGCTTCTTTAACCCAGGTATACACACCCCCCCCCGTAGTTCCGAAGGCACCGCCCAGTTCAGCCGAGACCATTGAAGCGGGTATCAGAAACAGTACCGTCCCGAACAGCACATAGAAAAACATTGTTAACTCTTCAAGAGCCATAAAAGAGAGTCCGCGAAGGCTGAATACAGCAGCACCCGTCATAAATACCAGACGGGTGGTGGTCATGTTGACATTTTTTGAAGGTTCCATGATGTTCCCTGATTAAGACCGTGAACTAATTATGATTAAATACTTTGACTTCTTCAACTCCCTTTGAATTATCAACAGGGTGTTTCTCAAACCAGGCAAGGGCTCTTTCAAAATCTGCAATCAGCAGATCGGCCATGTCCCGACTGAATCCATGCCTGATCAAAACTCTTTGTACAACGAGGTCTTCACAGTTTGAAGGCATGGAATATGAAGCAATTTGCCACCCTCTGCTGCGCAAACGGTCCGAAAGATCATACAGGGTAAAACCGACTTTCGCATCTTTTTTCAACGTCCAGCATGCACCCGGCAGACCTCCCTTTCCGTCATAAATGATTTCAAACACTTTCATCTTTTCCATTTTCCGGGCAATATAGGTCGCATGGTCGGCACAGGCCTGCTGTATTCTCCTGTATCCTTCCTTGCCCAGGCGAAGAAAGTTATAATACTGGGCAACGATTTGTCCGCCAGGCCTTGAAAAATTAAGTGCAAAGGTTGGCATATTACCACCTAGATAGTTTACCTCGAAGACCAGTCCTTCGGGCAGATCTGATTTCTCACGCCAGATGACCCAGCCAACGCCGAGTGGTGAAAGACCAAACTTATGACCCGATGCATTGATCGATTTTACCCTCGGCAGGCGGAAATCCCAAACCAGGTCAGGTGTAAGGAAGGGAGCGACGAAGCCACCGCTTGCGCCATCGACATGGATCGGAATATCAAGCCCTGTATTTTTCTGTAACTGATCCAATGCGTCATTGATGGCTTTCACATCTTCGTACTGGCAGGTGAACGTGACACCAAGAGTAGGAACAACTCCTATGGTGTTTTCGTCGCAGCGTTTCAGCACTTCCTCTGCATTCATCAGCAGGCGCCCATGTTCCATAGGAATCTGCCGTAATTCAACATCAAAATACCGGGCAAATTTTTCCCAGCAAACCTGTACCGGCCCGGTTACCAGGTTTGGTTTTGAACTGTCTTTTCCTGCAGCTTTCATTTTTTCGCGCCAGCGCCATTTCATGGCCAGTCCGCCGCACATGGCTGCCTCACTTGATCCGGTGGTTGAACAGCCGATGGTGTTCTTGCTTTTTGGTGAATTCCAGAGATCAGCGATCATGTGTACGCAACGTTCTTCTATTGCTGCTGTCTGCGGATATTCATCCTTGTCAATCATATTCTTGTCAAGACATTCATCCATGATCTTATGGATCTCTGAATCCAGCCAGGTCGAACAAAAAGTGGCAAGGTTAAGCCTGGAGTTTCCGTCAATCATAAGTTCATCATGAATGATTGAATACACGTCTTCACTATTGCTGTCTTTTTCGGGTATTCTGTATTTTGGAATGCTGATTCGCAGGCCGGTTGAAGTGTATATATCTTCCTCTATCTTTCCAAGGATTTTTTCTTTCTCATGCAGTGCCATAATATCAAGGTTTAGTAAGGAGTGGATGGATTATTATTTTCTCAAAGTTAATATTTATTAATGCAATATCACGAAATATTGATCAATCATTTCCTGTGTTTCTTTTCATGAGCGTCGTCCATTCTCAGCACCAGTTTTTCTGCGCCTCCCTGGCCGTGTTCCTCAAGATCCATGAATAGCCCCTGATCTGTAAGATCAAGAGGATAGGAATGTTCCCAATCATGGCAAGCTATCTGATGGAGGCGGCGGACAATATCGTCGTCGTGGACTTCGATAGCCAGTTCACGACGGTCATCGAAACTGCCAGGAGCAAGGTTGATCGAGCCCACGATAGCATGAAGGCCGTCGGCCAGCAGCATCTTCCCATGCAGTTTCAGGTGTTTCAGCTTGTGTATTTTGACGCCCACGTCGTCCATGATACGCAGACCACCAATGCCTTCGATGATCTTTTCCTTTTTCAGGGAATGCGGAGGGCGTGCCATGAGATGGATTTTAACGCCGCGTTCCCGGGCGCGAACAAGACGCTCAATAATGACCGTATCCTGGTAACGCTCGTTTTGAATAAACAAGGTGTGTTTCACCTCATCAATAAACTGGGCGATACGTTCACGCCCATTGGCGGGACACCAGATCAGGTGAGCGCTCAGTCCGGGCTTGAATTCCTGGCGATTCCAGTCGGCATCGAAGCAGGAGATGACTTCGCTGACCCCGTTTGGATGTGTTGTAGTGATAGCGTAGTCGCGGGTTTCAGTCAAATTCTGCGTAACCCAGTTGAGTGATTTCACAAACGCTACTGCTTCATCCACTACCATAGATTTTTCATGGGTGATGCCGAAGCCGGGGTTGCTGTCTTTCACTTCGATGCCTGCCTGAATCAGGGCCTTTCGAACTATCTCGTTATCGTCTTCACCGTCGCGGCGGGCTGCGTTCAACATCACGCGGACTTTCACCCCGCGTTGGTGTGCGGCAACGACTGCATTAAGAAGATCCTGGTCAGAGAAGACGAACATTTTGACCTGAAGCGATTTCTTTGCTGCGTTAATCGCATCAAGGAAAGGTTTTGAAGATTCATCAGGCAGAACGATCAAAGAACGGGTTGACATAAGTTTTCAGATTTAGGAAAGCGAAGTGGCTCCGGCCTGGATAAGGTAAAGCCCGGCATATATTTTGTTTAGGCTGATCAGTTCATCATGAGTACCCTCTTCGGCGACAATGCCGCCTTTGAGGACCGCAATTTTATCGGCATCCCGGATAGTACTCAGCCGGTGTGCGATCGTTATGACTGTACGGCCTTTCATAAGGCATTCAAGGGCTTCCATGACCAGCTTCTCCGACTCGGTATCGAGAGCAGCCGTTGGTTCATCGAGAATGAGAATGGGAGCGTTGCGAAGGATAGCACGGGCAATTCCAATCCGCTGACGCTGACCCCCTGAGAGTGTCAGTCCGCGCTCACCAACCTGCGTATCATACCCAAATGGCATTTGTAAGATGAACTCATGAGCGTTGGCAAAATGCGCGGCTTCAACGATCTTTTCAGGTTTTGCATCGGGACAGCCGTAGGCAATATTTTCACGAACAGAACCTGCAAAAAGAACCGTGTCCTGAAGAACGAAGCCAATCTGCTCACGAAGGAGAGTGAGTTTGTATCCTTTGACATCCAGGCCATCGATCAGCACCCTGCCTGAATTCGGATCATAGTAACGGGGAATAAGACTGAGAACTGTTGACTTGCCTCCACCTGTAGGGCCGCAAATGCCAACACGCTGACCCGCTTTTATTATGAGGTTGATATCTCTCAGTACAGGAGAAACAGGGTCATATGAAAAGGCAACATGTTCGAAAGTAATCTCGCCGCGGAGTTTGCCGGGAGCCCGAGCATCGGGTTTCTGAGGAATGATCGTATCGGAGTCGAGAATAGTGAGTATACGTTCCATTCCTACCGTAGCCTGTGCAATAACATTGGTCATTTTTGCAAGGTCCTGCACCGGCTTAAAGAATTTGCTGAGATAAGAGAGGAATACGGTCAAAGCGCCTATTGTCATTGCATCACTAAGGATCAAACCTGCGCCTCGCCAGAGGACAAAGGCAACACATGCAGAGATTGTCACCGAAACAATAGGTGACAGCAATGATTTAACGCGCCGGGCTTTAAGGGCAGCCTGGACGGTCTCCATGCTTGCCTCTTTAAGACGATCCTCTTCCATATCCTGGCGCCCGAACGCCTTGACAGACCTGACAGATTCCAATCCTTGCTGAACTACGGCCAGGATGTCGCTCTGGTGCTTTCGCACCTCATGGGTCGCCTTTTTAACCGCTTTGTTAAATCGCGCGACAAAAAGTAACAGGAAGGGTGTAACGCCAACTGCAACCAATGCGAAGTCGAAATTAAGATAGATCATTACGACCAACATCCCAAGTATTGTGAGGGAATCGACGAGTATGCCAAGCAATGCTGTCGAAGCGAAGCTCTGAATAGTGCCGACATCGGTGGTGATCGTACTAAGCAGGTTGCCGATCTTATGCGTATCGTAATACTTCAGAGAGAGCCTGTGCAGATGATGATAAAGCTGCTGGCGCAGATCATTTGCAACGTATTGTGCAACACTTTCTGTAAAGTAGTTGTCAAGATACCCTGCAATCGCCCCAATCACGGCGATAATCACGGTGCAAACTGCCGCCGCCGCTGCTAACGCCATTGTTGTTTCGCCAAACGAAGCATCACGAATCCAGACCATGAAATCGGGGAGTTTTTGATTCCCGATCACATTATCAATAATGATTTTCAGGGGCCAGGGTGCAGTTATGCTCATAAGAGTCTCCAGCAGCATAGCTGAGAATACCACAATAAGCCAGCCATAATAAGGTCTGATTAGGTTGAAAACCAATCGAATCATTTTCTTGCCCGAACTGTCTGATGGTTGTTTAATGAATTCCGGAGCGGGTTTCGGAATAGCAGTGTCGGAGGTTTGCACTTTGACTTTTTTTGTGCCTCGTTTTCTTCAAATATAACAATTAATATCGTTGCATAACCTTAAAATTTCGCTTCAACAATAACTTCAATCTCATGTAACAAAGAATGGAAAATAGTCCCATCAGGAAAAGCATATGAAGCAGGGTTGCAAAGTTGTCGCTGAGTGTTCCGCCCTGGATAGCTACTGAAATATAAGCCCGCATAAAGGGGGTCGTGGGCAGGAGGTAAGAGATTCCCTGTATTGGAAGCGGAAGCATTGAAAACGGCCAGGTGTACCCGGTGATGAGGAAAATGGGATAGGACGAAAAGGCCAGCAGCTGAAGACAAAGCAGCTGGGATTTGAAAAATGAACCTATCCACATTGCCATAGGGATCAGTGTAAGCAGAAATACTGTGATCAGTAATGCAAGTGAAGCGGCGCTGCCTTTCAGGGCAAGATTAAACACTGAAAAATTAATAGTTAGTACAAACAAGGCATAACTCGCAAAGAGAATGAAATAGAACAATCCTTTCCCTATCAAGCCATGAAAGATATTGTTTCCCACAGCTGCGAACCATTCTGCAAGGGTTTTTTTCATCCTTTCGGCCGATATGCTTTCAGCAAGGCCCAGGAGGAGGGTCTGCTGCAAAATCAGCATGAGGAGTCCGGGTAGCAGAAAAGCCCCGTAACTAGACCTTTCGTTGAACATAGGGTGATAATCAAGGTTTACAGGCATGGCCTGGCTGAGCGAGGATTGCTCGGTATTTCCCTTCATTTCAAAATACTGCATCCTCACTCCGGCACTCACGGCGAGACAGGTCTGGGTTACCGATAAAATGAGATCACTCGATGGCAGGAACCGTCCTGCATTCACTGCCAGAATTATATTCCCCTGCCTGAGCGAAAGCACATTCTGCTCCAGTCCTTTGTCAACATAAATATAACCCTGGCAAATCCCAAGGTACATCTGCTTCCTGGCCAGGTCGAGGGAAGGTTCCAGTATCACGTCGACCATCTGGAGGTTGTCGATTTGCTGTATCAGCAGGCGGGACAAAGCAGTCTGGTCATCATCAACCACTGCGAGCTTTACCTTTTCCTCTTCTTTATTGGAGTAAACACTTCCATAAAAAAACAAATACAGCAAAGGCGCAATAAGCAAGGTC
The DNA here is from genome assembly GCA_037134895.1 of Bacteroidota bacterium. GTDB lineage: Bacteria > Bacteroidota > Bacteroidia > Bacteroidales > FEN-979 > CAIRDP01. The sequence continues at coordinate 107,300 of JBAXLI010000001.1, forward strand.
AGAAGCAGGCTGTGATCTTTCCCGATCATATGAAGCTCCCTGAAAAAAACCGATACTATGCCTCTGAGCTTTTTCATTGGACAATATATTCTTTCCTGATTTTATATTTTATCAGCAGCAGGCTGAGGGGAATCGTGGCAAGAATAAATAAAAGCAGGATACTTATCTCATGCATGGCGTATTTCATGGGAAGCTGCATCTGGTAAAGTTTTACGAACCCATCTAAAAATGAAGAATAGGGCATCAGCCAGGCATAATACTGATCATACCATGGCATGGCCCAGCGGGGGAATGTATATCCGCTGAAAACAAAAGCAGGGGCCGTATAAAAAAGCCCGATATCCATCGAGAGCATCGTATCGGTCACAATAACTGATATAAGCAGGCCTATGCTTATGCAGGCAAGAGCCAGTAAAGTATATAACAGGAAAAAGTGAAACGTCTCCATACCCTGGCCTATTCCAAAAATGGGGAAGATAATGCCGGTCACCAGGATGAAATTGATCCAGGCAACCGAAAGATGTGCAAGAATTTTTCCTGAAACTATGTTAAAGGCAGAGCCTTTTGAAAGTGTATAAAGTTCCTGCAGGGTGTTTGTCTTTGCCTCATAATTGAACATCAGAACACATGCCATGATAATGATCATCTGAAGGGCAACCGTGATCAGGCCAGGCACAAGGTACTGGAAGTAGTTATAACCAGGGTTATACAAAGGGTATGTGGTCAATCTCACCGGCTGTACCAGGGCCATGGCTTTTTCTTTATTCATTCCGGCGCGGATGAATTTTTCGAGTGAGATGCCTGCCCCTCCCATGATGATGACTTCCGAAGCGTTCCTGAACAGCAACTTGGCCGGAACCAGTGAAGAAGCATTTGTATACAATGTTATATACACGGGCTTACCGCTGAGTATAAGTTCTTCCATCCCGGCAGGAAAATGAGCAGCTCCCATCACTTCACCTCTCAGGATAAGACTCTGGAGTTCCGAAAGACCCTGAAGCTGCCTTGTGATATGGATGCTTTCGGTTTGTTCAAGCATGAACGTGAGTTTACGGGACACAGCTGAATGGTCTTCATCCCAGATCGCAAACGGAAGGTCTTTTACTTTTTCCTTTTGATAGATGAAAGCATACAGGAAAAACAATAAGGTTGGCAGGACCAGTAGCAGCCAGTAAAACACAGGTAAGGTAAGGATCCTGCGCCATTCCCGTATGAAGATCCTGAACAGGGTCATGCTCAGGGGAGGATTATTGAGGCTGTCATACCGGGCCTGAGCCCTTTCACCAAGGCGGGGTCATCGGGCCTGAATTCGACCGTAAAAGTGCGCAGTTCGAACTTCCCGCTCTCCTTCGTTGGGACCCAGTCGGCAAATTCGAGTGAGGGTTCGACATGCGAAACCCTGATTTTAAATGCCTCGGGTTCGCAGCCAGGCATGGAAACTTCAAACATTTTCCCAACTGAAATTCCTTTCATCCGGTCCTGCCGTATATTGAAACGGATGAACTGCGAGCCCTTTTTCATCAGGGTGATTATAGGATAGCCAATGGAAACAAATTCACCCTTATGGATCACAACGGTCGAAATGATACCCCCGGAAGGTGCAGAAATGCGCGCGCCTCCTGTAATGGTGGTTGAAAGGAACACTCCCTGTGCGGCTTGCTGAACCCCTATTTCGGCAGCCCTGATCAATTCAGGCTGGTTCCCTTTCTCCAGCATTTCAAGGTTCATTTTCGCTGATTCCATTTCATGTTTTGAGGCCATATATTTCAATTGGATCAGGTCTTTTTCTTCACCCGAGATCACCTGGCTTTTATACAGGTTCTCGATACGCTCGTTGGTTTGTTTTGCGACCTCGTATTGCTGCTGTGCAACCTGGTAAAGGTTTTTCGCCATTCCCAGGACTTCTGGTCTTGTCCCTTTTTTCAGCAGATCAAGCTGAACCATTGCAGCGTCAAGAGTAAGTTTCGCCTGCTGGGAGAGAGTGCCGAGCTCGGTGCTGCCAAGAACTGCAAGGAGCTGGTTTTCTTTTACCGTGTCGCCTTCCTTCACCAGCAGGGAGTCGAGTTTCCCGGGTACCGCTGAAGAAATATTGATAAACTCTGCATCCGCCATGCCTATAACAGTATTCTCTTCGTTCGAACCGCTGCGTTTTATTAAAAAAAGGAACGCCACGATCAGAATAACAACAGGAACGAAAATGGTCCAGTATTTTGTGATGAAGGTTTTCATCGGGGTTAGGGATTAGGGATTGGGGGTTGGGGTCAGGGGATATTATTTCGTTTGGCCGAGGTATTCGGAGATTTTGCGGGAAGTGCCGGTAAGGCTGAAATATTCTGCCAGTGTAACAAAATACCCGAACACCGCAATGTAATATGATTTATCAATTTCCTCCTGTATCAGGAGGGCATCGTTGATGTCTTTGGGCGACGACATATTGTTCCTGCTCCTTTCACTGATCAGGGAGGTGGTGGTAAGCGCTTCATGCCTGGCGCTGTCGAGGGTGGCGATATCCATTTGCACCGATTTAAGCCTGTTCAGCGCAACCGCAACCTTTGTATTGATCCCGCTGCGTGTGTTCTGTTCCATCAGTGAGGCTTCCTCGGCGAGCTGTTTCGTTACCTGTACCCGCTTGTAATTCTTAAACCCGTCGAAGAGGTTCCACTGCAGTTCCAGCCCGATCATCCAGGGAGGTGTAGTCACCGGCAGATCTTTCTGGTAAAGGTTGATGTTTGCAATCCCGAAAAAATTAGGCATAAGCAGGGATTGCGCCCCTTTTATATTGGTCCTCGCCAGGTTAGTATTGCTCCCTGCCAGCCGGAGCATTGGGTTCTGTAGGATCAGACTGGTTTCTGGCCGGTTTAACGCAGTCTGAAAATAGTTCAGGGTGTCGGTAAATGTCAGCACCGTATCCTGGTTCAAACCCAGCAAACGGTTCATTTCGGCCAGGGCGTTTTGCTTGTCGAGGTAAGTATTGTTCAGCCTGCTGCGGGCCTGCACAAGCAACACCCTGGTCCAGTTCTGAAAATACGGGGGAATTACCTGGTTTTTCACCATTTCAGCAGCAAAAACATCATTTTTCGCAAAGGCATCCAGGGTCCTTTTATTCAGCTGTATGAGTGTATTGAGGTATAGTATGCGGATGTACTGTGTGGCGATGACAAGGTCAAGGTCATTTTCGACCAGCTGCTGGTTGATGATCCCCGATTTGAGTTCAATCGAAGCCGCATTTCGCGCAGTACTGAGCTTGCCCCCGAGCCAGATAGGCTGCCTCACAAAAAGTCCGGCTATGAAATACTGCTGCTGGCTCAGTACAGGGTTATAATCGGGGTAAGCTGTCGAAATAATACTTTTAGAAGTCTTGTATATGTCCTGTTGCACCTGTTGCGGAAGGTCGACCCCTGTGATCTGTTTGTACACCGCATTAGCCGTGTACATACTCTGGACTGATGAGCCTTCCACCACACCGTCTTTGATAGTCTGGAGATTAATTGTCAGCGGATTGCTCAGGTAGTTATAACTGGCGAGGAGGTCAACTTTAGGGAGGGCCGAGAGCTTTTCTGCCGCATAGGCATATTTCCGTGCCTGCACACTATGCTGCGACTGCTTTACCAGGAAGCTGTTCTGGCGGGCCAGGTCAAAGCACTGTTTCAGGCTTACATCCTGTGCGGCAGACTGCTGTTCATAACCAGGACAAGCAAGGAGAAGCAGGAAGCAGAACGCATAGTGTTTCTTTAACTGCTGAGGCAGGGGCAGGGATTTCATTGAATGTATTTCTTCAGTTTGATCATCAAAGTCGCTTTATCGAAAGGTTTGGAAAGATAGTCGTCACAGCCGGCTTTCAGCGCTTTATTTTCATCGCCGCTAAGTGCATAGGCTGTAATAGCAATAACCGGGAGTTCAGGGTTAAAGGATTTGATCAGCCTGGTGGCTTCATACCCATCCATGACAGGCATTTTCAGATCCATCAGCACCAGGCTTATGGATGAATTCTTCAGGCAGGCATCGACCGCCTGTTTTCCGTCTGGAACAACAGTGGTCTCAATCCCTTCTCTAAACAGTATCTCTTCGAGAAGCAGGCTTCCGCTCATTTCGTTATCCGCAATCAGGATAAGTGGCCTGGTGGAACTTACAACCGGTAATTCCGCCTTAAGCAGAGGTTTTGAAACAGCTTTTTCCAGCGGCAATGTAAAATAAAATCCGGATCCTTCACCTTTAACCGAATTCAGCCATACCCGTCCTCCAAGCAGTGTTACAAATCCTTTCACAATGGATAATCCGAGCCCGCTGCCTTCGTGCCCCCTTGTATCGGCTATATTTTCCTGAACAAAAACATCGAAGATCTTCGACCTGACTTCGCTTCCGATGCCCACCCCGGTATCCTTCACAAAAAATTCAAGTTCGCCTGGTTTTATTTGAAAGCCGAAGGTAACGGAACCATTGCTGGTGAACTTATATGCATTGTCGAGCAGCTGGTAAATGATCTTGCGGAGAATTTCATGGTCGGAACTGATCTCCAAGGAGACTGTTGTTTCAGGCATTTCCATATTCAGGAGAAGATGCTTTGCCTGGAAGGACGGGTTGAACCAGGTATACATCTCATTCATCAGGGCAGGCAGGTTTAACACCGATTTTCTTACTTTCTGGTTCCCCGAAGCAATCAGCGAGATGTCCATATAATCTGTGACGGTCCTGAGTAAACGGTTGCTGCCCGAACTGACGATAGAAAAATAGTATTCCCTTTCTTCGGAAGTCAGGTTGCTGTCGGCAAGCAGGCGGCTGAATCCAAGGATGCCGTTCAGAGGAGTCCTGATCTCGTGGGAGATGTTATTCATGAAAGCGGTTTTGAGCTTATCTCCCGATTCGGCCTGCTCTTTGGCAAGGTTGAGTTCGGCATTCACCTTTTGCAGTTTTTCCTTTGCCACTTCCTGGTCGAGGATTTTCTGTTGAAGCTCGTTGGTTCGTTCCTCAACAATACGTTTCAGGCGTTTACGATGAAAGCGTTCAAGCAGGAAATACCCTATGAAGAACAGCAGCAATAAAAAGAACCCGGTAACGACCAGGTAAAAGATCAGCGAACGATAGAACGGAGGCGTAAAGCTGAATTTCACTGCGGCATATTTCTTTTCATCCCATTGTCCGCTTTCATTTGAAGCAATGACTTTAAAGATGTAGTTACCGCTGGGAATGTTGGTATAGAAAGCACTCCTGCTGCTGCCGTTATCGATCCAGGAGGTGTCGAAGCCAACCAGCATGCAGCGGTATCGAAGTTTCCCCGGGTTCGTGTAATTGAGGGCAGCAAACCTGAATTCAAGCCTGTTGGAACCTGAAGGCAGGATAAGGGCTGATGACAGCGCGACAGGCTGCCCGTCGACCCTCATTTCATCAATGTATATGGGCGCATAATCCGATGAAGCTGTTTTCATCATGGCCGGGTCTATGATGGCGATTCCTTTCATCGTAGGGAACCAGAAACTTCCGTCTTTTCTTTTTATACCTGCAGGAGACACACCCCCGTTGCATTCGGTCGATTCCATTCCGTCGGATTTTCCGTACAGCACTGGTGTCAGGTATTTAATCTTCGATTCTGCGTAATCGAGAAGATCCTGTTTTTTTATCTTGTAGATCCCTTTGTTGCAACTGATCCAGAAATATCCGAAATCATCTTCGAGGATCTTCAGCACCAGTTCATCGGTGAGTCCGTTGCGGGTGGAGAACTGCCGGATATCATTATCCCTGATAAGGTAAAGCCCGCTGGCTGCAGTACCGACCCATAAATTTCCTTGCGGGTCTTCATACAGTGACAGGATGAAATCGCCTGCCAGGCCGGTATTCTTATTCATGGTAATGACTTTGTTATTGGTGATCCTGTTCAATCCCCCGTTGGTACCTACCCATACATTGCCTTTCAAGTCTTTGAGAATGCAGGTCACGTTATCGTTCGACAGCCCGTCCCTGGTGGTGTATGAAGAAAATTGCCTGTCTTTATATGAGTTCACGCCTCCACCGGTGGTGCCGATCCAGAGAGTTCCAGACCTGTCGGGATACACTACGGTGACGACATTATTCGAGAGCCCGTCGGCCATAGTGAGGTTGGTGAATTTCTGATCTTTGAAGCTAAGAAGCCCGCCGCCGGTCGTCCCGATCCACAATGTGTTCGTGCTGTCTTCGCAAATGGAGAGGACGAGATCCTCAGGGAGGCCATCTTTACGGGTAAATGACGTTATGGTACCATTCTCAATACGGTCAAGGCCTTTCCCTGCAACCCCGACCCAGAGAGCCCCTGCATGATCTTCGAAGACCGGCAGTATGACATCCCCCGACAGGCCGTCTTTGCTGGTGAGAGTCTGTATCGACTTCCGTTTGATACAGTCGATGCCGGTACCTGATGTGCCCGCCCATATATTCCCTTCAATGTCTTTGAACAAGGTAACAATAAGATCACCCGAAAGCCCGTCTTTTGAAGTAAACGGGTGGAATTTCCCGTTCAGCATGCGAGTGATCCCGCCACCGTTGGTGCCGATCCACAACATTCCGGCAGTATCGAACAAAAGGGATATGACAGAATTGCTGCTCAGGCCGTCCTTCATATTATATGCCGAAAACCTGCCCTGCCTGAGCAGGTTCAGGCCCCCGCTTTTTGTGCCTATCCAGAGGTCATTGTTTTTATCCAGTGCCAGGGCTTCGATAAAATTATCTGACAGCCCGTTTTTGGTTGAATATCTCCTGATCACGCCATTGTCGATAACCGAAAGCCCTCTCTGGGTACCTACCCAGACCCGGTTTTTTGAATCTACAACGATTGCGCGGATATAGTTATTTGACAATCCTGATGCAGTGTCGTATTTCCGCATTTTCCCGTCTTTCAGAAAGTTCAGTCCGCCCCCCGAAGTCCCAATCCAGATCCCTCCGTGAGGATCTTCACATAAGGCATAGACCCTGGTATCCGATAAGCCTTGGGAAGTGCTGTATTTTGTATATGTATTGTTCCTGAGACAAAACAGTCCGTCCCCCTCAGTTCCTATCCACAAAGCAGAATCGCGGCTTCCCAGGAGGGAGCTGATGAAATTCACACCAAGGCCCGGAACGGAGTTTTTGTTGATCACATGGAAGTCAGCCCCGTCGAACCTCACCAGACCTTCCTCGGTACCGAAAAATATCCATCCCTCTTTGGTCTGTGCTATTGTAATGATTGAATTGACCGGCAAACCCTGCTCCATCTGCCAGTTTTCAACCTTTAGCCCGGGCAGAGCCGCTGACGGTAAAGGTTTCATTTGCCCTGAGGTGGTAATAGCTGTAAGAGAGCAAAGAATGAGGATGGAAATGCGCATAAGCACGGAATTTGTTCCCGGGGAAACAGCGATGGCGATGCCGGTTAGTAAAAATATGAAATAAAATGAAGGACACGAAATATTCCGGGGCAAAATCAGGAGGGAAGAATTCCCATTTGCCGTAAAATTAGTACCTTGGGCTGTTGTTTATAGTATATTAACCAGAACATTACCTCGTGAAAAACAGGATTGTTTTACTTTCAGCATTGCTGATGTTTCTGTACCCGGGAATCCAGGCACAGCAGGTGAGCCCGGCCCAACAGGTCAGGGAACTGATCGCAAACTACAATTATAAGGAAGCCATTACACTTTCGGAAAAATTCCTGGCCGCTGAGCCCGGGTTGGGTGAGGTCATGCTGCTCGAAGGACAGGCCCTTGAGGAACTCTTCCGCTTTCGGGAGGCAGAAACCCTTTTTCTGAGGGCCTGGCGTGCCGACAGCAGCAATTTCAGGATCATGAACGAGCTGGCCGGTCTCTATCGTCTGACAGGTGAGAATGATCAGACAATCAGATGGTACAAGAAAATTCTTGTGCTATATCCGCAGAACGATTTCATCATCCTGAAACTGGCAACCATCTATTCCCAGACTGAAGATTACCGAACGGCCCTCAGCCTGCTGCTGCCGTTGTACAGCCGGGATACTTCATCGTTCTATGTGGTCAAACAGATCGCCGGTGCTTACCAGGAATTGAAGAAAACCGATTCGTCTTTGTTGTTCTATTACAAGGCAAGGCTTCTTAATCCCAACGACCAGGGAGTGATGGTGAAGGTCACCAACCTCCTGGTACGTAAAAAGGCCTATGATACAGCTTTAGCGATGACCGAAGAATTTATGAAGAGCAATCCCACGGTGTACAATGTATTGCGCCTGAATGCCTATGCAGCCTACCTTCTCAAGGATTATCCCGGCTCAGCAAGCCGTTTCAGGCAATCGCTAAGGCTTGGCGACCATTCTAAGTTCACGCATAAATACCTGGGCCTTTGCCGTTACAAACTTGAAATGTACGACTCGGCCTGTCCTTCGTTCAGGAAAGCCTGGTGGATGGATACTACTGATATGGAACTGGCTTTTTGCTATGGGGTTGCAGCAACCAGGGCACTTTATATCGATACGGGCTTGTTTTACCTGAACAAGACGGTCGACATGGCTGTGCCTGAAAGCCAGTTCCTGAAGTCCCTGTATGCTGAGCTGGCCGGGGCGTATAACCAGAACCTGCGTCCCGATACGGCTCTTGACATATTGCTGAAAGCACAGTTTACTGATCCGGAAGACCCGGTGATAATGTTCAAGATCGCTTACCAGTATGATTATTACCTGCGAAAACCCATGACCGCACTGCCATATTATAAAAAGTTCATGAAAATGAAAGGGACCGATGCCGAATCTGCGGGAAGCAATCCCCAGGTGATGACCTACAGGCAGTATGCGATAAACCGCATTAAGGAACTTGATGCCTACAAAAGCTCAGGCAAGAGTAAGTAAGAGTTGCGACAATACGGTACCTGGCAGTATGAGAGCTTAAGCAGGGCCCGTTTCAGTCGCCGAATTTTCGTTGAATTTTCGAGAAATCACCGAGGATTTGCAGAACGTCATCCGCAGTCATATCATTAAACAGTGTATCGGTAAAATACAGCCTTGCCCAGGCCGACTGAAGCGGAAGAAAATTGCTCAGCAGGGCAGCACCTCCCGTACGTATAACCAGGTCAAGGGGAGTAGTAATCCATAAATGCCTGTATACCTCAGACGGATCAGGTGAAGACCTGATTGCATGATTTAATTCTTCGAAGGGATCATAGGCAAGAAGCAGGTTAAGTCTGCCCCTGGTGTTGTTTTTCGTCTGGTTTGCGGATGAATGAATGGCGGCAACCAGGGAAGGGGGAAGGACTGCGAAATTTCCGGCAACGACCAGCTTCAGTGAGAGTTTGGTTGTGATAGCGGCGATATCGCTGTTGAGCGCCGATTCAATTAAATCGAGACTGGCCTTGATATCAGAAGGGTCTCTGCGGAAATTCTGTATGCTTGAAAGATAGATGCTGATCTCTTTTACTCCTTTCCATGATAGCAGGGCAACCATATCGAAGAGAAACGAACTGCTCTTCTGATAGGCTTCACCAAGGGAGCAGCCACGGACCCTGGCCCAGCGCCTGCCGCCATCGGGGATGATCCCCACATGCAGGGGAACTGCCCCTGGCAAAGGATGAAAACCGGCTGAATTTTCCAAGCTCAGGTTTTTTTATAGGTTATCCGCTTTGAAATGCCGATAAATGGTTTTTCAATGAATTTATAGAAAAGCCAGGCCGACGCAATCGAAACGAAGAATGCGATGAAAACGAAAACGCTGCGGATAAACTCATCTTTGATATGGCCTTCACATACATTGATGATCCTTCCTCCTATCGGAATATGCACAAGATATAATGAATATGAGATGTTGCCGAGAAATTTCGAAACCCTGTCGTTGAATTCAAAATAGGTTATGAAGAAGTAGGGAAGCAAGGCTGCCACGAGATAGCGTTTGTCGAACTTCACAAAGATCATGATCAGTGCGATGAGCAGGAATGCCCCGAATTCCTTTTTGCTGAGGTAGCCGATCTGGAACTGGAAAAGGAGGATGCCGACAATAAACAGCAGTGAATGGTTGAATATAAAATTATGACTGGTTAGAAAGAAGCCTGAAATACCGAAGATGAGCAGCACTCCGTATGAGAATTTCTTTTCGGGGTGGACCAGCAGGGGAAACAGTAGTGCGATGAGGAGGTAGTACTGGAATTCTATGGCAAGGGTCCAATATACATCGTTGACCCAGGGAAAGTTGAAAAATGCATTGAGATAACCAAGATGCAGGGCGAGGGCTTCGAAGTTGATGTTGAGAGCGGCACCACGGTAGTATGGCGAAAGGGTGCTGACCCAGTTCAGGAATATAACCAGGACAATGCTCACCAGGTATGGAGGCTCGATTCGCACAACACGCTTGGTGAGGAACCTTCCAAAGTCCTTCAGGTGATAAGATCCCCGGTACATCGCATAGGGGATCACAAATCCTGAGATTACAAAAAATACATCCACTCCGAGAAACCCGAATCTTCCTGAGACATAGAGGATATTGGATTTGCTGAGAAATTCAGGGTTGCCATGGGTGAAATGAAAATAGCATACGGCAAGCGCTGCAAGTCCCCTGAGGAGGTCGAGAGACGAGAGATATCCTAGTTTTTCGTTCTTCATGGGGAGCGGATGGCTTTATTTATTAAGCGATGCAGGATGCAGGGGATCAATGGGAAGCTTCGTTAGAAAGCCGTCATGATGCAGGACTTTTATCAGGGTGTCGCAGAATACCGAAACCCCGTTCATGTTCAGGTGGTCGGCATCGTAAAAGTCAAGGCTGTCAATGATACCCGGCATGCCGTTGAAATTGCGGAAAGGACCAAGGGAAGAAAAAAACCTGTTTATCGAATCGGTATTCAGCCAGGAATTGTATTTGTACCGGGTGATGAGCGACATGTTCCAGCGTTTCCAGAAGTCCCTGATATCTCTTGAAAAATAGGGATACCCGAAGTTCTGCATGATGTTGAAGCCAAGCAGCCGTCCGATGCCGATAGCGATATTGGAATACCCGGCAAAATCGGTATAGATCTGGACTGTGAACAGGAAGGCGCCAAGGACAAGAGTGCTGCTCCCATAGTCGGAGGAGTTGCGGAAGATAAGGCTTACATACTCGGTGCAGTTGTCGGCGATCACGACTTTCATGAATATTCCCCAGAGGATCTGCCTGAGCCCGTCGGAGGCTTTGGCGGGGTCGAAAACTCGTTTGCCCTGTATCTGGGGCAGGAGGCCGATAGGGCGGTGGATGGGCCCAGCAAGGATGATCGGAAAGAAACTGAGGGCAAGCAGAACATCGGGCAGGTATTTTTCAGCTTTAAGCTTGTTCTGGTAAGCGTCGATGAGGTAGCTCATCGAAAGGAAGATATAAAAGCTGATCCCCAGCGGAAGGATGATGTTAAGGGTGACAATGCTTATTTTAAGACCGAAAAGGCCGATTATCCCAGCAAAGCCATCCGCAAAAAAATTATAATATTTGAAGATTACTAATGTGATGATGTTTATGAACAAGCCGGCAAGAAAGAAAGGTTTTCGTTTTGATTTCTGTTCTCTTTTCTGAATCTCAATGGCCAACTGGTAATTCGACAGGGAGATGAACAGCAGCAGCAGGAGGAACCTCCAGTCCCACCAGCTGTAGAACAGGTAGCTTGCAGCAAGCAGGAAGAGGTTTTGAAGTTTCAGGTTTCGGCTAAAGACTGACCAGTAAAGAAAAAACACAGCAAAGAAGAAACAAACAAAGGTGACCGATGTAAAAATCATACTGTCCTATATTTCTTACAAGCTGTTTCCTTTAGTAAAGGTAACAAATTTAATTTTCTAAATATTTGTTTCAGGCTTTTTTCATTTTGAAAAGGTATGCGCCAGGTTCCTCGTAAAGTGCATCGAAATCATATCCCTGGAGGTTCAGGTGAAAACTGCTTTTATTGATTACTGCTTCCATCACAGAGTGTACCGACTGTGACGGGCGGTAATTGTTGATCACGGTGAGCAGCCCGCTCAGTTCGGAGCATTTGGTATTCAAAGGCTGGTCTTCATAATAGGTTGCCGGTATGCTGACAAAGCCCGTGGATTTGCCCGAAAGAGCATGCTTTAAAAGCATATCATAGATGATGCCAAAGCCGTCAATCCCCGGATGGTCGCCAAAAGAAGTCAGTTTCAATGCCCTGAAACCGCAGGCTACATCAGGGAAGCTAAGACCGAGGTACTCCTTGAAAAGCATCCTGGCGAACATGTTTGATGCGATTTTTGCGGCCGGGATCCCGAGGGTATGATGAAAGCGGTCACCCGAAACAAGGTCATATTTTCCAAGTGCGCTGATGAAGGCGGGAATATATTCAGGGTCATGCTGCAAGTCGGCGTCGATGGTGATGAGATGGGTGTACCCATGAGTTAGTCCGTGCTCCCTGGCAGTCCTGTAAAAAGCCGAAAGCCCCAGGTTCGACTCTCTAGAAAAACAGGAGTATCCCATTCTTCTGACCATCTCAGGGGTATTGTCGGTACTTCCGTCGTCGATGACCAGCACATCCATTTTCCAGGGCTCCAGGCGTTTAAGCAGGGAGGGAATGTTCCTTTCTTCATTGAGGGCTGGAACAGCGATCAGGACATTTATATCGGGGGCAGGGTGTTTCACTCGAACAGGTATTTGGGGGATTTGTAAAAATGGGCTACGGGCCTCATGGTTTTAAAGAAGAGTGTAAGCAGGTTCCCGAAGCCGTTCTTTTTCATGGCCCTGTAATCTTCCCTCCACTTTTTCCTGACGTTCTTCATGGTACGGTTGCTCACGCCTCCTACTCTCATTCTTACCAAAACTTCAGGAATGTATGACGCCCTGATCATATGTTGTACAAGGAACCGCAGGATGCAGTCATAATCGGCGGCGATGTCGAAGGAGGTATCGAAAGCCCCGTATTTAGTATAATATTCGCGTTTCACGTAAAATGTCGGATGGGGAGGGGCCCAGCCCAACCAGAATTTCCATAGCCTGCATTTACCGTACCTCCTGTTTGTCAGAAGCTTTCGGATGTCATCCTGGTCGACATACTGTATGTCGCCATAAACCGAATCAGTAACTTCATTTTCAAACAATCCCGCCACTTTTGAAAGCACCTCAGAGTTTGCAAAGAAATCATCGGAATGTAAAAATCCCACAACATCGCCGGTGGCCAAAGCCAGGCCTTTGTTCAGGGCATCATACAACCCATTATCGGGCTCACTTATCCATTTGCTGATCCCTGAACCAAATGATCTGATGATGTTTGTGGTAGTATCGGTTGAATTGCCGTCAACGATGATATATTCAATGTCATGATGAGTCTGGGACAATACCGACTTTATGGTATGTTCAAGATGTTTTTCACTGTTATGGCAGATGGTAATGACCGAGATCTTCAAAGCGGGATGGTTTATTTTTCATTGATTATGCTGACTTTGCTTTGACAGGATCAACCCCGGTAATTGTATTTCCGATAACAATGACCTTCTTCCTGTTCTGCAACAGTTCCATGATCTTTTTGGTGAGGTAAAATACGATGAATGTCAGGATGGAAGCTTTGAAAAGATAATTGAAAACGGTCGCGAAGTCGGTTTCTGCCTTCATGACCTGGAAGAATAGCAGCGGGATCCAGATGATCAGTGTGGGATTCTTTTTTGAAATCGCGATCACTTTTACAATGACCCAGTTGTACAAAAGGCAGATAAGGAAAATAAATACCATGCTTCCCCCATAACCGAAATTGGCATAACCTTCTCCGACTAGGGAAATATCCATGCTTGTTGTTTCGGGGAGAGGAGTCCCTGTAAACCTTTCGAAGTTCGCCCTTCCTCCCGCTTTGACTTTTCCCGGAGCAAGGAATCTGGGAAGGAGTGAGGCGTACATCGCGGATTCTATGGTTTCGCCTCTCACAAAGGGCTGTTTGGCAGGCATGTAATTCATGATCCTGGCAATGATCCATCCCTGGTTCAACCTTGCTGCCATATTTTCCATGGGCCCGCTGGCGAAAAGGCTGGAGGGATCAGACAACCTCTGGGCAATGATTTCCTTGTAGATCTCAGAATTGCTCTTGCTGCTGCTTGCATACCATGTCGCCAGGCGGTATTCCTCCTTGGTCGACTGTACGAGCATGGTGGCGAATATGCCGATTGAAACGATAAGGATCTTTCCCCACATAGGAATCCTGGTCACCATGGCAATGATCAGGAAAGACAGAATGAACCATTGCAGCAATTCTCCGAACATACCCTGCAGTATTGCTGCCGAGGTTGCCAGCCCCATGATCCCGCCGAAGATCAGCCATTTGTATTTAGAGCTGCTGAAAAGAATCATGTACATGCCCACATATTGCAGGTTGGTGATGAGAAATACCAGGAAAGTCAGGCTTGAGGGAAGCGCTTTTCCTGTAAAGCCTGCAACAAGCCCTATTCCCGCAAGCACATAGCCAAGGTAAGGATGTTCAGCAATGTAAACCTTCATCCTGTCTATGTCTTCATTGTTAATGATACGCTCATCCCTGAGCGGGAGGTATAATCCCAGCACCATGAAGTAACAGAAAGGAACCACGAAATTCATATAGGTATCCTCCGGTACCGCCATATAATACAGTTCGTCGTAAGGCAGGATGTTATAAGCCATAACCGGCCCGATGATCCATTGCATGAGTGCCATGAATGCAATAAGATCACGGATCTCGATCCGGTTTCCAAGGTCCTGAAAGAATTTAGTGGCAACACATACAAAAAGGGCGATACCGAGCACCGACACAAAATACAGTCCTGTAAAGATTTCCAGGTATGCGAAAACCAAAAACCAGAGTGCTGACAATCGTATGCTTCGGCCTGAGATGTACATTTTTTTATCTGATGTGGTCAGGTATATATTTTTCAAAACTTCTGCAGATGGTTTCAAATGACCAGGGTTCAATGATTTTCGCCGAGGCTCTTCCCATCTCAATGCAATATTGCCGGGATATGGTCATTTTATCGAGTAAGTCTGCATAGCCTGAAACTTTACCCGATGCAACAACATAACCATTCTCTCCCGGTTTGACCAGGTCTGGGGCACATCCGGTTTTATCGCTTACCAGCACAGCCTTTCCGCAGGCCATGGCTTCGTTCACAACCAGTCCCCAGGTTTCTCCCGGTCCCTGCGAAGGTAATGCCAGGATATCGCTCATATAGTAAACTGCCGGCATGCGGCTCTGGTTCTGGAAAGGAATGAAGTGAAACTGTTTATTCCCCGAAGTAAGTTCTTTCATCTGGCCTTCGAGAGCACCGTTGCCGACAAAAATGAAATGAAGCCCGGGTTTGTTTAACTGCAATGCAGCCCTGATCAGCATCAGGGGATCTTTCTTGGGTTCGAATTTCCCAACAAAAAGCACGGCAATCTCATCCAGACCTATCCCGAGTTCAGTCCTCCATTTTTCTGCTTCAATTCGCATACTGCCCGAAGGATCGCTGAACCTCCGGTTATCGATCGCATGAGGAGCGAAGAACAGATGATCTGCTTTGAATCCATGCTTGATAAAATACCTCCGGTTGTTTTCACCTACATACATTGCAAAATCTGCATTCCTGTATACAAAGCGAAGCACCAGCCTGCGCAGGGCAGGTTTTATTCCGGGCACTTCATCCAGCAAAGTCGAATCACCCCTGAACCACACAGGAATCCTTCCTTTAAAAAATTTCATGGCATGATAGTGGGCATGATAATTCCATCCATATACCATCACGGCTTCAGCGCCCCAGCTTTTGATCATTCCATTAAGGCCGGGGCACACAAGGCCTTTAAAGGAACCCGGACCTGGGTTTTGAGAAACGTTTTCAGCAAATTCATGTGAATAGCCTTCAAGCAAAGGAATATCCCATTGTATAGTCTTCCCGAAGTCCTTGTCGAACAAGGATTCCCTGCTCTGGCTCCAGGTATAAAAAACCCTGATATCAAGAATCTCAGACTTTGCCAGCATGGCGAACAATGGGGCATTGTACTGGATCGGATGCGAACTTATAATTGCAAGCTTTTTCTTCATGAACCCAGGATTTTTTCAAAAAACACGACCTGCCTTCTTGTGGCTTCCCTTGCAGAATACGGCTCAAATTCTTTCCAGTTTGTACCAGGTATAAAAGGAAGCTTCTCCAGGTATTCATCAAATGAGGAAAGTACTTTTTCGCCAAGTGTTTCAGGATCGAAATCATTCCTGAATGTCACGCAAGTCCCGGCCCCGGTTGCAGCAAGGATACCGACTACTGTGCTGTTTTCGTTGAACACCGCGATAAGCGGCTGGTTGGCAAGGATGTAGGGATACAACTTGGATGCAGTGTAATTGGTGTCGGTAGATCCGGGTATAATAAGGATGTCGGCATTCTTCAGAACCTGCAGGGCTGTGAAATAGGGCAGCCGGTCGGTGATCTCCACGACCTGGGCCTGCACCCCGAATTTTTCAGCCATGGGTATAATGGTTTTCTCACCCTGCCCGTCGGCCGCATAGCTTGTGCCAACAAAATACATCCTGACTTTCGAGTAAATCTCCCTGTTTCTCTCAAGGCCTTTTTTAAGTGCCGAAAAGATCCCGCTCACCGCCAGTCCCATATCATGTCCGCCCCGGCCGATATAAGCAAAATTAATCACATCGGGAGATGGCTTGAACAAAGGGTTGGCAATACCCGCTTTTTCCAGCACATCGAAATCTATGGATGCCCCTCCGAACGGGATCACCTCACACATCCCGGGTTTAATGTTGTTGTACCGTTCCATCAGCGTTTTCGGGTATCCCGGGGAAACAGAGATGATGCCGTCAACTTTTTTCATCGTGAATGCCTCCATGTATTTATCCATGGTGTAGGCGAGCAGGAACTTAGGCGGGCGCTGATGTTTGGGTTTGTCCAGGTAAAAATCGTTTCTCCAGGGGTCCTGCATGTCGATGATAAACGGGATGCCGAATTTCCGTTTCCAGTAGCGGCCCAGTACCATGACCGGGAAGGCCGTAGTGGAAAAATAGATGAGGTCAAAATGTTCTTTCCTGATCAGTTTGTTGCAGGTCTTCAGGTAAAACCACAAGGAACGGTATCCCAGGCTCCCCAGCCCGATCTTTCGCGTAAATTTCGCATCAAACGCCTTTATACGGATAATTTTTGCGGTTGAAGGAATGGTCTCAAGAAGCACGGGGTCTTCACTCATCTCCACAAAGCCAGGCTCCACAGCCACAACGGTTGCCTCCCATCCCATTTCGGGGAAATACAACAGGCTCTGCCTTACCCGGTGCATATCGGCTGCATTGACAGGAGGGAAGTTGGGCGATATGATCAGGATCTTTTTCATTTTCTGGCGGATGTTAAAGCGTCGGTGATCCAGCGTACAAGCATTGGCTCTTGTTTCTCCCAGCAGAATTTCTCCCTGGCCGAAGCCACTGCAGCCTGCTTTGCGGCAGCGAGTTTCCCCGGGTCTTTCAGCAGGCTGTTCAGAAGTCCCGCAAATCCCTGCCTGTCTTTGTTCCGGAACAGGAAAACGGCCGAAAGCGCTTCCCTTGCGACTTCCTGTTGCCCTGCCGTATCGGTCGCAACCACGGCGATGCCTCCCTGCAGGTACTGCAGTATCTTATTGGTGATGGTGAGATTGCGGCTGTCGGGCTGGTATTCTTCAGTGGCCAGGCCAATGTCGTGTTCGGCTATGCGGGACAATAATTCTGTATGAGGTACCAGTTGATGAAAATAGAGCCGGTGCCCTTTCTCCCCCGGGAATTTATTCATCAGTTCCTTCTGAAATCCTTCAAACAGCCGGCCCCTCAGGTGAAACTCAAGCGGGACGTCAACATCGGCAAGGCTTTCAATCAAGAATTCAATCCCCCTGCCAGGACCAATAGTCTGCGAATACCAGTGAATTGAAGGCATTGCCCTGTCAACCCTGTCTTTTACCTGCCTGTCAAGATTGTCCCTGTCGCTGAACGGAAAAACGTTCTGAAGGACCTTCGGCGGACCGGTACCTGCAAATTTCCCCAAAGCATCTGCCAGGGCCTGCGAGGTTGTATAGCAAAGAATGCCATTCTGTAATGCAAATTTCTCGGATTCTTCCAGCAGTTTAATCGGACGAGAACGGTTTGCTTCTGGAAGAAGGTCGTGGGAGTACCAGTCTTCAATGTCAAATGCCACCCTGAACCCTTTCCTGATAAGCCTGCATCCTATCACTGTGCTGACCTCCTGGTGGCAGGTATACAGGTCGGCCTGTTCCCCGATCGCAGCCCTGAGGTTCTTATGGTAATCATAACCCAATGCGTACACATTCTCCAGGCCAAAGCGGGAGATGGCCTCACCGGCAGCCCTTCTCACAAGCCTTTGCCTGAGGCGGTACCAGGAAGAAGCTTCAGAAGGGATCAGGTTTACTGCGCCTTTCAGTATGATGCCGGTATTCTCAATGAGCTTAAGATCTTCGGCCAGCAGGTCGGGATAAGTGAAGGTGGTTATGATCACCACGATGAAGCCTGCAGCATCAAGCGCCACAGCTTCCTTCACAACCCTTGGATTGCGGCAGAGATGGCTCTGTGTGAGTATACAAACCTTTTTATTCAGAGTTCCCATTCCTATTTTATCAGGGCATGTATCTTTTTTCTAAGCTGTTTGGCCGCTTTCCACCCAAACAGCCGTTTTGTAAGTTCGATCAGGCTTCCGCCAAGCACAGGGATATCCGGTGTCATCCCTGTTTTTCTAACCTCCGTTTCACATTCAGCAACGAGTTCGGGGAACTGCGGATAGGCATTGATCGCGATCTCCTGGTAAAGCGTCGACATGGCTTTCTTGAAGCGATCTGAGGCAGTATGTTTCAAGAGGTATCCTTCTTTCAGTTTGAGTGCAAGCAGGGCACTGCGGAGATTTTCGATTTTATTCGCCTTGGCGGATATGTTTCCTCCAAGAGTAAACCTGCGGTAATAGTTCATGCCGCCTGTGATACGGATACCTTTGGATGCAAGTACAGCGCGTGCAAAATATTCACCGTCCTGGTCGAGTAGAAGGCGTTCGTCCCATGGCCCTATAATTTCGGTGATGGTCCTTGGTGTAAGCCAGGCACTGGTCTGCACCATCCATCTTTCCCCGTCTCCGCCGTATAAACGGACAAGGAATCCCACAGGGTCGTCGGTATCATGTATCCAGAAGGATTCCTCGCGGGGCGACATCCGCAGGTAATCTTCACCGTTCATGAAATGCACTGTAGGGCTCACACCGAGGTAGCCTGGATTCTGCTCGAGAACCGAAACCTGTTTTTCAATTTTGTCGGGACTGAGTAAGTCATCGGCATCAAGGAACTGTATGTACTTTCCTTTGCTGAGGCTGAGCCCAAGGTTCCTTGCCACGCAGGCGCCGCTGTTCTTTTGTTCCAGTACCCTGATCTTCTCCGACTCAAAACTGCGGGCCAGTGTCACGGTCTCATCCGAAGAGCCGTCGTCAATCACAAAAGCTTCCACGGCAGGCCAGGTCTGCTGCCTCACCGATTCCAAGGTTTCGGCAATGTATTTCGCAGCATTGTATGCCGGGATGACGACAGAAACAAGAGGGTTGGAACCGCTCATGGATTATTTTTTTACAAGTGATTTTGCAGGAATGCCGCCGACAATATCTCCGGCAACAACGTCTTTCGTCACAACCGATCCGGCTGCAACAATGGCCCTTTTCCCTATAGTGACGCCGGGCAGAAGGGTAACGCGTGCGCCCACCCAGGCTCCGTCTTCAATCACTACCTTGCCGGTATGCACACCACCCTTCCAGGCAGCAAATGTATCGGAATGGTAATTGTGGTCGTGGGTGTACACAATGTCAAACGGCCCGAGTGCAACCTGCTTGCCGATGATCACATCGTCGCTGGTGTCAATGATGGTGTTATCGCCAATGTTTGAACCTTCTCCCATGATGAACCTGCCGTCGTAGCCTGGCTCTCTTGGAAAAATATTGCAGTAGCTCGACACGGAACTGCCATTGCCCATCTCTACCCCTTTGCCGTTGCGGACCACGGCCCGCGTCAGGATGGAACATTTTTCGCCAAGGCTGATTACAGTGTCTTTCCCGGCATGTATATTGGCTTCGGGATGTATGCGGGATCCTTTACCTATGGTCACTTTGCTTCCGGCCGAAAGGCCGATGGAAACCCTCTTCATCAGTTCTGCCCCGTCGCCGAGTGTAAGTTTGCCGCTCCCTTCAACCACCACCGGAAAGGTGATTTTAATTCCTTTGCCGAGACTTGCCTGGGCCAGCCTGACATTCCAGTAAAAAAACCTTGAAAGGCTCCTGCCGAGGTGCCCGATATAAGCAAGCTTTATCCTGATCAGGTTTATAATGGTTTTCATGGCTTAAAATTTTGGTTCCTTTCTTGCCAGCTTAAAGAGTTGCAGGTAGGAGAAGGGTGTTTGCTTTTTCAGCTCCTGCATGGTTTTGCGTGAATGCTTCCTGCCGACCCCGAGGATGTACCTTGCCTGGTTCCAGTGTATTTTGCTGAGTGCTTTTTTGCGGTCTTCGGCCGAAAGCGGACATTCAGGGCGGTTGAGCATTTCCTCTGCACACATCAGGTATTTAAAGGGAATGGTAAAATCGGTACGGTTATTCTGCATCTCCTGTTCTTCATGTTCCCGGTACCACACTATTCCGTGGGGCATCAGAACTACAGGATATTTCGATGCAAGGATATGCCACATTTCGAAATCCCCCAGGTAGCGCCGGCCGGTAAATCCGCCGACAGCTTCAAATACGTCCTTTCTGAGTATGGCTGAGAGCGGGGCTTTGTGAAACAGCTGCTCTTTGAAATAATGCCGTTTGTAAGCTTCTTCGGGGCCCAGTATGAAAGGGAAGATCCTGAATTTATCCTGCGGAAGAGATCCAAGGCCAAAGCCTGCCTCGGGGAATTTTTCCATTCCGCATACCAGGACTTCCAGTCCCGTGGGATAGATCAGGTCATCGGCATCGACATACTTCAGATATTTGCCTTTGGCCAGGCTGGCGGCCTTGTTCCTGTTCGGGTAATCGCCCAGGTTTTTCTCGTTCAGAACAGCCCTCACCCTTTTGTCCCTGGCTTCAAATTCCCTTGCAATTTCAAGGCTGCGGTCTTTCGACTGGTCGTCGACGATGATGAGTTCAAATTTTTTGTACGTGGATGCCAGTACGCTTTCAACTGCTTGCGCAAGGTACTTCTCGCGGTTGTAGGTCGTCATGAGCACACTCACCAATGGGTTCCCGTTCTGTTCCATATCAGTTATGTTTTGGCCTGGCCTGTGCTCCCTGGGGAGGATACCCCACGAAGTATTTCTGCGATGCTTCAACTCCCTTTAGTCCGCGCAAACCGGCGATCACTGAAAATATGAGGGCGGCCGACCAGGAAGCGCTTACCAGCACAAGGTTATACTTTATCCATTTCATCCTTTCGGCGAATGGAAGTTTCTTTTTAATCATCCTTACCACAATCTGCGGTATTTGCACAAAGGGGTTCTTCGGGAATTTTATGTAGTCATAAAATTTATAATTCTGGTAAAGGATGATATAGGTGCGCTTGAAATAGAATTTGAAATGCTGGTGATGGTAGTGGTATACCCTCGAGCGGTAGTCGTAGACAATGGCATATCCCTGTGAAAGCGCGTCCTTAGCCCAGAGCGTGTCTTCGGAGAACATCAGTTTCTTGAACGGCAGCTTTTCTTTGAGCGATTTGCGGTACATGGCATTCACATCGTCCCAATTGCAGTATTGATGCTGCTTTTTGCCGGGAAGTGAAGTAAACGCTGAAGTGTCTTTGAACTGAAGCAGCCTGGGCACTGCCTCTCCAACAGGGGCAAACCACTGTAATGGATTCTTATCGGGATCAGCTCCAACAATCTGTTGTCCGCAAACCCCCGCCACCTCAGGGTTGTCGAAATGGGAAAGCATAAGCTCAAGCCATTTTTCAGAAGCCGGCCTGGCATCCTGAACGGTCATAACGACGAAAGTTCCTTTCGACAGGCTGACTCCGAGGTTTCGTGTTTCACCGTGGTTGAATTCTTTTGGATTGAGGTTATGCACCCTCAAGGGATATTCTTTCAGTAATTCCAGTGTACCGTCGGTGGAACCTGAATCGATGGCGATCACTTCAAGCTTATTTGCCAGGGTCTGGGAAAAGATTCCGTCGAGGCAGGGCCGTAAGGTGTCAATCCCGTTTTTGATCGGGATGACTACGGAGATCAGGGGTTCGGTGACCAGCTTAGGTTCCATCAGCAGATGATTGGATGCACGGGTGTTTTCCTATGTTTGAATCCTGGCGGTATTGCTTTGTAAACTCCTGGATTTTACGGTCGAATGAAACGATCTTATTCAGCCGGAGTAAATAGAAAAGCTGGATAAGGTAAAGCTTTAGTGCCAGGGAAGCTGAAAAGACTCCGTGGTGTTTCCCTCTGCGGATTACCGAAAGAGAGACTTCAGTATTCAGGGTTTTTGATGCGCCCACAGCTATATTTCCGCCAAGAACTTTAAGTCCGGACCGTGTTTCGGCGGTCATGTGAGGGAGGAGGGAAAGTGTAAGACGTTCGAATATCTCTTTCCTGCTGCGGAGTTTCGCAGGCGAGCTGATCTCTCCCTGGCTCACGCTGCCTGTTTCATGCTGCCGGTAAAAAACATCCGGCCGCAGGCCATATAATTTTGTTCCCTTTAGTCCGGCAGCAAGGGCTTTCAGGTGGAAGTCGACATCCTGCCAGCAGGCCAGCCCTTCGGTAAACCCGGCGATCTTCACAACCGATTCCTTTAACCATAAAGGGCCTGAAGTCTGCCATGGAGCATCCAGGACCAGGAAACGGCTGAGATCTGGTTTCCCGTTATCGATATTCCATAGGAATTTTGCCTGCTGAGGATCATCCCGGAACATCAGCATGGGAAAGACCCAGAAATCAAATCCCGGATGGGTCTTAACCGCTTCAGAACGCTGAGATAATGTGAAGGGCCTGAGCAGGTCATCGGAATCGAGAAACATCAGGTAATTTCCTTTGGCCAGGCTTATCCCGATATTCCTGCAAACCGGGGCCCCGGCAGGCAGACGGTCCCTGCGATGGAAACGGAACCTCGGATCTTTTGCAACGAAGCTGTTTGCAATCGGTTCACTCTCATCCGCAGACCCGTCATCAACAATAATGGCTTCCCAGCTATGATAGTCCTGCTGCACCAGCGAATCAAGGGTTTCCTTCAACAGCACGCCCCGGTTGAAATTTGGTATTATCACTGATATGTTTGGCCTGGCGTTGTCCATCGTTTATATTTTCTTTGGACGGAAAGCTGATTTAACAGCAACGCCTGATTTCACGAACCTGTCGCCAAGCAAGGGGAACATAAGCATTTTCCAGGTCCTTGGGTCTTTCCATCCGTCGCGGAGGATCTCCCCTCCGATCTTCTTTATCAGCGGCCAGTCGCCTGCATCCGTCACCAGCCCGTACATGTATTCGAGGTCTTCCCTGAAGCGTTTTCCCTGGGCAGCGGGCTGTTCCTTTTGTTCGGGTGCAGAAGGGGGAGCAGCCGGGACCGCTTCGCCCCGCATGATGGGATCGGAGCCTTTTTCGCGTCGTTCAAGCGAGTAATCTATGAGGAGCTGCCTGAAATACCTGATCTTCCCGGCATGCCGCTGTGTCGCTGATGAGCCATGCAGCCTCATGAAATAGCTGCACTGGTTAAGGACTGCAATTTTATACTTCTCAAGCAGGCGCAGCCAGAGGTCATTGTCTTCTGAAACGGTGAATTCAGTGCGGTATTTCCCGATCTTAATCACTTCTTCCCTCCTGAAACATGCGGTTCCGTGTACAACCGGGCTTGAACTGTGTATGCTGAAATGGCTGAAATCAAGATCCACGATGGCCCGGCCCTGGAAAAATTTTTCGTTGGGGACCCTGTACTTCCAGGCGACCTTACCGCTGGCTGTCATAAAGGCCTCCTGGTTGCAGACCATAACATATTCGGGATGTTTTTCAAGAAAATCGACCTGGATCTGAAAGGAATCAGGCGTTGAAACATCATCGGCATCATGCCGCCTCACATATTTTCCTTTAGTGAGTTCAAGCCCGTTGTTAAGCGACCTGGCAACACCCTGGTTGGCCTGGTTGATCAGAACGATACGGGGATCCCTGTACTCCTCGATGATCGCCCTGCTGTCGTCGGTTGAGCCGTCATTCACTACGATCAGCTCGAAATCACCGAAGGTCTGGGCCAGTATGCTGTCGATGGCCGGCCTCAGAAAATCCCTGCCGTTGTAAACAGGCATCAGAACGCTCAGTACAGGTTGGGATCCCATGTTTTATTTATTTAAATTTCCATGCCGACTGCAGAACGGTTTTAGCTCTTTTGTCGAAAGGATATGGCCGGCTGATGAATTTGTCGCCTTGTTTGATAGTAAACCGGATGCAATTCTCGATGTAGTCGAAGGTGCCGTATGAATTGCCCAGCCATAAGGAAATGTAATATGTTCCCGGCGCAAAACAGATGTTTTTTACGGTTACCGAAACACCAACTGTATTGGCTTTTGAGATGTTCTTTAACTCGAAATTGTCGTCGGAATTGGTGATATGGCCTACAAATTCGTTGGAATCGTTGCGGATGTCGAGGGTCATGTCGCAGAAATCGATTTGCTCGTTGGCTCTGGAAACGGCAGTGACATTAAAATGATCACCCAGGAAAACTTCGTCGATGGTCTTGCCGTTAAGATCAGTCATTTTATACTCGAGAAATTCGATGACCCTGGTACCGCTTCTTTTCAGTTCATTCTCATCGACAGACATCTGCTTGTATGCTGAAGTGATATCGTGCACCTTGCCTTCCATCTTCAGCATACCGTTCTGCATCAGTACTCCTTTGGTGCAGAGCTGTTCAACGGCCGTAAGGTTATGACTTACAAAAAGCACGGTGCGCCCGCTGCGGGAGACTGACTGCATCTTGCCGATGGCTTTTTTCTGGAATTCGGCATCGCCCACAGCCAGTACCTCATCCACGATAAGGATCTCAGGCTCCAGGTGGGCTGCAACTGCAAAGGCAAGCCTGACATACATGCCTGAAGAATAACGTTTGACAGGTGTATCAACATACTTTTTTATACCCGAAAATTCCACGATCTCATCGAATTTGGAACTGATCTCCTTTTTAGTCATACCCAGGATCGCGCCGTTCAGGTATATGTTTTCCTTACCGGTGAGTTCGGGATGAAACCCTGTTCCCACTTCAAGAAGGCTGGCGATTCGTCCCTTGATCTTTATATTGCCGGTGGTAGGGGAGGTGACCCTCGACATAAGTTTGAGCAGGGTGGACTTCCCGGCTCCGTTTTTCCCAACGATCCCAAGCACTTCACCATCACAAATGTCGAGGTTCACGTCCTGGAGAGCCCACACATAACGGCCATCAACCGTATCGAGTTTATTTGAGACTCCTACTTTCATGGTAGGGTCTTCCCTGCCTGCAAGCCTTGCAAAGAAACGGTTCAGATCATGGCTCAGTGTTCCGGTTCCCACATTTCCTAGCCTGTATTGCTTGGATACGTTTTCGAGTTTTATGACAACATTCTGCATCGGTAGTATTTTTTGCTGAATGAACAGTTATATTAAGAAAGCATTAAACGGTGTCCATAAAGGTTTTCTCAACCTTATTGAAGATTACGATACCGATTGCAAGAAGCACGATGGTAAAGCAAAAGCTGTATAATAGATGCAGGTAGTTGATCTGTCCAACTCCAAGCAAGGCGGTCCTGAAAGTCTCCACTACCGGGGTCATCGGGTTGGCAAGTACAAACATCCTGTATTTTTCGGGGATCTCTGAGAGCGGATAGATAATGGGAGTGGCGTACATCCATAGAGTGACACCGAAGGTGACCAGATGAACCAGGTCGCGGTATTTCGTGGTGAGCGAGGATATTATTATACCGAAACCCAATCCGAGCCCTGCCATCAGAATTACCAGGAACGGGATCCACAGCACCAGCAGGTTCGGGCTTACATCAGATCCTCTCATCATGAAATACGCCAGGAAACAAAGCAGGAATGCGAACTGAATCACAAAGCTTACCAGGTTTGATATTACAACCGATATAGGCAGGGCCAGCCTTGGGAAATAGACCTTTCCAAAAATAGATGCATTTTTGATGAAAGTCTGGGAGGTGTCGTTGAGGCAGGTTGAGAAATAGGTCCAGCCCACGATTCCCGACATATAAAACAACATCTTGGGGATGCCGTTTGTAGGTATGCCGGCAATATTCCCGAAAATGATGGTGAACATGATTGTTGTCAGCAGTGGCTGGATGATGAACCAGAGCGGACCGAGGATGGTCTGTTTAAACTTTGAAACAAAATCCCTTTTCACGAACAGCATGATCAGGTCCCTGTATTGCCAGAGTTCCCTGAGGTTGATGTCGAGAAGACTACGTTTTGGCCGAAGGATCATTGTCCACTCGGCGGGCAGAATGTTTGCCTGCTGCTGGTTGTTTGTCATGTTCATAGTCTTATGCCTGAAAATTCCTGGCCATGTTTGTTTACAAAATCTTCGTAAGTGCTCGCGATTCCTTCTTTCAGTTCGATTTTGGGAGTGAAGCCGAGAGCCGCAAGCCTGGAAACGTCAAGGAGTTTGCGGGGCGTGCCATCGGGTTTGGAATGGTCGAACATCAGCTCGCCTTTGAATCCTACGACGTTTTTGACGATCCCTGCGAGATCTTTAATACTGATGTCTTTCCCCCATCCTACATTAAAAAAGTCATTCCCTGAATAATTCTCCATGAGGAAGACTGAAGCAGCTGCGAGGTCGTCTACATGCATGAATTCACGAAGGGGCGCTCCGCTTCCCCAAATGTCGACATGTGTTGCACCGGAAATCTTTGCCTCGTGAAATTTCCTGATCAGGGCGGGAAGCACATGGGAATTCTGAAGGTCGTAATTATCGTTGGGTCCGTAAAGGTTGGTAGGCATGGCCGAAATGTAGTTGGTCCCGTACTGGAGATTGTAGTTCTCACACATTTTCATCCCGGCTATTTTCGCGATCGCATAGGGTTCGTTGGTATATTCCAGGGCACCGGTCAGGAGGTATTCTTCTTTAATGGGCTGGGGGCAGTTTTTCGGGTAGATGCATGAGCTGCCGAGGTACAGCAGTTTCTTCACCTGTGTCATATGGGATGTGTGGATGATATTGTTTTGTATCTGAAGATTATCATACAGGAACTGCGCCCTGTAGGTGTTGTTAGCCACAATGCCCCCGACTTTTGCCGCAGCGTAGAATACGATATCCGGTTCTTCCTCTGTAAATAAATAACCTGTGGCATGAGGGTCAAGAAAATCCACCCGGCGGTACCGTACGTTGACATTTTTATCCGGGACATTCCGGAAATATGTACCTACAAGATTTGTAAACCCGTTCCTGATCAGGTTTCTCATGATAGCGCTACCAACCATCCCTGCCGAACCGGCGACGAGGATCTTATCGTTCTTATTCATAATAGTTCTTTATTGAGAAACCACCTTCCCTGAGATATTTGTCTTTTTTCATCAGCAGCATGTCGCCTTTCACCATATCTTTTACAAGCGATGCAAGGTCATGTTTGGGAACCCAGCCAAGTTTCTGCTTTGCCTTCGTGGGATCGCCGATGAGCAGCTCCACTTCGGTCGGCCTGAAATACCTGTGATCGACACGAACAACCACCTTTCCTTTCGGCAGCTGGTATTCCGGATCCAGGCACTCTGATATAATACCGGTTTCATTAACACCTTCTCCTTCAAAGTCAACCACGATTCCAAGCTCCCTGAATGCCATCCGCACAAAATCACGCACTTCGGTTGTCACTCCTGTTGCGATAACGAAATCTTCGGGAGTGTCCTGCTGAAGGATAAGGTACATGGCCTTCACATAATCTTTGGCATGGCCCCAGTCACGTTTGGCAGAGAGGTTCCCGAGGTGAATTGTATCCTGCATCCCGAGGGCGATTTTTGCTACAGCCCTGGTGATCTTACGGGTGACGAATGTTTCGCCCCTGATCGGGGATTCATGATTGAACAGGATTCCGTTGCAGGCAAACATATTATAGGCTTCACGGAAGTTGACTACGATCCAGTACCCGTAAAGCTTGGCAACAGCATATGGAGAGCGGGGGTAGAAAGGCGTTTTTTCGGTTTGGGGGACTTCCTGCACCAGTCCGTACAGTTCGCTGGTGGAAGCCTGGTAAAATCTGGTCTTTTCGGTGAGTTTCAGCAACCGGATTGCTTCAAGCAGCCTGAGTGTTCCAATGGCATCGGCATTGGCGGTATATTCCGCGGTATCGAAACTGACCTGAACATGCGACATGGCGGCGATGTTGTAGATTTCGTCGGGCTGGGTTTCCTGTACTATGCGGATGAGATTCGTCGAATCGGTCATATCGCCGTAATGCAGAAAGAAATTTTTATTGCTCATAAAAGGATCCTGGTACAGATGATCGATCCGGTCGGTATTGAAGAGGGATGCCCTGCGTTTGATCCCGTGTACCGTATATCCCAGTTTAAGCAGGTATTCCGACAAGTATGCCCCATCCTGTCCCGTCACTCCGGTAATTAATGCAACTTTACTCATAGCGCTATTTTTTTTGTGAACGTTAAAACCTTAAAATACTAAAATCTCCTGATAAGTTCAACTATCGCAACACGGATGTTTCCAAGTATTCGCAGAAGTGCATTTTGGGGTATAGAGTTGCTGGTATTGAAACTGCTGCTTTTCAACCTGACGCTCTGTTTCATGTCGGTGAGAACAATATGAAGGCGTTTCAATTTATTCTCAACAGCTTCTGATATGGAGGTTGCAAATTGTTTTTTGGTTGAGAAGTTATACCTGACGACAAAAAGTGTAACGTCGGCAAATCGGTTGAGCAGGAAAGCATCACCCACAAAGCCGATTGCAGGGGTATCCATGATGATGAACTCGTAGCGTTTGCGTAGCTCGCAAAACATCAGCCGTGTCTTTTCCGACTCAATAAGTTCGTCGGGATTCGGAGGAACCGGCCCTGAAAGAAGGATATCGAGATTCTTGGTCACTGTTTTCTGAATTACCTCGTCAACCGGCATGTCGTTGATAAGATAGTTGGTGATCCCTTCATTCCTGCTGAGGTTGAAGGCTTCGGCGATACGGGGCCTCTGCAGGTCAAAGCCAAGTAAAAGAGTGCGTTTCCCTGCGAGGGCATAAATGGAAGCAAGGTTAATGGCAAGAAAAGTTTTTCCTTCTCCAATGCGCGAAGAAGTCACGGCAATAACCTGCTCCCCTTTGTGGGGTTCGAGGTTCAACTTGATCTTTATAATACGCAGTATCTCGGTGAACACCGAATTTACATGTAGCAGCAGTTTCCCTGTTCGCTTGTCGGTATTCCTGAGCAATGTACCGATAAGGGGGATGGAAGTTATAGCTTCAACATCGTCCTGAGACATGATGCGGTTATTCATAAGGACGACCATGAAAAGAAATATGGCAGGGATCAGCAAAGCCCATATAAAAGCATTGATATAAGCTGTTTTCGGACTGGCCGAAACTTTTGTGATCCCGCTATCGCCTGCAAATTCAATAATTTCATGGTCGGGGGTATTGCCTGCTTTCTGAATTTCCACTTCCGACTTTCTTTGAAGCAAAAAGTCATAGAGATCATTGTATATCTTGAACTTTCGTTCAATCCCGAGGTATTCACGTTCGATCCCGGGAAGCTCAGCAAATTCCTTATTTTTTTCATCCAGCCGTTCTTCGGTATCCTTGATCTTGATGTTCGTGGTCTGGATGATGCTGGTCATGTTCTCAACCAGGGCTGTTTTCATGTTGACCATCTCTTCCTCGAGGGTCTGGATATAAGGATTGCTGCGGCTTGAATTTGAAACAAGGTCTTCTCTTTCGAGGGAGACGGTCGATAATTTCAACACAAGGTCGGAGAACAGAGGGAGGCTCAGGCCCACTGTTGAAGGCATGACCATCTCGTTGTAAGAGGAATGTGTTTTAAGATAATCGAGCAAATACTCATAATACTTCAGGTCGGCGAGCAGTCCGGCCTTGCTCTTCGACTCATTGTTCATTTCGCTGAGAATCATTGCCGCCTTGGCCGAAAGCTGCATGAACTTGTTCGACTTCCTGAATTCCTCAAGCGCCTGTTCTGCAGAATCAAGGCCAACGCCCAGCTGCCTTAGCTGCCCGTCGATAAAAGCGATGGTATTGGTCAGGATCTTGTTTTTCTTTTCCAGGTTAGTAGTCAGCAGCATGCTGGTGAGTTCGTTCAGATAGTCTTTCTCTTTTTCTTTGTTTGGGCCTGAAGACGAAATGATGATAACCGATGCCTGTTTTGCAGGTTCAATGCTTGTTTTGTCCCGGTATTCGCTGGTCAGCAGGTTGAGGTCATTCATTGTAAACCCATACACCTGGTTGTAGTAATCTTCAGGATGAATGCTGTCTTTTAATATAATGCTGAACGAAAACTGTGGCCTGGTGATCATTTCGCCAAAGCTGAAAGTTTTCGGCTCTTTCAGTACAGAAAGAGTATCTGACCAGACCTGAAATTTATCAGGCCCTGTAAATTTCAGATTGAATCTCAGAAGCTTTACCTGCCTGTGGTTTGAATCAATTTTGACAATGAACGGAGTTCTTTTATAGATATCTTCCCATATATATTTACCTTTTGCATAGTAACTGACATTGAAATCAAGGTTCCTTATAATCGTTCTGATCTGGGAAAAGGATTTGAGAATTGCTATCTGGTTATCGATGAGTTTTGAATTGAGGAATAAAGGGTCGGCCGAAATCGATGCCCTTTGGTCAAGCACCGATTTATTGCTTTTATCTTCGATCAGGACCGATGTTGACAGTCGGTAAACAGGAATAACATATCGGTTTTCAACCATGGCAAATATATACGCAATGGCCATGGCAATGATAAACAAATACCAGTTTTTGGCATATTTGTTCAATATCCTTTTGAAGTCAATTCCGCCGGCCAGTCCCGAACTTGCTTTACCCACAGCTTATAATTTAGTTAATGTCAGAACTAAAACCGCCAATGATGCCAGGGACATAAGTAATGTGAGTGAAAAAGTAGGTGTCACCCCGAATGATTTGGCTTTCATCGGTTCAGCATAAATAAGGTCATTGGGATATACATAAAACATGTTTTTCCCGATCAGATTTCCGCTTTTGAGATCCACTACATACATCTTTTTTTCTCCATGTTCATTGCGAAGGATCTTTATTTTGCCTCGCTTGGCATAGTCGGTCAGGCCTCCGGCAAGGGAAACAGCTTCAAAAATTGAAAGTTTATTTCGGGTCATGTTGAAGGTCCCCTGTTTGTTAAATTCCCCGAGCATATAGATGGTATTGTTGATAAGGGTAACTTCCACCCGGCATCGTGAAACAATCGGGCCTGCATGAACTTTAATAGTATCACGTGCTGCACGGAGTGTAAGGCCTCCCAGTTTTATTATCCCTAAATACGGAAAATAAATCGTCCCGTCTTCATATACATGATAACCGACGAGGGCCTGGTTCTCACTGTTGAGATAATTGATGCCTGCAACGGGTTCAACGAACTGGGTCAGTGGTTTTTCAACAGATGTTATGCTGATATAAAGGTAGTCATTTGGTTGGATCCTGTAAATGGTGTCTTCGAACTGCTTCCCGTTAAATGCATTTGCATAAGTACTGTCTATAAGTTTGTCGTACTGCATCAGCAGCAGGTTCTTCTGTGGGATGCATGACGAAAGCAGCGCCAGCGCTATAATACAGCTTAGCTGAAATATCCTGATCCGGGTAAACATCGCGCAGAATGATGGTGTCATAATATACCCTCCAGCTTAAGTCGTAACAAATATAACAAAATAGAAATGAGAAAACCAGTCAGGTGAAAATGCATGTTTTTTTTAAATCAGGAATTCATTTACAATATTTATCTATAAATCTGAGAACGTCGCTGCGGCTGACCGGTTTCAGAAGGTGTCCCATAAATTTATTTTCGGTGATCCTGTCGGTATAACTCTTTGCTGTAAAAGCAGTTTGGGCTAAAAACGGAACATTCTGATATTCAGGCCAGCGTTTTTCGATCTCCTTTTTCAGCAGAATACCATCCCAGGGTTTAGGCAGTCCCACATCCATGATCACAGCATTAAAAATAATTCCTTTACTATAGAAAATCTCGGCGATGTTCAGAGCTTCATTTCCTGAGTATGCCAGGGAAACCTCAGAAATTTCCTCGAGGTACAACCTGAGAATACGTGCCGTGAACTTCTCATCTTCCACGATAAGTATTTTTAATCCCTTACTGCGGATGGCATTTTCCAGTATTGAAAGGTCGTCGGTATTTTCGTTTTCGGTGGATTGGGGAAGGAAGATCCTGGCAATTTCACCAAGGGAAGATCCGGTGGTGAATGAGATCCTGGCATCAATACGGTTCAGGTTATGCAGCAAAGCTTTGATCTCCTGGTTTTGTGCAATCACCGGATTCCCCAGGTCATATGCATCTTTGCTGTTCCCCCTTTTGATAAAGTTGATGATCCCCTGTGGAATATCCTGTCCGAGGTTGTCGATAGTTATCACCACCTTCCCTGTCGAAGGCTCGTCTCCGACATCCACCATCACCTCATCATTCCTTGTGTAAAATAAGGCCTTTTCAAGAAGGAATTTTAAAAGTTCAAGAAGCAGGAATTCATCCGTAAAAACGGTAAAGTCGCCTGCCTGCCTGAACTGAATACTTTGGTTGTTCTGACGTGCAACAGGATCGAGGAGGATCCCGGCTTTCTGAAGAACAGGAGAAAGTTTCACAGGGGTCTTGACCACTTCATAAGTATCGGCTTCCCCTGCACTTAACTGGTTAAAGAGTTTTTTCAGCTGGTTCCCGCTTTTAATAATGGAATCGAGGTTAACCGATAATTTCTTATCCTCAGTTATCGCAGGATCTCTTGCAAGAATGGAGCCAAATCCAAGCATATTATTCAGCAGGTTCCTGGCGGTATGCTCGAAATCAACGGGCCAGCGTAACTGATTGTCATTTGCAGGCAGAGGCTGGGCCACGACAGGAATTTCATCCTGGAATTGCGCAGGGATTTCCCTGGCGGTGGAAGGAATCTCCTTACCAGCCACCTCAACGCATGTGCAAAGGAATTTTTGCCCTTCGATCTCCTTGAAATCGACCATGACCGGCAGCAGATACCGCCTGGTATCGAGCAGGTAAAACCGGGATGTGAATTCCGAAAACTGATGCGAATCAAACGGGTTTTCGGTATTCCTGAGGGTAACAAAAATATCCCTGACATGGAGTTCCCTGATCTCCTCTTCAGAGAAACCGGTGAGCTGCTGTGCTTTTTTATTCAGGAGGAAAAGGTCTCCATCGGTATCGGACAGGAAGGTGGCTTCTTTTTTGCCTTCAACCAGGGTTTTGTAATATTCCTTGTTGGCGAGGTTTTTTTTCTCCCGGCCTTCCCGGTTGCCAAATACAGTGCGGATTGCCATTTTTTGCTTTTGCGTTAAGCTGTATGGTCAGAACATTAATTAATTCAGGAATACAGCCACAGCAGGGTCATGGCAGCGAGAGCGACAGCAAGGACGATCACCAGGACATGCTGCCGGTATTTTTTGATCAGTTGTTTGTTCCTGGCCATTTCCCGGCGGATTTTCAATGTGTCGAAAACCTGGGTTAGTGTCTTCTGCAGATTTGCATGAAGTTCCTCATCCTTAACTATGAAATCGATGGCCCCCTGTTTCAGCAAAGCCGTTGCTTCGCTTATATCGGTATTGGATGTGAGGATGATCACCGGGAGGCTTTTACTGATGCGGCGGATGAATCTAAGGACCTTATCCCCGTTCATGGCAATTCCGTGGGCGCTCTCGATAAAGTAATCAAGCAGAATGATGTCAGGATCCTCTTCCCAGAAGGAGATCATATGTTCACCCGAACTGAAGGCATGAACGACATATCCCATCTTTTCAAGAGAAACCCGCATTGTTTCGGCAAACATTTCATTGTCCTCGACAATGAAAATGGTTGAAGGTTTATTTGTTTCCATCGGTATCTTCAAGGTTATCCATTATCAGCCGGTTGTCTACTTTCATCCGGAGTGTTTTATTTGTAAGCCTCCTGCCTGTGAACAATGCTTTTACAAGTTTATACAGGGTGAGGAATTCCGAAAACAGAATGACTTCAAGAAGTAAAAGAGGTGCAACCAATGCCAGCTTCTCGGAGCGCAGTAAAAAACCGGTTATAATAAGAACGATATTGGCCGAATACAGGATCTTGGCCGATTTCGGATGATTAAACCCGGTCTGCATCAGCAAGTGATGAATATGAGTCTTGTCGGGGCTGAAGGGCGATTTTTTATTAATGATCCTTCCACTGAAAACCCTGATTGTATCGTATACGGGAAGCAGGAAAATGCTGAAAACAATGATGGCGGTTTCGGTGTAATTGAAATATGAATTCGGATGGCGGCTCATAACGAGTGATAATATGCCGGCAGCAGAAAGCATGAACCCGAGTATCATGGACCCAGTATCACCCATAAAGATCTTTGCGGGATGATAGTTGTACTTTAAAAAGGCGAACAGGGCTCCGATCACTGATGCCGATATCAGAGCAATGCTATATTCGCCTGAAAGGAAGAAAAGCAGGAAAAACCCCGACATGTTAATCAAAGCCAGTCCGCCTGCCAGTCCGTCTATGCCATCGATCAGGTTAAAGGCATTGATGATGCCTGCGACAATGAAGACGGTAAGCATATACTGAATCAAATGGGGCAGGTTGTTTATTCCAAAAATCCCGAACATATTGTCGATCAGAAGCCCGGCATGAGCTATAAGGAGAGCCGCAAGGATCTGACCAAGGAACTTGACTTTCGGGGTCAATTCACGAAGGTCATCGGTAACGCCGATGATGATGAGGATAATCATCCCTGCAAGAAGGTGCAGGAGGAAGTTCACATTGCCACTTATGAACCATAAGGGGACCGTTGCCAGTATTCCCAGCACGATAGCCAGTCCGCCCAGCCTGCTTATCGGGACCTTATGAACTTTTCTCTCATTCGGATTGTCGACCAGGTTGTATTTTGTTGAAAGCCTGATTATGACCGGGATCATCAGAAGGCAGATGATAAAACTGACTCCCAGGGCAGCCAGTGATAACAGCATCTCATCATTCCCGGCCTTGCTGAAAAAATCCCTTATAATATCAAATTTATCCATAGACGTTGGTTTGAAACTGTTATATCTGACGGTTTACCCATTCAGGGGGCATGAATTGCTTGAATTTTGATGCATTCTTGTTAAAGATGGCTGCAAATGAGATCAGTCCGTTAATGTGCATGGCCCGAAGATCCTCCAGGCTTTTACGGATCACATTCTTGAGACTTTTATTGCTTTCACCTCCAACCCTCATCCTGATCAGTATTAAAGGTATGTAAAAAGTACTCACCCTGAAACGTACAAGGTACCTCAGCATGGATTCATAATCGGCAGCTATCCTGAATGTGGTGTTAAACCCGCCGAATTCCTCATATGCCGATCGCTTTAAGTAAAATGTCGGATGAGGAGGCATCCATCCGGTCATGATTCTTGCACGCGAAAATTTCCTTGACCTCCAGAAGCGGATGATCTTGTCGGTATCGTTCTGGTCAACATACACCAGGTCGCCGTAAACAGAATCAACATTGAATTTGTTGAATGCCTCTGCGATCATTTTCACAGTTTCGCGAGAAGCATAGATGTCATCTGAATGAAGGAATCCCACCACATCCCCTGTAGCCATTCGGATTCCCTTATTGAGGGCATCATAAAGTCCCTTGTCTTTTTCAGAAACAAATTTCGAAACTTTGTCTCCGTAGGAGCGGATGATATCGCAGGTGCTGTCTTTCGATTTCCCGTCGACCAGGATGTATTCAATGTCATTATACGACTGGCCCAGGACCGAATCCATGGTATCGCGAAGAGTCTTTTCGCTGTTGTAGGTGATGGTGATGATGGATATTTTCATACCTGTTCCCGGTTTGGAATTTGTATTGGTTTATGCTTTTTCTGGTCTGTCGCCATTGCTTTCAAACGTTCTGTCTTTCACCTTCACTGCAGGGTTTCCCTGATAGATCGACCAGGGTTCAAGGTTGCGGGTAGCAACAGAGTTCACTGCAAGAACTGAATGCGATTTGCAGAGGATCCCCGGGCATACAATACTATGAGCGCCTATCCAGACCCCGTCTTCCAGGGTTATCTTCCCTGTTATAAGATCGAATGTGCTTTTGCGGTAATTATGGTTCCCGCAAAGCAGCATTGCTCCCTGTGATATGCAGCAATTCGCCCCGATAACCACATCGTCAAGGTTGTCGATCCATGCATTTTCACCTACCCAGGAATATTCACCGATGACCAGCCTCCATGGGTATTTGATGTTCACCGATGGTTTGATATTGACCCCTTTGCCGACCCTGGCCCCGAATATTCTGAGTAACGAACATTTGATGCCACTCGAAGGGACCATCGGAGATTTGAAGAAAATGATGTTCACATAATACCAAGCCAGTCGTTTCAGGGTGTTCCCACCTGGCTTGTATGAGCTATTGTCGTACCTCGATATATCGGTTTGCATGATCAGAGGTTGAAAAGTTTAATATTCTCGGCAAGCATCTCAGGGTTAGCCATGTATTCCATGGCAAAGCTGAAGGCCGACTTCGAAAACAGATCGAATTTCGTATCATCCAGTGAAGCGAAAAACTCCAGTGCTTCAGTGAACCCTTCCGGGTTCTCAAGCGGGATATCCCTTCCCACTCCTGAGCGTTCAAGATCCTTCCAGGGAGTTCGGTTACTGATGATCACCGGGCATCCGGCCATGAAACTCTCGAGTATGGTATGGCCAAAATTCTCCCCCGTTGTGGGTAAAAGCATCATATCGTAAGTCTGCAGCTCCCCGGGAATTTTATCGCTGTTAATGCTGCCCCTGTAGTTGACAGTAATATTTGACGGCATAGCCCCGATGAGGTCCTGGCATTTTTTCCAATAGGCTTCATCGTACACCGGACCGATCAGATCGTAACGGATCTCATAAGATGTAAACCGGCTGAGGATCTCCAGGGCATACAACTGGTTTTTCTCGGGAGCGATGCGGGCAACTGTGACGATGCTGAGTTTACCTGCAGCCTTCTGATTTCTTTGAGGAGGAGAAGATGCTTTTCTCGGGAGTTCCCTGGCTTCGGAGATCGTAGTCTTCTCTCCTATATGCGTGATGATATCGGCTGTTTCGTGGGGAGTGACAGAGTGAAAAACCGTACCGTTATAATACCCTGAAAGCCTTGCTGCACCAAGGAATATTTTTTTCTTCAGGGGTTTTACTGCAAGAGCGCCTGAACCCAGGTTTCCATGCGGACAGATGATGATGCGGCTGTATTTTTGTTTTTTTGCAAGTACCAGCGGAAGGATGGAAAATGAGTATCCGAACAGCAGGTGGATATAAACCACGTCATACCTTGTTTCTTTCAGAAGGGCAGTAAACGTGCCGGCTGTTTGGTTTGCAGCCGAAGTATAAAATACATTTACGTTCGGAGCCAAAGCAGTCCACCGGTCAGGCGTAATCCCCGGGTAAGGCTTGGTCTCAGTATAATCGGTGTTGCGGGTTACGATGAAAAACTCGAATTCAGGTTTCAGATAATCGACCTGGTTCATGAAAGCCCTGATGGTGCCTCCCGCTTTATAGCCCGGCCAGTAATAATCGGTAAATGAGATTATCTTCTTCATATCATGAATTTACGATCCGGGAATAAATATCAGCAAATTTGTTTCCGATTGTCTCAGGGTGGAAACGTTTTATATTTTCAAAGCCCTTCCTCACCAGTTCCGATCTCAGTTTCTCATCAGATATCAGCTGAATAACCGCTTGCCTGATGGCAGCTGTATTTTCAGCATCGATCACCAGGGCTGCATCGCCTGCCACTTCGGGAAGGGAGGTGTTGTTGCCTGTGATCACAGGCCGCCCTATGGCATTGGCTTCCAGGATGGGCAAGCCAAATCCCTCGTAGAGTGAAGCAAACAGCACGATATCGGCATGGCGGTATTTATCAAGAACTTCATTATACGGCAGGTTGAAATAATTTTCATAGCTGATCTTATGCTGTTGAAGACTGCGGATGTCATCTCCGGTAAGTTTTCCAACGATCACCAGCGTTACATCCAGCCCTTCAAGCGCGTCAATCACCCTGTTCAGATTTTTATTCGGAGTGGTGCCGATCTGAAGGATCACCGGCCCGGAAGTATTGAATTCACGTGGAAATGCCTTGATGCCGGGAGAAATACAATCATGAACAACAAGGATCTTTGAAGCGGGTATTCCGGTCCTGGCGATCAGTTCCAGCTTTATGAATTCCGAGATCACGGTAATGAACCTGACTCTTCGCCCGGGTAAGGTAAACCAGAAAAACTTCAATACCGCAGTACGTAATCCGCCCCCTGAAGAAAGTATTCGCAGATCATGGATTGTAAGGACGGTCTTTCGTTTTTTCATGAGGATGGCGATATAATGCACATCCCCTGTGATATGATTGACTTCACCCTGGTGAAAGGCAGCGTCGATGGTGTTCTTTACCCGGTTCCAGAGGCCTGTGCTGTTCTCTTTCATCACATACCTGAGAGGTGTAACAGCTGGCGGAAGGGCTGATATTATTGTATCAAACAGTTCTTCAATACTGTGATGCCAGGGCGCATTGGCTTTCCGGAAGAAAAATACTGTTTGCACGTGTTTTCTATTAACTGCAATACCGGCAGCTTAATTCTTACATGCTAATATACAATAAAATATCAGTTACTGAAAATTCTCAATCCGTATCGGTAAGAAATTTTTTCACGTTGGATATAAATTTCTTAACCGGTTTATTGTCCTGTTTAGCCTGGATCTCAGCCTCTGTCTCCTTGACTGCCAGCAGCAGTTTTTCAAATGCATGCTCGTCTTTTGTAATGTATTCCCTGGCGCCTTTCTTGATCGACTGGACAGCGATTTTCACGTCTTTCTGTCCCGACATGAAGATGACTTTAAGGTCGGGCTTGTACGCCCTGATTTTCTGAAGGATCTCAACCCCGTTGACAAGGCCCAGCTGGTGATCCATGATAATGAGGTCGGGAAAAGTCTCTTCGTAAACCTGAAGCAGGCATTCCAGCCCGTTGTCAAAGTGCTTCACATTGTCATACCCATGCTTCTGCATCAATTCGAGCAGCATCGTTGCATAAAATTGGTCGTCTTCAACTAAAAGAATAAACATGGCGTTATTTTGATTAAAATGTTATATGGTTTAATTACTTTTGGAGTACCTGAGAGTCAATTTAAAAGATTTTCTCTGTTCGGGATTGCTTTATTCCATCCTGCTAAAGGTAAAGAAAAAAAATGAAATCGGATCATATGGACAAGATTTTACTTGAAATGATCCCCGATCTGGTATTGATAGCGGGCGGCGACGCGGGCAAACATAATTACGATCTGAAGGTGTTTCTGAATTCGGCGCTTCATTCTATTATCGGGAAGATGCAGTGTGCCGATGCATTTGTTCAATGGGGATCTGGCGAGGGATTGACCATGATCTGGACAGAGAATATGACTTTCAACCCTGAGCTGCTTTTTCCTGAGCTGCCTCTGAAAGATGTCGCGGCACTGTCGGGAACATTTCAGGAAGCAGGATACCATCTTAAGGAGAAAGACCAGGTGTATTATCTTTTCGGGTTGTTCGACAGGGGATACGTCATCATGTCAAGGACCGTAAGGTTCGATGAGGGCATTCCTGAGCTCCTGGTCAGGGTTTTCGCCATTCTTGCCAACACTTGCCAGGTTATCGCTGAAGTTGAGAGATTGAGGATCACAGAGGAAACTCTGAAACAGGAGAGGAATCTACTTCGCACCATCCTTGACAATATTCCCGATCCGGTATATGTGAAGGATTTGGAAGGCAGGAAAATCATGCTGAATAAGGCCGAGGCCCATCTTCTAAGCGCCAATACGACTGAGGAAGTAATCGGCAGGACAGATGCCGAATTTTATCCGCCTGAAATAGCTGAAAAAACACATCTTGAGGATCAGAATGTCATCCGCACAAAAACACCGAACATTCACAAGGAAGGGATGGTGATCACGAAAGCCGGAGAAGAGATCTGGTTCGACGGGAATAAGATCCCCTATTTCGATGACAAAGGGAATGTAATTGGCATTGTGGGCATCAGTCACAATATTACGAACCGTATCAAAGCAGATCTGGAGGTCAAGGAGACTGCCGCCAAGTACGAGTCGATATTTAACTCTTTTATTGACCTGTATTACCGTTCCGATCTGGAGGGGAACATCCTTGTGCTTTCACCTTCGGTTTACGAGCTTGCCGGGTATCAGCCCTCGGAACTGATAGGTAAAAAGGTCGACCTCGTATACTCCGATATCGATACCCGTGAGAAATTGATTCAGGAACTTATTGCAAAAGGCTCGATCAATGACTACGAGGTTGTACTTATAAAAAAGGACGGCAGCCGGGTTGCGGCTTCAATCACAAGCCACCTGATCAAAGGGGCTGACGGAAGTCCGCAGTTTATCGAAGGAAGCATCCGCGACATCTCACAAAGAAAAGAAACCGAGAAAAAACTTGCCGGGCTGCTTCACCAGCAGAACCTGATCACCCAGCTTGCTTCCAGTTTTATCAATATTCCTCTCGACAGCAGCGATGAGGCAGTTGACAAGCTGTTGTCGCTGGTGGGGGAGCAGAATGCCATCGACAGGGTATACATTTTTACCTACGATTTCGGGGTTCGTACGATGTCGAATACCCATGAATGGTGCGGCCCGGGTGTGACTCCCGAAAAGGACAATCTCCAGGATATCCCCTTGGATCTCTTCACTTCCTGGGTCGGGACTCACCAGAAAGGAGAGATCCTTACCGTTCCCGATGTGAGTCAGCTTGATCCACAGGATGTATTACGGCAGATGCTGGAGCCACAGGGAATCAAGACCCTGATCACTGTTCCTATGATCCTCGAGGGCGAATGCCTTGGATTTGTCGGATTTGATTCTGTCAATGCCGTTAAAAACTGGAGCAGGGAGGAGGTAACACTTCTTCTTTTGCTGGCCGATATGCTGTGCAATGTATCGGATCGTAAACGTACCGAAGAGGCCCTGAAAAAGGCTACCGAAGAAGCACAGGCTGCCAGTGTGGCTAAAACCCGCTTCCTGGCCAATATGAGTCATGAGATCAGGACCCCGCTGAACGCGATCATCGGCATGGTAAGGCTGCTGCTTGAATCAAGGGTGACTGATCCCCAGCTGAAGCTCCTGAATAATATGAAGACCTCTTCAGAAACCCTGCTTAGTATTGTAAACGATATCCTTGATTTTTCAAAGATAGAATCTGGTCAGATCGAGATTGAAAAGACTGATTTCAGTCTGAAGGACCTTTTCAGGAGGATTTATGATGCAAATGATTACAGGGCAGAAGAAAAGGGGATAAAGCTGAGTTACCTCACCGATGAGAGGATGCATGAGGTCATGAAAGGAGATCCTGTACATCTGCAGCAGATCCTGAATAACCTTGTGAGCAATGCGATTAAATTCACCCAGAAGGGGATGGTTGAGCTGAGGTGTGAACTCACAGACGATGTGAATGGCAGGCAAAGCATTTTTTTCCTTGTAGAGGATACCGGAATCGGGATCAGTCCTGAAAACCAGACAAAGATCTTCAGCAGTTTTCAGCAGGAAGATGAGAGTATAACCCGCACATACGGCGGGACCGGGCTGGGCCTTGCGATCAGCAAGCAACTTGTGGAACTCATGGGAGGGATACTGAGTGTTGAAAGCGCCAGGAACAAAGGGAGCAAGTTTTATTTTACCCTTGAATTTGAAGCCGGGTCCCTGCCAGGGCCGGACCCTGATCAAAAGTCGGTGAGCGTGGAAACCCATTCGCTCGACGGCATACGGATCCTGCTGGTTGAAGATAATAAGTTCAACCAGTTCATCGCCCAGGCCATGCTGGAGAAATGGAATGCAAAAACTTCGTTGTGTGAAAACGGGCAGCAGGCTGTTGACAGGCTGAGGACCGAGACATTTGACCTGGTCCTGATGGATATCCAGATGCCGGTGATGGACGGGATCACGGCTTCAACAGTGATCCGCCAGGAACTGAAACTGAACACACCTATTCTTGCCCTCACCGCCAATGTCGTCATGGGTATTGTTGAACGATGCAATCAGGCGGGGATGCAGGGGTATGTTTCCAAACCATTCGAGGAAAATGAACTTTACGAGAAAATAGAAACGGTTTTGAAGGCCTCAGGCTTGGGAGTGATGCCTGCCCCGGTAAAAGTTGAACGGCCTGATCTCACCGATGTGTCCCGTTTACGCAGGATGGTCGAAAACGATACGGTGATGCTCAGGAAAATGATTACCAAGTTCCTTGAAGTTACACCTGAATATATCAGGGATCTGTCTGATGCCATGGCTTCACGCGATGTAGATGCCCTGCAGCGTTCGTCCCACAGGCTGAAATCGGCTATCGACCTTGTATCGAACAACGTTATGCAGGACCTGATCAAAAACATCAATGACAATGCTAAAACAGGGAAAGAGTCGGAAGAATTATATGAATTGACAAAGAAATTCCTTGAGTACTATCTGTTGCTTACTGAACAACTAAAAGGGTATTGATTTCTGGGTTTAATTTTTTGCGGATGTCAGGATTTTATTTTCTGTTTTATAAATCGGTTTCACAGGTCCTCATGCCTTTGGGAATAACCCTCGTTTGCCTGCTGTGTGCAGGTTTGTTTTTTTACTTTGGGAAAACTAAGCCGGCGATTTTTTTCTTTGTGTTCGCTTTTTGCTGGATATGGCTGTGGAGTGTGCCTGTCTGGAGCGATTTTATGAGGAGCAGGCTGGAATCACAGTTCAGTTATAAACCCGCGGGGAAATATCCTGTTGCCGATGCCATTGTTGTTTTGGGCGGTGGTGTCAGGGGTTATGCAGGACCTGGTTTGCCTGAGATCGATCTGAACCGGGCCTCCGACAGGGAATTGTTTGCAGCCCAGCTTTACAGGGAGAAAAAATCAGCAACCATCATCCTCAGCGGAGGTGCAGATCCGATTATAAGAACGGGCATTTCGGCTCTTGGAATGAGGGTTTTCCTGATGAACCTGGGCGTACCTTCATCGGCCATCCGCATTGGTCCCGACAGCAGGAATACCATCGAAAACGTTAGTGAAGTCGTTAAGATGCTCGGATCTTCAAAAGGGAAAACAATTTTGCTCGTGACATCAGCTCTTCACATGAAACGGGCGAACTGGCTGTTTTCCCGTTCGGGGCTTAATGTCATACCGGCTCCCACAGATTTCGAGGTGGTTCCTGTCCCGTTTTCGCTTTACAGGTTACTGCCCGATGCCGAAGCCCTCGAGAACAGTTCAAGAGCTTACAGGGAGATTATTGGCCTGTGGGCCTATCGATTTGGTTTTCATTGATAAGATTCTGAACCTGGGATATCATAAGCGGGAATGCATCATTCAGCTCAATAAACAGCCTTTCCAGCCTTTCGGGGTTTGGTGTTTCTCCGCATGACTCATGGATCTGCTGCAAAAGATCGCGCATTGGCTTTGCTGCTAGCAGGTCAATACTCGATTTGATCTTATGCAACTGTTTGAGGAGTTCGGAAAAATCATTTTTCTGGTATGCCGTGTTAAGTGCAGAAAAAATCTCTGGAATAACTTCAATGAATTTCATAAGCACACCACGGATCTGTTCTTTGTTACCTCCGAGAGTCCTTGGTACTTTGTTCAGGTCGCAATACAATATTTCTTTTTCCCTGGCTTCAATGACTGTATTCTCAACCCGGGTATCATCCACCACATAGGCGGGTTCCAGTGAGACGGACTTCAGCACTTTAACATACAGGTCCTCCTCGTCGAATGGTTTGGAAATATATTCATTCATCCCGGCTAGCCTCGCCCTTTCTATCGCTTCACGGGTGACGTTGGCTGTAAGTGCTATGATCGGTGTCGTATTGTGCAGCTCCTCACGGATCATTCTTGTTGCAGTAAGTCCGTCCATCACAGGCATCTGCATATCCATAAGCACCAGGTCAAATTCAGAAAGCCACATCTGGGATACAGCTACCTGCCCGTTTTCGGCAACCTCAACCTTTGCTCCCCATCGTTCAAGGATCGATTTAACGATGAACAGGTTGAATTCATTATCTTCAACGACCAGCACTTTTTTCTTGCCCAGAATGTTCTGATCAAAAATGATGGTCTTTTTAGCCTCCTTAAGGATTTTTGCATCAGTGATAGGCAATTGAAGTGTAAAAAAGAAACGACTGCCTTTTCCTTTCTCGCTATGAACCTGGAGGTCGCCACCCATAAGTCCGACCAGTTGCTTGCTGATCGCAAGGCCCAGCCCGGTACCCCCGTAAAGACGGGTCACACTGTCGTCTTCCTGCCTGAAACGTTCAAAAACATGATCCAGGTGTTCACTGCTAATGCCGATCCCGGTATCGGAGACTTCAAACAGAAGTCCGGCTGTCTTTCCCGAAGCGGAGATCAGTTTGCAGCCTACTTCAACCTTCCCGGCCTGGGTGAATTTTATCGCATTGCTCACAAGATTGATAAGTACCTGCTGAAGCCTGACCCTGTCGCCCAGAACTGCCGAAGGAACCTGTTCACTAACATGGATACTAAAAGCGATCATTTTCTCTTCGGCTGCGAATTCCTGGAAACTGTAAACCCTTTTCATAAGATCCTCTATAGAAAACGGCTTGGATTCCAGTTCGATCTTCCCAGCTTCAATCTTTGAAAAATCGAGGATCTCGTTTATTGTCCCGAGCAAATTGTCGCCAGAG
Organism: Bacteroidota bacterium; assembly: GCA_037134895.1. Lineage (GTDB taxonomy): Bacteria > Bacteroidota > Bacteroidia > Bacteroidales > FEN-979 > CAIRDP01. The sequence continues at coordinate 152,018 of JBAXLI010000001.1, forward strand.
ATGATAAGGTTCTCGTTCAGTTTTTTCTGTTGCTGATTGAGAGGCGTGTCGCGCATAAGTTTTGACAGCCCGATCACAGCATTCAGCGGAGTTCTGATCTCATGGCTCATTTTTGCGAGGAAAAGGCTTTTCGATGCATTTGCTGCTTCAGCATCTTTAATTGCTTTACGCAGGTCAGTCTCTGTTTTTTTCCTGGATGTTGTGTCCCGGTATTGCCAGAGATTTCCAAGGAAGCGTTCATTCACAAAAATGGGAATATAATCCCTTTCAAAGATCCTGCCGTCGGCGAGCTCAAGTTCTTCGTCGATTACAGGTTTTTTTTCGCTGAGGATAACATCGATACGTTCAACGAATTGTTGGGGATGCATGAACAGGCCCATTGACTGTTGGGCTGAATCGGAGCAGTCGGAGCCTAAAAGCAATTCAGGCTGAACAGGGATCCCGAACATATCGCAGAAGGTCTTATTGATGAGAGCAATGTTCCTGTTCTGGTCTTCCATGAGGATTCCTGAATGCATGTTTTTGATCAGGGTCGACAGCCGTGTGGTAACTGACTCCATCTCATCCTGAGACTTTTTCTGTTCGGAGATATCACGTTGTATGGAAATGAAGTTTGTGAGTTCGCCCTGGGCGTTGAATACAGGCTGTATCTGAAGCCTTACCCAATAAGGATTTCCTTCCCTGGTATAGTTCAGGAGGTCGGTTTCAATAGTTTCCTTTTTCTGGATGGCATCCCCGATGCGTTTAACTATGTCGCTGCTGGTTTCGACCCCCTGGAGGATTTCGCCTGGTTTTATCCCTTTGACCTCTTCGTAATTATATCCGGTGATTTTCTCAAAACTGCGGTTCACCCATTGGGTGAGCCCGTCTTTGTCGGTAATGATGACCGCATTATCTGTTTCCTGAGCAATTAGGGATGCCAGCCTGAGTTCCGACTGTGTGAGGATGTTTCCATACATTCCCCCTGCGATGTTACAGATGAACGAAAGAACTGCAACTGTTTCATCGGTGAAATGATTTTTTTGTGAACTCACAATCCCGAATGCACCTACCGACTGGTCTCCATTCATGACCGGAACGAACAGTCGGGAACGAACAATAAAACTCCTGGCCGAAGAGATTGACCTTTGCTCGGGGTCGTTTTCAGTATCAGGAATGTTCAGAATCTTTTTCGTACGGAAAACATGCCCCGGATGCCTGTCCATGGCCGTGCGTTCGGCTTCCTTTAGCTCCTGCTCATTAAAGCCCCTGGCCACAAGAAGTTTCAGGCGCTGGTCGGTGAAATCAAAGAGGTATAAACCCGAAAACTCGATGTCTATCAAATCGTCAAGTACCTCCTCAACTTTAACAGCCAGTTCATCCATCGAATGTATGCTTGAATACTGGGAAGTGAACGCATTCAGCCGGTTCAGTATCCCAAGTTGATCTTTTAACTTCAGCATAGGATCATTTTTGGAGGCAGCTCAATGCAGCCTGAGCGCATAACTCATCGTTTTCATAATGGCCGCCACTTACGCCGATAGCGCCGATGACCTTCTCATTGAGCGTAAGGGGATGTCCCCCGCCCATCAGCATAAAGTCGGTAAACCCGTGAACGCCTTCCCTGAGGATAGGATCGTCTTTAATGAAATCAAACCAGGGCTTTCCTGTAGGAAGCCCGAACCCGGCTGCGGTAACCGCCTTTTTCCTTGCTGCATCAACCGAGATGAGGGGGGCATTGTCCATGCGGGTAAAGAATTTCATGATCCCGCTTTCATCGACAATGCAGACAGAAATGGCAAAATTCAGTTCTTTTGCTTTGGCCATGGCTGCTTTTGCCATACAGAGCGCAGTTTCATGGCTTACCGATATTTTTGTGAACTCAGTCATGGGAAAGATCTGTTTACCGGCCAGACCAGTTTAATGATACCGGCCCATCCATGCAAATATACATTAATCTTTCCCTTTTTAACCCTCAGCTACCTCCTGTTATTTACTTTTATGTCGATGCCCGATTGTTCCTTGAATTTATTCAGCCGGAATTTGAATGAGATCATAAAATACCGTCCGATCATATTCGAACGGGTCTCACGCAGGTAATTCATCTCGCTTACTCTTTCGATCCCGGTATTCCGGTTCAGGAGGTCAAACCCTGTGAGGGTGAGCAGGCCCCGGTTGTTCTTAAGGAAATAGAAATTGACTTCAGACCCTAAAAGCGGAATATTCACCATGTCGTTAAAGGTCCTGGCATTGTAATTCGTGACATCCGCAGTCACTGCAAAACTCCAGTGTTCATTCGGGGTAAAACGGAGTTCACCGAAATATGCGAGATCAAAATATCGGTTGTTCAATGATTCCTGTAATGAATACCTTGCATTAGTCAGGGAAAAGGAGCCTCCGAAATTCACATCCCATTTATCTTTTTTCCGGTTGTCGAAACTGATTGTTAAACGGGTCGTGAGATTCGTGTTGATATTCTCAACATTGTTAACATAAGTCAGTCCGCGGTTCCAGTTCTCTCTCAGACTGCCATGAAAAGTAAGCCCGAGCTTCCTTATGGGGGTGGAGAAATCTATGGATGCCGAGGCTGAATAGTCATCCGACACGTTCACCAGGGTCATTGATTGCCCGAGGCTGTCGTTAATGCTGCGGTTCCAGTTGATCTTATTGGAGGTATAAGAAGCATCAAGTGATGCGAAAAGGCTGGTGAATGAAAACTGGTCAAACATCAGCCAGTTGAAATAGAGTTCATGTGAATATTCAGGTTTCAGATACCTGTTCCCGTAGGTAAGCATGAGTGGATTTACATTGTTTACCACAGGCAGCAGCTGGTTAGCAGCAGGGTTGTTGACCGACGACATAAAGGAGACCGCCAGTCTCCGGCCTTTCAGATATTCATATTCATACGTGAAGCGGGGGATCAAATAGAAAGCATCGTATTGAATGCGGTCCAGGTCGTTCAAACGGTTCATCATCCTGCCCAGTTCAATCTGAGCTGTAATCAGCAGTTTTGATTTGCCGGTATTGTACCTGAACCTGGCGCCGGGCTGGACACTGTAATACCAGCTCGAAAAAGCAGGGCTCAATGAGTCGATGACTTGCTCTGTTTCGGCGGGTATTCCCTGCTTACGGTTGATGTTTTCACGGGAATATCGCCCGGCAACCAGGGGTTCCAGATAAAACGAGCGGCCCAGGGACTGTGTAAGTGTAACTGCAGCATCTGTGCTGAACCTGTCGGAAAGCGTCTTCAGGTACTGCCAGGTTTCGGTTAAATTTTCAGGAAAATAATAATGGGTTATATTTTGCCATTGGAGCTTGCTCAAACCATACGAATATGCAGCACTCCCCGAGAATTTTATATTGGTATTATCTCGATTAAGTTTTTTTATGTAAGAGCCAGAAAGATTCCCGTTAATGCGGTCGGCCCGGTCGGAATTCAGTGAAGTCATTGAATTGATCAGGCTGTCGTTTCTGAAACTCCCTGTTGCTGAAGCTGAGGTCCCCCTTGCATTTGTCAGAGAGGCCCCTCCTGAGAAAACGATATTCTGACTTGAATCTATCCTGTTTTTCCATCCGAAATTCACTCTGTGCACCCAGTTTTCATCAATGGAGGAAGATGCCTGCTGCTGTATGAACGAACCCCCGGGCACGAAATTCTGAGAATACACACTCTGGTCGAGGCTGATCTCCGAAGCATTACCCAGGTAGCTGATATAAAAGCGGTTATTTTTTCGAAACTCGTGGGAGAAATTCAACCCTGCAGCCCCTGAAGTCACATACCCGTTTACGGGTTGCCCGAAGTTCACTGGGTAGCTGTTGTCGCCTCCAACACCAATAGCAGCCTGGCCTCCTCCCCCTATGCTCCCCAGTCCGCCGTTGAAATTGAGATAATCGGAAAAGGAAAACCCAAGCTGACTAATGTTGTTAATCATACCGAGAGCTGCAAACTGGTTTGCCCCGGTGAAACGGTATATTTTTGCGCTTCCCTGGTAATGATCTCCTGTGCCGGCACCTGCCATGACATCGCCGAAGACAGCCTTCTTCTTATCATCTTTAAGGACCAGGTTGACCGTTTTATCGTGAGAGCCATCGCTGATTCCGGTAAATTCGCTTTCATCCGATTTCTTATCATACACCTGCACTTTTTTAATGGCATCGGCAGGCACATTTTTTGTTGCCACCTTACTGTCGTTGCCAAAGAATTCCTTGCCGTCGACCAGGACATTTTTAACATCCTCCCCAACGGCTTTGATATTACCCGAACGGTCGACTTCGACCCCTGGCAATTTCCTCAACAGGTCCTCCGCAACAGCGTCAGGCTTGGTTTTGAAGGCAGCAGCATTGTATTCTATCGTATCTTTTTTAATCATGAGCGGAATATATTCACCTTTCACCTGGACTTCCTTCAGGCTTGTTTGTTTTGGTTTCAGGACCAAAGCCCCGAAATCACCAGCCTGGCTGAGAGGGAAGCTGATTTTTCTCCAGGCCGTCTGGTAACCCATGAAAGCCACCTGCATCAGGTATTCTGAAGGTTTGATGTTCCTGATCTCATAGTGTCCGGCTGCATTAGTGATTCCGTAAAAAGCAAGGGTGGAGTCGGCTGGCTTCAGGAGGGCCACCGTGGCAAACCCCAACCCTTCGCCTTTTTCATCAAGGATGTCGCCCGAAAGCATATTCGACTGTGCAAAGCTTACGATCTCGCTGAGCAGTGCAAGGAAGAAGAGAATCCGCTTTAATCCCATCACGCTTACCTTTGAATCTTGATTACGACATGCTGCCCTGTTCCGCCTTCAGCACCCATCTCCTTCATCTTCTCATCGACGATCTTTTTAAACTGTTCACGGGTTACCTTCTTCCCTTCCTTCGGCTTTTTAAATGCACTTTTATCTGGAGGGTTTAAATCGACCGAGGTCGCTGTAATCAATCGGCTCCCGTCATTCACATCCACAGCAAGTATCATTCCCGGCAGGCTCCCATAACTCTGCGGACCTGTGGAAACAGGGATGGAGGGTGTAAACCATGCACGGATGGTTGAGCTGTCGGCTTTCCTTACCGCTTCCTGGCAGGGAAATCCAAGTATGGTTTTCTGCTGCCCGGTAAGTTTCCAGTCAGAAGTCTCAAGTTCTGACTCTATAAGGAACATCCTGCTCATAAAATCACGCTGTTCGATCTGTTTGTTTTCTTTTAAATCACGGTATACCTGGTCATCGGAGGTCATTAACTGCACATGGATCATGGCCCCGGCCGACTCCTGTTCGACCTGGTCTGCCTTTGGCTTTTCAGCGGTGGGTTTGTACAAGGAAGCCTCGGTTGAAAAGAACAGGGTTTTATTTGCGGTCCTTTCCTTTGGAAGCATATCGGAGAACTGTGCCGATTCCCCTTCGAGTTTGATCTCCAGTTTCATTTTTTCTTCATAATTGATGGTGCCGGATGTTTTCAGAGCTTCCAGACTTTGACCCTGGCTGGTCAGATAAAAGGCCATTGCAAGAGTTGCAGAAAAAATTGTTTTCATGATTCAGGTTTGTTTTTGTTTATACCGGCAAAAGTAAAGCCTGCCTCATCCGGCTGTGGTTAAGGCAAAACCAATTAAGGTTAATTAAGGTTAACAGATGAAGGAATCACGAAGTATTGATATATTTTTGTTCCCGGATATTCCTGATGAAAAAAATCAAACATATCAGACTGGCAGGTTTCCTGATGGCATTGAGCTGGGTGCTGTTGTTTGTCTTCGTGGTTCAATGGGTCGTTGCCCGTTACTTTTCCGAAAAAGACATCCTCCGTGAAGACCTTGGCAGGCAGTTTGCTGAAGTCAACGTGCAGGTGCAGGACACAACACTCATGGTAAACCTCATAGATCCCATGATGAAGACCTCTCAAAAGGCTCATATAGCCAGGTTCGCAACTGACAGCATTGTGCTCATCAACAGAAAAGAACCACAGCATACATCCGCAGACAAATCAAACGGACTGCCTTCAAACAAAAAAGCAATTTATCGTATAAGTGTTTCTGATTCCGACTCTGCCCAGGTAAGCTCTCATGTAACGCATAAACCCTATACCGACTCGGGAAATATCTTCCTTCACAGCATCCGCCTTATCGTGGGCAAGGCAATAGATTCAACAGACAGTCCGGCTGTTCTTAACGAATTCATTTCGTTTAAAATCGATACTATACTGTTCAGGAAGTTTTTCAGCCGGAAACTCAAGAACCAGGGCCTGGATTTCAAATTCACAATGTACTCAGGCAAGGATATTGATTCAAGCCTCAGGAAGAGTTCAAAGTTATACCTGAGCAGCCGGATTTTCAACAGTTCTGTGGGAGCAGTGATCAATAACTTCTCATGGTACCTGTTCAAACGCATCATTCCCCAGGTCCTTTTTGCGATTCTTCTCCTTCTGATCACAGGTGCAGCCTTCATATTCATGTACAGGACCCTGAAAAAGCAGGTGATGCTGAATACCCTCCGCAATGATTTTATAGGAAATATTACACATGAGCTTAAAACGCCTGTATCAACTATCAAGGTCGCCCTTGAATCTCTGAGGAATTTCGACATGAAAAAGGATCCGGCAATTGCCTCAGAGTACCTGAATATGGCATTTCTTGAGATGGACCGCCTGGATCAGCTGATCGATAAAGTCCTGAATATTTCGGTGCTTGAGGAACAAAGCAATATGATAAAGCTTCACACCTCAGATTTGAAGCAGGTATTGAGCAAGGTTGTTGTCGCGGTTGTCCCAAGGATTGCCCAGGATCAGGGAGAAATATTGCTTGAAGCGGATGATGAGAATTACATATGCCCTGTTGACGAACTGTTCATCGAGGGTGTTCTCATGAACCTCATCGACAACAGTATAAAATACTCCGGGGGGAATCCATGGATATTGGCCAGGCTTGAACAGGACGCGAAGCAGGTTATTCTTAGCATCACCGACAGAGGCCCGGGTATCCCTGAGCAATACCTGCAGAAAGTGTTCGATAAATTTTTCAGGATCCCTACCGGGGAAAGGCATGATGTGAAGGGGCACGGACTCGGCCTGAGCTATGCTGCCGCAGTGATGAGGCAGCACAGGGGCAGTATAACCGTAAGCAATAATGAAGATGGAGGATGCACCTTTACATTAAGGTTTCCAAAAGAATGAAGAGAAAGGTTGTATACGTTGAAGACGAGCCCTTCCTGGGTAAAATTGTAAAGGAAACCCTGGAGAACCAGAACTTCGAGGTCTTGTGGAAGACAACCGGGATTAATATCCTGCAGGAGATTAAAGGTTTTCAGCCCGATATTTGTGTTCTTGATATTATGTTGCCCGATATTGACGGTTATTTGTTATGTCGCCAGATAAAGTACCGTTATCCTTCCCTCCCGGTTATCTTTCTCACGGCAAAAACAGAAACCGCCGACCTGGTAAGGGGTTTCGAAGCCGGCGGAACCGATTACATGAGAAAACCCTTCAGTATTGAGGAACTCATTGTAAGGATGAACAACCAGTTCCAGTTAATGGAAGGGAAACCGGGGATGAATGCCCAGGGAGAAGAAATCCGTCTTGGTAATTACCTTTTCATACCCGACCGTTGCGAGTTACTTTCGCCATCCCGTACCATCAAGCTCTCGATGCGCGACATACAGGTATTGTCGATGCTGGCAAGCCATACGAACCGTGTGGTAGACCGTAAGACCATGCTGGTGTCGATCTGGGGCGACGATTCCTTTTTCAACTCAAGGACCCTCGATGTTTATATCCGAAAGATCCGCAATTACTTTGCCGAGGACAACCGCATCGAAATAGTGACGATGAAAGGGAAAGGATATCTCTTTCTCCTCCCGGAGAAATAAATGGTTAATTTCAGGCATGCCTTGCCGCCACCAGAAGGGCCCCGGTAATGTAGGCAGCGATCCACCAGATATACGCAATACGTGAATACAGGTGAACCGGCCGGGATACTTCAGTTGCCGGGTCATTGGCATTATGAAACCTCCAAATCAGAACCGCATCGATAAACATCCCTGCCAGTGATGAATATCCGAGAGCACCGTGAAGTGTGAAGGGCCCCTGGCTTGTTCCGAGTATCATAAAGGTAGTGGCTGTTATGTCGAAAGCCACAGCAATTGTCAGGAACCAAAGCACCCTTTGAGTGACCAGTCTTTTTCGCTGCTCGGTGATTATTGCAATGCTATAGAAAACAAGGGCCAGCTGCACTATGATTATGCCGGTAAGTGAATAGTTGTTCATGAATTCTTTTTTTTTAAATGAGATCAGTATTTAAGTGTTACCGAAAGCTCTCCGGCAGTTGAATTTTCCGGGGTTTTTATGAAAAACATTCCTTTTTTCTCATCCTGATTGAAGTACCAGCCCGAAGAGCATTTATCATACTCCGAAGCTGTTTTACAGAACCTGATCACAGCACCTCCGGCGGTTATCTTTTTCGGAACAGCCTTACTGTGAACCTGCATGATATAAGCCCTGGACTCCGGCTTCCCCTGGTATTCCCCCACCGAGGCCCCGACTTTAATACTTGTTACGCGCTTATTTGCATCAGATATGGCCGTAAGCTTTGTCAGTGCGAATTTTCCCGATCTGTAGTCCCTGTTTGAACCTTCGTCTTCAAACATCATGAAATCAGCCCCCGGACCGGGATAAACCTCCAGGGTCAGTGTATCTGCCGGTCGTTCATTGTCGTAATTTTTCCATTGATACATCGGAATTATTGAACCAGACCGCGCGAAAAGCGGCAGTTTATCGAGTGGGGCCGCATAGGCGTTAAGCCATGCTTTTCCGTTATATACCTTTCCATCCCAGTAATCTATCCACTGGCCTTCGGGAAGATAAATGCTGTCGCGTTTTTCTTCATCCTTATAAACCGGTGCCACAAGCAGGCTCCTGCCCAGGAGAAATTCATACCGGGTCGCAGTGCCCAGTGCCACAGGGTCATCAGGATATTCCAGGACGAGAGCACGCACAGCCGGCACACCGGTTTCACTGGCCTCATGGCAAAGAGAATACATATAGGGTGTGAGACGCAGCTTCAGGCTAAGGTATTTGCGGTTTATCGAAGTGTAAGGTTCACCGTAAACATAGGGTTGTTTGTCTTTGGGGGCCCAGCCCGACATAGACATGAGAGCCGGAGTGAAACATTTCCACTGCAGGTCACGGGTAAAGGTTTTGTCACTCCCGGCAAAAATGCCGTCAATGTCGCCGGTTGCGCAGTTCAGAGCCGACAAACCCGATCCGCTTAAGGTAGGAATATGCCATCGTATATAATCCCAGCTGCCTTTCTGATCGCCGGTCCACACCACCGAATTTCTCTGGGTACCCGCCCATCCGCAGACAGACCAGATGAAACCACGGGCATCACTGTTGTTTTCTATCCCTTCATAAGCTGCCCTGCATCCGTCGATCGCGAACTTATATCCCTCGCCAATCCAGGCCACGTCAAGCTTGCATAAGCGGCTGCCGTACTGACCCACTTCCCTCGCGATCTTCTCGACCCCGTTTTCTGTCCACAAACCCGTGTGAAACCCACGTTTCCGAAGTTCAACTATTACCGAGTCCAGTTTTGTATACCCGCAGCCGTAGCCGTCGTTGGGCAATATCCACCCACGCGGCATGTCATTGGCAATATATTGGTCGGCAATCAGGGATATGACATCAGGAGTGGTGCCATTGTGGCCGCTGGTATTCTTCCCTTTGCGGGCCCCGCGGTTGTAACAGTTCGCGTCACCCATACCCAGCGCCCAGCGCGGCGGCAGAAAGGGCTTGCCGGTAATGTCGGTATAGGCATTGAGGATTTCCTTCAGCGATCCGCCTGCAAAATAATAACAATCAAAACGGGCTTCGGTATGGGAGAGTTTAAGCGTGTCGGTAAACGCATATTCTCCCGGGGCCCAGGTATTCCTTAATGCCCCATACCCGTTTGTACTCATGTAAAATGGTGCAGGATTAGGTGCACCCCCGTCTTCCCAGTTCCAGTCGATACGCAGCAAAATCGTTTTATCGCGATGTGAGAAACGCCCGTTTTGCATCCCGCCCCCGTAAAAATATTCGTTCTCACCACGGCTGAGATATTGCACCGTCTCCCTGCCATAGGTAAGCCCGCTTCTCTCTTCCCACACGAGGGTCTTGTTATCGGGCTTATACATTGCAAACCGGAGAGGCTGTTTATATGCTCTTAGTGCGACTGCGGATGAGGTGATCAGGTAATACCCGTCCTTTTCCTCAAATTTAATATTGACTGTTTCTGAGGGCGGATGGATTACAATGTCTTTTCCGGCAGGGTCAGTAAAGACCCCGTCGTAAGCCATCCTTATCCTGAAAATGTCATCCCTGCAAAAATCGACAACGACCATGGCATGGTTGCAGTCGAAGGTGAAACTGTTACCAGAATGTTTGAAACCGGTGACAGCCCCAAGTTTGTATGCCCGGGAAAAAAGTTCCAACGAAAGGGTGTCGTTTGATTTACGTTCATCTTCGGCCAGGGAAGTATAGAATTGGATTTTGTGAATCCCATAATCAGTGAGATCGGCCGGGGGGAATGCAACTTCAACCGTGTCGATAATGCCAAGAACATGGTTTTCGCTGAATGGGACCACGACTTTCACAGGCTCCCGGCTGTCTATCTTAAGCCAGCAATCAAAAGGCTTTTTAATGGAGGTTGAACCCAGGTTGACAACCTTAAAACGGAATACATCTGCATTTGAAAACGAATTCCCGGTTTGTTTATGAGAAGCCAGGGAGGAAGCCAGGAGATCGCTGTCAAGCGCCTCTGCGAGCCGGATGTCATCGACCATCCAGTACCAGGCATAGATCCCTTTCCAGTAGAACCTGAGGTAAACAGATTTCTGATCAGCGGCTGTTTGTGTGATGTTCAGCTCAACCTGCATTGGGTTGGGGCAATCTGCTTCGGAACCAATGCCCTGTCGTACCTCATATTCCTTCCAATCGGTGCCGTTAGAGGATACGCCAACAAAGAGTCCGCCGCCTTCACGAACTTTGCCCCAGTCGTTCCACATGAAATTCTGGGAGAATGTTAGCACCACCGAAGTTTTCCCCGAACAGTCGACAGCCGTGGTCTGGAAATACGAATCAGGCCATATGCCTTTCTTTTCCCAGCGGCGGTAAAACCTGTCGACCTTTACGCCGGGGGCAAACTGCATATGAAAACCCCCGCTTTCTGAGGCAATGGGCGGCGCCTGCTGGTCCCTGCCGTATGAACCCGGGAAAGGCTGGTTGGTGCATTCCCAAATCACATTGGAGTCGTTCACGGCTTTGACAATCCATCCCCCGGGCAGTTTCCCCGACGAAAAATCCTCCTTCCAGAACACCTTGCCTGAAACCTGGTTTTTTTTCTGGGGAAATGCAGAAATGGAAACGAAAACGATAATCAGCAAAAACAAAACTCTTTTCATCTCGTTCAGTCGGGGTTTTTAAGGCTGAATACTACTGCAGGCGTAGAAGGATGATCCTTAACGAAGGACTTCGGAAGCATCACCACTTTCTTTCCCTGTTTCAGCTGTATTTTGATTGACTGCGGATGGCCCAGAACCTTGATTTCAGAGGCCTTTCCAACGAAATTCGCCGGCAGTTCCACTGTAGCCGGGAGGGCTTCATTTTCATTTACCAGGTAAAACAGGTATTTCGTTTTCCCGTCCTTCGTTTGTGTGTAGCAGATATTATCAACCTGGTAGGGAGCAAGCGGACGGCTATTATAAATAGCCTCCCCGTTGACTTTCATCCATTCGCCTATCTGCTGCAGCCTTTCATAAGCCACCGGGGCGAACTCCCCGCTCTTGTCGGGGCCTATGCCGAGCAGGAGGTTTCCTCCTTTGGCAACGATCTTCACCAGGGTATGGATGGCCCAGTTGGCCGATTTGTAAACTTCCCCCGGCCCGGTATGGTACCAGGATCCGCATAAAGTGATGCAGCTTTCCCAGGGATAAGCCGGAACATTGGCCGGGATCTGTTGTTCAGGAGTCCTGTAATTTTCAAATTCCCCGTGAACGGTGCGGTCAACGATAAGGATCCCGGGCTGGTTTTTCCGGGCCATGGTCCCGATGGAAGACATGTCAATGTCTTGGATCCACTGATGTTTGCCGAGCCATGGCTTGGTCTCGTCGGTGAGGGTGCTGGCGGGACGAACCTGTCCTCCGTCAAGCCAGAGGATATCGATCTTCCCATACTCCTTTGTGATCTCATCAAGCTGGTTGTAAGTGAATTTTTTAAATGAATTCCAGCGATCGGGATACTTCGCCGGGTCGTAATTCACATTGCGGTCCAGGGCCGGGAAATACGGCCACCAGTAATCCGGGCTGTGCCAATCGGGCTTGCTGAAGTAGGCGCCAATGGCCATCCCCTCATTACGGAATGCTTTAAACACCTCCCCGGCAATGTTGCTGCGTAAGTTCTTTGAAAAAGCGGATGCGGGATCTGTGATGCGGTAATCGGTAAACTTTGTGTCGAACATACAGAACCCGTCGTGGTGCTTGGTGGTGAACACCACATACTTCATTCCTGCATCATGCGCGGCTTTTGCCCAGTGTTCAGGGTTGAATTTATCAGGATAGAATGTTTTGCGGATGTCCTCGTAGGCTTTTTTATACATATACCAGTCGGCCGAATACGGTCCCCGCCTCTGGCACCAGCCCTCGTCTTCCGGACAAAGGCTCCAGCTTTCGACCACACCCCATTCGCTGTAAGCTCCCCAGTGGATGAGTATTCCGAATTTCCAGTCCTGCCATGTTTTCAGGTTCTGACTTACCAGTGAATCCTTGGGCCATTCGTAAGGAGGTTCTGCCCCGGCCGGCGGTTCGGCTGTAAAGCGAATTCTTTTGTTGAATTTCTCCTGCCCGTTAGAGATCACCTTCAGGTAGAAACGTCCCGAAGGATACCTCCGCAGGTCATAGGTGAAACGGCCTTCCTTCAGCTTGGGGTAGAGGTGTTCTTCAACAGTAACAGCCCCGGGATCGCTGACAAGGCGTACCGTTACATCTTCGGTTTTATTGGCAAAATAATCGAGGGTTGTGAAATCTTTTGTACGGGTAGGATATAAACCAACCGAAAGCATGGCTGGATCTGGGTCTTCGTGTTTAGGTGAAGCATAGAAATTATACACCCAACCCGATCCGCAGTCAGATTCAAAAGCCTTGATCAGTTCTCCCTTACAGCTCATCAGCCTTGCAATGCCCCGCCCGCCCTCGGTATTGAACCAGAACTCCAGTCCGTCGCCGGCTGTATCGGTAAACACAAACTTGTAAGCGCCAGGTTTGAGTCTCAGGGTGTCGCGATACTCTGTTTTTTCCTTCATTGAACCCAGTGTTTTTTCCTTGACAACTTTGCCGTCGGCATTCAGCAGCTGCCAGGAATTATGTGAAGGCTGGTTGTTTGTCAGAAGGTAGAATACAAGGGCGGTGTCGAGCACAGGAGCCGGCGTGAACGTTGATTTCACCTGGTTGTCGGCGGGATATTCATCCTGTTTTCCATTGGGATGGAGGAGCCAGGCCGTGAACTCATTTTTTCCGGGACCGGCATCAATGTTACCCGGGAGGCTTACACTAACGGCCCTCATGGATTCGAGCTTACCCGTCCAGCTGAATGTTTTTTCGGGGAATCCTGTGGTCCCGTAAAGGACTTCGACATTGGTTATTTGAGCGCTGCCCGAATTCCTTATAACAATCCCCGGATTTGCCGATCCAGGATTGCTCCGGCTGTAAATTGTTTTTGAAGAAGGGACAGAAACTTCTTCAATTGAAACATCAGTTTCGGCGGAAGGCTTTTTGTATTGAACCAGGTAGGCGCTGATCACTTCGCTGGCTGAAGGTTTGGGTGAAACATAGGACTGCATTCTGAACTGAAGGGTATATGAAGACCCTGGCTTCACAGGCATATCGTAAATATCGGGCGGCATCAGGTAACCCGGGCACCAGCCGGCCCTGTCGTAGATCCATGTACCTGCCTGGGGGTACAGAGGATTATCTCCGCATTTTTTCCAGATAGCCCGGGAATCGGTTAAAACCCCGTTAAACAGGATCTCGCGGGTCTTTTTACAGAACTCCCCGCATCCGTCGGGTTCATCCATTCCATGCCCGGTCTGAATGACCCTCAGACGGACAAAAGCCGCTCCCTCATCCGCAGTAAAAGAAACCGGGATTAATTTCTGATTGATCGGATTCAGGCTGTCACCATAACCAAAATGGTCATCGTAGATCTTCCTGATAGAAACAACATCAGCTGCAGGCTTGCCTTTGATGATTTCAAAATCAAGGGTGATTGCCCAACCTCTGTCATTGGCGGGTTCATAGCCTGAATGATTGTAGTTTATCTCAACGCTGTCGCGCAGCAGAAGGCTGAAATCGGTCACATCCACCTCCCATTCGAAATGCCAGGTTTTACTGAAGGCTCCGCCGTATGTAGTAAGCATGCGGCCAATCTCATAATTCTGCATTTTACCTTTGACACCTCCCTGGCGCATGATGCTGATGCGGTCTGAATAATCCCAGTCGGCGCAGCGCATGGTATCGGGGCAGGCGAAGTTCACGTGCATAACGATCTTGCGGATGGGTACCTCAGGCCGGGGAAAAACTCCCCAGCGGGGATAGTCTTTATTGCCTTTGGAAGGATCGGTGACAATCGTTTCCCTGTTGTGGGTGATCACATGAAGAGTATCGCCGGTAAAAGCAAGGAGCCGGAACTGGATTGCCAGGAAGCAAAGCAGAAGCAATTCTAATCTGGGTTTCAAGAGCGTAACAGTTTAATAGGTGAGATGTTTTCTTTCGGGGTAGCGGATGCCGTGCTTAACAAATTCGGTATGGATGAGAGAGAGCAGGTGGCTTTTCACAATATTTTCATAAGCGATATTATGGATGAGAACCTTTATCCTGAATGTAAGTCCGAAATCACTGATCTCCTGGAACAGCACCTCGGTCCTTCCCTGGACAACTGTTTTCTGCTCTTTCATGCAGGCTTCAATAATGTCGATCACTTCGAAGGGATCGGTCTGGTGAACAGTCTGAACGAACATTTCGATCACTCTGCCGCGGTCGGTGATGGTCCAGTTTTGCAGGTTCTGGGATAACAATGTATTGTTGGGGATTAGGATATCGGCGCCATAATCATTTGTAACCATGGTAGCTCTGAGGTTGACCTCCCTGACCTTGCATTTACCCTGCCCGAAATCCAGGTAATCGCCAACAACGAAAGGCCGCTCAAACACGATGATAAGTCCGGAAACCAGGTTGCTTACAAGATTCTGCAATCCGAAACCGATACCAACGCCTAATGCACCGAGGAACACCGCGAAATGTGTAAGTGGAAGTCCTGATGCCAGAAGACCTACAAGAAAGCCTGCAGTAATTATAAGCAGGCGGAACAGGAGAAGGTAACTTCCCAGCCTGCTTCTTTTATCAAGGCCGTGGTCATGCCGTGGTTCAAAAGTAAACCGCAACAATGCAGCAACTATAAAAGCAATGTAAACTGAAGCAAAGAAGGAAACTACGCTGAGCCAGGTAAATTCGGAGCTGCCGAGAGTTCTGTTCGCCAGGAGAAAATCTTTTACTGCCGATTTGGCCAGGTCGAAGAGGTTCAGATTATACAAATATGAAACAATAAGGAATATGAAGGCAGCGAAGATCAGCAGGGGTTTTGTTTTTTCATACGCCAGTTTCGCATTGATACGTATGGTATTAAATTCCTTGTTAAAAAAATATGCAATGATTTCAAGGTAATCCAGCAAGGTAAAGATTGCTACCCGCAATACCATGGCAATAATCGCAAGGCTGTAAGCTGCTAAAATGACAGACCTTCCAAGTGTATAGTTCCCCCATATTACCAGCACCCACCCAATGATGAGGTGTAGCGCGAAGAAATAAATAAGCGGCCGTATGAACTTTATATTGACAAGCCCGTAGGTTGGAAGGGATTTCAATATTTTATAAACCGGGATCAGCAGAAGTATGGATAAAACATATATAAAACGACCTATAAACGTTGGGGTGACAAAGAAATTGATAAGGTAAAGCAGAAGGAATACTGCAACGAATGTAATAAGGAGGAATTTGTTTATCTGCGGATGTTGTTTCAGAGTCAGCATAGTGGTTGAAAACGTTATGCCGATAAAAATAAACTCGAGGAATGCATGGGGAGGATGAACGAAAAGAAATGGAGAGAGCGCCATTCCCATGATGATGGATGCGGTTTTCGGATGTTTCTCAAGAAATTTCAGCTGGACATCTTTCAGGATTTTCTTTTTCCGAAGTTCATCATTAAAGAGTTTGATGGGGATAAGGCATAAGAGGAACAGAAGGACCCTGAAAATAAGGATCCTCCAGATCGACATTTTACCGTAATATTTGATCGACTCGAGGGTCTGCTGAAAACTGGCCTTGATGACTTCGACGATACTGAGAGGATAAGCTTCGGGGGAGGATTTCCAGAGTGGGGGCAGTTCTCTGTTGATCATTGTAGTTTCTTCCTTCTGCAATAAGTTAGAAATATCGGAGAAGAAAAGATAAATCCGGGAGTGGGTTTCAACTATTTTGTTTTCAATAGACGTATTCTTTTTAAGGGAAGAAAGGATATTGTTTTCAGCCAGCTGCTGCCGGTTTATTAAACCGTTCACAGCTTCCTTGAAATTTTCGAAGAAAGCACTGTCTGTCTGGGTCCGGAAGTCTGATATTTCATGTTTTATCCGATCGATTTCCATGGCCTTTTTAACAAGAATTTCGTTTACTTTATGAACCCTGCGCTGCCATTTGGATATATCATCAAGGATAGAAGCAACCCTCATTTTCATATTGTAAACAGAGCGGATATTCAGCGATTGCTGATTTTCATAAAAGGTAATTTTTAAAAGCTCAATAATTGTTTCATGTTCCCTGAACTGATTAAATATGGCTACTGAATCAATATGCAGTTCATCACGGTTGAGATAAAGTTCATTAAGCTGAGTGTAACTTTCGCTGATCCATGAGGAGGGATTAACCAGGTATACCGGCTTTCTGATCGGCTGAGGCTGTGGTTTAATGGTTCCAACAGGCAGCTGGGCCATCAGGCTGAACGAAAGAAAGGCCAGAAGAAAAATTGCTGGAATTGAAATCTCATGCCGGTTAATCATATGATGGATGATTTAGGTATACTACAAATATACTTTTTATCTTTTATTAATCATTTTTTAACACGGGGCTGATGTTCGTTGTTCCTTTTCTTTTCCTTTGAATTTCCCTTTTACTACTTCACAGGGATCGTAAAAGAAAATTCACTCCCTATACCAGGCACACTTACAACCCTGATACTTCCACCGTGTTTTTCTACGAATTCCTTACAGAGAATCAGCCCGAGACCACTTCCTCTTTCATCGCTGGTGCCAGGGGAGGAATAACTCTGGTCGATCCGGAATAACTTCTCGACAACGCTCTTCGTCATTCCCGTCCCATTGTCTTTCACGGTGATTTCAATCATCCCAGGCTTCTCCTTCATCCCGACTGAAACCAGGCCTCCCGGCCTGGTAAATTTCAGTGCATTTGATACCAGGTTCCTCAGGATGGTCTGCATCATTGGCTTGTCGGCATATACCACAGCAATTTCAGGCATCTCCTGCACAACCGAGATGGATTTCTGAATCGCTGTTCCCGACAACAGGTCAATCACACTGCTGACCATAGTGTTCAGCTCAAAATATTCAGGGGCAAATTCCATCCTGCCTGTCTGTGTTCTTGACCATTCCAGAAGGTTCCCCAGGAGGTTCATAACACGAATTGCCGACCGGTTGATAATGGTGGCATATTTCTCGCTGCCCTCCTGGTTCTTTGCCATGATCTGTTCGAGAAGGAGGCCGCTGAAACCAAGTATGCTGCTGAACGGACCCCTGAGGTCATGGGCAATGATTGAGAAAAATTTGTCTTTTGTGGCATTGAGTTCCTTTAGACGTGACTCATTTTCCCGCAAAATAACCTCAGATCTTTTCAGGGCATCCACATCGTGGATTATGCTAAGCATGCATTTTTGTCCGCTGATTTCAAACAGATCGGCTGAAACTAATCCATAGAAAATTTCACCTGATTTCTTTCTGAATGAAGTTTCGAAATTTAATACCGCGCCTTTTGTCTGAAGCAGTCCGATTAGTTTCTGACGATCGGAGACTTCCCCCCAGAGTTCGAGCTCCAGTGTGGTTTTACCAATGATGTCCTCCTTAAGGTACCCGGCAAGCCGCTGGATGCTGTCATTGACCTCGATGATAGTTCCCTCCGAGAGTGCAGTGATAAGAATTATGTCGGGACTGTTATGAAAAGCCTTTGCAAACTTTTCTTCACTTTTCATCAGTTCTTCCTCTGACAACCTTCGTTCAAGCTCTCCTGCAGCTCTGACCCCTACCAGGTTGAGAATAGATTCGGCCAGGCTTATGTCTTTCAAAGGTTTGATCCCGATAGCGGCGATCAACCCTATCGGTTTGCCCGAATACCCCCAAAGGGTTGTCCCGACGTAGCTTTCAGCGACCATATCCTGAAGCACAACATCTTTGGGAAATAGCTGCCTCACTCTCTCGGGGAAACAGCATATCGTCTTACCAACCACATCCCCGCAAGGGGTATCCTTAAGGGTATAACTTACATTATCCTCAAACTTTCCATTATAATAAACTGCCAAAGTCCTGGCCGAAAGGATATCACCCAGAAGCTTGTCAATACAGATGTAGTCCATTTCAAGGATCTCTGCCAGGAATTTCGCCAGAGCCGCGAAAAAATCCTCTCCCCGGGAAGTCCATTCCGATCTTGCAAGGAATAAGGCAGTTTCCTGAATCAAATTATGATCTGGGTTTATTTTTGCCATAGCTGAATTGTATTAATTTTTGTTGAAACAATCTGTCATTTCCTGCAAATTCCGCAGATATTTTGGGAATGCAAAATATATATTACTTTTGTTCAATAACCAAACATACAAAAAATCAGAACTATGAAAAAGTATTTATTACTCATTGCAGTATTATTTGTTGGCTCATTCTCATGGGCACAGTCGAACAAGGAAGAAATCGACCTTATGCAGGCAGCATTCGGCAAAGATAAAAAGTCGGTAGTTGCTGAATTCGTGAAGGTAAATGATGCACAGAAGGCAGCTTTCTGGAAGCTCTATGATGAATATGAAACCCAGCGTAAAGCTCTTGGCAGGGAACGTATCGAGCTTCTGAAGCAATATGCCGACCATTATTTTGACTTTACCCCGGTCCAGGCCGATGAGTGGACAAAGAAGGTGATTTCACTTGGTAAAAGGACCGACGATCTGATCGCCAGCTACTATGGCAAGGTTAAAGCGATCTCTGACGGCATTATTGCAACCCAGTTTTTTCAGATCGAAAATTACATCCTGGCCAGTATCCGTATGCAGATCCTGCAGAACGTGCCTTTCATTCAAAAGCAAACGAAGTAAATCCGCATGCCGGCAATGATCCGGTGAGCATCCGGACCAATGTATGCGAAACATTTTTTTACATTTACACCCGGTTAAGGTCAGCGAGCAATCGCTGACCTTTCATCGTACTTTCGGGCTGGGAGGAATGGCGGCACTGCTGATCGTCGTTCAGGTCTGTACCGGCGTACTCCTGAGGTTTTATTATATCGCAAGCCCGGCGGAAGCGTATAATTCTGTTGTTTTTCTTACGAATCACGTACTCTTCGGGGCCTTTATCCGTAACATCCATTACTGGAGCGGGGTCTTCCTTCTGCTGATCGCCTTCTGCCATTTTCTCAGGGTTTTTTTTACAGGGGCTTACAGGGACATGCGCAGAGTCAACTGGCTGTTCGGACTGGCACTGCTGGCCATCATCGTATTTTCCAACTTTACAGGCTACCTGCTTCCATGGGATCAGCTTGCATACTGGGCTATCACGGTCAGTACGAACATCATCGGGTACCTTCCTTTAATTGGGGAAAGTCTGCGGATGGCCATAATCGGGGGCAAAGATCTGAACGCTCAAACGCTGCAGACATTTTTCACCTTCCATTCGGCCCTGCTGCCTTTTTTGCTGGTTGTGATCGTGATTTACCATTTCTGGAGGGTCAGGAAAGCCGGGGGGATCATGCTTCCTGCCAACGAAGAAAAGGGAGAACAGCTTAGCGTAATGCCCCACCTGGTTTACAGGGAATTCATTGTGGCCATAGTCCTGCTTGCCGTTATATTGCTTTTTGCAGCTCTTTTCAACGCCCCCCTTCTCGAAAAAGCAAACCCGGCATACAGCATGAACCCAACAAAGGCTCCATGGTATTTTGCCGGCGTCCAGGAACTGCTGATGCATTTCCATCCGGTTTTTGCGGCTTTCATAATTCCTGTCAGTGTTGTGATATTCCTGGCCTGGCTTCCATTCATCAATTTCGGAAGGCCTCCATCGGGACATTGGTTCATTTCAGATAAAGGCAGGCAATCAGCAAAAGCCACAGCAGCATTTGCTGTGGCGGTAACCCTTGCAGGAATTATTTTTAATGCCTTTATACTGAATTTCGAAATTGCCATGCCGGCTGTCCCGGCACTGATCAGCAATGGTATCCTTCCTCTTGGAATCCTGCTGCTGCTTATGGCTGCATTTTATCGCTTTTATCTAAGAGGATTCAGCCTTAGCAAAGAGGAACTTGTACAGGCTGTCTTCGTATTCATTATTGCAGCATTTGTTCTTCTTACTCTTACAGGAATATTTTTCAGGGGGAAGGATATGGCGCTGGTATGGCCGTGGAAGGTATGAGATGATGTACGATTTACGATTTGTAAAATGAGTGATCAAACGGCGGGTTCAGATTCAAATACAGTTCCAGGGAGAATATCCCGCCGGAATTTTTTCGGGATGGCGTGGAAGGGTCTTGGAATACTCGCCGGCCTGGAGACCCTGGGGATGATATCCGCATACATATTTTCAGGAAAGAGCAAGCATGCTGTAAAGCCAAAGCAGATGCTGGATGCAGGATCAGTGGATTCTTTTGCGCCGGGATCGGTGAATGCTTTCATGGGTGGGAGGTTTTACCTGGTCAGGATGCAGGATGGCGGATTTATAGCACTTTCGCTGAGGTGCACGCATCTTGGTTGCTCGGTTTCCTGGGAACAAAATAAAAACAGGTTTATTTGTCCGTGCCACTCCTCGGCTTTTGATATCAGCGGGGAGGTAATCAACCCGCCTGCTGTCAGGGCCCTGAGCTATTATCCGGTACTTATTGAAAACGGACAGGTAAAGGTTGACATCGGAACGCTCAAAGAAAGAAATTCATTCAGGAAAGACCAGCTTGTTTATGCGCCATGAATAAGAGAGCCTGGAATACCGCCGGATTTGCCGCCACCCTGGTGATTGTGCTCAGCTTTCCCTTGTCGCTGCTCATGAACCGCCATGGGAATGAAGCGGAGCCTGGCCAGGCCGTATTTACAGGAGGAAAATCATGCATTGAATGCCATCAGAAAGAGTACAGGCTCTGGAAGGGTTCCGATCATGAAAAGGCCATGAGCGTGGCAACCGACAGCAGTGTTCTCGGTGATTTTAACAATGCTTCATTCACCTTCAACGGCAAGACGTCGAAATTCTTCAGGAAGGGCGGAAAGTTCTTTGTGTTTACCGAAGGGGTCGGAGGGAAGATGGCGGAATATGAGATTACACATACCTTTGGGGTCAGGCCCTTGCAGCAATACCTCATTCCCTTTGACAAAGGCAGATACCAATGTCTTCCCATCGCATGGAATACCCAGGAAAAAAAGTGGTTCCAGATGGCTGGCATGGTTTACAACCCCGAGGATCTGAAACCCGACAACTGGTTGTACTGGACAAACCAGGCCCAGAACTGGAACAGCATGTGCGCCGAATGTCATTCGACCAACCTGCAAAAGAATTATAGCCTGGACTCAGGTTCATATCGTACCACCTGGAGCGATATCAGCGTGAACTGCGAAGCCTGCCACGGTCCGGGCTCAGCACATATCGAATGGGCCAGGCTTCCCGAGATGGCCAGGCCCCAGGACAACAATGCGGCACTGGTGGTTAGAACCAGCAGGATCCCATCCCGCCAATATGTTGAATCCTGCGCTCCCTGTCATGCAAGAAGAAGTTCTTTCGGCCCGTATAATTTTGCTCATCCTGAATTTATGAACAACGCACTGCCGCAGTTGCCCGTGCCGCCGTATTATTATGTTGACGGACAGTTCCTGGATGAGGATTACGAATACGGATCGTTCACCCAGAGTAAAATGTACATGAAGGATGTGCGTTGCGGAGACTGCCACGACCCTCACAGCCTGAAAAGAAAATCTGAAGGGAATGCATTATGCACTCAATGCCACAGGGCGGATGAGTATGATACTTACAACCATCATTTTCATAAAGCAAGGGGTGAAGCAGGCAGTTCGTTCGTGAACAAGGAAGGGAAAAGACTCGGTGCGGGCGACGGGAATCTTTGCCGTGACTGCCATATGCCGGGGAGGTATTATATGGGAATAGACCACAGGTACGACCATAGCATGAGAATACCCAGGCCCGACCTTTCAATTAAACTGGGCACGCCCAATGCCTGCATAGTATGCCATGATGACAAGAACAACCAATGGGCGCTTCAGAATGTTAGTAAATGGTACGGTGAGAAAAGGAAACCGCATTACGGGAGCATACTTGCCGATGCTGCAGAGGGGAAAGCCGGGGCCGATTCCGGATTGCTGAGGATTATCAGCAGTAACCTGTATCCTGAGATCATCAGGGCGACAGCTATACAATACCTCAGTGCCTATCCGGGCCATGGTGCTCAGATGGCTGTACGCAAAGCCTGCGGAGACCCTGATCCTTTGCTGAGATATACCGCCGTTGAGAATTTCATGTCGGCCGATTCGGCAGAATTGTTCCGCGTAATTTCACCCCTGCTGGATGACCCCATAAAGGCAGTCCGCATGCAAGCCGCCAACAGGCTATCCGCATACAAAAAAGAAGTGTTTAATGAAATACAATACAGGCTGTTTTTAAAGTCACTTGATGAGTACCGCAGATCCCAGGAATATGTTGCAGATTTTCCCTCCGGCAGGTACAACCTGGGAAATTTTTATGCAAAGCTTAAGGATCTGTCCAGGGCGGAAGAAAGCTATCGCGAGGCCATACGTATTGATGAGCTGTTCTATCCTGCAAAAGCAAACCTTGTTCTGATTTATTACCAGCAGGGGAAGACCGATTCGGTGATCAGTTTATGCCGTAATATGATATCGACCCATCCGGAACTGAGTGACGGATATTATTATCTGGCCCTGCTTTATGGGGAGCAGAAACGGTATGCTGAAGCTATTAATCTGCTGGAAACTGCTGTAATCAAAGCGAGGGGGAATACCAGGATTTTGTATAACCTTGGGTTGCTGTACCAGATGACAGGGCAAAATGAAAGATGTGTTGCAACACTGGAAAAAGCGCTGGTTGCCGATCCCTGCGGTTTTGACGTGCTTTATGCTCTTTATGCGTTCTTCATGAATCATAATGATAAGGCAAAGGCGAAGCTGTATGTTGAAAAATTAAAAATCTGCTTCCCGGGAGAGAAGCAGGTAACGGATCTTTACAATGATTTTATACTACAAAATCCAGGTAATTCCCGGTATTGATTATTTCATAGGTGGCCTGAGGATAGGTCTCCAACCATAATTTTGGCTGCAATCCCTTATCTTTTCCCCATTTAAACTCATATCCGAATAGTTTTCCATCTCTTTCTTCAACGAAATCAACCTCTTTTCCGGACCAAGACCTCCAGAAAAAATTATTGGCATGAATTGATTGATATGCTTGCTTTTTAAAGCGTTCAGCAGAAAGAAAATTTTCCCATAACTGGCCAATATCGTTTCTTAGATCAATGGAATTATAGTTCGCAATGATTGAGTTTCTGATACCATTGTCGTAGAAATAGTATTTTGATTGCCGGGTGATTTCTTTACGGAGGTTTCCGCTATATCCTCTTAGCTTAAATATGATAAATGATTTTTCTAATAGTTCAAGGTATCTTTTTACAGTTTTATTGTCGATTTTTAGTTTGTTCGACAATTCATTTACCGAAACCTCACTCCCGATTTGAAATGCCAGCAAACGAAGAAGATCCAGTAATAATTGAGGACTTTTTATTCGTTCAAATGATAAAATGTCTCTGAAGAGATAGGATCCGGTGATCTCTGAAAGGATTCGCAATTTTTCAGATTTACTTTCGGCTGTAAGAACGCGGGGGTAAGTCCCATAAATCAGGAAATCAGACAGCTGCTGGGTTAATTCAAAACGATTGAAATGATTGAGTAACTCGATTTGAGAAACAGGGTACAGAAAAAGTTCTGTTTTTCTACCTGTCAATGGCTCGCCTACCTGTCCTGACAATTCAAAAGAAGAGGACCCGGTTGCAATTACTCTGATTCCCGGGATTTGATCAACCATCAATTTGATGGCGATTCCGATATTCGGAATTTTTTGGGCTTCATCGATGGCAATCAGATCATATCCCTGGCAAAACGATTTAATTTCTATCAGGTTTTGAGAGCCAAGTACCTGGTGAATCATGATATCATCCCCGGTCACTTTTTTCCATTTCAGCGAAGTAACATTCAGGTAATCCTCCATCAATGTGGTTTTTCCTACTTGTCGTGGTCCCAGGATAATGATCGCTTTATTGGGAAGCAGGAAGTTCTCAACGTTTTGATATATTCTTTGAAATTTCATCTTTTTTTAACAAAAATAAATAATTGCGATCACAATTCACAATAAAATTGCTACAATTAGGAATATAAATCCCAATAATTCATTAATTATTATAAAAAAACAGATTTATCCTTTTCCCATTTTGGAAACAGTTGCTTACTTCCCTTCTACTATTTTTATCTCCTCTTCGGTCAGCCCGTAAAGCTCATACACCATATGGTCAATCTCTTTATCGGTGGTTTCGATCCTGGCTCTGATCTCATTGGCTTTCTGAGCTTCCTGGATAAAGTATGATTCCCATTCAGCTTCTTCTGTGAGGGACATCTTTACCTTTTTTTTGTCTAATTCCTTAATGAATTCGGCATATGTAAGCAAATGCCAATCCCGGAGCTTGTTTGATAGCTCACTTAATGAAAATTTTCGCTGGATGCTTCGTTGGAATTTTTGGGATGTTTCCTGGAGATCTTTGTTGAGGGAAAGCATCAGGTCGGCATTTTCGATAAATGCAAATTGACTTTTAATATCAGCCCTTCTTAGTGGGATCTTAGCTAACGGCTCATTAAAGTATTCACGGGTTTTTCCTTTTGGTTTTCCTATAAATCCATAATACCAATTAAGGAGAAAGGAATTTAATAATGCAAGAATAAATTTAATTGATAATTCAGGGTCAGTTATAACAATTACTCTAATATCCCCACCATCGTTGAATCTTTGTTCATTATCATAAGCAAACCGATTAACATCAGCTCTGTAAGGAACTACTATTTTTTCATTTGAATCAAAAATTTCTTTTTTCCTTGGACGTTCCATCCGCCACCAGGGATATAAGCCTTTTATTACTTCATTTCTGATTGAAAGTATTTCTTTAAATCCATCAAAATATTTGAAAGCATTAGGATATTGGTCAAGGACAGTTTTGTTATCAGTATAAATTAAAAATGTGTCTCTGTTATTGATAAAATATCTTTGTATATCTCCATTCTTGACATTCTTTCGTAGCAATTCCTTTTCAATATTATAATTAATTGCTTTTTCTTTGGGAATTGTAAATATTTCATTTTTCCCTGATGTTGAACCTTTATCAATTTCTCCTATATCACCAAGAAAAACACAATTCGATATAAGCTTATTAATTAGATCTAACTTCTTAGAACTAGTGAAGATCCAATAATCAAGGATATCTGCTCGATTGTTCTTCATCACTTCGAATAAACCATGTTCAATGCTAGTAAGTCGAAAATTACTATACAATAAATGTGAATATTCGATTTGTGAATTTTTCGCTATTTTATCTGCAAATACAACAACAGTATGAACATTTGCATCTTCAAAGACATAATATTCACCAAAGTTTAAAAGTGAAGTAATGTATTTAGAAAGAAACCTCCTCAATGCTTTTGCAAATTCGTTACCAATAAAATAGTTTGATGCTATCATACCAAATAAACCTTTTGAATTTAATAGCATTATTCCTTGATAAAGAAAGTAGTACATTAAATCATTATACCCGGTATGAATCTCGGAATATTTTTCCTCAAAGTAGTTATGTGTTTTTTGTGAAAGAGTACTAATGTTTACATACGGCGGATTCCCAATGACCACGTCAAACCCGCCTTTGGCGAAGATTTCGGGGAATTCGTTTTGCCAGTTGAAGGCTTTATCTCCGGCAACCGAGGGATCGTCGATGAGTGAGTTTCCGCATTTGATGTTGTTGTTGAGGTCGTTCAGTTTGCGGTTTGGCTGGGCGGTGCGCAACCAGAGGGAGAGTTTGGCAATTTCGACGCTTTCTTCGTTCAGATCGACGCCGAACAGATTTTTTTCGAGTATGCTTTTTTCGATGTCGCTCAATACAAGGGTGTCGCCAAACAGCCTGGCCTGTAGTTCATCAATATACCGGTGTTCGTTAATCAAAAAGTCCAGAGCCTGGTTCAAAAAGGCGCCTGATCCGCAGGCAGGGTCACAAATTGTAATTTCAAGAAGCCAGTTCCTGTACTCTTTCAGCTTATCGGCCAGGGGCTGCCTGGTTCTTATGTTGTGTTTCCGGTCGACCGCATATTCTTCTTCATTGATTTGGAGTTCGGCCTTTTTTTCGGCACAAAGTTTACCAACGGTGTTTTCGACAATATACTTTGTGATGTATTTGGGGGTGTAGAAAATGCCCTCTTTTTTTCGCCTTGTTTTGGTTTTGTCTACCTCCTTCCCTTCAATACGGGCTTTGATCTCATCAATTTCGTTTAGGGAATTTTCGAAAATACGGCCCAGAATATTTACATCGACTTCACTTGCAAAGTCATATTCCGAAAGGGTTAAGGTATGCCTATAAAGCATCTCGTCATCAATGCTAAGGCTGTCCAGTATATCATCAGGCCTGAACAATCCGCCGTTATAGGCATATACATCATAACGTTTGCCCTTGAATCCGGTATTCATGTATCCGAAATATTTTTTAAACCTGTTATACAGCGGAACATGTTCATCCCTTTCCTGAAGATCCCGCCAATCCTGCAAAACCAGACGAACCGAATTCGGAGGCAACAGTTGCCGGTCTTCCGCAAAAAACAAAAACAGAAAGCGGTCGAGAAGTTTCTGAGATTCTTTAAACAGGGTCAGGGAATCGTACTGCGGATTTTGTTGTACCAGGTTCTGATACAATTCCCGTTTGAACAAGGAGTAATCCTGATATAGTTTTTTGGTAATAACATCCTCCTCGCTCAGCGATTCGGTCTTGATCGCTTTCGGAATGCCTTTTAAAATTGAATCATACGAAAGACATAGATACAGCGCTCCAAAGTCAGACAGCGAAAGGGAAAACAGGTTAAACTCTTCGAATTCTATAGCGTTATCGATATAAAAACGCAGCTTTTCGAAGTTTGAGGTAATGACATATACACAATCGGGCTGGTTGTTTTTGTACCCGAAAGCCTGGGCTTCAACCTTGCTTAAATCGGTTATTTCTGTCCCCTTAAGTTCAATAACCGCTTTTACAACCTTATCGATAACAATAGCTCCATCGGCTTTTTTGCTGTCCTTTACATTTTTATATTCGGTTGTAAGGTTGAAGTTTGAGGATGGGTTTAAGGTGTAACCAAATATGTTCACGAAAAGTTCACGCAGAAAGCCTTCCTGGAACTGTTCTTCTTTGCTGTTGCGGATATTCTCCTGGATGCCGGTGTTGCCGAAATATGCCACAAACTCCCGGTATTTTACTTCGAGCAGGCCGGCGTTGATCCGGTTAAGGTACTTCTGTAATACAGTATTCTGGAAAAGGCTCATACTAATTCGTCTCGCTTAATAATTGAGACTAAATTAATGTTTTTTCCAGTGATATCAGGGAAAGTTCAATCCGGACCAGTTGCAGTCAGGATTCTATTCCCTTGCAAACGCAGCAGCAGCTTCCTGTTCAAGGTCCAGGTACGCGGCCTTTTCGACAGTGACCCCAACAAAACGGATGACACCGCCTTTGAATCTGCCTGGTGATTTGTATTCCTGGCTTACTGCATCACCGCTATCATAGCCTACACAAAGACCGTCTCCCGAAAGAGTGAATTTTCCTGCTTGCGTTCTCATCGGCCCCTGGGCAACCACTTTGTCGTTGACATACAATTTCATGGTGCCAATCGATTCGTGGTGTTCTCCTGCTTTTTCTCTTGTGAATTCCATGCCGAAGGTGTATCTGCCGGGTTTCAGCGGTCCTGAAACGAATTCCTGTTCGGGTTTGATGCCGAGGAAATTGTAGACATAGTGAAGTTTCCTGTCCTTGATGAACAAAGTATGTCCGCCAAATCGTGAACCATGCGCAAAGATCACGCCTGAGCAGTTTGCATCAGTGATTTCAACATCGGCCAGGATCTTGTATGAGCGGTTACGTACGTTTACTGCCACGCCTTCAGGAACCGGGGCCGTATTGGGATAATAAATGTACCTGTCGCGGGGCGGCTCACCAGTCGGACGTTCAACGCTGATCAATTCCAGTGCAGTACGGTCATCCAGGGGCAGAACATTGTTCTTTTCAGCTTCTTCAAACCAGGCCTTGATCATATCCTTCAGCTTCTCAGGATTTTCCTTTGCAAGGTCTTTCGACTCGGAACGGTCAACCTCAACATGATAAAGCTGCCATTCATCTTTGTCAAAATGACCTTTAGCGGTAAGAGGTGCATGTAGAGCTGAGGCTTTCCATCCGTCTTCCCAGATTCCTCGTGTTCCGAGCATCTCAAAATACTGACGATGTTTCTTTGTCGGATCTTCCTTTTTTGCATCAAAGGTATACCTCATAGATACACCGGCAAGAGGGATTTGTTTAACTCCCCTGTACACATCGGGCATCTGCAATCCGCAGATTTCAAGTATGGTAGGAACAATATCCACCGAATGATGATATTGGTCACGCACTTCGCCTTTGGCTTTAATCCCTTTGGGCCATGAGATGACCAGGGGGTCACAGGTGCCGCCTGCATACTGTGAATAGCGCTTGAACATCTGGAAAGGAGTTGAAAAAGCGGCAGCCCATCCGGTCGGGAAATGTTCATAAGTGTTGGGGCCTCCAAGCTCATTTATATATTTCATGTTTTGTTCAAGGGCATCGGGCCATCCGTTGAAAAATTTGTTTTCGTTTACCGAACCGTTAGGGGTTCCCTCCCCGGATGCGCCATTGTCGGCGGCATAGATAACAATGGTATTATCCAGCTGCTTGGTCCTTTCAAGATATTCGATGACCCTGCCTACCTGGGCATCTGTGTATTCCGAAAACCCGGCATAGACTTCTGCAAGTTTTGAGAAAAGTTTCTTTTCATCAGCATTCAATGTGTTCCACGGACGTACAAAGTCTGCAGGGTTGGATATTGCTTCCGGTAATGGATTAACAGGGGTAAGCTGGGTCCCCTTGGGCATGATCCCTTTTGCAATCATACGCGGAAGTACCCATTCCCGGTAAGCTTCATAACCGTCGTCGAACTTCCCTTTATACTTGTCGATATAATCCTGCGGAGCCTGGTGAGGAGCATGGTTGGCTCCCGGACAAAACCACATATACCAGGGTTTTGAAGGGTTGCTTGCTTTGCTGTCACTGATCATCGTGATTGCCTCGTCAGCCAGGTCTTTTGAAAGATGATACCCTTCTTCGGGCATGTAAGGCTGGTCAATGAAGTGATTGTCGTTAACCAGGTCGGGATACCATTGATTGGTCTCTCCGCCAATAAAGCCATAATATCTGTCGAAGCCCATGTTCAGGGGCCAGTTCTTGCGGCTTCCGCCTTCAGCCACATCGGTATAGGGAACATTATGGTTCTTACCAAGCCAAAAAGTGCTCCAGCCATTATCCTGGAGAATGTTTGCCATGGTTGCACAGGCTTCAGGGATATGGCCGTTTGAACCTGGAAATCCTGTTGCACCCTCAGTTATTGATGCCATGCCGTTTTGGTGATGATTGCGCCCTGTGAGCAGTGTTGAACGTGTGGGAGAACAAAGTGCACAGGTATGCCACTGGGAATACATCAGGCCGTTGTCGGCAAGCTTTTGAAGAGTGGGCATGTTAATCCTTCCACCAAACGGAGACCAGGCAGCAAGTCCGGTGTCATCATAAAGAATAAAAAGGATGTTCGGTGCGTCGGCCGGAGCCTGTTTTGGAGTGTAAGGGGCCCAATCGGGAACCGATTCACGTACATCAAGGGCTATCTTGCCCTTGAATTCTTTGGTATCTGCTGCAGATCCTGCATCCTTCTTTGGATTTTGCTTACAGCCAAAAGAAAAGGCGGCCAGTGCCGCCATAATTAAGCTTAGCTCAAAAATGCGTAATAATTTCATAAAGGTTTGGTTATTAAGTTTTTAATAATGCCGTGAAGTAAGAGAATGTTGTATGTCAGAAGATTACAAAGCATTAAATTTTCAAAAAGTCAAATATACAATCCTCGAAAATCGAAGTCAAGCGTAGGATTACGTTATTTCTACTGTTTTCAGAAAGATTGATACCAGGTAAAAATCACAGGTTATGTATTAGAAAAACAGGATTATATTTTATGACTTGATATGCATATAAATCCTGAAGCATTGTGTTACCTGATCCGTAAGCCAAGGGTGCCGGCTATCCTTTTAATAAAGCTCTCCCTTTCGGGTAAGGGGATAAAACTGTCGGTGAAGGCTGATGAAGGGTCAATGTGGACGGTGGAATCTGATGTTATCAGATGCAGGGAATCGCTTATAACAGGGATAAAACTCACGGGCAAACCATAATCCCAGGCGAAAAGTTTCAGGGCATTTGACTGCCCCGGGTCTGTGGCAACAGCGATATTCTTAAGGCCCAGGTCCCTGGCCATCCGCAGTGAATAGACAAGATTTTCGGTACTATGCTCGGCCCGGGTTTCAGTATAAATATGTTGTACCGGCACACCGAGAGCCTGAGCGTAGAGGGCCATGATTTTACTTTCGACCCAGGGTGAGTAAACAGCGCTGCCAGAATAGATGATATTCCGGGCGAGCCCTCTTGAGTAAAGAAAAAACGACCACAACACCCTTGATTTCATGATATTGCTGCCCCAGTCCTGGTTTTGAAAAGGAATCCCGGGTACTATTATCACATCAAATGGCGCTTTTATCTGAGCCTTTTTGTATGATTTGAGAGGGGATACACAGGAGGTAAGGAGGATGATGGCAAGCAGGCATGTAATCGGTGATTTAATCATGCTCAATAAATTGTTCAACATTTGTCAAAGCTTTCATACGGATATATTATTCAGCATACCCCTGAAGATGAAAAAGTGGAAAGGCATGAGTGAGTACCAATAGAGGCGTCCCCAGAGCCCGAGAGGTCTGAATGTTGCGGTAATACTGAAAGTTTCTCCTGTGATATTGAATTCCAGCCAGGCCTCGCCGGGAAGTTTCATTTCGGCATACAGCAACAGCCTTTTCTCTTCCTTTCCTGCGAGCAGCACTCTCCAGAAATCCACAGCTTCGCCGGGGGTGATCTCGGTATTGCTTTTTCTTCCCCTTCTTAAACCGACTCCGCCAACCATCCTGTCCATAAAACCCCTGAGTTCCCAAAGCCAGTTCGCATAGTACCATCCGGTTTCCCCTCCGATGGCCCAGATATTTTCCAGGGTTTTTGCGGCATCTTTTATATTTTTCTCTGTTTTATGCGTGAAGCAGCCCAGTTTCGGGACCTCGATCAGTTTGGATATCCCCTTATCAAGGATGTTGCTTGAGAGGGCATCGGTCCAGCTTGACATCACATCATGCTGTTCTATTTTATCAAATGCACGGCGGATGGCTTCCGCGTATGGAATAAGCCTGATACCCAGATCATCTGTTAAATTATTTGGACTGCAGATCATTTCAACCTTCATGCTTTCGACCAGGTGCCTTGCAAGCGGGTAGGAGGTCGAGGTGACGTAATAAAGCCAGTATGAAGATACCCTGGTCGTCATGGCCGGGTAGGTATAAATCCATCTTTTCAGTTTCCTCACTTTGGCAAATGTCAGGAGCATTTCCTTATAGGTCAGGATATCTGGTCCGCCAATGTCAAAACTCTTGTTGAAATATGCTTCGTTAAACAATACACCCTTGAGAAACTCCAGAACATTTGCAATCGCGATAGGCTGGGACTTGGTTGCAAGCCATTTCGGGGCTATCATGACCGGCAGTTTTTCAACCAGGTCACGGATTATTTCAAATGAAGCGCTTCCTGAACCTACGATGATACCCGCCCTGAGCGTGGTGAGGTTATACAGATCTGATGAAAGGCTCTCTTCGACTTGTTTCCTCGATACCAGGTGCTTCGAAAGATTCTGCTCATTTACTATTCCGCTAAGGTAGATCACCTGTTTTGCCCTGGTCTGTTCCAGCCTGGCCCTGAAGTTGCTGGCTGACCGTTTTTCGAGTTCTTCGAAATTCTCATCCGCAGTTGACATGGAATGGATGAGGTAATATGCGGCATCAATGTTTTCGGGGATACGATCAAGAGTTCTGGGCTCCAGGAAATTCACCTCGATCACACTCACATTCTCTGACCGGAATTTCCGGGCGTTAAACCTCCTTTTATCACGAACGCAGCAAACTACATGGTGCCCATCCTGAAGTAAAACAGGTAAAAGCCTTTGGGCAATATAGCCCGTTGCGCCGGTAAGGAGAATTCTCATGTCAAAAATGATTCTGGTTTGGATGATTTAAAGCCGTGTTCAGACATTCTCGTCATTATAAAAGATAAAGATAATGAAAAGATTCAGACAAATTTAATACTTAATGTAAAAATAGACCAATTCTAAACTATATTTGCATGATAATTAATTAATTGTTGTATAATTTTCATAGTTTTTTGAATTAAGTATTTAACATAAGGAGATACAAAATGAAATATATAATGAAGCTTAAGATGTCGATTGAGCATGGCAACAAGGCACTCAGTGATCCGAAGTTCGGACAAAAAATGCATGACCTGCTGGGCCAGATAAACGCTGAAGCAGCATATTTTACCACGATATGTGGTCACCGTGGAGCTTATATCGTTCTGAACATCAACGATGCTTCGGAGATCCCCGGCATTGCAGAACCATTTTTTTTATGGCTCGGTGCAGAGCTTGATTTCCAGCCTGTGATGACACCAGAGGATCTTGCCAAAGGAGGACCCGGGATTGCCGCTGCGGTTCAGAAATTTGGATAAGAATAGGTTATTTCCCTGATGTTTCTTTTTTCAGAAGGAGGGTGTCCTGAAAGGTCACCTTCTTTTTTTACCACCATCTTATCCCTGCCAACCTGCATAACTCCATTCTGGATAACAGAAGGTTATATTCATACTGAAGCCTGCTGAGCTGTGCGTCCTTGAAATTGGTGATGGAAGTGAGGAGGTCGAGGTTGGTTATTACCCCGTATTTGTACCTGTCGGTTGCAAGGTCCATTGCAAGCTGGGCCTGGCTGATGAGAGTATCGGCGCTGGAGAGTTTTTTCTGGTTTTTCAAAATATCATCAAGTGAATTCAGGAGATCTTTGTTCAGGAGAACCTTCTGGGATTCGAGGGCCTCTTTTGAAGCGTTCAGGTTGATGGCTGCCAGCTGTTTCTGAAGCCCCGGGCGGTTTGCCGGAAGGATTGGGATCGAAAGTCCGACACCAACAGCATAATTGAAGGTAATTGCGTCGATCTCTGGCATAAAACCGTTTTTGTAACCCAGGGCGGCCTGCAGATTCAACACTGGAAGCCATGTACGGTTTACCGAAACGATATCCCATGCAGCTGATCTGATCCTATCCCCGGCTATCCTTATTTCGGGATTGTTCTGGAATGCAAGCCTGAAAATTGAATCAGTTGCAATGCCAAAAGTGGCCTGGTTTACAACAGTATCGTTAAGATATGCCGTTCCTGTGAGTCCGGTCAGCATCCCCAGCATATTGAACTGCTTGTTCAGCTGGGTCGTGAGATCGGTATAAAAATTCTCGGCATTGGTGTACTTTACCTGGGTCGAGACCAGGTCATAAGTCAGTGCATCCCCGTTGTTTACTTTAACCAGGATCTGCTTAAGAGTTGTTTCAAGCAGGCTGATCTGTTCCCTCTGAACCACCAGGCTTTTGTTCAGGAATATGATTGAATAGTAAATCTGCGCCACCTGGTAGGCGAGCTGTATTTTGAAACTCTCAAGATTGTCTTTTGATGTTTCCAGTTCGCTTTTGGCTTTATTTACTGTGACCGGCGTTTTGAGGTCAAGCAGGGGCTGTGCAAGACTGACCGATGCATTATAATTATCGGCCGGAAGAAATTTTACATCCTGGAACTGTCCCTGCCCGGTAGGAAACTGTATCGAAGGAGTAGGGTACATGCGGCGGTAAGAGAGGTCGGCCCCTGCAACCGGTAAGTATCCTGCTTTGCCGAGTCTCACCTTTACCTCGCTCATTTTAACAAGGTCAATCATTTCCTTTACCTTCGGATAATTCTGGAACGACTGGCCGGCCAGGTTTTTCAGCGTACCCGGAACCGGGATCTCCTGGGCCTGCACAAAATACATGCTAAGGCTTAGGGTTATTATTAAAATCGGAATTCTCATGAGTGTCACATATTATGTTAATTCAATGGCTACAGGCATTTGGTACTTGGTAATTGGTTGTTGGTAATTCTTCATTCGATATTCAATATTCAATATTCGATATTCTAATGTGCATCAGCCGCTGAGACCTGCTCTCCCCCGATTTTCCGGTTTCTTGTGAAAAAGATAAGCGGGAAAGAGATCAGGATAAACAGAGTGGCATAAAGGAAAGCATCGAGGTAACTCAGCATGAAGGTCTGTTTCATGACTGTTAGTTCTATCACCTGGTAAGCCTGCTTCTGAAGGTCGGCTGCAAACGGCAGTTTAGCCTGCAGCGCTTGGTATACCTGGTTGTATCTTTCGGTGAACTGGGCTGAGCCTGAGTAAATATTGCTTATCAGGTCAATGCGGTGTATCGCCACCCTGTGGGCAATGTAATTGTTGATGATGGCAATGCCGAAAGACCCTCCCATCTGCCGCATCATATTGTTCAGAGCCACCCCCTGAGGGATATCACGGGGTTGTAATCCGGCGACAGCCATCGCATTTAAAGGTACAAACAGACAAGCCAGTCCGGCCCCGCGTATCATAAGCGGTAATGCGAAAAACCCGGAACTTACATTCAGGT
Source organism: Bacteroidota bacterium (assembly GCA_037134895.1). Lineage (GTDB taxonomy): Bacteria > Bacteroidota > Bacteroidia > Bacteroidales > FEN-979 > CAIRDP01. The sequence goes on from JBAXLI010000001.1 coordinate 187,275, forward strand.
CGGCTCTTGACATCATTATGCCAAATCCAATCAGGCAAATAAACCCGAGGGTGACGAAAATTTTGGGTGAAGCCCCGGCCTGCAGGCTTCTCCCGATGAAAGGCATGAAGATCAGGGATAGTATTGAAGCCGGCAAAAGTGTAAGCCCGGTCTCGTAAGCGGTATAACCCAACACTCTCTGAAGCATCAGGGGAAAAATAAAGACGGATGTGAAAAGTATGAATCCCACGATAAACGTCAGGAGTGTGGTAAGGGTAAGATTCCAGTCTTTCAGGATACGAAGGTTCACAACAGGTTCTTTTTGTTTGAGTTCCCACCAGATGAACGTCGCAAGCCCGATGACTGCTATGACTGTAAACCAGATGATGGTTCTTGAGTCGAACCAGTCTTCATGCTCGCCTCTTTCAAGCACATACTGAAGCGATCCTATCCCGATGGTCAGGAGGAAGATCCCGCTCCAGTCTATCCTTGGCCTCACCGAAATGTCGAATCCTCTTGGAATAAAACGGTATGTGAGGATGCTGGCAAGAATTCCGAAAGGGACATTGATGTAGAAAATCAGTGGCCATGCATAGCTGTCAATGATAAGTCCGCCTACGACAGGTCCCATAGTGGGGCCAAGAACAACGCCCATGCCGAACAATGCTGCTGCAAGTCCCCTTTGTTTGCCCGGGAAGGTCTCAAACAGTATAGATTGGGAAGTGGAAAGGAGTCCGCCTCCTCCCAACCCCTGCACAAACCTCCACAAAACGATCTGCCAGAGGGAGGTCGACATTCCGCAGAAAACTGAAGCTATTGTAAAGATGATGATAGAGGCCATGTAGTATCGCCGCCGACCAAAAAATGCGGCAAGGAAACCGGTCATTGGAATGATTATCACATTGGCGATGGCATACGAGGTGATCACCCAGGCGATGTCTTCAATGGAAGCGCCCAGGTTGCCGGCCATCTGGTTCAGGGCGACATTCACAATGGAGGTGTCGATCAGCTCCATTATTGCCGCCGAGATAGTGGTCAGCGCTATTATGATCTTCGCAGTTCTGCTGAGGGTAGACATTCCGATATCAGATTGGGACCGAAACTACTACGCTCATGCCGGCTCTGAGCACATCTTTATATTTTTCCGCTTCGAGGATCTCGATGCGTACCGGGATGCGCTGGGTGACTTTCACGAAATTCCCCGTGGCATTGTCGGGTGGAAGGAGTGAAAACCTGGCTCCGGTCGCTTCTGAGAGAGATATGACTTTGCCCTGCACGTCAAGTTTGGGATACCCGTCGATTTGTATATGTACGAGTTGCCCTACGTGTATATTCTTTACCTGGTTCTCCTTGAAATTTGCAACAACCCACCGGCTTTGGCTGTTAACAATAGTAAACAATGGAGTTCCCGCCTGGATGAACTGCCCCTCGTCGATGTTACGTTTCCCGAGTTTCCCATCGGCAATGGCATAAATCCTGCAATAACTTATTTTCAGTTTCTGCTGATCGATTCTGGCCTGCTTTATCTCTGCCTGTGACAAAGCTTTGTTCACCAGGGACCTCAGAATCTCCAGGCGTGTTTCGGCAACCCTCACATCGATCTGGCTTGTCTCGAGCTGCTTATTAATGACATCGGAATTCGACTGGCTGTCGTCAACCTGCCGTTTGGTAATGGCATTGCCTTCAAACAGCTTTTTATCGCGGTTCAGGTCACTCTGGGCTTTCGACTGCCTTATCCTGAGTACTTCAAGATTCGATTTTGCTGAGGCAAGCGAGGCTTCGGCATTGGTCAGGGATGCTTTCGCGTTTTCTATGTCGGCCGCTGATTGTTTCAGATCGGCCTGCATTTCTTCCAGCTGCAGCTCAAGCTCGGTCGAATCAACAAGCATCAGGAGCTGGCCTTTGGTGACATTCACATAGTCATCGACATAGATCTTGTTTACATACCCCGAAACCCTTGAAAGAATGGGAACCAGCCTCATCTCAACCTGGGCATTGTCAGTTTCTTCATGATGAATGGCAAACCAGACCTCTTTAGCCAGGTAGATCAGGCCGATAAGAACAACGCTGATAATAATGATGCGGGGCAATATTTTTTTTCCTGCTTTTGATTCTTTTTGGGAGGAAGTGTCCATGTAAATAGTTTTTTATATTTTTGCAAAGGTAAACCAAGTTGACGAAATATCGACAACATAGTTGACCATATTTTATAAAAAATTTACAATGCTTTCAAAATCAGTAAGAACAAAACTGGCCTCTGGGATGCCTTCCAAAGGGGAAAGTTACGGCAGGCAGATTTATTTTCTTTACAGGTATTTGGTTGTTTGGGAAGATGACACTCTGCCAAGCCTGGGCTTAAAGCATATGGGGCCCAGCCATATTCACCTGCTTTTCACCATTGGTCTCGACGGGGTTTCGAACAGTGAGATGGCAAGAAGGGCTAAGGTTTCAAAACAGGCGATGAGCAAACTTGTGAAGGAGATGCTTAACCATGAACTCATCACGATCAAGCATAACGAGCAGGACAGCCGCTGCAATATAATTTCACTTACCGACAAAGGAGCCGATGCGCTGATGAAGATATGGTCGTTGAATCAGCAGCTGACCGAACGATTTGAGGAACATCTCGGGAAAGCCAAATCGAAAAAACTTCTTTCATTGATGGCCGAACTGGTTGACGCGCTCGAAACAGCCCATTAGAAAACACCCTGCCTTATTTACTTGACTTTTACCTGCTTTTTGTTATCTTTACATTACCTATTTTCATCATTAATTTTTTTTAACCGAAACACCATGAGAGCAACCGCTGTTATTTTCTGCATGTTCCTGTTTACTGTAGTCTTGCAGGCCCAGATTACCATCCCGTCATCCGCCGATGTCAAAAAAACTCAACAGGCTGCAACAACTGAAGTTTCCAAAGCCACCAGCCAGGCTAATATCGGCAGCCTGATCGGGCAGCTTACAAACGGAATATCTGTAAATTCCTTCACTGACTCTTTTAAAAAGAATAAAAGCGATTTTGTCAGCAAGACAAGCAAAGTAAGCGATGCCGCAGGGGCTTCATCCGCACTGCAGACTTTAGCCGGCGGATTACTGCCCGCTGCAATGGATGCAGGTTGGGGGTCAATAAAAAGCAAATGGTTTAAAGACGCCAAAACAGCCAATACCGTGAAGAGTGTTGCAGGTGTTGCAGCTGCTCTTGAATCGCATATCAGTCCCAAGAGCTTTAATGGCGACTGGGCTACGGCCCGTCCGGCGTGGCAGGCTGCACTGAGTGCACTCTCGAAATAAATTCATGGGTTCAACAGCCTGATAAGGCCCGGATGTTATCATCAGCGAGGACTTAATCATTCTATTTACACATTTCTGTTATAAACCTGAACTATGAAGAAAGTACGGTTTTATGCCCTGATAGCAGTTTTTTTTGTCTGTTATTTTGGCCCGGACTGTTTATTTGGGCAGTCTGTTCCTTCCAGGACCCCTAAAGCAGGTGATGTCATCGGCTTTTCTTTCGAAAGAGATTTTTCCCAGGTGGTCATGGACAGCCTGCTGACACATCCTGCATTCGGAAGAACCGGGAATTACGGGTTTGAGCCGTCAAAATACAAGGTGAAAACGTATAAGCTGGTGTATTATACCTTGAATCCTTATTCGGGGCAGGTTGGCAAAGCATCAGGACTGATAGCGGTCCCGGCCGGAGTGAACGCCGCGTTAAGGATTGTGGTTTACACTCACGGAACCGAAGTATCCAAACACGATGTTCCCTCAAACCCTGCAAATGCTGAAGCCCGCATGGTGTTATCGGCTTTTGCATCGCAGGGGTATGTGGTGTTCATGCCCGATTACATCGGCAAAGGAGAATCGCCCGGAATGCATACGTATATGCTTAGCGAGGGAGAGGCACAAGCTGCTTATGACTTCTGCACTGCCGCAAGATCTGTTTGCCTGGAATTGAAGCTTGACCTCAATGGCACGATGTTCCTGACCGGCTGGTCTCAGGGCGGACATGCTGCAATGGCACTTGCAAGGCTTATGCAGAAACAGGAAGGCTCGGGAATAAAAGCCGTTGCCCCCATCGCCGGCGTATATGATCTTTACCTGGCCTGGAATCACTGGCTGCTGAGCTGTTCATCAAACCTTCTGCCCCTCATTATGGCCTATAACATATATGCCTATGAATATCATTTAAAGATCCCAGGCTTACGCCAGTTGGCCCTGAATATTGAATACCAGCGCATAGGTGAAGATATTTTTGATACGGATCATATCCCGGCCAACATCCTCACAGTATTCGGAAGAACTCCCTCTGAACTTCTGAAACCAGGGTTCAGGGCTTCATTCCTTGAAAATAATAATGTTTTCTCAAAAGCCCTGGGGAAAAACCAGGTTTACATGTGGAAAGCTAAAGTCCCTATCCGGTTCTATTATGGAGAGGCAGATTCGGTAATTGCACTTTCGGTTACCAAAACAGCGTATGATTACATGAAAGACCTTGGTTGTGATGTGGAGATGGTCAATGCCGGGTCAGCTGCAGGGCATTCCGAAACATTTCTGTTTGCCCTTGCACACACCCGTAAATGGTTCGACGGGTTTAACAGGTAAAACAATCCACCGGTTCATCCGTTGATATACCGGGTGCAGATTCATTTGCAAACGAAAAGAAATAGCCTAAAATAATTAAAACAAATAGATATGAAAATCGGTTTTATAGGCCTGGGGAAGATGGGGTTCAACATGGTGCAGAGGCTGCTCAATGATCATCATGAAATTGTAGTGTGGAACAGGACTGCTGCAGCAGTTGAAGAAATTTCGAAAAAGGGAGCCGATAGATCGGGTTCAGTAAAAGAGATGATCTCTAAACTTCCTGCCCGCAAAGTTGTATGGCTGATGGTGCCTTCAGGCAAACCCGTCGATGAGAATCTTGATGTTTTGCTCGGCCTTCTGAATAAAGATGATATCATCATCGACGGGGGTAATTCCTACTGGAGGGATACCCAGGTCAGGGCACAGAAAGTTGCCTCTCATGGCATTCATTATATCGACTGCGGCACCAGTGGAGGTGTGTGGGGACTGAAGAACGGATACTGCCTGATGGTTGGCGGCAACAAGGAGGCAGTGGATTATGCCGAACCTCTGTTCAGATCACTGGCCCCGGAGCACGGATATGTTTACTGCGGGGTTTCGGGAACAGGGCATCTTGTAAAGATGGTGCATAACGGGATTGAATATGGCATGATGCAGTCTTTTGCCGAGGGTTTCGAGATACTCCAGAAAACACCTTTCAACCTTGATCTGCCAAAAATTGCCGATGCATGGCAGTATGGCAGCGTGGTGCGCTCATGGCTGCTTGAACTTGCAACCGATGCGTTGAAGGAAGACCCGAAGCTGGAGCATTTGCAGGATTATGTGCAGGACAGCGGGGAGGGTCGATGGACCGTGCAGACCGCAATTGATTTTGATGTGCCGGCCCATGTGATCACAGCTTCCCTGTATAACCGTTTTCAGTCGAGGCAGGATGAATCTTTCGCTATGAAAATGCTTGCAGCCCTTCGAAACCAGTTCGGCGGACATGCAGTTAAAACAAAAGAATAAAAGCGGATGGAAGACAGTCTTGTGTATGTCATTTTCGGAGCTTCCGGCGACCTGACCAAACGTAAGCTGGTTCCCGCACTTTACGCTCTTTATGTTCAGAAACTCCTGCCCGTGAATTTCCTGTTGCTGGGGGTTTCGCGCAGCCCTTTGTCAGACGACATCTTCAGGGAAGGGATGAGGTCGGCGATCAGAGAATACAAAGAAATTGACAATGATTCCCTGATAGAGGACTTTATTGAAAAGATCTTTTATATATCCATTCAATCTGACCATGCTCCTGATTACGTATTCCTGAAGCAGAAACTTCAGCAGCTGAGGGAGAGGTTAAATTTGGGTGGTAATACTGTTTTTTATCTCTCAACTCCACCTGCCTTGTATGGTGTGATTCCCAGGAATCTTGCCATGGCCGGACTGAATAGCCAGGAGAATGGATGGAAACGCCTTATCATCGAAAAACCTTTTGGGTATGACCTTGAATCGGCCATGGATCTTAAGAACATCCTCCTGAAGGACTGGGAGGAAGAGCAGCTGTTCAGGATCGACCATTACCTTGGAAAGGAAACTGTTCAGAACCTCCTTGTGACAAGGTTCTCAAACGGGATATTCGAACCTTTATGGAACAGGAATTACATACATCATGTTGAAATCACTTCGGCCGAAAGCCTTGGAGTTGAAAAACGGGGTGGGTATTATGAAAGTTCCGGCGCTTTACGCGACATGGTGCAGAATCACCTGCTCCAGATGGTTGCCCTCACAGCCATGGAGCCTCCTTCTTCCCTTGACCCATCGGCCATCCGCAACGAAATACTGAAAGTGTTCCAATCGCTGAGGCCCCTGAAAAGGGAGGATGTAAAGCGGGTTGCCATTCGCGGACAATATCTTGCCGCGACCATCAATGGTAAAGCTGTCCAGGGTTACAGGGAAGAGGGAGGAGTTGCCGGAAACTCGCTCACCGAAACTTATGCGGCCCTTAAATTTTATATTGATAACTGGCGCTGGGGCGGTGTCCCCTTTTATATCCGCACAGGAAAACGCCTGCCCACAAGGGTTACCGAAGTAGTGATACATTTCAAGGCGACACCACACTTCCTTTTTTCAGGGGATAAATACAGACAGTCGCTGAACCAGCTTATCATCAGGATACAGCCCGATGAAGGGATTTTGCTGAAATTCGGAATGAAAACTCCGGGAGCGGGGTTTGAGGTGCAGACTGTGAATATGGACTTCCATTACTCCCAGCTTGCTGATCACAGGATACAGTCGGCATACGAACGCCTCATTTACGATTCGGTGAAAGGGGACGCCACTTTGTTTGCCAGAACTGCCGAAGTCCTGGAAGCATGGAAATTCCTGTCACCTGTTCTCGAAGCCTGGAAAACCGAAAACGAAGTTCCGCTCTATGGTTATCCAGCCGGTACCTGGGGGCCTCAGCAGGCTGATGATCTCATCGAAGGCCATGGGATCACCTGGAGGTATCCTTGCAAGAACCTCAGTGATGACGGTATTTATTGTGAACTGTAAGCATGATCGAGGTACTCAAAATATTTGAAACAACTGATGACCTGGCAGACTATTTTGCCAGGCAACTCCAGGGTCTTCTTGCTTCAATGAGACACGACCACACCTTCAGCCTGGTATTATCGGGTGGAACCACGCCAGGGCTGGTATTCAGGAAACTGGCCTCTGATTACCGCAATAACATTGCCTGGGATAAGCTGAAGATCTTCTGGGGCGATGAGCGTTGTGTCGGCCCTGGAGAGCCTGAAAGCAACTATAAAATGGCCCGGGAGAACCTTCTCGACCTTATCCCTGTCCCTGCTTCAAATGTCTTCAGGATTCATGGTGAAGCAATCCCTGAAACAGAAGCTTTAAGGTACTCATCAGTGGTTGTCGCCAACATACATAAGTATATGGGATTTCCTTCGCCCGACCTGGTTATGCTGGGGATTGGCGAGGATGGACATACGGCCTCGATCTTTCCTTCTGATACCACGCTTTTCAACAGTGACAGATTGTTTTGTACGACAGTACATCCGCAGACAAAGCAAAAAAGGATCACAGCCTGCGGCAGGCTGATCAACAATGCCAGGACAGTTATGATCCTGGCCACCGGCAAATCAAAGGCCGGTAAGGTCGCACAGGTATACAACCGTAAAACAGGCTGGGAATCGCTGCCTGTCTCACTGGTACAGCCTGTTCACGGGGAACTGAACTGGCTGCTCGACAGGGAAGCTGCTTCTGAATTGAACAGATAATAACTAAATCATAGTTTATGAAGACTGAACTCACAACGACCGCTGCATGGAAATCACTGGAATCGCATTTTCAGCAGATGAAGAATAGTACCATTAAATCATTGTTCACAGCTGATCCTGAAAGAGGAGATCGTTTTAGTATAGCTGAGCTGGGGATTTTCTTTGATTTTTCGAAACACCGTATTACGGCCGAAACCATCAGCCTGCTTTTAAAGCTTGCAGAGGAAAGAGGGCTTAATGATAAGATTGTGTCGATGTTTTCGGGCGAGAAGATCAACCTGACCGAAAACCGCTCAGTGCTTCATACAGCTTTAAGGGCCCCTAAAGGTTCTGTTGTGATGGCGGATGGCAGGAATGTAGTTCCTGATGTGCATGAAGTGCTGGAGAAGATGGCCGGCTGTTCGCGAAAAATCCGAAACGGTGAATGGATGGGGTTTACGGGCAAACCCATCCGCAGTATTGTGAACATAGGAATCGGAGGGTCTGACCTTGGCCCGGTGATGGCCTGCGAAGCCCTGAAGTTTTACAGCCAGAGAAACCTCTGTTTTCGTTTTGTCTCGAATATAGATGGTAATGATTTTGCAGAAGCAGTAAGGGATCTGAACCCCGAAGAGACTTTGTTCATAGTTTCTTCAAAGACTTTCACGACCCTCGAGACAATGACCAATGCCCTCACTGCAAGGGCCTGGCTGCTCGGGAAACTCAGCAGTGAGGAGGCTGTGGCAAGCCATTTTGTCGCGGTTTCGACCAATGAAAAGGAAGTTGGCAGATTTGGCATCGATACAAAGAACATGTTTGGTTTCTGGGACTGGGTCGGAGGCAGGTATTCCATGGATTCTGCAATCGGTTTGTCGACCATGATCGCTATAGGGCCTGAGCATTTTTATGAGATGCTGGATGGCTTTCACCAGATGGACGAGCACTTCCGGAATGCGCCTTTTGAAAGGAATATCCCGGTGATCATGGGGCTGCTGGGAATATGGTATATTGACTTTTTCAATGCCCACACCCAGGCGGTTCTTCCTTATGATAATTACCTGAAGAGGTTCCCTGCTTACCTTCAGCAGCTGACTATGGAAAGCAACGGAAAGCATGTCACTCTTGAAGGCATCAATACCACTTACCAGACCGGGGCAGTTTACTGGGGGGAACCCGGCACCAACGGACAGCATTCATTTTACCAGCTTATTCACCAGGGCACCGCAGTTATCCCATGTGATTTCATTGGGTTCCGAACATCATTGAATCCAATGCCTCACCACCAGGATTATCTCATGGCCAATATGATCGCGCAGGGAGAGGCCCTCGCTTTCGGTAAATCCGCCGACGAGGTAAAAAAAGAAGGTGTTCCCGAAAACCTTGTCGCTCATAAGGTGTTTGAAGGGAACAGGCCGTCGTCGACTTTTTTTATGGATAAACTGACCCCCTCGGTCCTGGGTAAGCTGGTCGCCATGTATGAGCACGCAGTGTTTACCCAGGGGGTGATATGGAACGTCAACCCCTTTGACCAGTGGGGAGTTGAACTTGGAAAAGTTCTTGCGATGAAGATCATTCCGGAACTGGAAAACAGGGAAAAGCTGCTTTCCCACGACAGTTCAACTAACCGCCTGATCAGGTATTACAGGGGGTAGCTTCTCCCTGCAATGAATGCAGAGGTGGGTGTTTTTCTGGTCGATGTCTTCAACATAAGTGCTTGAACGCATTACGCAGGAAGGTGAACTGCAGTGGATAAGTCCGAAGGTATGGCCCAGTTCATGGATGACTTCCTTGGTGAATCGTTCGAGTAAAAGCTTCTCGTCGGGGGCAATTCCATACCTCTCGTTGCTCAGCCGGAACATCGAAGCGATCCCTGTCTTCCCGTTCAATGCCGCCTGTCCGAAAATATAGGTGAGTATGGGAATAAACAGGTCGACACTGAACAAGCCAATGTTTTTGATTGAACCTGTTGTGTTCATTGCGTCGATCGCCATCAGCAGCTTGTTCCCGTTGTACTGCCTTCGGCCCGGGTCAAAAAACTCACTGAGGTCAAGATGGGATTCCTTCAGCTTCACAGCATACCTGAATTCCTGCTGCACCGCTTCAGCTACAGGTTCAAGATAATGTTTCCCTAAATACCCAAAAGAGATCAGATTAATGTGCTGTTGAATCATCGGGTTTCAGATCATATTTTTTGATCTTATTGTAAAGCGTCACCCTGTCGACTTTCAGGGCTTTCGCAGTGCGGGTGATATTCCAGCTATACTTGTTCAGAATCTGCCGGATGAAGGTTTTTTCGAAATCGTCGAGGCTTTCGATCGAATTGTCGATCATCTCCTGGCTGAAAGGCAGGTCTTTCAGAGTTATCTTCCTGCCGTTGCCGATCACGATCGCCCTTTCGATCATGTTTTCAAGTTCGCGTATGTTGCCGGGAAAAGTATACTCTTCAAGCTTATGCATCGCTGCATCGTCGATGGTGATGCCGGGCTTATTCATACTAAGGCAGTACTTTTTAATAAAATAATCTACAAGCAACGGAATGTCTTCAATCCTTTCCCTCAGGGGAGGCACCTGTATGTTCACCACGTTAAGCCGGTAAAAAAGGTCTTCCCTGAAAGTTCCCTGTTCCACCAGGCTCTTCAGGTCCCTGTTGGTTGCGCAGATGACTCTGAAATCAGAGGAAATCTCCTTGTTTCCGCCTACCCTGATAAAGGTCTTTGTCTCAAGCACTCTCAGCAGTTCGATCTGCATCTTCGATGAAATGGTAGCAATCTCATCCAGGAAAATGGTGCCGCTGTCGGCCATCTCGAAACGTCCTTTCCTGTTGTACATGGCTCCTGTAAATGCCCCTTTCTCGTGGCCGAAGAGCTCGCTTTCGAGCAGGCTTTCGGTCAGCGCCCCGCAATGTACGCTCACCAGCGGATAATACCTCCGCGCAGAGTTGGCATGAATCGCCCTGGCAATAAGTTCTTTGCCTGTGCCGCTCTCGCCCGTGATGATGACTGAAGAATTTGACTGGGCCACGCTTTCTACCTGCTGAAGTACTTTTTTCATCGCCAGGCTGTTCCCAATAAGGTCCTCGACGCTCTCAAGCGAAGTCACCCTGTCTTTCAGGCTTTCGTTTTCCTGGGATAGTGAGATCTGCTTCGTTGCATTGCGAATGAGATGCGAGAGGTCATCGGGGTCAAAAGGTTTCGTCACATAGTCGAAAGCCCCGTCTTTAAGGGCGACAACGGCAGTGTTCACCGAGGCAAATGCAGTCATCACGATGACTATGGCATCTTTCTTAAGCGTCTTGATCCTCCTCAGCATCTCAAGCCCATCCATGCCCGGCATCTTGATGTCGGCAAGGATGATGTCAAAATGGGAGGATTCGATCATCTGAAGCGCAACCCTGGCATTTTCGGCACATTCAACCTGGTAACCGTCTTCGATGAACCAGTTGCTCAGGGAGTCTCTTACCGATTCTTCATCATCGACGACTAAAATGGATATCTTTCTGGCCATTATATATCTCTTAATTTCTGATCAAAGGTAATGTAATTGAGATGGTTGTTCCATGACCCGGTTCGGAACTGACCTGTATCTTCCCGTTATGGCTCTGCATGATGCCATGGACAATCGCCAGTCCGAGGCCGATCCCGCTCGATTTCTGCTTGGTCGAAAAGAAAGGTTCGAAAATATGGGGGATGTCATCCGCCGAAATACCAATTCCATTATCGGTGATCTCTATTGTAATTGCATCCTCTGTTGAATTTACCGTGCGGATAATGATTTCCCCGTTCTCATGCACTGCCTCGCTTGAGTTTACAAGCATGGCTATGCAAGCTTGCTTGATCTGGTTAGGACTGCAGTAAATAAGATCGGAAGCTGCAGAAAAATCAGTGAAAAACCTGATGTTGGCAATCTTGATAGGATGGGTCATCAGTTCGTAGGTCTCCTGGAGGATCTCATGCAGATGCCTGGGCTCGAAATCCTCCTGGTCCTTCTTCGAGAATTCAAGCAGCCCCTTTACAATATCCCCGCATCGTTTGGCCTCGTTTTCGATCAGCTTCAGGTGCTTGAGCATCGATTCCCTTTTGCTGGCATACAATTCCGGATTACTTAACTGTTTGTATATCAGTTTTGTATAAATCAGGATGCCGGACAGGGGATTGTTAATTTCATGTGCAACCGAGGATGACAATTTCCCGAGCGATGCCAGTCGTTCAATATGGATTAGTTCATTCTGGGCTGAACTTAATTCCTCTGATTTCTTCTGAACCTTATACTCAAGCTGCTGTGACCAGTTTTCAAGTTCATTTGTTGCAGCCTGAAGGTTGTCGAGCATATCGTTGAATGCCTGCGATACCATTCTCATATCCTCGAGTTGATCGGCTCTTATCTCGAGCCTGGTGCTTTTATCGCCGTTGGCGACGGCAATGCTGGCCTTGACCAGGGCATTCAGGGGTTTCTTGATCCGCTGACGGGTAAAGATAATGAGCACGGTCGCAAGCACGAGGGTAGTAAGAATGGCAAGGATGAAGAATTCGGTGGATGATTTTTCAACTGCCGTATCAAGTTCGGCAAGCGGGATTTTGATGATCAGGGAGCCCAGGATGCCGTCGCTTGCTTTATGGGCGTGACAGGAACTTTCATAACATGACCTCTCATTGAGTATGGGTAGCTTGATAAGCAGGTGACGGCTGCTGTTGTCGTTATGGGTCATCTTGCAGTCGCTGTCAACATTGATGATCTTATAATGTTTGGATGTTCCGGGAAAAATCGTTTTCAGATCATCATGACAGCTGATGCAATTCGGATTGCTGTGTGAAGAACTGGTGTCGGAAGGAATGGAAGTGTATACCAGGTTGTCCTTGATGTCATACATGTTCACCTCGTCTATTCCCGGCATGGTATTGATGATGTCGAGAGTGTTCTGGAGTGTGCTTTTGTCGTTCTCGAGCATCGAATGATACAGGGAGCCCTGTACGATTGACCCGATGTTGTTCCCGTTCTGGCGGATCACGGTGTTAAGGTATTCCTCGTTCACCGAACGGAAAATTATACTGAACGAAACAAACAGGAAGACCGAGGAAACGAGGATTACAAAAACTACGCGGCTGTAAATCGATGAGCGGACCTGGACGTATTTTCTGAAGAGAGATTTCCCGGTTAGATTCTTCCGTTGGTATTTACCGAAAGCAACCATATCTGGTTAATTTTTAGCAATGATAGTGTTACAGGAGAGCAGGTTTAATATCATTGCAATTTAACAAAAACCAGCGACATGGCGCCGGTTTTTTCGTTAAGTGCTGATTTTTCCGGGAACCGGTTTTATGCTTTTTGCAACTAAAAGCAGTAGCATTCTCAGGCACGGGAATCCAGGAATTCCTTCTGAAAATCATTCCACAAGGCATTGGGGAGTTCACTTAAAATATTGTCTTTTAACTCCCCTCCATCCTGGAGTGTGGCCGTTGAAAGTTCAGGATCGTACTTTGGCATACTCACTGCAAGAAAATCTCTGAATCTCAGGAGCTCCATCTGCTCCCAGTCATTTGCTTCCTCAGCCATATGACAGTCTGCCGTGTCTTCCTGCCAGTTGCCGGGTTTGATTTTATACAGCCATCCCAGGCCATACGGGTCTTCGCTGAGAATTCCCGGGTCAGCGGTAAGAAGCTCATTGCTCTCCCTGATTTTACCTGAAACAGGAGAATATAGCTTCAGCAGTTTATCGCCTTGCTTGATTTCCGACATCGGTTCCCCTTTGGCAACTGCATCCCCTGGTTTCTTGTGAAAGACTACTTCCACATCACCTGCCAGGTGAACGAGGAGGTCATCAATTCCAACGTTAGCGAAGCCTGAGCGCGACAAATGGGCCCAGGTATGGCTGTCGCTGTAAAATAGTCCCTGAGGAATCCTTATTACACTGCTTGTAAGGATACCCATGGCCTTATGAAGCTGTCGTTTGATTTTTACCTTCCTGTTCAGCATGAGAGAGAACGGGATAAGCAGGGCGAGGAATGCTATGATGATCAGGTATTCCATCCCTTTTGTCTCAAAAATATTGTAATAACTGAAGCCGTCCATAATATTTACGATTTACGAGGTAAGATTTACGATTGTATTTACGATTTACGAAGTACGATTTACGAATTACGACTCACCATCCTTAGCCCAGGCCGGGCTGTCGCGAAGCACGGGCATTCGGTTGATGACCCATCTGAAAATCCAGATTTCAGTGAAAATTACTGTCAGGGTTACCACGACTTCCATCCATGAAGGGATGTAATGCACTGCCGCATCCCATCTGAAACCGATTACGGTCACGTTGAGCCTGTTTAGGATAATCCCCAGCATGGTCAGGATTGCAGCCACTCTTATCAGAAAAATGTTGTGCCTGCGATAACTGTAGAAAAACAGCATCATGGGCAGCATTACAAAACCCAGCATCTCGAGGAGGTACCAATAACCCATGGGGGTGTTGATAAGATCCCAGTGGCGCTCGTGGATAAATACCAGGACTTGCAGGAAAAAATATGCAAACATAGTTCCTGCGCAGATTTTCGACAAGCCCATCAGTATTCCGGTTCCGGCTTTGTGATGCTTATCGCTGATCTGCCCGGAAAATACTTTATGCGTGATGCTACCTTCAAAGATGACCATCGAAAGCCCTGCAAAAATACTCGAGACAAAGAACATAATTGGAATGAATTCGGAATACCAGAGTGGATGGATCTTTTCTTTTGCCATCAGGTAAAGAGCCCCCAGTCCCGACTGGTGAAGGGTCGAAAGGGTGATCCCGAAAATCACAGCTGCAATGGTCATCCCTGATAATATCTTGTGTATCCTTTTTGCTCCAAGCCATTCAGCAACAGCAGGTGAAAATTCGATAAGCTGGGCGATCATATACAGCAGAAAATGCCAGGCTACAAGGAATAAAACCGAATTCACGCCGAAATTATTCCCGATAATAGGGTTGATAACGTTCCACGGACGGCCGAGGTCGAGTAGCAGCGCGCCGGCATAGAAAACGTACGCAAGAAAGCCGTTCAGCACGGTAACCCTTACAATGGAATGGTATTTCTTCATGTTCAGGATATATACCATGAAGGTGAGAACATAAGCGCCCCCTGCGAAGGCAACTCCGGTGACAACGTCAAACCCTATCCACAAGCCCCAGGGGACTTCCTGGGTCAGATTGGTCACGGCACCAATACCTTTCCAGAAACGGATCACGATAAGGACCAGCCCAACAAGAATCACAGGGACTGAGATGATATTGAAAGGAGTAAAGATCTTCCCTTTTGGTTTTAATTCATGGAGAAGGAACTTCCACATGGGCTTGCCATCATTGTCAAGTGCTATCTGATAGTTTTCACTCATATTTATTCCTCCCTGTGTTTAGTTTCATTTTTTGTTGCCTGGTGAATTCCCAGAAGCAATGCCGGAAACAGTACAAAAACGGAAGGTACGCTGTACAGGAAACCTTTTGTGAGAGCAGGGTAGGAGCCTTTGTGAAGATTTGTCTTCATGCCAAGTTCCTTGAAACTAACCGGTGAAAGGTACATCCAGCAGGTTCCTCCGGCCTCATGTTCACCGTAGAGATAATCAACATAAAGTTTTGGATTTTCAACGATCCTCTTCCGCGCCTCAGCCAGGATTTGGCGCCGGGTTCCGTAGAACAGGGCTTCATTCGGACAGTTTGCCGCACAGGCTGGCATTTCTCCGGTTTTCAGGCGGTTGTAGCACATATCGCATTTCTGGATCTTCGGATTGGCGCTGTGGTATTCGAATTTTGGAATATCAAACGGACAAGACACCATGCAATACCTGCAACCCATACACTTGTCTCCCCTCCAGATCACCGGCCCGGCAGCGGTTTTATGCATGGCCTGGGTAAGGCATGCCGCACAGCAGGCAGGTTCATTGCAGTGCATGCACTGCTTCTTTATGAACACTTTCCCTTTGGATGTATTGTATTCATTGACAACTGTGCGTTTAGTCTCACTTGTCTCACGGATGGGAGCAATGTTCTTTGCAGGTTCAGGCAGCGGAAGTCCGTTGGCATCAGCACAGTCATACTCACAACCCCTGCATCCTTTGCAACGGGCCGAATCATATAACACACCCCTGAACTCTATCGCCCCGTTCCCCGGGGGAGCAGCTTTCATTTCTTTGCCTATAGCCAGAGCGGCTCCGGTGACACCAAGGACTTTGAAAAACCCTCGTCGGTTGATACTCATATAGCTTTTTTTTGAAAGGTTGACTTACCTGAATGCTTTTGTTACCTGGCTGTGTTGATGAATTTTACCTGGAAATCTTCCCATACCTCCGGACCGAGGTCGGCAAGTACATGGTCCTTCAACACCCCTCCGTCCTGCAATATGATCTGCGAATATCCTGGTGAATTTGCCTGCAGGGATGATGCAAGGAAGTCCTTGAGACGGTTAAATTCAGCGCCGAGCCAGGTCCTGTATTTGTCGGCCATTGAAAGAAACTCGACCTCCCTGTGCCAGTTGCTGGGCTCTATCTTGTAGACCCAGCCATCGCTGAACGGAGATTCATTGATCATCCCGGAGTTCTTTAATAAAGTTTCATTGCAAGCCATCACAGTACCCGAAACCGGAGCATAAATGTTGAGTTGTTTTCCCTTCTGAATGATGATACACAAACGGTCACCTTTATTGATAATATCGCCTGGTTTTTTCATTCCGATACTGGTTATTGGGCCTGTAATATGCTGCAGGAAATCGTCAATGCCGACTTTTATATTCCCGTCCTGTTCCATGAAAGCCCAGGTATGGGATTTGTCAAAATACATGCCTTTTGGGGCCAGTAAATTTTGTTCATCAAATACACTGGGTTCAAAAGCCGGATGAGAGATTTCAGCGGTTTTTCTTCCCTTTGACCGCCTGAAAAGAAAATCAGCTGTAAAACTGACTACAATAAAAATTACCAGGACGAGTAGAATAAGTTTCGCCAGGGAATTTGTTTCCCTCGGAATTTGCGGGTAAATAGGGGTATTGTTCAGCTTATCCAACTGGGACTGACGTTCACTGCTTACAAGGTCAGAAAATCCATTTACCGGCATTAAATCCTGTCCCGTGGAAAGTACCCACTTCAGGAAGTCGCCACCAGACTGGCCTGCCGGGCATGTTTTTGCTACACAATAAATATTGTTTGTAAGTGATTTGGGATATTTCCCAATCCACACTCCCCTTGAAAAATCCTGGAAATCAGAGTAAATGTTTTCCATGTAATCCATGCGCCCGTTACCGTTCTTATCTATCGGCATGAACTGAATATTACCGGCCAGCTTTTCCTGCCCGGGTCTTACTACATCAGTAAGCCTGCAGAAACCGATTGCGTAAGGATCGTTTTGTATCGCATTAAGAAAATTTTCAGGGCTCACCGATTCCATCCCGGCAACAGAGGATGATCCGTTTTTTAAAAATTCGGCGACCCCCGTTTTTGCTGAGGCATTATCCAGGATGAAATACTTCACCGGGTTTGCCGCTGCAGTGCCCAGCAAGGTTCCCCATTTCAGTGCCCCTCTCGATTCCAGGCTTTTAACCATGGATTCCCGGGATATGCCTTTTTCGTTTATTTCCTTCAGATATGGATTTTTTGAACTGAGGACAGGAACAATGATCTCACGCCCTATAACAATCCTGAAGGAATTACCTTTTTTATCGGCTGGTGCTGACTCATTGGATATAAAGCAGATACTGTTTTCTGATCCCAGAATCCCTGCTAAATCAGAAGCCTCCCTCGTGATAATATTGACTTTATTTTTGGGATTTGTTGTATTATACTGAACTGCCCAGGCGGATGCTATGGAGCTTAATTCGGGAGTACAATACACAGTTAATATGCCAGATGCCTTGGCATCGCTTGTTGCGTTTGTTTCATTACTGATGAGATTACTGCAGCAGATAAGGAAGAGCGCACAGATGAGGGAGATCACTTTTGTTTTCATAGTATTTATTTTTTCAATTGCATTTACACCTTTCCCTATTCAATAATGATGCCGAACTTATTTTCCGAAGATAATGCGCATAAGATCAGGATAATAGAAAAGCATTCAAAAATTGTGTTTTACATAAAGTGTTGAATAAATCAACGTTGAAAAAATAAGTATATTCATAACGAATTGAATATCATAATACATACAGCGTGCGTTGAATTATTCAACACGTGTTGAATAATTCATCAATCATTCTTTCAAAATTAAACCTGGCATTTTCATCTATGGTCGAGATTGTGAAAACTTAAGGCATTATTGATGATCTCATTGACATCCAGCAAGATGTGATTTAAACTAAGAATAAGCTAAGATTTTTTTCTAAGGTGAATGTTGACATTGTTACGAATTCACCCTTATATTTACAACAAAAACCTCTGAAATCATGAAAAAAATCGTTATCTCTCTTATTCTGATCTCCTTTTCAGTCTCTGCATTTACCCAGGAACATCCTCCTGAAGCAGGAGGCCTTACAAATGCCCAGGTTAACAATGCCAATAATCCTCTGGCGAGAAATAATTCGATAGGGTTTCAGAACTACCTTGCACCTGTCTTGTACGGGATGCCTAATGAATCGTTCAATTCATTCATGATCAGGCCGGTTATAGTCGCTGCTCCACTTGTTTTCAGGGCGACTATCCCGGTTAACACTCTGCCTGGTTCAACAACAGGAAGCGATCCCATATCAGGCTTGTCTGACATCAACATGTTTGCCGCTTTTCTTCTAACCAAACCAACATCATCAATTGACTTTGGTATTGGTCCGCAGCTTTCATTCCCTACAGCCAGCAATCCAGCTCTGGGAACCGAGAAATGGCAGGCGGGACTTGCAGCGGTAATTGTAAAACTCGGTGCAACCTACATGCTCGGAGCACTGGCAACATGGCAGATGTCCTATGCCGGGAATTCTGAGCGCAGCGAGACAAACCAGCTTGATTTTCAGCCATTTTATGTTTTTCAGATAGGTAAAGGTTTTACTTTGAAAGGAACCGCCATCTGGACATTCGATTTTGTTAACGGTACCTATAATGTGCCCTTCGGGCTTGGGGTGGGAAAGGTAATTCTCATCAACAGGACTGTTGTTTCAATCGGTCTTGAGCCCCAGTATACCTTTCTTCACAATGGTATAGGAGAGCCTGGTTTACAGATATTTGCAGGATTAAGTATACAATTCCCAAGTGGCAGCAAGAAATCAAAAAAGTGAATTTTCTCCCTTCCTTGTCGTTCCCTGAACATTTAATTATTAATTAATTGTGAACTACAAGCAATTCAGAAATTCAGGCTTATCTTTAGAATCCGATATAAAGCCGGATATATTATGAAAAGACAAGTATTGACAATTGCAATCATCCTTTCCGGATTGGCAGGTTTTGCCCAGGACCCGGAACAATCAGGTCCAGCAAGCTTACCCCAGGGTGTGGTAATCACATCTCTGTCGGCAGCTGACGATGAAGCCTACGACATGCTGTTGCAGAAAGATGGCAAGATTATTCTCACAGGATATTCCAACACAGATATCGCCGCTGTTCGATACCTGCCGAACGGAACACTGGACCCGTCTTTCGGTTCAGGAGGGATAGTAAAGACGGCATTACGCACTGTGAATGCAATTACTTCGGCAATTGCTTTACAGTCAGATGGGAAAGTCATTCTGGCAGGAAGTGCGAATAACGGGCAAACAAATGATTTCGCAATTCTCAGGTACAATAGTAACGGAAGTCTCGACCAGACCTTCGGTAAGCAAGGAATTGTAATCACCTCCCTCAGCGAAGGGGATGATAATGCGACAGACGTTTCTATTCAGAAGGATGGGAAAATCCTTGTCGTTGGCTGCTGCAATGATGGCTCAAACACTGATTTTGCGGTAGTCCGTTATTCTAGCAACGGGACCCTTGATCCGACTTTCGGAAAAGACGGGATCGTACTTACTTCTCTTAGCCAGGGGGACGACCAGGCTGTGGCAATGGCAGTTCAGCCTGATGGCAAAGTACTGCTGACCGGGTATTCAAATACAAATATAGCCACGGTCAGATATAAACCTGACGGCTCCCTGGATAAGAGTTTCGGAAAAAATGGAATCGTCATCACATCGGTGAACAGTGGTGAAGATGAGGCAGAAGATATTAAACTGCAAGATGACGGTAAGATTGTAATTGCAGGTAAATCAAATAATGGTTTGAATAATGATTTTGCCCTGCTAAGGTATAACCCTGACGGCTCGCCTGATCCGACCTTCGGGAAAGGCGGGATTGTAATAACCGGTATCCGTGACGGGGATGACCAGGCTTCAGCATTATGTATTCAATCAGATGGAAAAATCATAGCAGCCGGCAGTTCAAATAACGGATTGAACTATGATTTTGCCTTGATCAGGTACAACAGGAACGGATCTGTTGATCGCTCATTTGGCAAAAATGGAATAGTTCTGACCTACATCCGCGAAGGTAATGATCTGGCTTCAGCAGTTATTGTCCAGGAGGATGGGAAGATCCTCGCAGGAGGTAATTCAAACAGTGGAACAACAAATGATTTTGCATTAATAAGATATGATAAAAATGGAAAAATTGACACGGATTTCGGAGCAGGTAACAAGTAAGTTTTACCTCTTCATTTTAGCAGGCATCCTCATTGTTGCTTCCTGTACAAGGCCAGTCGAGAAGGCCGACCAGGTATTTGTAAATGGAGTGATCATCACCATGGACTCCTCAAAAACCCAGGCAGAGGCGGTAGCAATTAAAAACGGGAAAATCCTTGCAATCGGGACTTCCAAAGACATCATGAGGTATAAAGGGGATTCAACCCTGGTCACCGACCTGCAGGGAAAGACAATGCTTCCAGGTTTTGTAGACCCTCACAGTCATTTTGCCGCTGCTGTACTTTCGGTGATCTCGACTAATATAAGTTCACCTCCGATTGATTCGGTTAGATGCATACCTGATATCATTAAAAAACTAAAAGATCTTCAGCAAAGGCTGAAAATGAAACCAGGCACACTGATCCTGGGTATGGGATTTGACCCTGACCAGCTGGCCGAGAAGCGATATCCGACCATAAAGGACCTTGATCCGGCCTTTCCTGATAATCCGGTAGTGCTGGTCCATGCTTCAGGCCATATCGGTGTTTACAATTCTGCTGCACTCAAACTTGCTGGTATCAGCAAAGCTTCCAAAGATCCGGCAGGCGGGATTATCGGCCGTTTCCCGGGAACCCAGGACCCAAACGGGGTTGTATATGAGAATGCCTGGTTCGGGACTTCGACTGCAGTAGGCGCACCAACAGTTGCCATGATTGCACGTCACATTATGAAAGAAAAGGCTGAAGAAAAAGCCGAAGGCAAGATCCCCGATGCCTTGCCTCCCGATGTTGAGAAATCGTTTACTGAGCTTATTAATTCGGCCCAGGGAATGTATGCAAAAGAAGGGTATACCACTGCACAGGAAGGTTCGAGCACAATGGGTACCATTGGTATGCTCAAGCTCGCAGCCCGGATGAAGATCCTTTATCTGGATGTGGTTTCTCTCGTAGCTGAAGAACTGGTTGACACCCTTGTAGGGAATCCGAAATTTACTTTTAATGAATACAACAACCATCTTACATTTCGAGGTATCAAGTTTATATGCGATGGTTCTCCCCAGGGTAAAACTGCTTATCTCGGCACCCCTATGCTCCCCGGGTCAGGGTGTACCAGTGACTGCAGCGGAAAACCCAATATCAGCTCCACTGTTCTTGAAGCAGGAATTCTCAAATGCTACCAGAATAAAATTCCCGTATTCAGCCATTGTAACGGAGATGCTGCAATCCAGATGATCATCGACGCCCATGAAAAGGCAATTAAAACCCTGAACCTGCCCGACACAAACCGTGGCACGGTGGTGATCCATGCCCAGTTCATCCGCCCTGATCAGCTTTCAAAATTCAAACAACATCATATCTTCCCCTCATTCTTTACAAATCATACCTATTACTGGGGGGATGTTCACATTATTAATATGGGAAAGGATAGGGCTTTCTTTCTGAGTCCTCTTAAAGCGGCTCTTGATTCGGGCATCATCTTCTCGAACCATACCGATTACAATGTTACACCACTTAATGCTGTCTTTACCGTGTGGACTGCAGTGAACCGTGTTTCAAGGACCGGGGTTGTCATAGGCCCTGATCAGAGGGTAAGTCCCTATGAGGCTCTCAAGGCAATTACCATTAACTCTGCAAAGGAAATCGGCGAAAACAGGATGAAGGGCTCTATCGAGCCGGGCAAACTGGCCGACCTTGTAATTCTTAGCGATAATATCCTTGTGGTGGATCCGATGAAGATCAGGGATATTACTGTTGAGGAGACGATCAAGGAAGGGAAAGTCATATATAAGAAATAAATCCCAAACCATGCTCAAGAACATTTTCAATAAGCGAACGCTTACCGACCTCATCATCTATCTCGGGATCCCTTTGCTGATCTGGAATACCTGCCGTTCTTCCCTGGGCGACTATTGGGCGATGCTGCTTTCAACGGTCCCTGGGGTGATTTATACAGTTTTCATCTTTATCAAAGAGAAACAGTTCAGCATAACCGGTTTATTCATTCTCTCAACCATGATTATCGGCAGCATAATGGATATCTATTCCAAAACAGCGCCTCAGATGTTATGGAATTATGTTTACCTGAATTTTGGCTGGACAATCTTTTGGTGTATTACCATGCTTGCCCGAAAGCCGATGGCAATGTACTTCTTTATTGATTATGCGTTTCTGCACGGGGTCCCGAAAGATCACAGCCGGGCCCTGTACCACACCATGCCCTTTTTCAAATACTTTATGCTGCTTACCCTCTTTCTTGCCGGACGAGACCTTTTTGACGCATTTCTGCGGATATTTCTGATCAATTATTTCGATGCGGAAGGAGTAAACAACATAGGTGAGGCATTCAATAAAATCAAGGTGGTTACCCAGGTATCGAGTATTGTTACAACCATCATGTTTGTATACGGAATACTCTGGATCGTTAAAAAAATCGAACAGCATGTTAAGCAAACATCACAGGAAATCAATCAGAAATAATCAATGTTTCACAAATCAAACATCAACATTATGAAAAACAAGAATGTCCATCTCAGGCCATTAACGCCGAAATTGCCCAAGTTGCCTGCTACTCCTGGAACTGCAGCCACACCAGGCACACCTGTAACTGCGGCCACACCGGGCACGCCTTTAACCGCAGCCACCCCGGGCACCCCGGCGACACCTGTCACACCTGATGCCGATACCATGCCAGGCAGTTCACCTGCAGCAGCAACCGGAGGGGAGGATAAGGACAAGACCCATCTTACCCCATCGATGCCATCGATGCCTGGTTTAAAAGGAGCTCCGAATATTTTCAGTTTTGGAAAAATGCCGGGAATGCCTAAAATGCAAAATAACCTGCAAAGCCCTGATACCGATCCTGGTGCCTTCGAGATGAGTAAATTCTTTGAAATCCAGATGGATCATCATAAAAGGAAGCATTTAGACGAAAAAGGCAACTGCAAACCTCACCTCAAAGAAGAGGGCTTCAAGTACTATAAAAAGTACATGGAATAGTATTTTTTTTTGTTGTGTTCGGTGGGTTTTCAGTACAGCCCACCCTGTCAGGCTATTAGTTAATACCCAATAGTTTTTATTATGGATAAGGCAGAAAAATCAAAGCCTTCAGGATCAGCAGGGAATCCTGAGGAAATGAACCGAATGTTGAAAATCACACAGCCCCGGTACTGGATATCCCTCTCCGCTTTAGGACTGCTGACCTTCGTTGCAATTGTATGGGGTATCTTTGGCAGTATCCCCCAGAGAATCGACGGACTTGGGGAAATTGTCAGCGGAAAAGGACTTCATGGGATTATAGCCCTTTACCCCGGCGGAGTTGAAGAGGTGAGGTTTGAGCTGGGTGAAAAAGTGAAACAGGACGATGTCCTGCTGCACCTTCTCCAGCCTCAGCTAAGGCATCAGCTGGTTGAACTGAATGCCCAGCTGGACGTCCTCATGTTACAGGATTCGCTTCTGATGACGAAAGACACCAGGGATCTTCCTAATA
Organism: Bacteroidota bacterium; assembly: GCA_037134895.1. Taxonomy (GTDB): domain Bacteria; phylum Bacteroidota; class Bacteroidia; order Bacteroidales; family FEN-979; genus CAIRDP01. Next base: position 211,144 of record JBAXLI010000001.1, read on the forward strand.
AAATGAGGTTCTATAACCTTGAGGAGGAAAGGCTCAAACGTCAGCTGGCCCATATCCAGGACCAGATCACATTCTTTGAACTTAAAATGCAGCAACAGCAGGATCTCTGGGATAAAGGCCTTGCAACCAGGGAAAATTACGTGGATGCAAAAAACAAGCTGTCCGACGCTCACAACCAGCGAACACAAACAGAGCAGGAGGTTAAAACAAACCAGCTTGATCAGCAGTCATGGGAATATGAGCGGAGATATCAGCAGGAAGATTACAAAGGTCAGATCCAGATCCTGAAGAAGAAGATCGCTGATCTTCAGGAGGATTATGACCGCCAGACAATCATCCGCAGTCCTGTTGACGGTATGATCATCGACAAATCAGTGACAGGGGGCGACTTTGTTAATGCCGGAACCCGTATGATGGTTGTTGAAGACCTGGATAATGAGAAAAATCATTTGCTTGATCTTTTTATCCCTTTTAATTCAAATGCTGTTGTGGAACCGGGCATGCCGGCTATGATAGAACCTTTTACTGTTAATCATAACCTTTACGGATGGCTTATGGGTGAAGTTGTGGAAGTAAACCATTTTGTATCCAATACAAACTCTATCATCGACGAACTCAACAATCCTGATCTCGTTGCCCTTATTGAACAGCAGGGCCCCACATACCGCGTCAAGATCAGGCTGATAACAGATCCTTCAACTAAAAGCGGCTTCAAATGGTCGAACAAGTCCGGTCCTCCGTACACCGTTAACACTGGGACCCTTTGCAGGGCGTCGATTGTCGTTAAACAAAAACCACCGATCGACTATATCATCCCTGTTTTCAAGTCATATTTCGAATAATCCGTTTCACCTATCAATCGAGACCTTGCCATGAGCAACGAGCATGTCAAAAAAAAGGTTCCGGTCATTCTCCAGATTGGGGAAAATGAATCCGGTCCGGTAGCGCTCTCAATGGTTTTTGAATTTTACCATTGTTATCCGGCCAAAGATGCACTGAACCAGGAATGCGGAGTTTCAGACAATTCGAAACTTCCTGCTTCCCGCCTGATGAAAGTAGCTATTGCCCATGGCTTTAAATCGGAAGTGCGGCCTTGCAGTGTGGCTGACCTCAGATCACTTCAGTTGCCGGCTGTTATCGGGATACACGGAGGATATTTCAGCGTCGTTACCGGCTTCAAAAACGATTTCCTGTTTGTCAACGACACCCATGAGGGCGAGAAAAAACTGACCGAACAGGAGCTTTCACAAGTATATGATGGAACAGCCCTTATCCTGGCCCCCGGCCCGGATTTTAAGCCAGATAAGCACAGGAATGTCTTTTTCGACCGGGTATGGTCAAGAATTGAAGCCAGCAAATTTGACCTTACTTACGTCCTGCTGTGTGGCGCGATCCTGGTTATCCCGGCTATTATTCTGGCAGGATTGAATAAACTGTTTTTCGATGATATTATTGACCTTAACCAGCCCAGGTATTTCAAGCCAATGCTTGTGCTGATCGCCTGCCTGTTCTTCTTCAACGGTATTCTTACTTTTTTTCAGCAAAAGATCCTTGTCAAAATAGAATTGCGCCTGGCTATTGTCGAATCCTCCAAGCTGCTGATGCATATCCTTAAACTGCCAATCCGTTTCTTCATGACCCGTCAGCCGGGTGAGATCTTCAAACGCGTTCAGCTCAACGACGACCTTGCAACCCTGCTGTCGACAGAACTCACGGCAACGGTCTCGAACATGATCACCGTGGTGTTTTATGCAATCGTAATGATTCAATATAACCTTCTGCTTACAATCATCGGGGTTTCGGTGATCCTGGTAAACCTTTTCGTTCTCAGGATCATCTCAGAAAAACGCTCGACCCTGAACCAGCTCCTGTTTGAACGAAACCAGCGTACATTCAGTACTGCCGGCGTTGGACTGGAACAGATTGAGACTATCAAGGCCACCGGCTCTGAAAATGATTTCTACGGCTTATGGAGCGGAAGCCTGTCAAACGCAGTTGTATTCGACCAGAAACTCAACGTCACTTCAAACCTGCTCGATGCCCTTCCCGATTTTCTGTCAAATCTGAACAATATCATTCTTCTCACTTTAGGCGGATTGCTTGTTATTTATGGCGAAATGACGATCGGGATCTTCATTGCCTTCCAGAGCCTGATGTCAAACTTCACAGGCCCTGTGAAATCTGTGGTTTCGATGGGCAGTGACCTCCAGGTGGCAAAGAGCAACCTGAATACCATCCAGGATGCTCTTTCAACGAACGAGGACATCTATTTCAAAAGTGAGGCGAACGACGATCCTGCCATTATCACTCCAGCCAATTCCAAGTTGCATGGATTCCTGGATTTCAAAAACGTAACCTTTGGCTATGACCGCTTCAGCGATCCTCTGATCGAGAATTTTTCACTTCATGTTGAGCCTGGTAAACGGATTGCCCTTGTCGGAGGCTCAGGCTCAGGGAAGTCGACACTGGCGAAGCTGGTGGCAGGACTATATCATCCCTGGGCAGGCGAAATCCTTTTTGACGGGAGGGAACGCACTCTGTACCCCCAGGATGTGATAAGAAATTCTATTTCAATGGTCGACCAGGAGATATTCCTCTTCAAAGGCACTGTCAGCGACAACCTCACCATGTGGAATAACACTATTGGAACCCCCGATGTCGTGCAGGCTACCAAGGATGCATGCATTCATGACATTATCTCTTCACGGCCAGGAGGATACAGTGGTATCGTCATCAATGCAGGGAGCAACCTCAGTGGTGGCCAGCGCCAGAGAATCGAGATCGCCCGCGCACTTGTGGTCAATCCCACCATTCTCATTATGGATGAGGCTACTTCCGCACTCGATGCCAACACCGAAAAGATAATCGACAATAACATACGCCGCAGGGGATGCACCACCCTGATCATTGCCCACCGGCTCAGTACCATCCGCGACTGTGATGAGATCATCGTACTTGACCATGGAAAGGTTGCCCAGCGCGGAACCCACGATGAGATGATCAAAGATCAGCAGGGACTTTATTATAAACTGGTAAATCTCAACTGATATGGAGCAGCAGGTTATTTCTGAATATTATACAAGGACCGAGCAGTTGCCGAGCAACAAGGGACTTTCTCTCCAATCTGGTTCAGGAGAGGCATTTTACCTTGAATCTGGGGATGCGGATGTATTTTACGTTGAGAAACTCCCCACCGGCCAGGGTCGCAGGCTGTTCCTATTCCGCGTCAATGCACCCTTTCTTATTCCAGGCTTCCCCGATAACGATGCCTTTTCTCTGGTAATCAATGCGCTTACAAACTGTAGCGTCGGAATTATTGATGCAGCTTCCCTGAAGAAGCTTGCCCAGTCAAACCCCGCATACGCCAGCTCGCTTTATGATCATTGGTTTCTCAGGATCTCATCGGGACTGAATCATTTCGGCATGATGTCGCTGTTGAACGGACTTGCCCCGGCCCCTTCCTTTACACCTGAACCGGAGAAGCGTTACAGCGCTTCCGGTCCGGCTGATGTCCTGTGGGTTGAAGCAGCCTCACTGAAGCCTGTTTACTACGGTTTTGCAGATCCGGCTTTTGCTTCGCTTCCGTTCCTTCCTTTCACTTCCAACCTCTGGTTATGTTTTGGAGTTTCCGCGCCCAAAGCCATCCTTACAACCTCACAGCTTATCTCCGATGATAGGTTCCAGTTAGCAGTCAACGGCTTCAATAAAGTGGTCATCGTAATCCTGAAGAAGCTTTACACCGAAGAGCAGAAGGTAGAACTCGATCATGTCAAGGACACCTTCGCTTTCAGGAACAATGCAGTTTTCAATGCAATGAACCGATTTAAAGCAATTATTTCGGGCAAAACAACCGACAATCTCTTTCAGGATGAAAAACACAGTGATGCTCGAAGCAGGGTTGCCGACAATCCTAACATGCTGTTATACCAGACATGCCAGCTCATCGGCAAGGAAGAAAAAATCGACTTCATGGATCCTGGAAACCGTATCAGCGGCAAACATGATTACCTCTGGAACATTCTCAGAGCTTCGAATATCAGGTCAAGGATGGTCACCCTTGATCCTCACTGGTGGACCAACAATGCGGGGTCAATGCTGGGATTTCTGAAAGATGGACAAACTCCGGTAGCCCTTATTGCTAAAGGGAATACAGGATACTGGCTGATCGACCTGAAGAATCGCCATAAGGAGCTGGTCCGCGAGTCAGTTTCCCTAACACTTGATCCCAGGGCTTATAGTTTTTTCACACCTTTCCCCAAGGGAAAGGTCGAGGGGAAAGACCTGTTTAAATTTGCATTTCAATTTACATACAGGGATATTATTAGCTTTCTTGTGATCGGAATTATCGGAGCCTTACTCGCATTGCTTATTCCGATCGTCGGGGGATATATTTTCAATACGGTAATCCCGGGAGGAAACACCCACGAGCTCTGGCAGATCGGCGGCATCATGGTCATCTGTGTGATCACCATCGGACTTCTGAACTTTGCCAAATCCATTGCCGTACTGAGAATGGCGGGGAAAGCGGGATACAAGCTGCAGTCGGCGCTCTGGGACAGGATACTTTCGCTGAAGGTTGATTTTTTCAGGAACTATACCCCTGGGAACCTTGCCGAACGCAGCATGGGTATCGAACGTATCCGCGACACCCTGTCAACCACAGTGCTCGGGGCTATGATCTCGGGTATTTTTTCGATCTTTTACCTCGCGCTTCTGTTCTTTTATGACCTCAAGCTCGCCCTTCTGGCACTTGTCCTCGGACTGGTTGTTGCCGGATTTACCCTTACCATAAGTCTGCTGGCCTATAAGCATGTGGTGTTCATGCGCCGTATGGATGCCATGATCTCAGGTTTCCTGCTGATGGCTATCAGGGGGATCAACAAGATCAGGGTCACAGGCAGCAAGGAAAAAGTCTTTGCGATCTGGGCCGACAGGTATTCTCAGCAGAAAGATCATTACAGGCAGAAGCGTACACTGCTGATGGTGGCCAGCATTTTTACTGTTACCTTCCCTGTCATGGCTTCATTGCTGATCTTTATAAGGGTGTACAATATCTTTACTTCAGGACTCCCGGGCTTCGGGATCGGAGACTTCGTTGCATTCAACAGCGCATACCTGAGTTTTCAGGGAGCCCTGATCCAGACTTTCATGGTTACCGTCCCCCTGCTGAATATCAAACCCACATACCAGCTCTTCCAGCCTATTCTCGTGGCCGAAACTGAAGATATGAACGAAAAGCTCGATCCTGGAGAACTTTCCGGCGGCATTGAAATCACCAATCTCAGTTTTAAATATCCTGACGCACCTGACTGGAGTCTTAAAGATATCACACTTACCATTCATCCCGGTGAATTTGTTGCGTTTACAGGATCTTCCGGATCGGGGAAGTCTACTCTTATCAGGCTGCTGCTGGGATTCGAAATATATAATGTGGGCAGCATTCTGTTCGATAAGAAAGAACTAAGCGGCCTCGACATTCGGGGTGTTAGGGATCAGCTTGGCGTTGTATTACAGAATTCAAAGATCATGCAGGGTACTGTACTTTATAACATTACCGGCTCGTCAATGTATACCGAAGAGGAAGCCTGGAAAGCGGCGGAAATGGCAGGATGCAAAGATGAGATCGATGCACTTCCGAATAAAATGTACACCATCCTTCCCCCGGGCGGGGATACTTTGTCGGGCGGACAGCAGCAGAGGATCATCATAGCCAGGGCATTGATACGCAATCCAAAGATCCTGATCTTTGATGAGGCAACAAGCGCCCTTGACAACGAGACACAGCAGATTGTGAGCTCCAGTATCGACAGGCTGAATGCGACCAGGATCGTGATTGCACACCGATTGAGCACAATCATTAATGCCGACAGGATTTTCGTGCTCGATAAAGGCCAGATGATAGAACAGGGTACTTACAAAGAGCTGATTGAAAAGAATGGCTTTTTTGCAGAGCTTACGAAACGACAGCTGGCCTGATAAAAGCCGGATCAATAAAACAGGAGATATTATAAAACAACAAGGTGAAAAGAGAGATGAAAAAGAGCATTCTGATTTTATTCCTTTTTACGGCGGGAATCTTCCCGGCAAAAAGCCAGGAGATGTTTAATTATGATTCCCTGTCGGTGTTCCGGGTTATATCATTAGGGCTGCAAACGAACTTCGATATCCGGCTTAAAAGACATTTAGTGGGCGAAAGCATGGGACAGCTCACAACCACAAAAGGCGCTTTTAATCCGCAGATGTCACTGAGTGCGTATGGTTTTTACGGAACAGATCCCACCGTCACCTTCCAGGATTCCTATTATCTCATGGGACAGCTTCTGGTTCCTACAAAAATAGGGATGAAGTTTTATACCGGGTTCAAGCTCTCAACTGAAACCGAGATTATCTCGGGAGTCCCCAATTTTTTTCCAAGTACCAACATGGCGGTCAATGAATCAGGTATGTGGGCCGGTGTGACTATGCCTCTTCTGCGTGATCTTGGGAAAAACAATACCAATAATGTGACTTACCTGGCTTCACTGATGATGAACAAGGCCCAGAATGTTTCATTCTCCGATGAGATCTGCCTATTTATAAAGAATACCCTCACATATTATTATATCGCCTACCAGAAAGTGAAGTTGTTCAGGATACTTTCAGATGCCGAGAAAGATGCAAAAGATTACCTAAGGGATATTGAATCCATGATTGCCGATGAACAGCTTGCAAAATCTGAAGTTTATCGTGCCAAAGCATACGAATACAACATCAACCAGCAGTATGCCGAGGCAAAGAACATGATCGCCAATTCAATGTATGACCTGATTACGTCTATAGGTATGAAAGGAAATATGGTGCCAAAAAAAGTGCCCCAGTTCCACGATTCCCTGCCCGATCCTGCAACTTTCCCCTGGAAACAATATGCTCAATGGGTATTTAAAAATGCAGATACACTGGTTCATAACGCACATTATTACAAAAGCCAGGAACTTGCAACTTCCGCAGCCCAGATCCAGATGAAGGGAGCCAAATACAATAAGATGAATGAACTGAACCTGGAACTTCGTTATATGTATTTCGGTTCTACAGCCTATCAGCCTTTTTCAGATTTCAATCAGAGTTTTACAAGCGGAAGCCCAGGCTCTTCTGTTAATGTTACACTTTCATATAAGATACCTTTTAAGAACGAAGAAAGGAAAGGTGATTACCTCACAAAACTCTCTGCCTATGATCTGAATAAAACCCAGCTTGAAAAAATTCAATTTGATGCGAAAATGCAGGTATATCAGCTGCTGAGTGACCTGGGTAACCTGATCCCGCTTTATATCAACCAGGTTGAACTTTCAGTCCTGGAGAAAAAAACCTACGATAATGAAGTCCATAAAATGAAAATGGGTGCCTCCACTCAGATCAATGTTATCAATACATATATGGATTATAATACATCCCTTCTGAACGTTGAAAACGGACGACAGGCCATCCTCACGAAGATCATCCTGCTGAAATATCTTATAGGGGATTTTCCGACTTCCACCGATCAGATGCTGAAGTACAAACTCTGGGACCTCAGTACAAAGTAAATAATTGTATTACCCGGACCGATCCAGCTGAAAACTAATGATGAACAGCTTTATTCCGCTTCATGAGGAGTTATTTTCCAACCCGAAAATTTCGCAGGAGCATGAAGCTATTGTTTCGGGGGAGGAGACCCTTAGTTTCGGAGAGCTGGACCGGATCTCCTCCAATCTTGCCTGGGATTTGCATCAGCTTGGAGCGGGAAAGGGAACACATATAGGTATTTTACTCAATCCTTCGTCTAACCTTGCTGTTTCGGTTCTCGCAGTGCTGAAAACAGGGGCTGCATACATCCCTCTTTCACCTGCTTTTCCGGGTGAAAGGATAAGTTATATGATGCAGGATGCCGGGGCTGGTCTTCTGATCACTGATAATTCACTCCCTCAGCCGCAATGCCCGCCAGGCACGCAGGTACTGATCCCCGACTGGTCAGGCATCAGGGATCCTCTGAACGACAAGGACTTGGTAAGGATCCCTGTTCAGTCCCGGGACCTTGCTTATATCTTATATACTTCTGGTTCGACAGGTAATCCCAAGGGCGTAATGATTGACCATGGGAATCTCTCCTATTATGTTCACTGGTTTTTTTCTGAAGTGATGCCTGCTACCGGGGTGGGTTTACCACTCACATCCTCCTTTATTTTCGCCGCCGCCGTGACCCAGTTCTATTCTACCTTATTGTCGGGACGCACCTTGCATATCCTGGATCCCCTGATGATACGGCAGCCCTCAAAGCTCATGGAATGGTACAGCAGTCATCCGGGCCTCGGTCTGTATTGTGTGCCCACACTCTGGTCAGAAATCCTTCACTACCTTGAAACATCCACCAACGGAAGTACTCACAAGAAGTCCCTCCCGGTCGTTTATTTATCGGGAGAATCCGTTTCAGACGAATTGATCCAAAGAAGCTTCAACCTCCTGCCTTCACTGCAGCTCTGGAATTTGTACGGCCCTACCGAAGCCACCGCAAACCTGACTTCATGCCGTCTCTATCCCGGGGAACCTGCCCATATCGGGAAAGCCCTATCCGGGACGCTTGTATTCGTTGTTGACGAAAATCAAAATCCTGTTACAGCTGGTCAAACAGGTGAGCTTATTGCTGCAGGGCCGGGTATTGCTCAAGGTTACCGAAATATGCCTGAGCTCACAGCCAGCACTTTCATCGAAAGAAAGATGAACGGGGGAGAGATCTTAAGACTGTATCGCTCGGGAGACCTGGTCAGGGAAGATGCTGCAGGAAACCTCCATTTTGTTGGCCGTAGGGATCAGCAGGTGAAGATCAGGGGTTTCAGGATTGAACTTCCCGAAGTTGAACATGCCCTGGCCTTAATTCCGGCAGTGAAGCATGCAGTGGTAAAGGTTGTCTCTGACCGGCTTAACGGAAAACGCCTTATTGCATACCTTGTTTTTAACCTCGGACAATCGATTCCTGTTCATGAACTGCGGAAGATGCTGCTCAACAGCCTTCCCGATTTTATGATCCCCGAAGTGTTTGTCAGCCTGGATTCCATGCCTCAGCTGCCGAACGGAAAAATTGACAGGAAATCCCTTCCCCTGCCAGGTATTCAAAGGCCTGATCTGGGTTACCCTGCCATTCCTCCCGTGAATGCTGATGAAAAACTCATGGCCAGGATTTGGGAGGAAGTCCTGGGACTTGAAGGCATAGGGATGGACGACAACTTTTTTGACCTCGGGGGGAATTCCCTGAAAGCAAATGCCCTGGTCATCGAGTTAAATTCCAGATTTGGGCAAAGCATGCAGATCAAATCCGTTTTTGACAATCCCACCCCTTCGGGGCTGTTGCTTGAAAAAGGGATCACTGCCCCGGCTACGGAAACTGTTACTGCCTCAAAAGACAAGGAGAGTGAACAGAATGTACATGCAGGATCAGGCTCAGTGGACCAAAGCCGGCCACTCCTTTCGGAAAACCAGAAAGCCCTTCAGTTTATTCATCAAACCGAGGCTCATCTTGCAGCCTACAATATCTTTTACAGCATAAGGCTTAACGGAGCTCTGGATATTGAATGCCTTGAAAAAGCACTGCGGGAAATTGTAAGGAAGCATGAATGTCTGCGGATGACATTTCCCTCCGGAAAAAACGAGTCCCCGGTTTTTGCAAATGTTCCTGCATCAGGTGTTCTTGAGATTTTCGATACCGGCCCTGGCAGAAATGCTATCCCGGAAGCCAGTGCCTTGGAAGAGGCACGTAAAGCAGCATCCGAACCTCTGGACCTTGAATCCGGGCACCTGTACCGTTTCCTGTTGTTTGAACTTGACAGGAATACCCATGTTCTGTTTTTCATAGTGCATCATATCGTGTTCGACGGATTCTCGTTCGAGGTCTTTATAGAGGATCTTTCGATATTTTATGAGCAGGCAAAGTCAGGGACAAAAGTCCCGCATACCCGGGTCAGTAAGGGATATTTGCAGTTTTGTCTTGATGAAAGAGATTACCTTGGCAGCGAAGGATTTGCAGAGGACAGGGAATACTGGAAGCAGCAGCTTGCACAGGTGCCTACCCTCCTCGAAATTCCAACCGACTATACACGTCCCGAATCCTTTGCGCAGGAAGGAGGGCAGGTAAGACGTAAGATGGGGGCTGCCCTTAGGATGGCCCTGAAAAACCAGGGAGATAAACTGGGGGTCAGCATGTACATGACCTGCCTGGCGGCATTCTCCGTCTTGCTCTGCAGGCATACCGGCCGCAACGACTTTCTGATTGGAACCCCGGTTGCGAACCGCAGGAAAAAAGATTTCTTATCAGCTATCGGGTACTTTGTCAATACCATGCTTTTCAGGGTCACATTAGACCCGGCTCTGACATTCACCAACTGGCTTATGAACGTTAAGGAGTCTATACTCCAAAATATTCCGCATTCAAGATTTCCTTTTACCCGGATGAGTGAAATACTCAGAACCGAAAGAATCCCGGGAATCAATCCTTTTTTCCAGATCATGTTTGCATACCATGAGACCAATTGGGATTTTACAACAGAAGCGGGACTTACCGGCATTGCCCGTGAGGAATTCACCGGAAATTCAAAATTCGACCTGTTTGCTGAGATCTTCAGCGATCAAGAAGATGCCGAAATCGTTTTCACCTATTCGAAACAGCTCTACCATCCAGATACGATGGAGACTCTTGCCGATCATTTCGTACAGGTTCTCGAGCATGTTTCAGTTTCTCCCGGTACGACGGTTTCAAAACTGAGCCTTATCTCTACGAGGGAGTTTAACCGAATCGTGTATGAGTGGAACGAGACTGCTTTTAACCATGAGGAGAAAGGAACCATTGCCGACCTGATCTTTAAGCAGATCGTTAAAACACCCGGATTACCTGCACTTGTCTCCAGACAGGAGGTAATCACTTACTCGGAAATGGGTAGTAAAACCGATGTGATCACTGCAAATCTCAGGAGACTGGGAGTTCAGAGAGGAGATCCTGTAGGACTGCATCTTGAAAACTCTCCGAATATGGTCATTTGTATTCTGGCCGTTTTCAATGCCGGTGCCATTTACATCCCCCTCGACCCTTACTATCCTGAAGAGCGGTTGAAGTATGTCATCGAAAAGACCAGGATACGCTTCCTCATTGTTGACAAGGAGAGGGTGAACCGTAAAAAAGAATTATCGGAGCAGATTATTACTGTTGATGAGCTTCTGGATGAGACGATAGCTGATCACCTGACCTCAGAAAGGACAACAGGAGTTCCCTCCGACCTTGCATACATCATGTTCACCTCCGGTTCGACAGGCAATCCAAAGGGAGTGATGATCGGCCATGACAGCCTCCTTAATTTCATTATATGGATGAAAATGGAAATTGAGGCAGGAGAAAAGGATACCTTCTTATCTACCACTTCCATCAATTTTGATATTTCTTTTCTTGAACTTTTCACACCCCTCATCAGCGGGGCCAGTCTGGTGCTTGAGAAGCGAAGCGAGCTCCAGGCTCCGGAACGGATTGAGGCCATCCTGAACGAAATGAAGGTGAATACAGTACAGTTTGTTCCGTCTGCTCTGAAGGCCTTATGTGATGCGGGGGTTCTGAAGCGGGCAAAATTTCTCAGCACGATTATTTCAGGAGGGGAGAAACTTTCAAAAACCCTGCAGGAACAGATCTTCTCCGAATCCGGTGCACGCCTGATCAACCTCTACGGTCCCACCGAGGCAACCGTATATATGGGATGCTGGCATTGTTCCAGGAATTCTCCTTTGAGGATGGTTCCTATTGGCTACCCGATTTTCAATTCCGCATTTTATATTCTGAACGAGAACCTTGAACCTGTACCAATAGGAGTTACCGGTGAAGTATATCTCGGAGGGCATGTACTTGCCGAAGGGTATTTTGAGGATCCCATCCAAACAGCAGCGAGGTTTATTCCCAACCCTGTCGGTGAGGAAGAGGGCAGTAAGATATACAGGACCGGCGATCTCGGCCGCTACCTTTGGGATGGTGCTGTTGAATTCCTCGGGCGTACCGACCAGCAGGTCAAGGTCAGGGGTTTCCGGATAGAACTGGGGGAAGTTGAAACGCTCATGCTTCGTTTTCCCGGAATCAGAAGAGTTGTTGTTCATGCCCAGGAACAAAAGGAGGAAGATATCCGCCTTACAGCCTTTATCGTTCCGGAACCAGGTGCAGAAATTAAAGACAATGAACTCAGAGAATTTCTGAAGCTTCATCTTCCGGCTTACATGATCCCGGGTAATTTCATCGTAGCCCATGCCATTCCTACACTTCCCAACGGCAAGACTGATTTCAGGGCCCTGGTGCATCTTCGTCCGCAAACCCCTAAAATCCCTGACTTTTTACAGCATCATATGAATGAAACCGAGGCAGCCCTCAAGGCGATCTGGAAAGAAATACTGGATCATGAAGCCTTTTCCCTTAAGGATAATTTTTTTGAAGTCGGCGGACATTCCCTTCTCCTGGTGAAGATGAAGGACCTGATCGAAGAAAAGTTAAAGACAGAAATCAGCATTGTTGACCTGTTTAAATACCCGACCATCCGCACTCTGGCTGCTTTTATCAGGAAAGACCAGCCTGATTATTCAAAAAATGACATTGCAACCAGGGTTGCGATGCGGAACAAACACATCAAACAGCAGATTAATAAACGGATTTTTCCCGATAACAATTAAAACTAACGCGATATGCAACCAGATGAACAAAACAACCTTGAAGGCCGGATTGCCATTGTTGGGATGGCCTGCCGTTTGCCCGGAGCCAGGAATATCAACGAGTACTGGAATAACCTGCTGAAGGGACTCGAAACGCTGAGTACATTTACCGATGAGGAACTGATTGCATCAGGTGTGGAACCGGCGGTATTCAACCAGCCGAATTATATAAGGAACCGTGGAATCATTGACGGAGCACATTATTTCGATGCGGAATTTTTTGGCTATACGCCCAGGGAAGCAGAACTTATGGATCCCCAGCAAAGGATTTTCCTTGAATGTTCATGGCATGCCCTGGAAGATGCAGGTTGTGATCCGCATACAACAAAGGAACGAATAGGAGTGTTCGGAGGGACAGGTACTCCCCTTCACCTGGTTGAAACTATGGAAAACCCATGGGTTAAGAAGAATGCCAGCGGCGCTTCTATTGTTACCAGCAATGACAAGGACTATGTCACTACCAGGGTTTCGTACAAGTTGAACCTAACCGGGCCAAGCGTGAATGTACAGTGTGCATGTTCAACATCACTTGTCGCTGTAGTGACAGGGATCAACAGCCTGATGAACTACCAGAGTGACATGATCATTGCAGGGGGAGCTACCATCGAAATCCCTGAAAAACATGGCTATCTCTACCAGGCCGGTGGGATGGAATCAGCTGACGGGCATTGCCATACCTTCGACAAGGAAGCCAACGGGACTGTATTCAGCAGGGGTTGCGGTGTTGTCATTTTAAAACGATATGAAGATGCGGTTAGGGATAAGAATAACATCTATGCCGTAATCCTGGGCGGGGCCATAAACAACGACGGGAACAAGAAAGTGGGTTTCACAGCCCCTTCTGTTGAAGGACAGGTTGAGGTTATAACCGAAGCCCTGGCGCTCTCAGAGGTGTCAGCAGATACTATCACATATGTTGAAGCACACGGAACAGCAACACCTATTGGTGATCCAATTGAAGTGACTTCTCTCTCGGAGTCATTCAGGATGCATTCCGACCGCAAACAGTATTGCGCCCTGGGTTCAGTAAAGACCAATATCGGGCATTGCGACATTGCTTCGGGTGCGGCAAGCCTGATAAAGACAGCGCTCTGCCTCAAGCACAAAGTTCTTCCTGCCAGCCTGAATTTCAGGGAAGCGAATCCGAAGATCGATTTCCCGAACAGCCCCTTCTTTGTCAACACCGAATTAAAGAACTGGCAACATGAGAACGGAACACCCCTGAGGGCGTTGGTGAATGCTTTTGGTGTGGGCGGGACAAATGCCTGCCTTATCCTTCAGGAAGCCCCAGCCACGGACCCTGTAAAAAATGAACTCCCTTGCGACCTCCTGCTGGTTTCAGGCCGCAGCCCGAATGCTGTTGCAAATGCACAGGCAGAGATCAAGGCATTTCTTGAATCATCTCCCGACGTGGATCCGCATTCAGTGGCATACACCTCGCGTTACGGAAGGCATCACTTCCTTAACAGAACGGCAATCCCATTCAGGACCAGGGAAGAGCTGCTTGCAGGACTTGGCACTAAAGCAGCCAACACCATAAAATCGGCCGATAAAAGACCGCTGGTGTTCATGTTTCCCGGACAGGGGAACCAGTACATCAGGATGGGCCTGGCTTTGTATGATACGTTTGAAGTTTTCAGGAAGACGATCGATGAATGCGCTGAGATCCTGAAAGAAGAGATGCGCATGGATATCAGAACTGTTTTATTTCCCTCGTCTGCGGATGAGGAAGCGGCTTCGTTAAAGATCAATGAGACATGGATCACACAACCTGCCCTTTTCATTGTCAGTTACGCACAGGCCCGGCTCCTGATGTCAATGGGACTTAAGCCCGATATGCTTATCGGTCATAGTGTCGGAGAATATGTCGCAGCGACCGTTTCAGGGGTGTTCTCACTGAAGGATGCACTGAAGGCAGTAGCACGCAGGGGACGCCTGGTACAGGACCTCCCGGGCGGAGCCATGCTGGCTGTACTTCTTACTGAAGAACAGATCGGCCCCATTCTGCCCGAAGGCCTGGAGGTTGCCGTGGTAAACAGTCCGGGATTATGTGTCGCATCAGGACCGACGGATATCATCGACAAATTCGCTGAGGAGCTTAACAAAACCAGGACCTTCAATAAAAAGATCCCGACTTCCCACGCCTTCCACTCGCCTATGATGGAGCCCTGCCTGCCTGCTTTTGCAGAGTTTTTCAAAGAAATAAAACTTTCAGCTCCAACCATCCCTATCGCATCAACCGTTACAGGTCAATGGCTCACGGCTGAAGAATCAACCAATCCAGATTTCTGGGTGAAGCATGTACGCAAGACCGTTCGTTTTGGTGATGCCGCAAAGCTCTGCCTCGACACAGCCCCGGCAGTGTTTATAGAATCAGGGCCCGGACAGTCACTCGAATCGGCAGTAAAAAGGCAGTTGGCAAAAGACAGTCCGCATGGAGTTATCAGCACAATCCCCTCCCTTGACAATAAGTCAGAACGCCTGTCGCATTTTTATGCTTCCCTCGGACAGATCTGGTCAAACGGTGATTATTTCGACTGGAAGCTGTTTGATAAAACCAGCCGCACCCTCGTTTCCTACCCGGGCTATCCGTACGAACGAAAACCCTATATCATCGATTTCACCAGGAAGGATGCGGCAAAGTCGAAGTCAGAGAACAAAAAGAGGACCGATGTCAACCAGTGGTTCTATGTCCCAGGATGGAAACGTACGGCCCCTGCACGCAGCATTCCTGTAAATGGCATGGCAAGCGTTGCTGAAGTATCTGAAAAAGCATGCTGGCTTCTGTTTGCCGATGAGGAAGGGTTATGCCAGCATGTGAAAAAAGAGCTGGAAGCTGCTTCAGCAAGCTGTTTCACCGTAATTAAAGGGAAGGATTTCGCGGAAGAAAACGGTGGCTTTGTGATCGACCCCGGCCGCAAGGATCATTACCAGAAACTCATTAAAGCTCTGAAATTCAAGAGCACGAGTCCGTCCAATATCATATATGCATGGAATTACGGGAAGCCCCCGAAACCAGGGCATCTTGATCCAGGCAATGCAGAGCACCTGACTTCGGAAAATTTTTATGCCCCAATGTATCTCGAACAGGCTCTTATCAGCGAAGGACATATCAAAGACCTTTTCCTTCTCTTTGTGGTGAATCATCTGTACAATGTGACAGGTGAGGAGATACTTGCTCCTGAAAAGGCACTCGCGGTGGGGCCTGCAAGAGTTATCGGCAAGGAACATCCTGGGATTATAGCCCGTTTGCTTGACCTGCCGCCCGTTCCCGAACCTGGTAAGATGAAAGAAATGGCAGATGCCGTAATTAGTGAATGCCGTCTTTCGGCCGATGAAACGGTTATTGCCTACCGTCACGGCTTCAGGTGGATAGAAGATTATACGCAGATAGTACCCGACAATACAGTCCTTAACTCAAACGACCTCAGGGAAAATGGGGTATATCTCATCACCGGAGGTGTAAGCGGGATTGGGATGGAATTGGCAAAATACATCGCTGGCAGGGTTAAGGCGACACTGGTCCTCACCCATCGTTCCCCCATGCCTCCCCGCAATGAATGGGAGGCCATCTCAGCGTCAACCGAACCTGAAGACATTACAGCCATGAGGGTGCGCGATATCATGGAACTTGAGTCCCTAGGCGCCGAAGTCATCCTTTCAAGACTCGATGCCTCGGATTACGAGGGGACGAAGAACCTCATCCGCCAACTCGAAAAAGAGAACAAAAATATATGCGGGATACTGCATTCGGCAGGCATGCCTGGCGCCGGTGTGATCGCCCTCAAAGACAAGGACCAGGCCGACCTGGTGCTGAAGTCTAAGGTTCACGGCACCCTGATACTTCATGAACTGTTCAAAGACCGGAAGCTTGATTTCTTTTTCCTTTTCTCATCGATTTCTGCGGTATTCGGCGAAGCTGCAAGAATTGATTACTGCGGATCCAATTCGTTCATGGATTCATTTGCACAATACCGGAAACACCTGTTGAATGATGGAACTCTCTCGATCAACTGGGGGCAATGGGGCATCGTAGGTATGGCGGCCAACTGGGAAAAGACCAAAGCTGAGAAAAAGCAGATACTGCAGTCGGGAAAGGGATTCTCACATGCAGAAAACCGGAACGGCATCCACATTGAATTCCAGGTATCCGACAACAACCAGGAAATTTTCTACGTAGATATCGACCCGGAGCGTGACTGGGTTCTCAGTTCCCATCGCTTGTCGGGGAAACCTGCATTCATTGGGATTTCAACTATGGAGATCCTGAATGAATACGTCAGGTTCAAGGATTCTGCAGCCCATTTTGAAGTGTTAAGTCTCTCCTTTGTGACACCCCTGATCTACGATCCCGGTATGAGAAGGAAGATCCGCCTGATGGTAAAGCCCTCGGGGAAGCAGCTTTCGTTCAGGATCAGCAGCAGGGAGGAGAAACCCGAATCAGCGAGAGAGATATGGATGGACCATGTTAAAGGTGAATTCAGGCTTTCGGGAGAGAAGCCATCCGCAGTCATAAATGTTGAAGAGTTATCCCGGCAGATAGGAGGGAAAACCGATACATCAAAGCATTTCCTCGAACTGCTTGACGGAGAGGGCCGGCCTGTCCTGAGATATGATAACCGCTGGGATTGTAAGATCTCGCATCAGTATAACGGGAAAGAGTTTCTGATCAGGTTGAAGCTCAGGGATGAATTTCTTGATGATATGAAGTATTTCTCCCTTCATCCGGCTATGTTCGACGTGGCCACTTCTTCTTCGATCCCCCTGGTTGACGGAAGGCTTTACCTGCCGTTTTCATACAGCAACATTAGCGTTTACCATCCGTTGCCTGCAAATTTCTGGTGTTATCTGAAAATTGCGGATAACTGGGTGCCGGATGATCCTGAAATGAAGTTTTCGGCGCGGCTTTTCGATGAACAGGGGATGTTGCTGGTGAATGTGGGCGAAGTGTCTTTCAAACGACTTGTACAGAACATTGGAAAAGTCAGCCAGGAACAGTCCAAAGACTATGCTCCCAAGCCGGCCATGGACATGAGCGCTTTTGCGAGGAAGAACGACATACTGCCCAACGAAGGGGTTGAGGTATTCAAACGTATGCTTGAGTTCAAACAATTCGGGCAGATCGTGATCAACACCACCGAGCTTAACCAGGATATCATGGAAGAAAGGCCTTCGTATAAAAAGAAGGAGAAACAGGAAAAGGAAGAAGAGAAGGCAGAGAGCTCGTCGACCTATGAACGCCCGGCATTATCAACAGCTTTCGAAGCTCCTTCGAACGAGATCGAGATTGCAGTGGCTGGGATATGGAAAGGCATACTGGGCATAGACAAGATCGGGATCAATGATACTTTTATGGAACTTGGCGGAAATTCGCTGCTTGCCATTCAGACTATTTCGAATATTGCGGATGAGTTTGACCTGGAGCTCCAGCCGAACGTGTTTTTTGAGAACCCCACGGTGAAAGGCCTGTCGGACAGGATCGTCGAGATGATCATTGCGTCAAAGGGTTCCGATGAGATTGAAGCCATGCTGAAGGAGATCGAGAATGAACAATGATGAACTTTTAAAGAAGATCGCGAATCTTTCCCCGGAGCAGAAGGAGATCCTCTTAAAGAAGCTGGGACTTTCGTCGGGGCGGCCGGCCGGTGCTGAAGAGAAGCCCGACAAAAGCAAGCTCCCCTCAGGCGAATGTTTTGCATGCGAAACCGGGACACCGGGTTCGTTGAACATCAGTTTCAGGGAGGCTGCCGTCGCTGATCCGCCCGAAGGTTATGTGCAGGTTAAGGCCAAAGCTGCCAGCCTGAATTACCGCGACCTGATGATCGCCATGGGGCAGTATCCCGAAGCCCCGGGGGTCCCTTCCAATATGGGATCCGATTTTGCCGGCGTAGTGACCAGGGTAGGAGCCGGGGTCGAAGGCATCAGTCCGGGCGATGAAGTAATTGCTCTTTCGGCCGGTACTTTCATCGACGGGAAAGTTCAACCAGGCAGCCATTTTATCAATATTTTCAACCTCTCACTGCTGCAGGTGGTGCCAAAGCCAAAGACGCTGAGCTTTGAGGAAGCCGCAGCGATTCCTACAGTGTTCCTAACAGCGTTTACCGGATTGGTAATGCTGGGAAACATCAGCGAAGGCGAATCGGTTCTTATCCATACGGCCACAGGCGGGGTCGGACTGGCAGCCCTTGAGATCGCAGCATGGAAGAAAGTCATGGTCTTTGCCACCGCAGGCTCTCCCGAAAAAAGGGATTTCCTGAAACAAAGGGGCATCGCTTATCCTATGGATTCCAGGTCGGTTCTGTTCGGAGACCAGGTTATGGAACTCAGCGGGGGCAGGGGAGTGGATGTGATCCTGAACACCCTGTCGGGGGATGCCATGATGAGAGGGCTGGAGATAATCTCTCCTTTCGGCCGTTTTATCCAGATCGACAAAAAGGATATTGCAAAAAACACCATGCTGCCCATGGGACTATTCAGGAAAGGCATCACCTTTTCGGTGCTCGATATTTCGTTGTACCTGATACAACCAAAAAAGCTGAAGGAGCAACTTCTCGAGATAGCAGAACTATACAATGCCGGTGTTTTCAAACCCCTGCCTTGCCAGGTGTATCCCGTGAGCCAGCTGAAAGAAGCCCTCACTGCAATGTCGCGTTCAAGGCATATTGGTAAACTGGTCCTCACATACCCCTGATCCTGAGAAGCAATGGCGAATGAGGAAAAATCACTGAACCAGCGCCTTTCGGGCCTCAGTCCTGATCAGCTGAAAGCCTTGCTCAGGAAGGGAAGGGATGAATCGGCCCCAAGGCCGGGCAAGCCTGCCAAAATGGAAAGGAATGCCGCCGGGGTGTATCCTCTCTCCAAAGCCCAGGAGCGGATGTGGTTCCTCGATAAGCTGACCGAAGGGGAGGGTCTTTATAATAATCCTGTTGCACTGCGGATGTTTGCCGTGTTTCCCCTCAACATCGATATTCTTGCAAGGAGCCTCGGAATTCTTACCGAAAGGCATGAGATCCTGAGGACCACCTTCCATCTCGAAAACGGGATGCCCGTGCAAAAGGTACATACGAAAGGGAAACCTGAAATTCTGTATGAGGATCTTCGCAGCCTGCCTGCTGCCGAAAAGGAAACCTGGGCAATGAAAGAAGCCCTGGAACACGGGAAAATGCCCATTCCTCTCGATACACTTCCTCTTACCCGCTTCAAAGTATTGCACCTGGATGACCTGGAATATATTCTCCTGATCAATCCGCATCATATCATTTCCGACGGATGGTCGAACGCCTTGTTTGCCAAGGAACTTTCGATGACTTACGGAGCGCTTGAAAGCAACGAACCATCACCATTTCCCGTGCCTGAATACCAGTATGTCGATTTCGTGAAATGGGAGAAAGACTGGATGTCCGGTCCGGTGTATAAGGAACAGCTTGCATTCTGGAAATCCCAGCTGGAGCAGCTGCCCGACCCCCTGAAATTGCCGCTTGATTTTCCCAGGCCGGCCATCATGTCGCACAGGGGTAGCAAAGAAGTGAATTCAATGGATGTAGCCGAAGCCGATCGGCTCAGGCAGTTTTGCCAAAAGGAAAACATTACCCTCTTCCATCTTCTGTTTGGGGCTTTTTCCCTGCTGATGTCGAAATACAGCAATCAGAGCGATATCATCGTCGGTGTGCCTGTTGCCCGTCGCAACCAGCTTTCGTTCCAGAACACCATGGGGCTTTTTATCAACACCCTGCCACTGAGGGTCAGGACCAGAGAAAAACAGTCAGCCCTCGATTTTCTGAAAGAAATAAAAGCTTATTCCCAGCAGGCATTCATGCGGCAGGAGCTGCCATTTGAGAAGCTGATCGAAGAAGTGAACCCCGACCGCAACCTGGGTACCAACCCGGTCTTCCAGGTACATTTCGTGCATCAGAACATCCCTTCGCTCTACAGTGTCAAAGGACTTAGCGTCAAGCCCGAAAGCATAGATTATTCATTTTCGAAATTCGACCTGAACTTCTGGGTTGAGGAAGCCAACAACGGACTGATCCTTTCGGTGACTTATCCAACGGATATCTTCCGCCCCGAAATCATTCAGAACATCCTTCTCAATTACAAACTCCTGCTGTCGTCGATAGTGGAAAATACAGCAGAGCAATGTGGCAGGATAAAGTACTTTCCTGAAAGCCAGCGTTCGCTTTGCCGGGGAAACACTGAAGAATATTTTGGGCAAGGTACCAGTGAACCTGCAACATGGCTGGGCGAATTCAGCTCCATGGCAAAGGAGTTTCCCGGGAACACGGCCCTGCGTGATTTTCACCGCAGGCTCACCTATTCCGAATTGGACCAGGAGTCGACGCACCTGGCTAAAGTCCTTGCCCGAAGAGGAGTTGGCAGAGGAGACCTTGTTGGATTGCTTCTTCCGCGTAATGCCTCATTACTGATATCCATACTCGGGATTTTTAAAGCCGGGGCAGCATATGTCCCTCTCGATGTGCACCTGCCTTCCGAAAGGCTTGATTTCATTTCAAAAGATGCCGGATTAAAGCTCATCATCGGTTCACAGGAGGTGGCAGATGCTTATACCGGGGCAGGAGCGCCTGTCGGACTTTTTGAAAACCTTATGGCCGAAGCAGGAAACGGTGATTTGCCTTATCAGACTGCCAGCGATCCCTCACTTGCCTATGTTATCTATACATCAGGAACTACAGGAACTCCGAAAGGAGTATGCATTGGTTCGGAACAACTGCTGAATTATTCGAAAGCAGTCTGGAAGCGGATGAAACTAAATGCCGGGGATTCCTTTGCCACAATCTCATCCATAGCAGCAGACCTTGGAAACACCATGATCTTTCCGCCCCTTATCCATGGGGGAGAAGTTGTCATTGTTCCCGAAGATCTTACCACAGATGCGGCCCTTCTGGCTGAATGGCTTGATAAACAACCGGTCGACTGCCTGAAGATAGTGCCCTCGCATTTGCTGAGCCTGCTTCATTCAGAAAAGTCCGCAAGCCTGCTCCCAAAGAAACTGCTGATATGCGGGGGAGAAAAATGCACCCCTTCGCTTGCCCAAAGCGTAAGATCAGTTTCACCCGGACTCAGGATCATCAATCATTACGGTCCGACCGAATCTACAATCGGATCCCTTACTTACGAGGTTCCGTTTGAATTTGATCCCGCTCTATCTTCCTTCCCGATCGGATGGCCCCTCGACAACACCTCGGTGTATATTACCGGTAACGAACTGCAATTGCTCCCGAAGGGAGTTGCGGGTGAGATCATTTTAAGCGGAAAGAACATTGCCAGGGGGTATCTTAACCGCCCTGAGCTTACAGCAGAGAAATTTGCCGGAGATCCCTTCGTTCCTGGGGAAAGGATATATCGCACCGGGGATTCAGGCAGGATGCAGGATGCAGGATCAGTAATTTTCCTCGGCCGCAGCGACCACCAGGTCAAGATCAGGGGTTACAGGGTCGAGACCAGGGAAATAGAGAATGTACTGAATACAAGTCCGCTCATTGAACAGGCCGTTGTGCTGATCCCCGAAGGCGCTGCATCGGTGAATACAGTGCAGGCTGCCATAAGGCTGAAACCCGGTGCCGCATGTGATGAAGCCCTTCTGAGGGCCTGGCTGCAGAAAAAACTGCCGGCCTATATGATCCCATCTGCATTTCATATATATGAGAATTTTCCGCTCACTCCGAACGGTAAGATCGATCTTAAGGAGTTAAGGCGGATGACGGAGCCCGGCAGTGAAGCATCCGTGTCTTTTACCCCGCCGAGGGACCTTGTAGAACTGAAGCTTCTGAATATTTTCAGGGAGATCCTGAAGCAGGATAAGATGGGGATAGAAGACGGATTTTTCGATATGGGAGGCCATTCATTGCTTGCGATACAGCTGTTTGCCGCTATTGACAGGGAGTTTCATGTACATCTTCCGCTTGCCACCTTGTTTGAGAGGGGAAATGTGATGAAGATGGCCGAACTCTTAAGGGATTCGGACAGGCAGCAGAAGCCATCGGCCCTTGTTCCTATCAGGCCCGGGAGCGGTAAAAAATTGTTGTTCCTTGTGCATCCTGCAGGGGGCAATGTGCTTTGCTATTACGAATTGGGGAGGGAACTCGGGCAGGATTACTCTGTATACGGATTGCAGGCTGCCGGTTTATCGGGCAGAACCTTTGATACCGTTGGAGATATTGCGAAGAGTTATCTCGAAGATATTAATCTGCCTGCCGATCTTAATGATGTAATTTTTGCCGGATGGTCTATGGGGGCCCTCATAGCCTTTGAAATGGCAAGACAGGCAGGTGAAAGAACAGGAAAGAATCCTTGCCTTATGATCATCGATCAGCTTGCCCCTGTTGAGGAAACCATGGGAAAAGCGAATGCTGTGATCGATCCGGTAGACAGGATGCTGGTTTTCGCAGGCAAGGTGGCCCACCTGGTTGGCCGTTCCCTGGGTATCAGCGCCACCGATCTTAAAGGCAAATCATCAGAGGAGCAGTCGGAGGTGTTTCTTAAGGCGTTCAAGGGAGTGAACCTTGTGCCTCCTGATATGAAGCTGGGTGATTTCCATGGCTACCTGGAACTGATGATACATCATAACGAGATCACCTCGGCCTGCCGCCCCGGTTCCTTCGAAGGAAAAACCCTTCTCATCAGGGCCGAAGAAGCTCTGCCTCCCTTGGATGAACGCAGCCCTGTTCCTGATCGGAGCGCCGACCTGGGCTGGGGAAAATGGATAAAAAAGGATCTCACCATAGTGAACATTCCCGGCAACCATGTATCGGTCATATCCGAACCTTTCGTTGCCAACCTGGCTAAAACACTCATGAAATGGGGGGAGAAGGAAGAATGATACCGGCCGGAATTTCTCTTTTAGGAACCCTCAGTGAAGAAACGCTGAATGAAAGAGCCGCGAAGCTTCTGCATCCTGCAGAACTCGGGGATGCCGGCGCTTACCGCTCCCTCATCCGCAGACAATCATACCTGCATGGCAGGATAGCAGCAAAATCGGCAATCAGCAAGGTGTTTCCGGGCATTGACCCTGTTTCCCTGCAGATCATCAACGGAAGTTTTGGCGAACCAATCCTTAAGAACCTTTCTGAGCCGTATGGGATTTCGATTGCCCACGGGGAGGACTGGAACGCGGGATTGTGCTTTCCACTGGCTATGCCGATGGGGATTGATGCAGAGACGGTTTCGGAAAAAAACAACTCGATCATACCTGCGGTCCTCAGTGCAAGAGAAAAAGCGGTATGCGGGCATGAGCCTGATCCCCTCTTGTTCATGCATATACTATGGACATTGAAAGAAGCGGCGGGCAAAGCGATCGGACTGGGATTCAGGGTGCCTCATGAATGGTATGAAACGGAGGCAGTTGAAGCTGAAATGCATGAAGGTAAAATCATGTACCATTGCAGTTTCAAGCATCTGAATTTATTTGCAGGCCTTTCGGTTAGTATTCCGGGGGGATTGATTTCGCTGGTATTTCCGGCAGGTAAAGGAATTGACAGCTTAATATACAGCTTATTACACGATACTAAAATCAAGGTTGATGGAACAGGATCATAAGGCGAACATCGGCAGAATGAGGGGGTTCATTTATGGTAACTGGCAAACATGCATTACATATGCGTTTGCAGAATTGGACATCGCTGAATTTCTGAAGGGCGGAAGTAAAAGTCTGGAAGCACTTTCTGCGGATGTGAAGATAGAACCCGGGACCTTGTTCAGGTTTCTTCGTTGTTGCGCCCAGCTGAGGTTCGTTGAGATCAGTCCTGAAACCAAAGAAATCACCCTGACTGGATTCGGGAGATACCTGCTCAGGGACCACCCTTTCAGCCAGCGGGATGCCGCATTGCTGAACGGGGTGTTTTACAGGTATGAGCCCTGGGGAAAGATCATCGAAGTGCTTAAGGCAGGAAGCGGGGAAGGCTTTTCGGAAACTCACCGTAGCGGGTCCCTGGATTTTTTAAAGGACAAGCCTGAGCTGCTCGAGGTCTTCCAGAGAGCCATGACCAACCTCTCGGTGACTGAGAACGAACATATAGCGAAGGCCTATGATTTCGGCAGGTTCAGGCATATTATTGATGTTGGCGGAGGAAAGGGTTCGTTTATCATGGCTGTTCTCAGTGCGAACCAGGCAATGAGCGGCACGATCTTCGACCTGGAAGAAACATTAGAGACTGGGAAATTGCCAGAAGGCGTTATGGGAGAGAGGATCAGTTTGAAGGCAGGTGATTTTTTCCAGTCCCTGCCATCAGATGGTGATGTGTATACCATGAAGAATGT
Organism: Bacteroidota bacterium; assembly: GCA_037134895.1. Classification (GTDB taxonomy): domain Bacteria; phylum Bacteroidota; class Bacteroidia; order Bacteroidales; family FEN-979; genus CAIRDP01. The sequence goes on from JBAXLI010000001.1 coordinate 236,155, forward strand.
GCTTCATAACTGGCCTGAGGAAAAGGTGAGGATGATCATGAAGAATATGTACCTTGCCATCAGGAGTTCAGATGATCCCTTGCAAAAGCGTGTGCTGGTAATCGAACACCTGATGAACGATGATCCCGGAGCTGAGAGCATCACCCCGTGGATGGATATGAATTTCTTTATCCTTGTTGGCGGACAGGACAGGACCTTAAAGGAATATTCAGAATTATTTAATGACTGCGGATTTTCGATTACCAGTATCATACCAACAAAAACAGGCCGGAGTATTATCGAACTGGCGGTTAAGGATCATTAAACCGAATATTAATCAATCAAAAGGAGGGAATATGAAAAAGTTAACAGCTTTACTGATGCTTGCAGCATTGATTTGGGTCCCTGTTGTTGCGGCAATGGCCCAGGCGGTGCCTGATGTAATTTATTACAATGCAAAGATTGTTACGCTGGATGCTGCAGGTTCCACAGCTTCGGCTGTTGCTATCAAAGACGGGAAATTCTTTAAAGTCGGCAGTGTAGAGGAAATAAAGAAGCTTGCCGGTCCGGCTACAAAGATGGTCGACCTGGGAGGAAGTACGGTGGTTCCCGGACTTATCGACGCACACTGTCATCCGATGGAAGCAGCCATGATGAAGAGTTCATGGGTTGATTGCCGTTTCCCTGAAACACCTTCGGTGAAAGAAGCCCTGGAACATATCAAAGCCTGGGTAAAGAAAACTCCTAAGGGAGACTGGGTCTATGTAGCCTGTGTTTCGGCCAGCGAAAACAAGTTCGCTGAAAAACGCCTGCCCTTAAAAGCTGAACTTGATGCCGCTTCACCCGACAACCCGCTTGTACTTGCCAACGGAACCCATATGGCCGTAGTGAATTCAGCAGCCCTCAAGGCACTCGGGATTACCAAGGGGATGAAGAAACTTCCCAAGGGAGGCACGGTCATACTGGATAAGGACGGTGTTCCAACCGGAACCATTACCGATGGAATGGCCGATATACCCATGTCGACCACCCTGGCCCAGTTTGAACAGTATTATACAAAAGACATGCAGGAGTTCTGGAATGAGCATGGCTTCACTTCATTTCTCGCTATAACTCCGGCTGCTGCCTTACCCGTGCTGCAAGGCCTTGCAGCGAAGAAATTCCAGCCTACGATCAGGTATACCACTTCTATCTGGACATCTGCAAACGGTGTTGACATGCCCGAAGATCTTTCGAAATATAAAATGCCGGCTAACGCTGATCCTGCCTTCTACCGTTTCGGAGGGATCAAGGTATGGATTGACGGGGAGAATGATTGCCGCACAGGTTATATGTACAGTGCCTATAAGGGGCATTTCGACACAGATCCCACCGGTGACAAAGGAAGCCTGGTTACACCGGAACCGATTGACCTTAAAATGGCGAACATCGCTGCGAAGAACGGGGTCATGGTGATGCTTCACGGATCGGGTGACAAGGCCATGGATATTGGTCTGACGACCTATGAAGAGCTTGTTAAAACAGGCAAGCAGGGAAAGATATTCAGGCTTGAACATTTTGGCATGTTCCAGATGACCGACAAGCAGCTTGCAAGGGCAAAAGCCCTGTATGCAAAAGGCCTGAGGATCTCGGTTCAGCCGACCTGGCTGCTCGACCTGGTAAAAGCCGATTACGAGAATATGGGAGCCAGGCGAACCGAGACCGGTTTCAGGTTCCGTTCCATGATAGATGCCGGGCTTGAGCCGGCAGCAGGTTCCGATGTAACCGGGATTTATCTTGATAATGTAAATCCCTTCCTGGCTATCTATGCCTCTGTCACACGTAAATCGGATGCAGGATTATTTGAGGATCAGAAGGAAGCTGTAACGGTTATGGAAGCATTGAAGATGTGGACCGTTTGGGCTGCAAAATCGATCGGTGAGTTTGATGTAAAAGGATCCATTGAGCCCGGGAAGTACGGTGACATGACGGTTTTGTCATCAGATATCTTCACAATATCTCCCGACAGCCTGAAGAATGTAGTTCCTCTGAAAACGATAGTAGGTGGCAAGGTCGTTTATGACCGCAAGAAGGCGATGTCGTTCAAATTGCCGGCCGGACAAAGCATTTATGATCCTCCCGTTCCACTGCCTGCTGGCAAACACGGTGACCTGATCTGGGCAACGGAGATCCAGACTGCCATCCCCGGAGCCAGGGCATGGAAAATCCTGTATCGGTCAACGGATATTCATGATGTTGCATGTCCGGTTACCGGCCTTGTCGTCGCTCCTGTTAGCAAAGCTCCTGTCGGTGGCCGTCCGGTTGTAAGCTGGGCCCATGGCTCCACAGGGATTGATCGCGGTTGTGCCCCTTCACTGGTTGCTGATCCTGCTAAAGATGCCACTTTCTACTTTTTTGCCAACAGTCCCGACCCGATTGATGCAGGCGTACCGGCGCTCACACAGATGATTGCAGCCGGTTATGTTGTAGTTGCAACGGATTACCAGGGCCAGGGAACTCCGGGCCTTCACCAGTACCTTATCGGGCCAACGGCAGCCCGTAATTCACTGGATGCCATTCTTGCTGCACGCCAGCTGACCGAAACCGGATCAGGTAATAAATCGGTTGTAATGGGATGGTCGCAGGGGGGACAGGCTGCAGTATGGGCCGGACAGATTGCCGATTATCTAACTGATTCAGCTTCCTTGGTGGGCGTGGTTTCAATGGCCCCAGTGAATTCATATGAGCAAAGCAAAATTGAGATGCAGATCCTGGCTTCAGGCAAGAATCTGCCAATAATGACCAGCACAGAAACCATTATGACCCAGTTTGCCATGGTGGGGACTTTTCCTGAACTCCAACTCTCAGATGTACTTACTCCACTTGGCATTGACTTCATTAATGAATCGAGCAAGCATCAGTGTAACCATCAAATGGGACAAGCGCTTAATTATTTGCAGGCCTGGAAAGGCAGTGCATCGCGCACCGATCCCCAGAACCAGGATAAATGGTTAAAACGGATACAGGATCTGGCTCTCGGGAATATCCCTTCAAAGGTACCCGTTGCCTTATTCCAGGGAGACGATGATCCAACCATCTTCCCTGCTGCTACCGAAGCTTATTTCAAAATTGCCCAGGCTTCAGGGACAAAGATTCTTTACAAGCATTATGCAGGAACAGACCACCTCAGGTTACCAGGCGCTGCACAGAGTGATTTCCTGAGCTGGATTGCCGACCGTTTTGCCGGCAAACAGCCGTAGGATCAAGTTGATTATTATTTATGAGGCTGGGTTGTTTGATTGATCCAAGCCATTTCATTTGGATGATTCAAAACTAATCAATCCAAAATTTCCTGGCGTGCAAGGTGCACGCCAGTGAAAAGAGCTAACGGCAAGAATATTAATAATTTAGATGTCTTGGTATCTTGAAAATTCCGATTATCGGAAATACTTTTCCGATAATCGGAATTGATAATCAGGGCTTTACACCAATTTTCTTTGAATTTATAATAATATATTTTGTATTATTGTTCTTTATTATTCAGAATCTTTAAATTAAATTATAAGATAGACTCACAGGCAAAATGAATGCTTTCGAAAAGCCTATATTGAGATCGACTTTCGGACTATTTGCTTGTATTCTGATGTCTTTCATCCCTTCAAGCAACAGTGAATATACTGTTGCTATTTGCGCAGATGCTGTTGCTGTAGGAGATCTAGACCTTGATGGAAATACAGATGTAGTTGTAACGAATACCATTTATTCCATTCCTGAATGGACGGGATTTTCATTTTTAATGAATCAGGGCGGATGTAATTTTTCTTTTACTGACAGCGTGTATCATTACGGTATAAGGGAATTTATCAATATTGAAAACCTCGACACAGATCCTCATCCAGAAATGATCTTCGCAGAAGGAAGAAATATAGGGATTGTGTTTAACAATCAACTTAATGATACTTTGATTCTTAAAACAGGATCTCATTATATTGTTATCGGTATGGCAATTGGAGATATTAATAATGACGGATTAAAAGATATCGTTTATATTCTTAACCAGGATCAAAAATGGGGTTGTTTTTTCAATAATGGAAATAAAACATTTTCAAATGCCCATTTATACAGTATCCAAAATTATTTTCCGGTTTACATTGCCACAGGGGATTTGAACTCAGATGGGAGAGATGATATCGTAATAACGGGGCAAAATACTGAAATATATTATAGTATTGCTTCCGGATTTCAAAAAGTTGTCTTGAAAGAGAACAGCCTTAAAAACTATGTTAGTGTGGTTGACTTGAATTTGGACGGCAAAGCTGATATTTTTACACTAGACAGAGAAATATTTCCTGTTACAACATTTCAAATCTATAAAAATTTGGGTAATGGAAGTTTCGATACCATTCCTTCAGTAAATCTTCCATTTGGCACATACAAATGTTCAGTCCTTGATTTAAATGGAGACACCTTCCCCGATCTGCTGTCACTCCTGAGTGGTCTTTCAGGATATGTGATATATTACAACCTGGGTAATTTTCAATTTGGGAATCCTCAATATATACCTGTTCCATATTTGGGAGAGTTCTTCAGAAATTTCTATTGCGGTGATATTGATGGGAATCACTGTCCTGATTTGATAACTACCCGAAAAACGGATCAAAAAATTACCAACGTCAGTATATTGTATAATGATGGCCATGGCAATTTTGGTCCTGATCCCTTTGTATCAATAGATGAAAAACCATCTGCGGATGGGATTCTGAGATGTTATCCTAACCCATTCCAATCAGAGACAAACATCAATTTCAATATCCCTGGTAGCGCATTCGTGAATTTATCCATATATGACCTTGAAGGAAAATTGATCAATTGTTTAATCAATCAGTATCTGAAAGGAGGAACTCATTCAATAAAATGGCGCCGGCTTGACACGAACGGAAAATCCTGCAAACCCGGCGCCTACATCATTTACCTCACAGTAAACGGGCAAACATGCCGCTCAACTAAAATTATTGTGTACTAACCTTTTTATCGGGTAAATCAAAACTTACCATGATACGATTCTTTCTAAACAACAGGTAAGAAAAACGAATGAATTTGAATAAGCAGCCTTTATTAAACTCGCTACTCAGTTTACCAAAAATCATCGGTGCTATTTGCATTTTCTTTCTGTTGGGTTTCATTCCTTCAGATATAAATGATTATACAGTCGTGCCTGGCGCTGGCCCGGTTGCCGCCGGTGATATGGATCAGGATGGGAATATGGATATTGTGGTCGTGAATAATAAGTATACATCACCTGAATGGAATGGTTTTTCATTTCTGATGAACCAGGGATCCTGCAATTTTCAATTTTCAGATTCACTGACAATACCAACCGCACCGGGCTTCATAAAAATCGAAAACCTGGATGATGACCCTACCCCTGAGATCATCACTCAGTCAGCCGACTGCAGAATAAGGATCACTTTCAACGATATTGCTTCGGATACTTTGAGGTTGAATATCGGATCCCACTGGGTAATTTATGGAGTCTCAATCGGTGATATAGATCATAATGGATATAAGGATATACTTTTCGCTGATTGTCAATCAAAAAGATGGGGTATTTTTTATAATTACGGTTCAAGGAATTTTTCCAGCGTTCATTTATTTGATGTTAATTACTATCCATATGCCACAGCTTGCGGACAATTGAATAATGACAGCCTCACTGATATTGTCATTGCCAATCAATCAACGGAGATTTATTGGAACACAGGAAATGGATTTCAAAAACAAACGTTGGAAACAAATTCCGCCAGAAACTATGTCTCCATTTTGGATCTGGATTACGACGGATTGAATGACGTCACTGCAATAAACAACTATTTATCATTCACAAATATTCAGATGTACCGAAATCTTGGTAATAATCTTTTCGACACTATATCCGGGTTGAATATTCAGAAAGGCTCATATAATTCAATAATACAAGATGTTAATGGTGATATGCTCCCGGATATAATTTTGCTTTTAAATGACAATACTGGATATGAAATCTTTTTCAATCTCGGAGCCTTCCAGTTTGGCAATCCCAGGTTTATTGCCGTTCCTTACCTAGGAGAGTATGAGAGAAATTTTTATTGTGTTGACCTGGATGGAAATTCATCTCCAGATTTAATTACAACAAGAAAAGCAGGAAACAGGATATTAAACATAAATATTCTCTACAACGACGGCCACGGCAACTTTACTCCTACTCCATATGTCGGGATTACATTGAAAATTTTATCAGATCAAACGATATCGGCATTTCCTAATCCATTCAGCGAAGAAACCCGAATCCAGTTTTCACTCGATAATCCAGCAAACGTGAATTTATCCATATATGACCTTGAAGGAA
>JBAXLI010000002.1:0-184915 GCA_037134895.1 Bacteroidota bacterium
CTTGATTTCGCGATAGGCGAGGAACAGTCAGCAGTTAATTTCTATCTTCTTATGGCGGCCCAGTCAAAAAACTCTGAATCAAAAACGATCTTCAGGGAATTTGCCGAAGAAGAAATGCGCCACAAGGCAAATCTCACTAAAATCAAGGAGGATGGAACTTTAAAACTCAGCGACGAGAAGGTAAAAGACCTCAAGATCACCGAATACCTCATTGACGTGAAGCCAAGTCCTGCAATGGGTTACCAGGAAGCCCTCATCCTTGCCATGAAGAAGGAAAAAGCTGCTTTCAGGATGTATACCGTTCTTGCTTCGCAGGCAACCGATCCGGCAGTCAAAGCTCTTCTGGAGTCCCTTGCCCTGGAGGAATCGCGGCATAAGCTCAGGTTTGAGATCGAATACGACGATGTCGTTTTCAAGGAAAACTGAAATCCGCAGACAATAATAAGATTCTGAACCATGCAGGTCAAGCAGAACGCATTAAATCCGAAGAAGTATTATTTCATCGATACCTCCTTCAACATCATGATGAAGCGCAGGATCTACCAGATCCTGCTTATCTCCAGTACGTATGATTCGTTCATGCTGGAAGAGGACGGGAGGATTGATGAAACCATCTTTATGGAGTATGTGTCGCTCAACCTGCGATATCCGCCCCAGTTCATCAAGGTCACCTCCGATAAGGAGGCTTTCGAAGTCCTTGAGGATAAAAACATCGAGCTGGTCATTTCAATGCTGAACATAGAGCAGGCCGATACGTTTGACCTGGCCATGAAGATCAAGAACAAGTATCCGAGGATACCTATCGTTGTGCTGACGCCTTTTTCGAGAGAGGTGAACCTGAAACTGGCCGAAAAGAACCTGAGCGCCATCGATTATGTTTTTTCCTGGCTTGGCAATGCCGATATACTACTGGCCATCATCAAGCTGATAGAGGATAAGATGAATATGCCCCAGGATGCCAAGCAGGGCGTGCAGGCAATACTCCTGGTTGAAGATTCGATCAGGTTCTACTCGAGTTACCTTCCCAACATGTACAAGATTATGCTCAAACAGTCTAAAACCTTCATGACCGAAGGACTGAACGAGCATAATAAGATGCTTCGGATGAGGGGGAGAACCAAGATCCTTCTTGCTACCAATTATGAAGAAGCAATCAACCTCTGGAACAAATACAAGAACAATCTGCTTGGCATCATTACCGATATCAGCTTCCCCAGGGAAGGTGAAACCGATAAGGAAGCAGGGATAAAGTTTGTTCAGACCGTGAAGGCCCAGGATGAGTTCATGCCTGTTCTTTTTCAGTCGACCGATGTTGAGTATGAGTCCCTGGCCCAGAACATGGGGGTTGGCTTCCTTAACAAAAATTCAAAAACACTGGGCATAGAGCTCAGGAATTATATCAACGAACATTTCTCCTTCGGGGATTTTATTTTTATCGATCCCAGGTCGGGACGTGAGATCACCAGGGTTGTTGACCTGAAGGACATGCAGGAGAAGATCTTCGAGATCCCGGATGACAGCCTTAAATATCATATGCAGAGGAACCATTTTTCGAAATGGCTGAATGCCCGTGCTTTGTTCCCGATCGCTGAAATGTTCAGGGAAGTGTCTTTTTCGGAGTTCGCCGATATGGATGAGGCTAAGCGATACGTGTTTGATGGGATCACTGCATTCAGGATCAACAAAGCCAAGGGGGTTATTGCCGATTTTGACCGGGAGCGTTACGACGAATACCTGCAGTTTGCAAGGATTGGCGAAGGTTCGATCGGAGGCAAAGCACGCGGACTTGCATTCCTTGATTCCCTCATCAAGAGAAACAGGCTTTCGTATAAGTATCCCGATGTGATTATTTCGATTCCCCGGACTGTTGTCATCGGCACCGATATTTTTGATGAGTTCATGGAGGAGAACAACCTCTATGAGATAGCACTGAGTGACAGGGCAGATTCGGAAATCCTGGCCCGCTTTATAAAAGCCCGTCTGCCTTACCGCATTCACGAAGATCTCTACGCCTTCGTTTCGTGCATCAACACTCCGATCGCCATCCGCTCCTCCAGCCTCCTTGAAGATTCCCACTATCAGCCTTTCGCAGGGATCTATTCGACCTATATGATCCCGAATATCAAGTCGAATGAAAGGCGGATGATCGAGATCCTTACCGAAGCAATCAAGATGGTGTATGCCTCGGTATACTTCAAAGACAGCAAGTCATACATGACAGCAACCCTCAATATGATCGATGAGGAAAAAATGGGGGTTGTACTGCAGGAAGTCATAGGCAGGCAGTATAATGAACGCTTTTATCCTGCCATTTCAGGTGTGGCCCGTTCCATCAATTTTTATCCCATAGCGCCCGAAAAGCCCGAAGACGGGATTGCGAACATTGCTTTCGGACTGGGCAAGTATATCGTTGACGGAGGGAACGGGCTCAGGTTCTCACCCAGTTATCCGAAGAAGATATTGCAGCTTTCCACACCCGAGATGGCCCTGAGCGAGACACAAAAATTCTTTTATGCTCTTGATCTGAAGCCTGAAAGTTTTTCTCCCGATATCGATGATACTATCAACCTTTTAAACCTCAAGGTCAAGGACGCCGAGCTGGATTCCGCCCTGAGGCTGGTTGCTTCAACCTTCGATTACGACAGCCACCAGCTGAAAGAAGGGGTGATGCACGACGGAGGAAAAAAGCTAATCACTTTTTCGCAACAACTTTCCCACGACACCTTCCCGCTTGCCGAAATACTGAAGGAAGTGCTTGAAATAGGGCAGAGGGAAATGAACAAGCCGGTCGAAATTGAATTTGCTGTAAACCTGGATTCCCCCGGTGATGAACCCAAAGTGTTCAGCCTTCTGCAGATCCGGCCTATAGCAGGAAGGGACGAAACCATCCACATTGATGATAACAGTGTAAGCCAGGAAAACACTCTCCTGATCTCGAATACCGCTCTCGGAAACGGTATCATCAAGGATATCTCCGACTTCGTCTATGTCAAACCTGCTTCGTGGGATGCTTCAAAAACCCAGGAGATCGCCCTGAGGCTTGAAAAGCTTAACGACAGGTTCCAGGCAGAAAAGAAGTATTACGTACTTGTTGGCCCCGGCCGCTGGGGTTCGAGTGATCCCTGGCTGGGAGTGCCGGTGCGCTGGCCCCAGATCTCCAACTCAAGGGTTATCGTTGAATCCGGACTTGATAAATACCGTATCGACCCAAGCCAGGGCACGCATTTTTTCCAGAACCTCACTTCGTTCAGGGTAGGTTATTTTACAATCAACCCCTTCATCAACGAAGGGTACTACAACCTTAAATACCTCGACAGCCAGCCGGCATTTTTCGAAGATGAATACATCCGCCACATACGCTTTGACAAGCCCTTTACGATTGAGATCGATGGCAAACGAAACTTCGGCGTGGTATTCAAGCCTGAGTAATGCAAAGTCGATCCTGCCGGGCCAACCACGCAATCACATCCACCGTTTGTACCTGAAGAAAAGGATCATAAGGATCGCAACGCACAGCATGCTTCCTGAAACAAAAAAGAAAGAATAGGGGTGATCCTGTATCGGAAGTTTGACATTCATCCCGTACATGCTTGTAATAAAGGTCAGGGGCAGAAGGATAGCCGAAACCAGTGTAAGGATCTTGATGACCTGGTTGGTTTTGTTGACCTGCAAAGAGTCAAAGGTCGTTGAATACCCTTTGATCAATTCTCCCTCGTCTTCGACCATATCCCATATTTTCTGGTAATAGTCGTGGATATTTCCCCAATAATCCTCCATATCATCGGTAAAGCCCTTGATGGCACCGCTTTGCAGTTTGCTGAACACCAGCATCTGCGGCCTGAACATCGTATTCAGCAGGATCACGTTTTTACGCGTGATGGAGATTTTTTCAATAATTTTCTCAGCCTGCTTGTTAAATAATACGTTTCCACATTCATTCACATCCTCATCGATTTTTTCAACCACCTTTTGTGATTCAATCATCGCAATGTTAAGTACATGGTAAAGAAGCGCATCTGTGCTTTTTACATCCATCTGCTGACCCGAAGCAGTCCGGTTTTTTTCAACGTTGAACATTTCCTTGAATATCCAGTGGGATTTACCTATCGTGATAAGAAATTCCTTCCCCCAGAAAATCTTTATTTCCTTGATATTTACAAAGGTCTGGGTTACATCTAAGGTCGGGAAATGAAGTATCATGAAAAAATACTCGTCGTAAATGTCGATCTTGGGCCTCAGGTTGATCACCGACCGGCAGTCTTCAATATCGAGTGCATGAAAGTGGTACTGCTCCTGCAGGGCAAGCAGATCCTCCTCGTTGGGCAGGACGATATGAGACCAGCTGAAATTTGCAAATTTGATAGTTTCAATCATAGAATTGAATTCTGTTTTACAGGTGTATAAGGATGAGGGTATGCCGGGAAAATCCATTCATGACATTCAGAAAATACTCACCCGCCGGCAGGGCTGAAAGATCAATCTTCAATGTGTTTTTTCCTTCCTGCAAAGAGCAGGAACGGCTGCATACAGTTTTCCCGTTCTGATCTTCAATCCGTATGACTGCGGATGTGTTTTTCCCTGAAGTCATGCTGAGAGTAAATATGCCGTTGGCCGATGGATTGGGAAAGGCTGAGATTGCGATTCCTTCATGGGCGGGCAGTTCAAGGATCCCGTTCGATGGCTCGAGCCTGAACCTGCCTTTTGCAGTGCATTTGAGAAGGTTGAGTTTCGAAGCGCTGTCGTAGGTCACCGAAGCGATATTTCCGCTCGCAGACCTGAGGGCTTTCTGATTATAGATTGAGACAGTACCGCTATCGCTGCAAAACCCCTCGATGAGCCCCGACCCGCTCTCATGCCATGCAGTGAGCATTGGGCGGCTGTTTGAGAGCATGACCTGGTTGCCGTAACTTATCTGACCCTTTCCCCTGAGAAGGACCGTTGATACCTGGTCGGAGGGGTGAAAACTCAGGTAATTGATGTTTCCCGAACATTCGATAACTCCGGGGAATCCGCTCTGAGCTGCAGAAACCAATTTGGTTGTCCCGTTTGCCTGGGTAAGAATAAAATCATTCCATGCTTTATAACTCACCACCGAGGCCGCAGCTCCGCCGAGACCATGGAGGGCCTTTGAAACCGGAGGGTCTGATGTAAAAGGGAACATCAGGGACTGGTAGCTTGCAGTGGCAGCAGAATCGGTCTGAAGCAGCATTTTACTGTACAGGCGATAGCTTGAATACCCAGCTGCCAGTGAATCGGTTTCAAAGGAATATAGCGGGTTTCCTGTATCGGTCTGCAGTTGAAGTAAAAGCGAAACCGTATCTCTTTTATAGATCCCCTGTGAGTTTGCAAAGTCGGGAATGAATTCGCCTTCGGCGGATGAAGCGCTGCCGCCTGCCAGTCCGTTCCCCTGGAACTGAAAGGTATACCTCCGGTTCCCTGAAGGGGATATACAGAAATCGTTCAGGATGAAAAACCGATTCCTGATAAACATGTTGCAGCGGATGATGCTGTCGCCCCAATAACTGGTCCTCACTTCTCCGTATTCAAGAGAGGGTAGCTGAAAGCAATCTTCAATGTAAGCTGTGTTTGAGGCTATACTCACAAACTCACCCGTGGGTGGTTTGGGTCCGCCTCCGTTTACGAGTATGCAATTATGATTTTGCGCCCTGTTTACAAAATTGCTCTCCGGTGCACCAGGATAACCGGGGTCGACAGCCAATAGCTGATTAAAAGCCATCAGTGAAAAACTGGATGCATCTCCCTGGTGATGTGATTTGGCGCCTGACAATGCGATCCCGTGCTTGCCAATCATATGCATGTAAATCGCATCTTTATCCCATGAGGAGCGGAATACCAGGCTACCTGCATCAGGAAGGACCTGGAACAGGCTGTCGGTTCTGATTCCCTGGGGTACATTGGTTGCAATGTATTGGGTGCGGATGAACGGATTGTCATATGAAAAGTTGTTGTTCGGCAAGTTGAATTCCGGTTTTCCGCACAGGGCCGTGATGCGTGTTCCGAAGCCGATCGGGCTGTCATGAATAGCCGGCTCACTTCCGTCGGGCAACTGGATTTTATTCATCCAGTCGTAAATCCGGTTGTAGCGCGGATCGTACCAGGGATTTCGTATTTTCCTTGGCAACGCATTGAATGATACTTCAACACTGTCATCCGGCAAAAAATTATACAGGGAACGAATAAACGGAAAAGCGTTCTGAAAGGAATAATCAAAATAAGCCGGGCCTTCGGCATAGCCGGCAAGTCTGCCGGGTTCAGAGACTCTGGGATAGGTCCCGTTCTCAATCCAGAGGGTGTTGTCGAGGTTCCATAATCCGGCATTGATCCAGTTCTGCGGCTGGTAATTTATATTGGAGTCCTCATGGTCATTGAGCACCACAGCAGCCATTCCAAGTGCCGATGCTGTCATGATGCTGTGGTTGTCGAACTGGAAATTGAAGAATTTCAGCTGAATGAAAACGATGGTATAAGTGGCCATGGCCCGGTAATACAGGTTCCCGGTAAAGCTTACCAGTGAATCCCTTGCTGTTTCACCCGAAATGCCTGCCCCTTTGAGCAGGTCATAGGCGGTGAGGTAAAAAATGAGTTCCTTTGAACGATGCTGCCATTCCTGGTAGAACACCCATCCGCCCTGGTATCCTACATTGGTGTTGATGCTATTCAGCAATGACAGTGCTTTTGCCGACATTGAATCTCTTTCGGCCTGAAGCATAGGGACGATATTACCATTCTCCCATTTCCTGTCCATCAACACGGTGAATGCAGCTTCCCTGGCTATCAGCGCCCTGCTGAAGCGGTCACCATCAGTGGAATTTCCAGAGGGGATCTCACTTATGGCTGTATTCCAGACCGAATGATACAATTCGAGAATGCCTGGGTTTATAAGCGTACCCCTGATCTCGTCTATGGAATTGCTGTCGAGCAGGGTCCTTGGGTAACTCAGGTCGGCGCCAGGAGGATGCCATGAACCCTGGGAAAACGACATCCGGGAACCAAATAGTAAAAGAATTATGATGCAGATACGTGCTTTCATAAGATCAAAAGTACGACAATGAAGGAACAATACTTCCGGGCAACCAAAATAGGATGAATATTTTTACTCAGATCCCGGCAGTGTTGCGGTAAGGGATTGCAGCTCCCCGACCAGGCAGGATGTGACTTTATTTCATCAGCAGGAACCTGCCCGAGGTTGACCGCTTGTTGTCGTTAAGGATCAGGTGGTAGATGCCATCGGGTAGTTGAGAGACATTAATGGTGTTTCCTGTGGTGTATCTCCCCTGCATCACTCTTTCTCCTGTCGTGGAATAAATGCAAAACACAGCCTCATCTGAAATCGCCTGTACTGGCTGAAGGGGGGAGATGATCCCCTTTGTCGGATTTGGCCTTATCGGGAGGTCCTGAGGGTCAGTTTCGCTTACTGCCGAAGGGTTCACGAGAATGTTCATGCTGATGCTGTCACTCATGCAGATGTTTTCGGCCCTGAGTTTGACGGTGTATGTTCCCTGTGTTGAATAGCAATGCTGGGGGCTGGAAAGTGTGGTATGTGATCCGTCGCCGAAGTCCCAGTAATATTGTTGGGCATTCCAGCTCTGGTTTGAAAACCGGAAACAAAAAGAAGATACAGGATTATAGCTGAATCCGGCTTTAACGGTGGTCGTGTCGATGAACCAGGTGTTCAGGCTGTCGAGTACAGTGTGGAAAGCAATAAGCTGAAGGCTGTCAGCTGTAGTCTGGGCAATACCTGCAGGAACGAACGCTCCAACCGGGCTTTTATGAAAGATGGCCGCATAAAAGGTACAGGCGGCAAGGTAACTCCCGCAGAGACTGGGGTGGCTGTTGTCGCTCTGGTACAGCTCAAGCCCGGGATTCATGGTTCTTGTAGTTTTCCAGGCGGCTCCCACAGGTGAAACTTCTGCATTGAACATCGTTCCCATGGTCAGGTAACTCTCGCGCAGCCTGGCCTGCATGCCATTATACGTGCAAACCGGAGGATAAACCGGGCAAAAATCGGTGTCGCCGTACTTTCGTCCCCAGGTCATGAAAAACAAGGTGAGGCTGCAGCTGTCATTTTCTTTGATCAGCCGGTTCAGGGTGTCAGCAAACGGATAAGTTGTAACAGCAACCGAATCGGGCCATAAAGCCGGCAGCTGGCTTTGTTCCTGCAATATGACTAAGTCCCAGGGCCCTGCTGCGATAGCGGCACGGGTCATGGGATCCTCTGAATGCATCTGGAAAGTGTACCCGCCCGGGGTGTATTTCAGGGCGAAGAGGGAATCGCCTTTAGAGGATGCTATCTGAGATACCAACAAAGGCAGGTCATTGACGTAGGTATAGCTGTTTCCAAGGAAGAGAGCTTTTTTGAGCGACTGGGAGTGCAGACCTGACCAGGAAAAAAAGAAGAATACAAGAATGAATGCGGCTTGCTTCATACCGCAAAGATAAGAATGCAGATCATTTCTTGTTTTCCGATAAGAGTTTTTAGTAGATTTACTCAATGAATTTTATAAAGAAATACTGCCTGAAAGGAATCCGTACAGGCTTGTTTTTTTTAGCGCTGTCAGCTGTAATGTCAGCTCGTTCCCAAACGGCTGCCGGTGTATCCGGACAGATTATGGATTCTGTTTCCGGTGCAGTTCTGCCCTTTGCCCAGCTTGCCCTTGGAAACTCCACCCTTGGTACAGTCTCCAATGAAGACGGAAGGTTTTATCTGCAGGTTCCTGCGTTTCATGCCAGGGATACTGTTTACATCATTTACCTGGGTTATGAGAGGGCCAGAATTGCTGTTTCAGGGATGCTCAACAGGGACAACCTCATCCGCCTGAAACCAAAAGAAGTATCATTGAAGGAAGTGGAGGTTTTAGCCCTTACTCCCCAGGAGGTCTTACGAAGGACATTTAACAGGATCTCCGAAAATTATGGCAGTGATTCTGTTCTGCTGACTGCATTCTACCGTTCTCAAAAGTTTGCGGGGAAGAAGCTGGCTGAGTATGCTGAGGCTGTGATTGAAGACATGAAGGCAGGCTATTTTACACAGAACTCGATGAAAGAGTTCAGGGAAAATTCGGCAACTTCGAATTCCACCAGGCTTGTAAAAGGAAGGGTGGTTTCGGATACTGCACTGGTCAATTCATTGGGCGATGTAGGGAAGATGGCTGGCTGCCTGGGCTGTATCTTTATGACCGACCCGGCCGAAAACAACTTCCGTACGGTGCTGGATGAGGAGGTTTTCAGGTTCTATTCCCTGAAAATGGAAGAGATTGCGAATCCTGAAGGTGGGAAGATCTATCATATTTGGTTCGACCAGTTGAAAAAGAATATCCGGGGTTTTAAGGGAGAACTGTTTATCGACGGATCTTCGTTTGCCCTGATGAAGATGACACAAAGCCCGAGTTTCAATGCATTCGAACAGTACGAAAAGGACAAATACAAAAAAACATATGGTATCAATAATACAGGGGGCTGGATAGCCGAAATGCCTTTGATCAACCGCACGATTGTTTACTCCAGGCGGGAAGGGAAGTGGTGTTTGAGCATTGTTCATGACGAGCAATGGGTAACGTTCACGCAGCCGTCGAACGGACAAAAGATCAGGATGGGCTATAAGAATGACCTGGTGATCACTGATGTGTGCAGGGATGTATGTGTTTTAAGGTCATTTAAAGGAGATAAAAAGACCGGGGGCTCACAACGCTGGGACCAGCTTGCCGGACAGGCCGACGAAGGATTCTGGGCAAAGTTCAATTATCTGCCGGTGGAAGAAAGTCTGAGGAGCGCGATACAGGGAATAGGGAAGTAATTTACAAATTACGAGTTACGAATTACGAGTTACGAACGTAATTACGGAGCCCGAAGGACGATTTACGATTTCATTTAGGATTTAAGAATTACGAAGTACGTTTGAAGCGTTCTGAACTCGTAATTCGTAACTCGTAACTCGTAACTATTATAGGTCCAGGTTATTCTGAATGACCATCTCCATCGCTCCCAATTCCAGGGCCACGAGGTTCCCATAGCCGTCTTTTCCCTTGATATAGGGGCCATTATCGAGATCGATGAATTTGTAAATCTTATTTTTTACCGAAAGCACGATCAGTTCCATATTAACAGGAACGTGGCCATGAATAATCTTGCGCCTTCCGATTCGTTCGGGCTGGATCTGGTAATCGCGCAGCCATAGCATCGCACGTTTGTCTTCGAAGGGATCTTCATTTTTGAAATTCAGGCCGGCATGAACCAGTACGAATTCATCCAGAAGAACAAAATGTTTAAGGTTCCTCATCCATTCGATATATTCTTCGGGAACCTTCCTGATGTTCTCGGCTTTAAAACTTTCAAGTGTTGTTTTACCGCCTATATCCATCCATACTTTATGCTTGCGGTCGCCAAGCCTGTGCCACCAGCTGTTTTTAGCCTTCTTTTCGGCATCGTACAGCTCGACCATGAAATCCTCGTGGTTTCCTTTGAGGCAGCTGACCGTATAGCCATCTTTTTCAAGCCCCCTGATAAAATCTATCACACCTTTTGAATCGGGGCCCCGGTCAACATAATCGCCGAGAAAGTACAATTCATCGTTCCTCGTGGGCCTGATCAGATTTTTGATCAGGGCCGACAGGGTTTTTGAACAACCATGTAAGTCGGGGATCACCCAGCGTTTCGGCATCCTATTTCTTCTTACCCTGGTTGGCTACTTCTTCCATCAGTTTTTTAATGACCTCAGGATCGCCCAGGAAGTAATCCTTCTGCAGGTTCATATTATCGTCGAACTCGAATACATAAGGAATTCCTGTAGGGAGATTCAGACCGATGATATCCTCATCAGAAATACCCTTGAGGTATTTTACGATCCCGCGCAGGCTGTTACCGTGGGCTGCAACAAGCACCTCCTTATGAACAATCAGGTTTGGCTCCATTTCATCCTTCCAGTAAGGCACTATCCTGTCGACCGTTTGCTTCAGGGCTTCAGTTGCCGGGATGTCTTTTAGGTCGAGATCTGCGTACCTGGGATCGTGTTTCGGATGGCGGGGGTCATCTTCTGGCAGGGGAGGAGGCGCCACATCATAACTCCTTCTCCATACCAGGACCTGCTTATCACCGTATTTTTCGACCATCTCTGCCTTGTTCAGGCCCTGTAAGATGCCGTAATGCTTCTCGTTCAGTCTCCAGGTCTTGTAAACCGGGATCCAGAAGAGGTCCATCTGTTCCTGTATCAGCCATAGCGTTCGGATGGCCCGTGTAAGATATGAAGTATAAGCTATCTTGAAATTAAATCCTTCTTTCTTCAGGGTTTGCCCGGCTTCGGTTGCTTCCCTGATACCGCGTTCGGAAAGTTCAACATCGGTCCATCCCGTAAAACGGTTCTCCTTGTTCCATGTGCTTTCGCCATGACGGATTAAAACGAGCTTGTTCATAGTGTGGTTTAGATTGTTGTTGCCTTGCAAAAGTATAAAATAATCGGCATTTTCCCTACCTTTGCGAATTCCAACAAAATCATTATGCAGCAATACAAGCGCCTCAACAACATCCTCGGCTGGATGGTATTTATAATTGCCTCTGCCGTCTATATTATGACTTCCGAACCTACCATGAGCTACTGGGATTGCGGGGAATACATTTCAACCAGTTTTAAACTGGAAGTTGGTCATGCCCCGGGGGCTCCTCTCTTCCAGATGATCGGGCGTTTTTTCTCGCTGTTTGCTTTTGGAAACCTCACCCTCGTTGCACGCATGGTCAACACCATGAGCGCTTTGTCAAGCGGCTTTACAATCCTGTTTTTATTCTGGAGTATTACCATGCTGGCAAAGAAAATCCTTCTTAAAAACGAAGAGATGAGCAGGGAAAAGATGCACTTTATCCTTGCCGCCGGGCTCATTGGCTCCCTGGCCTATACCTTCACCGATTCGTTCTGGTTCTCGGCTGTTGAAGGAGAAGTGTATGCTATGTCATCGTTTTTTACTGCTGTAGTATTCTGGGCCATGCTAAAATGGGAGGAGCATGCCGACGAGTCCCATAATTACCGCTGGCTTATATTGATCGCATACCTCATGGGGCTTTCGATAGGGGTTCATATGCTTAACCTTCTCACCATCCCTGCAATGACCATGATCTGGTATTTCAAGAATTATAAAACACCGAACTGGAAAGGCGTTCTGATCGCACTGGTGGTTTCGGTGCTGATCCTTGGGGTGGTGATGTCGGTCATTATACCTTATGTACTGAAGTTCGCAGCCTGGTTCGAACTCTTTACAGTCAACACACTCAGGCTCCCCTTCAATATCGGGACCATTATCTTTTTTTTAATTCTGATTGCTGCAATAGTGATCGGATTGCGTTATTCGGCTAATAAGATGCAGCCTGCATGGAATGCGGTCCTGCTGGCCTTCGCCTTTATCCTTATCGGCTATTCCTCATTTTTCATGCTTGTCATCCGAAGCAATGCCGATACTCCCATCGACGAGAACAACCCCGAGAATGCCATGTACCTGCTTGCTTACCTTCAGCGCGAGCAATACGGGGACTGGCCTATCCTCAGCGGTCCCTATTATAATGCGCCTGTCACAGGCCACTCAAATGGCAGCCCTGTATATACCAAGGACAAATCGACAGGTCGATATGAGATTACCGATAAAAGGGAAGGGGTGGACCCTGTATATGATTCAAGGTTTACGACCCTCTTCCCAAGGATGTGGTCAAACCGTGAACCCCGCCATACCAGGGAGTATATAAAATGGGGAAACATCCAGGGCAGGCCTGTCGATGTACAGATGGGTGATAAAACCGAAACCCGTATGAGGCCTACGTTTGGTGAGAATCTCACCTTCATGTGGAATTACCAGATAATCCACATGTATTACAGGTATTTCATGTGGAATTTTGCGGGTAAACAGAATGACATTCAGGGTATGGGAAGCAAAATTGAGGGGAACTGGAAAACTGGCATTAAATTCATTGACCAGTGGAGGCTGGGTAAACAGGATATACCGGAAAGCCGTAAAAGTAAAGGGGATAACAGCTTTTATCTGCTTCCTCTGATTTTTGGACTTCTTGGAATGTACTTCAGTTTCAAAAAGGATTACCAGTCATTTATCGTTATAGGATTACTGTTTCTTCTCACAGGGCTTGCCATTGTTATATACCTGAATCAATATTCTCCCCAGCCAAGGGAAAGGGATTATGCATTTGCAGGGTCTTTCTATGCATATGCAATATGGATAGGGCTTGGAGTGATTTTCCTGGCCCAGTTGCTCGGAAGGTGGATGAAAGCCAATCTCTCAATGATCCTTTCTTTTGCACTGGGACTGATTACTGTTGGGGTGATGGCACAGCAGGGTTGGGATGACCATGACCGTTCGGGAAGGTATACGGCATTGGCAATGGCCGAGAATTACCTGAACTCCTGCGCCCCCAATGCAATACTCTTTACAAACGGAGACAACGACACCTTCCCCTTATGGTACGCCCAGGAGGTTGAAGGTATACGAACCGACGTGAGAGTCGTGAATCTCAGCCTTCTTAACATGGACTGGTATATAGACCAGATGAAGCGAAAGGCCTATGACTCTGATCCTGTGCCATTCTCGATGAGCCGGGAAAAATACAGGCAGGGGAACCATGATGTGACTTACCTTGTTGAAGACCCTTCGTTTAAAAATCAGTACTTAGACATCCGCCAGCTATTCCAGATTATAAATACCGATGACAGCAAGCTTAAAATGAGTCCCAGCGGAGGCCCGGGCACTTTTGATTTCTTCCCTGGCCGAAAGTTCATCCTTCCTTCCGATTCGGCATACCTGGTGAGCAGTGGCGCAGTTCCTGCGAAATATGCCGGCAGTATACAAAATCTTACTTTCGAGGTCAAACGCGAGGCTGTTGAAAAAGCAAACCTTATGATCCTTGACCTTCTGGCAACAAACAACTGGAAAAGGCCGGTCTATTTTGTTGTTACGACCGGGCAGGATACCTACCTGGGGCTCGATAAGTATTTTCACCAGGAGGGCATGGCTTTCCGCCTGCTGCCAGTGCCGGCCACGCTTACAGAGCAGGAACTCGGCGACGTGAACACTTCGGTGATGTATGATAACCTCATGAATAAGTTCAAGTTTGGCGGACTGAATAATCCGAAAATATACCTCGACGAGAATAATATTCGCATGGTAATGAACCTCCGTTCGGTATTTGCGCGCCTTGCCGGTGCCCTGATTGCTGAAGGTAAAAAGGATTCGGCCCGTAAGGTGATCGAACGCTGCCTTACCGAGATGCCCGACAACGCTGTTCCTTATGATTACTTCATAGTTGCTCTGGCCGACGGTTTATATAAACTTGGAGATGTGAAAAAGGCAAACCAGCTGGCCGAAAGGCTGATCAAAACCTCATCGGAGAAACTGGCGTATTATTTCTCCTTCCCCGACAAGGATTTGAAGGACATGGAAATTCCCATGCAGGAGAGTTTGTTCACTCTGCAGAAGATAGGGGTTTGCGCCAATGAAGCTAAACAGGAGGATCTTGCAAAGCTGGCCGACAAGAACCTGAGTTCATATTATGAATTATACGTAAACAAGGTTTACAGGCCCGAATAAACAATGTATGCAGTTCGTCCGCCCTGGTTCTACCGGGCGCTGAGTCCCGATTACCTTCTATGCCAGGTTCCAGTGAACCGAAAGGTCGCTTATCTTACCTTCGACGACGGTCCTGTACCGGAAGTCACACCGGATGTACTTTTGGTTCTTAAGCAGAAAAACGTTCAGGCTACCTTCTTTTGTGTTGGCGATAATGTCAGAAAACACAGGGATGTTTTTGATATGTTGACTGCGGATGGACATGCCGTCGGGAACCATACTTTCAATCATCTGAATGGCTGGAAAACCTCACCCGGGGCTTATTATAATAACGTGATGCACTGCAGGGAGTATTTTGAAAGCAAACTATTCAGGCCCCCTCACGGAAGGTTAACTCCCGGGCAGTATTTCATACTCAGGAATGATTTCAGGTTCATCCTCTGGTCGGCCCTAACTATGGATTTCCATCATGCAGTGAGTCCTGAACAATGCCTGCTTAACGCCACAGCCAACCTCCGTCCCGGAGCCATCATCGTGTTTCACGACTCAGTCAAAGCCAGGGAGAAGATGCTGTTTGCACTCCCGCGGTTTATTGATCATGCGCTTGAACAGGGATATACTTTCGGGACATTGAATACAATTCTCTGAGAGATTTACGAAGGACGATTTACGATTTACGATTGCATTTACGAATTACGAGGCCCGATTTACGATTTTCTTTACGCTTTTCTTCACGCTCTTCATTACGCTTTTCTTCACGCTTTTCTTCACGCTTTTTAATTTACGAATAGCCATTGTATTAAATTCGTAATTCGTAACTCGTAAATCCTTTTACATCTGTCCCATATCAGCAAAACTAAAGTAGCTGTCATCGCCAACGATGATATGGTCCAGTACATCGATGTCGAGAAGCAGACCTGCATCGCGGATTTTCCTCGTTAGCTTCCTGTCGGCCTCGCTGGGTTCGAGATTCCCCGAAGGATGGTTGTGCCCGATGATGATCGATGAAGCGCGAAACTCCAGTACGATGTTGAAAATCTTTTTCGGGTCGACTACCGTGCCTGAGATCCCGCCTTCGCTGATCTGGATCTTCCGCAGAAGGCGGTTTCCCCTGTTCAGAAGCAGCATCCAGAACTGCTCATACAGATGCTCCCCCATCAGGCTCCTGAAAATTTCATAAGCCTGCCTGCTTTGTGTGATCTTTTCGAGGCTTACAGCAACAGCCTCGTTTCTCCGGCGGCCAAGTTCCATTGCTGCAATGATTGCCAGGGCTTTGGCTTTTCCTATTCCCTTTTCTTTTAAAAGGTCGCTCAGGCACATTCGCGAAAGTTCGATGAGGTTATTCCCGGCTTTCTGCAAAAGGTTCTTCGAAAGATCCAGAGCCGATTCCTGCCTTGTGCCGGTATTGATGAGGATGGCCAGTAACTCGGTATCGCTCAGGGCATGCCTGCCTTTCATCTCCAGTTTTTCCCTGGGCCTGTCATCCTCGGCCCACTGATTGATCGGAATGTGATTGATGTAATTGTCCATTTTCTTTTTCCTCTTAATCCGCCATGTTCCCAAAAGTGATATACTTCAGGGGATCTTTTTTATTGAAAAATCAGGGAAAGAATGTTACCTTTATATCGGACAACATATTATAAACGACAGGAGATATCATGAAATCAGGCAAAAACAAGAATCCGAAAGATTCAAAAGTCTATCTTATCGGAAGCGGCATAGCATCATTGGCCAGCGCTGTATATCTTATTAAAGATGCAGGAGTTCCCGGCGAAAATATCCATATTCTCGAAAAAGATCAGATTCCGGGCGGTGCGCTTGATGGTGCAGGCGATGCCGAAAAAGGCTTTGTTGTGAGAGGAGGAAGAATGCATGAAATGCATTATACCTGTTATTGGGATTTGCTTTCTTTTATCCCTTCATATGAAGACCAGAATGTTTCTGTGAGAGATGAATCTTTCGATTTTAATGAAAGGTTTGTTTCCAACGCCCAGGCCAGGCTCCTGAAAAACGGTAAGAAGCTGGATGTTTCTTCATACGGACTCAATCTTCATCAGCAGACAGAATTGCTTAAACTTACTTTTACTTCTGAAAAATCTCTCGGGAACAAAAGAATCGAAGACTGGTTTGACCAGGATTTTTTTACTACTAATTTCTGGTATATCTGGACTTCAATGTTCGCATTTCAGAAATGGAGCAGCCTTGCCGAGATGAGAAGGTATATGAAACGCTTTATTCACCTTGTTGAAGGACTTAACCGTTTAGGCGGAGTCATGCGCACAAAGTACAATCAATACCATTCGGTGGTACTACCCATGAAAAAGTACCTGGTTGAGAAAGGAGTTCATTTTGATATGGGAATGGAAGTGGCGGATGTTGACTTTAACTTGTCGGCCGACAGGAAAACCGCCACTGTAATCCATCTCAGAGATAAAAATGAAATTGTCCTGCGCGAAAATGATTACGTCTTCATTACCAATGGTTCCCTTACCGAAAGCACTGATAACGGCACATGGGACAGTCCGGCAAGGTTAAAAGGCATGGCTGAGTCAGGTTCCTGGCAATTGTGGAAAAAACTTGCAGCGAAAGATTCTGCATTTGGGAATCCGGGACCTTTCTGCGATAACATCGACCTCCAGAAATGGTATTCGTTCACAGCAACATTCAAAGACAGCACGTTTCATGATCATATGGAAAATTTTTCGGGCAATGTCGACGGAACCGGGGGATTGGTAACCCTTACTGATTCAAACTGGCTGATGTCGTTCGTAATTGCCCGCCAGCCGCATTTTCCAAATCAGGCAAAGGATGTGAAAATATTCTGGGGCTATGGACTCTATCCCGACAGGAAAGGGAATTTTGTGAATAAGACCATGGCTGAATGCAGCGGGAAAGAGATGCTCCAGGAATTATGGTATCACCTGAAAATCCAGGATCTCATGAACCCGGTTATGGACGCAGGCAAGGTAAATTGTATCCCTGTTGCGATGCCTTATGTAGACAGCCTGTTCATGCCAAGAGAGGTTGGTGACCGGCCGGAAGTTTTGCCAAAAGGGGCTGCGAATTTTGCGTTTCTGGGCCAGTTTGCCGAAGCTCCGAAAGATTGCGTGTTCACGGTGGAATATTCGGTACGCACTGCTCAGATGGCGGTTTATGGCTTATTTGAAACAGGGAAAGATGTCATGCCGGTTTACGATTCCATTCACCGGCCTGACGTTCTGATCAAAGCAGCACAGGCGATCAGCCGATAATTTTTTTGCATTATGAAGGTGGAGGTCATTTATCTTGAACGCACAGGATCCACTAATACTTATGCTCAACAGCTTCTGAAAGATTCCCTGGCCTCAGAGGGCAGCGTGATCCTGGCAGCTGAGCAAACTGAAGGCAGGGGGCAGGGCAGTAATGCCTGGCATTCCGGACCCGGGTTGAACCTGACCTTCAGCCTGGTCCTGGAGCCTCGTTTCCTTCAGCCCCATCAGCAGTTCGCCCTGAATAAGTCCATCGCCTGTGCGGTCCTTCAAACCCTGCGAAAGGACCTGCCTGCAACCGTAAAGAGTTGTATAAAATGGCCCAACGATATCTATGCTTCGGGTAAAAAAATAGCCGGGATACTGATTGAACACAGCATCATGGGAAGTATAGTGAAACATTCAGTAATAGGTATCGGGATCAACCTGAACCAGACCAGATTCCCCAAATGGGTTCCAAATCCGGTTTCATTGAAGCAACTCACTTCAAAAGATTATGACATCCGTGACATGCTTCAGAAAACCTGCAGCAATATTGAATATCAATACGGAAGGTTAAAGCGTGGCGAATTTGAGGCAATTGATAATGATTATACAGCATCTTTATGTGGATTGGGGAAAATCCTTGAATTCACTGCGGGTGGCAAGGTTTTTTCAGGCAGCACAAAGGGTGTGGACGATTTAGGAAGGCTTTGTGTTCTGACTGCGGATGGGGAGCTGCGCAAGTTCAGTCATGGGGAAATCGGGTGGTAGTTGGTTGTTGGTTGTTGGTAGTTGGTTGTTGGTTGTTGGTTGTTGGTTGTTGGTTGTTGGTTGTTGGTTTTTGGTTGTTGCCAATCACCAAGTACCAATTACCGTCATCTGTTATACCGTTTTCCGAACATCACGCTTACATACAGTGTCAGGAAGAGGTTCTGCTTGGGGTTCAGGGCCATGATCGGGATGCCTACAGGACTATAATCAAGTGTAGCACCCACTTCAAGCGAGGAAATCATTTTATTGCGGCTTCCGAATTCGAAATCAAGCCCGGTCTTTGTATAAAGCCCCGGAAAAAAGTTCAGTTCCAGAATACCTGCAAGGAATGACCCCCGTCCGTAAATATAATCGGGATTAATATCAGCCGAATACCGTTGTTCGCGCAATTCATAATTTGATCCTGATGTAGGATACGCAACAAAAACATAGGCAGGTTTGGTTATCCCGATACTTAATCCGCCATAAAGCAATCCGCTTACCTGCACCCCTCCCCAATATGGTTTACGGTTGAAAATATAATTCAGGCCAACTCCTCCTCTTAAAAAAGAAACATAATTCAGTTTTCCGAAAAAATAGGGACGGGAATCGGAATAATACGGATTGACTACTTTTATTTCTTTTGCCGATTTATAGGTTGACCACTCGATTTCCCACATAAACTGCTTGCGGGCGGTGAGATTGTATCCCTTTCTGAACTTCAATCCCCAGCCGTTTGAGTGAAGAAGGGCTCCCAGGCTCCACTGCCTTTCAAACAGTACATTGTCGGGTGCTGAGTCGCTGTAGTTGGTAAATGTTTCCTGGGCCCTTGAAAGACAGGGAATAGCAATCAGGATTAAACCCAGGAAAAACAGCTTATTCATTTGGTTAAGAAAGGGAAGACAAAATTAAGAAAAATAAAAAGGCTGCCCATGTAAAGAAAGGAGCAGCCTTAAAATTCCTTAAAAAAGCAAATCAGCGACGTTCCATTTGGTATCTTTGCTTTTCACCATAAGCAGCACATCCTCTGTTGGAAGTGCAGGAAGAAATAATACCCAAAAGTACCACTGAAAGTAATAAGATTGCTATCTTTCTCATCTTGATTGACCGGGATTAATAAAGTTTTGCAAAGTTATGCAATATTAGGTAATAAACTCAAGTTTGAGCACAATATTGTTTAAAGTTATTAACGTTGTTAGGTTTATAACCCTCATTTGAAGGATGGAACAGCTTAAGCCGGCTATTGATGAATCATGGAAAAACATACTTGAAGCAGAGTTTTCCAAGCCGTATATGTTTGATCTTAAAGCGTTTTTGCTGGAAGAGAAAAAAAAGTACCAGGTATTCCCCCCTGGATCATTGATTTTCAATGCTTTCAATCAGACACCGTTTGACCAGGTTAAAGTTGTTATCCTGGGGCAGGACCCATACCATGGTGCTGGTGAAGCTCATGGACTATGTTTTTCGGTACTTGAGGGAGTTGCGAAGCCGCCTTCATTGCAAAATATTTTCAAGGAGATCGAGAAAGATCTCGGGCTCCCGCAGCCACCTCACGGAAACCTTACAGCCTGGGCCAGGCAGGGGGTTTTACTGCTGAATGCGACTCTTACAGTTCGGGAGAACCAGGCAGGTTCCCACCAGAACAGGGGCTGGGAGATTTTTACAGATGAAGCTATAAAGCAACTTTCTGCCCGCAGGGATGGTCTGATATTTGTATTATGGGGAAAATTTGCTGAGGCTAAGTCAGGCTTGATCGATGCTGGGCGGCATTTTATTCTGAAATCGCCTCATCCTTCACCTTTTTCTGCGCATAAAGGCTTCTTTGGCAACCGGCACTTTTCACGTATCAATGAGTTAATCAGGCAAATGGGCAAACCTGAAATAGATTGGAGGCTGGAATGAAAGGATCTGTTTACAGACTGCAACCACATACACCATGTTTATTGGTAAGTAACGTCATCGTCTTATCAATCCTGGTTGTATCGCTGATTTCATGCAATAAAGGAAAAGTGTTCGACGAGACATCCACAGATCCCACGACCCTGGTGATCAGGTTTGAAAACAAGGTCGACACCTTCCGGTTCATTGTTGATACTGCTGATTATATAAATTCCTCGGGGAATGTTTATAAAGTAACTGATTTGCAGTATTTTATTTCGGATATCACCCTGCATCGCAGCGACGGGGCGAAGTTCATTATTCAGAAAGATTACGGGATCCACTATATAGATGCAAGGATACCTTCAACTCTGACCTGGCTGGTGAACACTGAAGTTCCGTGGGGGACGTTTGATTCTGTTTCATTTACCTTCGGGATAAATGAAATTAAAAACTATTCTAACAGGTTCCTGAATCCACCCGAAAGAGATATGAACTGGCCTGATGTTCTTGGTGGAGGCTATCATTATATGAAAATGAATATCTTATGGGGAAGAACCGCCCAGTGGATACCTTATCCGTTTAACTTTCACATCGGGATCGGACAGATATATAAGGGCAATGTGATCAATCCGGATTCAATCTCATCGTTTGTGCAGAATTATTTTGATGTAAACCTCCCTGCATCTGGTTTTTCCCTTACTGAAAGTCACGTAAAATATATGGTTATCAGTATGAATGTGAACAAATGGTTTACAGGTAACAACCAGTTTGATTTTTCCAAATACCCTAACACAATGATGCAGAAGCAGAATATGATGAATAATGCATGTTTGAACGGGAGGAAAGCGTTTTCGGTAAGGTTTACTGATAAAGGGAAGTGAAAGAGTGATGCGGGATGCAGGATGCAAGATACAGGATACATGATGCGGGATGCAGGATGCAGGATGCCCAGCTACCCTGAAGCTAAATACTGATTAATGAAACAACTGATCCGGGTCCTGGCATTTCTTCTCACCCTGCTTTCATGCAGCAAGGATGAGAATGCTGGTTTCTCATCCGCTACACCCTATATCATAGAAATTCCAAAATACTTTCCAACCAGGCTGAACGTTCCTTCAGATAACCCTATGACAAAGGAGGGTGTCGATCTGGGGCGTTATCTTTTTTACGACAGCAGGATGTCGGGCCGGATTTCGCCCGATTCGGGAATGAGCTGCTCAACTTGTCATCTTCAATCACATTCTTTTGTTTGCGGGATCGATAATCCCCGTTTCCCGGGAGGGCACCCTTACGGGCTTACAGGGATTTTCACGCCTCACTTCATGCTTCCTCTGATAAACCTGGTATGGGTCAATAACGGCTTTCTTTGGAACGGATCTCTTTACTCCGAAAACCCGCTTAAAGCAAAGCGCGAACTTGAAGACGTAACCTGGATGGCAATCATTGCCCCTCATGAAATGGCGGGAGATACCAACAAAACAAAAGCGCTGATCCAGTCGGTGAACGGGTATCCTGAACTTTTTGAAAAGGCTTTCGGAAGCCGCACTGTCACTGTGAAAAATGTGGGCAGGGCTATTGCCCAGTATATACGCACATTGATCTCAGCCAACTCGAAATTCGACAGGTTCCTTGCAGGAAAGGAGCAGCTCAGTGAAAAAGAAAGAAGGGGATATGTTCTTTTTATGACTGAAACCGGGGGTGATTGCTTTCACTGTCATGGAGGAGAAGCCAATCCATTGTTTACGACAAACCTTTTTTATAATAACGGCCTCGACAGTGTTTTTTCCGATCCTGCCGACCGCCACAGCGTAACCGGCGATGTTATGGATATAGGGGCCTATGTTGCTCCCACTCTCAGGAATGTGGTCTTTACTGCACCCTATATGCATGATGGCAGGTTCAAAACACTGGAAGAAGTAATCAATTTTTACAGTTCAGGCGTGACCTGGTCCCCCAGCATAAGCCCCCTGATGCACCATGTGGCAAATCACGGGGTCCAGTTGACACCGGCCCAGAAATCTGATCTGAAAGATTTTATCCTTGCACTTACCGACAGCAGTTTTATTGTTAATCCGGCTTTTTCGAGGCCCGAAAAATTTCCCGGCGAAAAGTAAATTTACCATGATCGTAAGACCAAACTGTAAAATCAATCTTGGATTAAATGTAGTGCGAAAGCGTATTGACGGTTATCACGATATTGAAACGGTTTTCTACCCGGCCTCACTCTCGGATATCGTTGAAATCCAGCCTTCGCAAGATGGAAATTTTCATTTTTCATCATCCGGACTTAAGATCCCCGGGGACTCTTCTTCAAACCTATGTGTTCAGGCGTATAACCTGATGAACGAACATTTCGGGATACCCCCTGTCACCATCCGCCTTGAAAAAATAATACCGACGGGCTCGGGCCTGGGAGGAGGTTCCTCTGACGGCGCCTTTACTCTGAAAGCCCTGAACGAAATCTTCCGCCTCAGTCTCAGTAACGATCAATTAAAAGCGTTTGCTTCAAGGCTTGGAAGTGATTGTACATTCTTTATTGACAACCGCCCTGCTTTTGCACAGGGAAGGGGTGAAAAACTTGAGGCGGTCCCGATCTCTCTTAAGGGGACATTTCTTATTATAGTGATCCCTCATGTCCATATAAGCACATCTGAAGCCTATGCGATGATCAATCCTGAAAAGCCTTCAATATCCCTTAGAGAGATTGTGAAAACACCTGTTTCGGAATGGAAGTCTAAAATGGTAAATGATTTTGAAAAACCAGTTATCAACAAGTTTCCTCTGATCGGGAAGATCAAGGATCTTTTGTATGATAAGGGTGCGTTGTATGCTTCCATGAGTGGAAGCGGCTCTTCTGTTTATGGATTGTTCAAAGAAATCCCGGCAGTTGAAGGCCTTTTCCCGGGCTGCTTCGTCTGGCTATCTCCAACCCATAATCCGGAGTTGCCGACCCCCAATCCCTAATCCCAAACCCCATTACTTCGGTGCCAGCCTGATCAGCACGATCGCGATAATACCGAAAATAATATTCGGGATCCAGACAGCTACCAGGGGCTGAAGGTTTCCGAAAGTTGCAAAAACAGTAGAGATCTGCATGAAAAGAATATACAGGAAGGTCAGTGACAAGCCAAATCCCAGGTGATATCCTATTCCTCCCCTGACTTTGCGGGAAGAGACTGCAACGCCGATCAGCGTCAGAATAATGGTGGCAAAAGGATCAGAGATGCGGCTGTATCCTTTGACCTTGTATTTCATGACATCGGGGTCCCCTCTGAGCTCTTTCTTGGCAATATGGTCCCTGAGCATGAAGTAGTTCATGATCTTGACTTCTTCAATATCTTCAGTAAAATCGGCAGGGACCAGGGGTAAAACCGTGTCAAGTTTGACCCCTTTCCTCATGGTCTCATTGAGACCGTCCATCCGCCTTTCGTAAAAACTTGTAATGGTCCACCTCGCACGGGCACTGTCCCAGTCAAGCCGCTCGGCCTTCATTTTGTAAACGAGTTCCCTCTTGACGAATTTTTCGATAGTGAATTTCCATCCGCTTTTGGTTCTGATATTGAAGTTTTCAAGGTAAATGAATGTTCCCGGACTGATCTGCCTGTGGATGTTCATATCGTTGAACTCCTTTGGGTCTTTGATGTATTTCTTCTCGAATGCGAACATCCCCTGGTTCGTGTAGGGAATAATGAAATTAGCCAGAACAAACGAAAGCAGGGCGAGAATGAGTGCCGAAACAACATAGGGCAGCAGGAACCTTCGAAAGCTGATGCCGCTGGCCAGGATGGCGATGATCTCTGAATTCGAGGCCATTTTGGAAGTGAAGAAAATAACGGCAATGAATGTCAGCAGGTAACTGAACAGGTTGATAAAATAGGGAATGAAGTTGAAATAGTAGTCAACGACAATGGCGAAAAGGGGAGGATTGGTCCTGAGGAAGTCATCTATCCTTTCTGAAATATCAAAGATCACCACGATGAAAATCAGCAGCAACAGGGTGAAAAAGAAGGTCCCCAGGAACTTGCGGATGATATAAAGATCGAGTGTGCGCATCAGTATATTTCCATCGTTTGATAATTCATATTCCTGGCCGGTGGCAGCCATCCTTCGGCAACGGAAACCCAAAAGTAATAATTCCCGGGTACTGCGGGCGTAAGGAACCTGATACTCGTATCTTTCGCCGCCCCCGGAATGACCATCTTGCTTATATCGGTCGACTGAACGGACTTGGCCACAAAATGGTCTTTATAATGTATATGATATACCAGCCATGAAGGCATCCAGTTGTTCTGGTTGAACTTCACCGTATCCTTGTATGGATTCGTTATGGTCACAGGAAGAGTTATCATCACATTTGCAGGGAATCTTAATGTCTTGAGTTTAAATTTCATGCCGAGTTTGTAATGTGACCTGAAATTCTGCCAGTAACCATAATAGGTGACAATGCCGTTCCCGCTTTGAAATTCCTGCTTTTCGGGCAGCCACCGCCAGGGTAAAAAGTCGATGACCATGATGTTCTTCCCCTGCAGGCCTTTTTCAGCATCACTCCAGTAATAAAACTGGGTTCGGTGCCCCGAATAATCTTCCATGGTATATGCCGGCCGGCCTGTATAGAAAATGTATTTCGATGCCCTCTGGTAGGAATTCAGGAAAAGAACCGGCCTTCCTCCCGATTTTTTCTCGACTTCCTTTGCCCAGTCTTTCCATCCGTATAATTCCGAAAGGTTAACCATGCTTCTGGGAAGTTTCAGGAAATCATGTACGAGGTATATCCGCAGTCCCACGACAAACACAAGGCTTATAACTGCCAGGGGCATGATCCATTTTCTAAGTTTAATACTGTTTGCGGATGTTCTGTACCCCATGATCAGAAGCGGAACGAATGCAGGGAGCGTCCAGTTTGGTTCCACTTGTCCGCGGAAAGTGTATGCCATGAAAAACATCAATGTGCCGATGGCAGTGAACTTGAGGCTTTTATCAAATGTATCTTCGGTTTTAAAAACCACCATGCACCAGAAAAAGATGATCGCCATGAGCGGACCGTAAATACCAAGCTGTCCGACAAAAAATTCCATGAAATACTTCAGGAGGTTGAACTGCTCGAAGTTCCTTTCAAAGAGGTGGTAATATACGGTTGGATGATCATATCTGAAGGACCATAAAATGTGAGGGATCATACAGATGATTCCGCTTAAGGCCGCAATGTAGAAGGATTTGCTTTTGAACAGTTTGTAATTCGACATGATGGTGAAGAGGATGACCAGTATGCCGTTATATTTGCTGTAGATCATGGCCGCCATAATCACTCCCCACAGAACGGCAAGCCATGTTCCCTGGTTTTCAAGCCATTTCTTATACACCAGGAAGTACAATACGGTAAAGAACATCAAGGCCACATCGGGAGCCGCCATAAATCCTCCCACCTGGGCAATAAGGGTTGTAAATGCCAGTGCACCGAACAGCAGAGGGTCTTTCACCCCTGCAAGTTTTGCGACAAGATAGAATGAGAGGGTACTGAGGATTACAAAGAAGAACCTTACCCCAAACTCGTTATGGAATAACGTATAGCCCGCCCTGATCAGTATTCCAACCATGGGAGGGTGCTCATAATACCCCCAGGCAGGATGTTGGCCGTACATCCAGAACAAAGCCTCGTCATCGAACAAACCGGTGACCGCGGCCTGGATGAAATTCAGGATCATCCAGCCCAGGAGCAGGAACAACAAACTTTTTCGTTCATTACTGAATTTCATCCTGGGTCTTGGTATCGGGTTGTTGGTTATTGGTTATTGGTGACTCGATATTCGACATTATTCACGAAATTGCTTATTTCATTGGTGTTCATTACGGCTTCGCCGAACAATATTCAATATTCGTCCATCCTGCATCCTGCATCTTGCATCTCTCATAATCTTCGCATCAGTTTAATAACCATTTCAGCTTTCCATTTCGCAAAATCCCCCTCCTGTATGTGCTTACGTGCTTCCTTCATCAGCCAGATATAAAAACCGAGGTTGTGAGTGGTGGCGATCATTGCCGAAAGCATCTCCCCGCAAATAAACAGGTGGCGTACAAATGCCTTTGTATACTGCAGGTCGGCAAACACATCACCTCCTTGTTCGAGAGGGGAAAAGTCATTTTTCCACTTTTCGTTTTTAATATTGATAATTCCGTCCCGGGTGAAAAGCATCCCGTTCCGGCCGTTCCTGGTCGGGATTACGCAGTCAAACATATCTATGCCCAGGGCGATGCATTCAAGCAGGTTTGCAGGGGTTCCCACGCCCATTAAATAACGTGGTTTCTCCTGCGGAAGAATCCCGCAAACCAGGCTGGTGATCGCATACATCATTTCAGCAGGTTCTCCGACCGAAAGCCCTCCGATAGCGCATCCTGCAGAATCTTTTGAAGCGATATATTCTGCGGATTGCATCCTGAGGTCCTCAAACGTGCTGCCCTGGACGATAGGAAACAAAGATTGTGTATAACCATGTTTACAATCCGTTTTATCAAAGTGTTCAAGGCAGCGGTCAAGCCATCTGTGAGTTCTGCTGAGAGATTTTTTGGCGTACTCATATTCGCAGGGCCATGGGGTGCATTCATCAAATGCCATAATGATATCCGCCCCAAGATCACGCTGGATATCGATTGCCGATTCGGGGGTGAAATGATGTCTCGAACCGTCGATATGGGATTGAAAAATAACCCCGTCATCTGTGATTTTCCTGATATGGGCAAGTGAATAGATCTGAAACCCCCCGCTATCGGTGAGTATCGGCTTGTCCCATCCGTTGAACTTATGCAGTCCGCCTGCCCCGGCAATCACTTTTGTCCCGGGACGCAAATACAGGTGGTAGGTGTTACTGAGCATGATCTCAGCCCTGATATCTTCCCTCAGATCCCTGATATGCATGGCTTTTACCGCCCCGGCTGTACCAACAGGCATGAAAAACGGGGTGCGTACCAACCCGTGATCGGTGATCAGTGAGCCTGCCCTTGCCGAGCTTCCCGGATCGCGATGTTCAATGCTGAAATTCATCAGAATATGGCAGAATTCAGGGATTATATGTTAACGAAAAAGCCAATTTATCGACAAAGGTAGGTTTTTATAGCGGATTCTGAATATCTTTGCCTTCATCCAATTTAATACTTGTTAAATGCCTGACAGCCTTGTAAATCTCGATACAATTCCTTTAGCACTGCTGCTCATTCTTTCGTTTGTTTTCCTTGTCCAGATCGCTTATTATCTCATTATTTTTCTGAGGCTTTCCTTTTACAAAATGGCAAAACCTATTGAACCCAGGGAAGGTGTTTCAGTTGTCATTTGCGCTCATAATGAATACTACAAGCTCAAAGACAACCTCCCCCTGATCCTCGACCAGGATTACCCTTTGTTTGAGGTCCTCGTGGTGAACCATGCCTCCGATGATGAAACGGGTTATTTACTATCGGATTTGCAAAGGGAATACCCTGCCCTCAGAAGTATTGTCATACAGGAGGACCTGAACTTTTTTACAGGAAAGAAATTCCCGCTTTCTATAGGGATACGGTCGGCGAAATACGACAAGGTGCTTCTTACCGATGCCGACTGCCGGCCCTCATCCCGAAACTGGATCACGAGTATGCAATCGGCATACAGGAAAGGAATAGAAGTAGTTATCGGGTACAGTCCATATTCGCGAAGCAAAGGCCTGCTTAACAGGCTGATACGGTTTGATACTGCACATATTGCCACCCAGTATCTTTCGTATGCCCTGGCGGGACTTCCCTATATGGGTGTTGGCAGGAACCTATCATACCTTAAATCGGTGTTTTACTACAACAAGGGCTTTATTCAGCATTACAGGGTAAGGTCGGGCGACGACGATCTGTTCATCAACAGGGTAGCCCGGAAATCAAATACAGCAGTTGTTGTAAACCCTGAAGGATTTACATACTCTGAACCGAAAAAATCTTTTAGCCACTGGATCACCCAGAAACGCAGGCATCTTACCACCTCCTCGCATTACAGGTTCAAATTTAAATTCCTGCTTGGATTATACTCCCTCAGCCTGTTCGGTTTTTACCTGTTTGCCGCCCTGATGCTTTCGCTGAATTTTTCAATCTTCCCGGTTCTCGGATTGGTTGTTCTGAGAATGATCGTTCAGTACCTCGTTTTTGCACCTTGTTTCAGTAAACTGGGTGAGCGGGATCTCATCTTTTTTATTCCTTTGCTGGAAATCGTACTTTTGTTACTGAATATTGCGATCGGCATCACGAATATTTTCCGCAAACCGAATACATGGAATTAGCCAGTCATCTTACCGATAAGGGGCAGAGAGATTACCGTCTGGTTCAGCTTGCGCTCAAGGACGGTGACCAGAAAGCTTACGCCGAGCTGCTCAACAATTACCGGGATTCTTTATATTTCATGATGCTGAAAATGACTGGCAATCCCGTGGATGCTGATGACCTTACGATTGAAGCGTTTGGCAAGGCATTCAGGAATCTGCCCCAGTATACACCCGATTATGCATTCAGTACCTGGCTGTTCAAGATCGGGGCAAACAATTGTGTCGATTTTCTGCGGAAGAGCAGGAGGATTCAGTATGCCGATTATGATTGGGGGGATGAGGAGGGTTCAAATGATTATCCTTCGAACATCCCCGACAATATGCCTGATCCTGAGGAACATGTGATCGCAAAGCAGAAAGTGAAGCTTATGCATGAGGTTGTTGAAAAGTTGAAGCCCCATTACCGTCAGCTCATCGAGATGAGATATTTTAAGGAATGGTCATATGAGGAGATCGCCTCAACTCTCGACCTTCCGCTTGGTACTGTGAAAGCACAGCTTTTCAGGGCCCGTGATCTGCTATACCAGATCCTGAAGGATTCGCAGGACAAAATATAAGAGAATTTATGAATTACGAGTTACAAATTACGAGTTACGAATTTTCAGTTCCAGTCGCCATTCGTAAATCGTAAATCGTAAATTGTTATTTAACATCCGATTGTAAATAAATGGAAACGATGGATTTCAAGCAAACTATCTTACAAGGCATACCCTCAGTTTTACCTGAGCCCAAGTCGTTTGACCCGAATGTAAGCCATGCCCCGGTAAGGAAAGACAGCCTCGGCCGTGAAGAGAAATTGCTGGCAGTACGAAACGCCCTTCGTTATTTCCCTTCAGAATTCCACGAAGTGCTCTCAAAAGAATTTGCCGCTGAGCTTCTGAAGTACGGCCGTATATACATGTACCGTTTCAGGCCTGAATATTCGATTCATGCCCGCAATATACACGAGTATCCATGTAAAACCCTTCAGGCTGCTGCCGTGATGCTGATGATACAGAACAACCTTGATCCGGCAGTTGCCCAGCATCCGCATGAACTCATTACCTATGGCGGCAACGGGGCAGTGTTCCAGAACTGGGCCCAGTATCTGCTCACTATGAAATACCTGGCGACGATGTCTGATGAACAGACCCTGGTGATGTATTCGGGTCATCCTATGGGTTTGTTTCCTTCACATAAGGATGCGCCCAGGGTGGTCGTGACGAACGGCATGATGATCCCGAATTACAGCAAGCCCGATGACTGGGAGCGGTTTAATGCGCTGGGAGTGACTCAATACGGACAAATGACGGCGGGTTCTTACATGTATATCGGCCCGCAGGGGATAGTTCACGGAACCACCATTACAGTTCTGAATGCAGCCAGGAGGCAGGCCTCGGGCGATATCAGGGGAAAGATCTTCGTGACTTCCGGTTTGGGTGGGATGTCAGGAGCACAGGCAAAAGCTTCAGTCATTGCCGGAGCGATAGGCGTGGTTGCCGAGATCAATCCCTGGGCGGTTAAAAAACGGCATTCCCAGGGCTGGGTCGACGAAGTGTATACCAACCTCGACGATCTCATCGCAAGAATGGTTCAGGCCAGGGAGGCTAAAGAAGCCGTTTCGATGGCTTACCAGGGCAATGTAGTTGACCTCTGGGAAAAGCTGGCCGAAAGAAACATCCCGGTTGAACTGGGTTCCGACCAGACTTCCCTTCACAACCCCTGGGCCGGAGGGTATTATCCGGCCGGGCTCACAATGGAGGAATCGAATGTCCTCATGGTAAAGGATCCCGCAGCTTTCAGGGAGGAAGTGAAGAAATCACTCAGGAGGCAAATAGCTGCCATCAACAGGATGTCGGCAATGGGAACCTATTTCTGGGATTACGGCAATGCCTTCCTTCTCGAAGCAGGCAGGGCGGGGGCTGATGTGTTCAGATCTGATGGTACTTTCATCTATCCTTCGTATGTTCAGGATATCATGGGCCCCTTGTTTTTTGATTATGGTTTTGGTCCTTTCAGGTGGGTTTGCACTTCGGGCGACCCTGCCGACCTGGAAGTCACCGACAGGATTGCCGGAGATGTACTTGAACAGATCGCCTCGGCTTCACCTCCCGAGATTGAACTCCAGATGAGGGATAATATACACTGGATCCGTGAGGCAGGGAAAAACAAAATGGTCGTTGGCTCACAGGCCAGGATACTCTATGCCGATTGTGAAGGCCGCACAAAGATTGCTGCTGCCTTCAACGAAGCCATCAGGAACGGCAGGATCTCGGCCCCGGTAGTCCTTGGCAGGGACCATCATGATGTTTCTGGCACCGATTCACCTTTCCGCGAGACTTCAAATATTTATGACGGATCTTCATTTACTGCGGATATGGCAGTACAAAATGTGATAGGCGACAGTTTCAGGGGGGCAACCTGGGTTTCCATTCATAACGGCGGAGGAGTAGGCTGGGGAGAAGTCATCAACGGGGGCTTTGGAATGGTCCTCGACGGATCCTCCGATGCTGACCGCCGATTAAAGAACATGCTACACTGGGATGTGAATAACGGCATCTCCCGCAGGGCATGGGCAAGAAACGATGAGGCGGTATTTGCCATCAAACGGGCGATGGATCAGAATCCCGGACTTAAAGTCACTCTTCCGAACAAGGTTGAAGATTCATTGCTGAAAGGATTATTCTGAAACTAAACCGGCATCCGTCCGGGTATCATTTCCTTTTGTTATTCATCAGCTTTTCGATTTCGGCTATCTCTTTGGGTATGTTTTTTGACAACACCTCAAAGCCATCCGCAGTCACAAGAACATCGTCTTCAATACGAACGCCGAATCCACGGCGGTCAGAAGCCTGA
Organism: Bacteroidota bacterium; assembly: GCA_037134895.1. Taxonomy (GTDB): domain Bacteria; phylum Bacteroidota; class Bacteroidia; order Bacteroidales; family FEN-979; genus CAIRDP01. Next base: position 31,597 of record JBAXLI010000002.1, read on the forward strand.
ACAGTATCATCAGAGGGAATGTAGATCCCGGGCTCTATTGTTATGATCATTCCCGGCCTGAGTGTATCCCCTGCAGAAGGGTCATGAACAACAAGGCCGAGGGAATGTGTAACTGAATGAATAATGTAGTTTTTGTATCCTGCCGCAGCCGTCAGTTGGGTGGTTCTCCTGTCGAGATCACTGAATGTGATGCCGGATTTTATCATTGCAATCACCTCTTTCTGTATATCAAGCACCGCCTGGTAGATTACCTTCTGGCCGGGAGTGAAACTTCCCGAAACCGGAATAGTCCTGGTGATATCGGCACAATATGACTCATACCTTGCCCCAACATCCATCACCACGATATCATCTTTCTTCATCCGGCAGCTGTTCTTTTCATAATGCGGCATGAGGCTGTTGGTGCCGGAACCGATGATGGATGGAAACGCCATGCTAGAAGCCCCCTCACTCTTTGCTTCATATTCGATGATAGCCTGTACCTCATACTCGTACATCCCCGGCCTGATCTTCTGCATCACCGATCTGATGCCGTCGCCTGTGAATCCAATGGCCTTGCGGGTCTGAGCGATTTCGTCATCGGTTTTGATCTGCCGCATCAAACTGAAAAGTTTGTTCGCAGGTTTTAACTTAAGCCCGGGATGCGCCTGTTCAAAGGTTTTCTTCACCTCTCGTTCGCGGATTACGACTTTCTCGTTTAACCAGTCGTTCGTGAGTTCAGGAACAGGAGAATAATACAGTGTTCTCAGATCCCTTGTAATACTTGCAAGAACGGGTTCGAAAAATTTGTCATCAAGCAGGGTGTCGCCGGCCGAAAGAAAAACAGGTTCATAAAGCTGTTCAGGGTATGTGAATATGATCACTGACTTAAGCCTGTTACCAAAACGATATCCTTTAGGATACATGATTATTTTATATCCCGGTTCGTCTATCCCGGTGAGATACATGAAATCAGGACTCTGCCTGAAAGGTTCGATCATATTGTCGGGAGTCGCATCAGCCGATTTAATCAAAACGGCCGAGCCTGTATCCAGCATGTTAAGAAGGGCTTTGCGCCGGTCAAGGAGTTCCTTGCTGCTGTGTGCTTTATCCCCACATTCCTGGCAGAAAAGGGGCACAGATATCAGCAAAAAGCCAATAAAGAATGCGATCTTTTGCATTTATTCAATGAGTTTTTGTGTGCTGTTGACCTTCTGCGTCATCGGGATAGTCATCTGAGCCTGCCCGGTCAATGCCATGGTCATTTCAATGATGTTTATATTCTGATCTTCAATAAGCAAACCTGCCGCAGGATCAAACCAAACGGTTCCTGAGACTTCACCGCTGCCTTCAAGCACCATATCCATGCCCATTTGTTTCATCTTTCCTGTGATCTCCATGGTGCCTTTGAAGTCGATCTTAAGACATTCGCGGTTTCCTCTTTTCTCCCTGGCCAGGGCAGTGTATTCCAGGTTTCTTTTATAAATCATCTGACCTCCTTCAGATTCAGTAGTGTCGCTTGAAACTCTTGGCCATTTATCTCCAACAGCAACAGACTTATCGGGGAGGATTGCCAGGTTGGCATTTGCAAACATGTTCATTGCCATCGATGACTTTGTAGATTTTGATGTGTCAGCGGTTTTGTTTTTAATAACCTTACCTGTAGGAAGTATCTCGGCCCTGGTCGAGGCCGTTGTCAGATCCTTAAGGTCCATGGTGGTATCCCTGCCCATGCCCTTCATCCTGAATTTTGCTTCAGCATAGGAATACACAACAGTCATCACACCTTCCTTCGTTACATCCTCAACCACCTACTGCATGACGGAATGTCCGTCGGTATTCATTTTCATTTCCTGTCCCCCCATCTCCTGGGTGGTTTCAATGATGTTATCCTGGGCGTACTTGTACGTTTTCCCTTTTTCAAGTTTGTAAGTCAGGCTGAATTTTTCCTGGGCTTTACCTTCAGACTGGAACATCATCGGGACAATGGTCAAAATCGCCAGCATTAATTTCGTTTTCATAGTCATTTATATTTATTGGATCATTGATTAATCAACTCTTTTACTGTCCCAGGGGCGGGTCATCCGAAGCAGGTATTATGCTGTACCTGTTCTTATCATTGGCAATACGGCCGGCTGTGAAAAACGCCAGCCTGCTTACACGGGCGGCCTTAAAACAATCAACCTTACCGGGGCTATCGCCCGGCTGGTGATAATCCTTATGCAAACCCGTAAAGAAAAACATGAACGGGATATTATGTTTATAAAAGTAATAATGATCGCTTCCTCCCAGAAAATCACTGTTCTTTACTACGAGGATGAACTTTGTTTTCTTGTTTTCCCTGCGGATGATGTTCGTGATGTCAGGACTTTGCCTGGCGCCTTCAAGGTAGAGTGAATCCGGATAGTTCCTTGAGATCATGTCGAGATTAAGCATTGCAACTGTGGATGCCAGGGGGTGAAGCGGATGGGAGGTATAATACTTTGAGCCGAACAATCCTTTTTCCTCCCCTGCAAAGAGGATGAACATCATGCTTCGTTTTGGTTTTTCTTTTAACCTGCTGAACGCATATGCCAGGGACATTACTCCGGCAGTGCCTGAGGCATTATCGTCGGCTCCGTTGAAAATGTAATCCGCAGTATCAGAATGCTCTTTCCTGAATCCCACATGATCGTAATGAGCACCGATAATAACCAGCTGATGACCAAGCACAGAGTCCCTTCCCGGAATAAATCCGATGACATTACTTGCTGTAAATTCAGTTGTAATGATGTTAGCATGCATACATACTTTGAAAGCCGGCAATTCAAAGGAAACGCACTGAAGGTTTTTCTCAATTCTTTCTTCAAGGTGACTCAATGAATCAACACTTCCAAAGAAAAGGTTGATTGCGGCTTCACCGATATGCATGGCTGGAATCTGATTCTCATGGTCTGAACACAAGTAAAGCGGAAGTGCATCTTTCGGAAGTATCTTTGATAAGGAAGGCCATGGGAAACCTCTTGGCTTCAGGCTGCTGTATTGCATCGGTCCGTTTATGACCAGCATTCCCACTGCTCCATGTTTCATCGCATTTTTCATTTTTTCCTTAAGGGAAACATACCGGGTGTCGTCCTTCCCCTGGAATACTGAGGTGGAGTCATCTTTCTGAGGTTCATTTCTGAACATGATGACGATCTTGCCTGTTGCATCGATCCCGGTGTAGTCATCGTACTTGTACTCCGGCGCAGTGATGCCGTAACCGGCAAAAACCACACCAGCAGTTACCCTGCCGGCAGAAGAGAAATCGTAAGGAACGAAATCTGTTTTAATAGTCAGCAGATTGCTTTTACCCTCCCTGGAGATTGTCAGTTCGTTCGTATCACCCAGATGATCAGTGCAAATCGGGATCTCCTGAAAGTAACTCCCTTGCCAGGGCTTCACACCCCATGATCTGAATTCCCCTGCGATATAGGAAGCAGCGCTGTCGAGCTGCGGACTAGGTGTATTTCTTCCCTTCATCGAATCGGAAGCCAGATAGCCGATCTGCCTGCACATGAATTCAGGTGTAATCAGCTTTTTTGCATTTGCAGAATTGTACTGGGCCTGAACAAGCCCCGGATTTCCGAGGTAAAGAAAGCAAGATAATAGAGAAATCAGGAGTTTTACGGAGATCTTCATCTGGGATATTTTAAAAGTCGAGAAATAGGAGTGCCAGGTTTGCTACTGCAAACGTACTGCAAATAAATATATGTGGCAAGTTACCGGAGAATTTCCGCCTTGCTCTGATTTATCCACCGGGGATTTTTTTTTATTACCACGCAACGCTTTTTAGACATTATCTGTCATTCTCATGACAACAGGCAATCTGGCCTATACCTGTTAATAACTTTTTTTTCAAAAATCATATCACTTTTAGGGTTATCCCGGATAAAGTAAAATATTATCAGGTATGTTTCTGTTCAACACAAATGATTGGCTGATCAATGGCCTGCTCGAAGGAAAGAAGAGCTGTATTAATTTTCTTTACAGGGAGTACTTCCCTATGGTACGCTCTATTGTAAGCCCCCAGAACGGAAGTCTGGAAGATGCTCAGGATATTTTTCACGATGGTTTGATCGTGATTTTTAACCGGCTTAAAAACAAAAGATTCACGCTTAACAGCAGTCTGAAGACCTATCTTTTTTCTGTTTGTAAGAATATCTGGATGCGGAGGCTTGAAAGAAAATACAGGTTGCTATACGGCACCGATACCTTCGTTTCAGAAGCCAAGGAATCCTACTGCCAGGAGGCAGAGGAAGAGGCTGATGCTGAAAAATACCGTTTGTTTAAAAAACATTTACTTGAAATGCCTGAATTCTGCAGGGTTTTGCTTACACACTATATCCAGAGGACTCCGCTGGAAGAAATTGCAAGAATCATGAATTACAAGGATGCAGAATATGTGAAAGCCAGAAAGTATTACTGCAAAAACCTGCTAAGAAAGAAAATAATGAGTGACCCTGACTGCAAACCATTTATGAACTATGAATAATTATCTCAGTTACAGCCATTGGATCGGCAAATTCACTGATCATGAGCTGACCCCTGACGAGGAGGAAAGTATACTATCGCAGGCCTCACATAACCCTGTTCTAAGAAATGAATTAAGACTCGACAGGGAATTAAGCCTGATGTTTGACGACGGAATGCGTCTGAGGCTCTCTGAACAGATTAGGAAAACTATGAAAGAGGAACAAGGAAAATTAAGATTCCCTTTCTATCTCAAAATTGCTGCATCCATTCTTGTTTTGTTTGCGCTTGCCGGGACTACCTATTTATTAGCACGGTATAATTATGTAAGCTATAGTAATATGTATAATATTTCCCGGCCTTTTTCCATGCAAAGGATCCAGGGCTTCCTTGGATTTGGAAGTGAAAAGGAAAAGCTCACTTATTCTCCTGCCGGGAGGAGAGAAGTTATACAGGACGGGCAGTCTGGAAATATGTATACGCCCAGGCCTGAATATGAGTACCTGGTCGGATCAGTCACAAGGGATGTTTCGTTGATTGTAATCTCACCCGGATCAAGAGTAAGCTGTAAAAGCGACAGTCTGCTCCAGTTCAGCTGGAGGTGGCTCTCAGGCATGGTTCCCGTAATTCTTGAGGTCTGTGATAACACGGGGAAAGTGATCCTGAAAAATTGCCATACCAATGATGTCAGTTATATTCTGAACACCAGGAAACTGGGAAGAGGGCTTTATTATTATAAGATAACTACGGGAGAGGACCTTGTGACAATTGGAAGTATTACAGTTTACTGATGACATATGGATCCTAAGCTTATTGGATATATAGTGTTTGTTTTGCTGGTATTCCCGGGTTTCCTTTCTCATTTGAGAGGGCAGGTAAAAGATATACGTATTATGCTTTCCGACATCGGATCCGATCGGATAATATATGATCTGGGTCTGACCGCATACCGGCAAATGCCTGAACCTCTATTGTTAGCCGAACTGCATACAGGAGAGGAGATGGATTGCAGTTTACATGGCAGATTAACACCCGGTGAGCCATATGCCTCTCATTACAATCCGTCCATGCTGCTTATGGTAAGTGGTTTACTCTCAAAAAAGGAAGTCCTTCTTGATTACTGCCCTTCAGATACTCTTATCAGGGTCATGGCGGTCACCAATGAATCTTCAAGGCTTTATACATTTCCGGTTCCTCCCGGTTTCTGGAAGGTGTTAAAACAGTTTCTCCGGCACATACGGATGGCCGATCTTGTCGACTACAGGCAGCAGTCTCAATGCCTTACCCGGTTATTTCTTGGGGCAATTTCAGGAGAACTTAAGGGTAAATCAAAGGTGATTATAATTCCACGTGAACGCCTGGCCGGGTTTCCTTTCGAGATACTGATACAGCCAGATAAGGATGGAACTTCTTCTGCCAGGAGGAAGTTGCTAGTCGAATCATATGAAATAGTATATAATAACTCGCTTGAGCAATGGCTCGGCTCGAGAATCCGGAATTTATTTGTTAAAACCAGGGCAGGAGCCGGAAACAGCCTGGCCTTTGCAGGATTTTCTCCGGGATTTGAGTATGATGAGTGTATACAGTTCCTTCCAAACGCCGGAAGCGAAATAAGCAGGATTGGAGAGATGTTCAGAGAGAACGGGAAAACTCCACTCGTTTTACTTTGTGAAAATTCGAATGAAAATACGTTCAGGCAGATAGCTCCTTTCAGCGATATTCTCCACATTGCCACTCACTCAATAACAAGTCCCGAACTTCCTGAGATGAACGGGCTTTTGTTCAGCGAATTTGCCTCAGATCGTGAGAATGGATATACCGATGATGGTTTACTGGCAGTGAAGGATATCTGCAATATGAAAATACCAGCGGAACTTATTGTTCTGGATGCCTGTGCCTCAGCAAACCTTCGTACAAGGATAGGTTTGAACTGGTTCAGCTGTGTCGACTGCTTTATGAAAGCGGGAGCCAGGAATATTTTATGTACTTTATGGAATGTCAGTGATCGTTTTGCTGAACCCTTCATGGTGGATTTTTACAGGAATTACCTGTCAGGCATGTCCTTCAGCAAAGCATTACAGCAGGTCAAACTGCATATGATTCAGGAGCCTTCTACATCCCTGCCTGTGAACTGGGCTGCATATGTTCTGATCGGGGAATGATACCGAGTTATTTACAGGCGATCGTCTCAATTTCTATAAGTGATCCCAAGGGTAGTCCTGAGACTGAATAGGCAGCCCTTGCAGGCGGATTCTCAGTAAAGTATGAACCATAGATAACGTTGACTGTTGCATAATCAGCCATGTTGCTCAGCAGACAAGTCGTTTTGATCACATCCTTATATGTATATCCCGCTGCGTGTAAAACTGCGCCAATGTTCTTCATAACCTGCACGGTCTGTGCTTCTATTGCCCCTTCAATAAGTTTTCCGGTTTCCGGAACAATTGCAATCTGACCCGATATGAACAGCATGCCATTTGCTTCCACCGCCTGGCTGTAAGTTGCAATTGCTTTTGGAGCATCAGGAGTTGAAATAATTCTTTTCATATTTTTTGATTTTTTGTTTGTGTGTCTGAACCTTCGCCACCATGCCTCACACCACATCATTTAATTTGTAAAATCCCTGAAATCTTTCTTTTTATTCAGTTTAAGATCCTGAAGCATAGAGGCTTTTATATTGATCGAGAAATTCCAGTTCTGCTGTCCGCCCTTGGGGACCCATCCAAAACTCATTTCCCAGCAATGCAGGTCACGGTAAACGTTTATCGAAGTGTAAGACAACTGCCCGTGAGTGAAATCCCAACCGGTAGTGAGGGTGATCTTCCACTTTGGGGTGATATTAAGCTGACCGCCGAAACCGAGTGTTTGCACTACCTGGTCGATGTTGTGCCCGTAAGACGAGTTAAAAGAGTTCGTATAATGGAAATTATATGAAACGTTGAAACTCCAGGGGATGTCAAAATCAACATAATAATCATAATCGGGCACCGCTTCTGCTTTTTGCTGGGTCGTTAGTGCAGTCGCAGCATTTGTATTCGCATTTGTATTTGCAGTCGCAGTCTTCTTTTTCTTGACTTTATCTGACGAAAGACTGTAGTTGAATCCGATATCGAGGGAGGAATTGTCAAACTTAAGCAGTTTGTTATATGCGCTCAGAGTAGTTTGATTTATCCGCCTTCCCAGTGTGTCATGAACATACATATCCCATTGCGCCGCGTACTGAAGAGTAAGACCTTTGATAATAGTGCTTCTTGCTGATAACTGCAATGGGGACCAGTTCAGTGAGTCGCGGGCAAGGTCATAGGAGATACGTAAGGTGAGGTCGTCGATGAGAGGGATCTTTTTAGTCCCGGAGACGGTATCCTTTTTGCTTTTCACTTTCATCTCAAGGTTGTTGCTCAACGCAAAACTCACTATACCTGCATTAAATTGCTGGGGAGATCCGTAAATGCCTTGTTCGAAAACGGAATATTTCTGAGGATTTTTTTTATTTGTATCATTCTCAATATACCTGTAATATCCCATATTTGATCCACCCATGCCCGGGGCAAAAGAAAATGAAAGTGAAGGTGTTACCATATGCCTGATTGCGACGAGAGGACCTTTCTTGAACTGATACATCCCATAGATCCTTGTGTTAATCGAAGAAGAGAAGCTTGCGTCGACCACGTTCGCAAAACCACTCACTTGTCGGGTCTTATAACCCGGCAAAATCGTGTCTCCGGCACTTATGATGGTATCCTTCTGATAATACTTTCTGATGGTTTTAAAGTACATGCGGTCGGTAAGATTCACAGAATTCGTCCATGTGAAAAATTTAAAAACATTAACGGAAGCGTTTATCGGTATTGCATGCCTGATCCCGTTCTGCAGGCTGTCGATCCAGTTTCCTCTGAACAATAATGAATCATAGGTATAATACCTGTTTTCCATATCGAGATTGTACTTCATGGTAATCTTTTCATACCATTTCAGGTTGCCAACAGGGTTTTTTCTGCGGAAAGGATAGAACTGGTTCACGGCCATTGAAATTTGCGGAAGAACCAGGTTTATTGTTTTCGACAGGGTGTTCTGGCTATGGTTGAAGTTGAGGTTCAGGTAAACCTTCCCTCCGAAATTAGTTGAATAGTTGACACTTGATGTAAACGTGTTTGACAGGTAACTCTGGGTGCTGGAACTCAGATTGTACTTGTTATAGGTATTACTCACTATATTGACATTAGCCGAAAACGTCGACCTTGGTCTCGCCTTCGGATCCTGTGTATGGTTCCAGTGAAATTCGAAATCCTTCTTGATCTGGAAATCGGGGGAATCCTCAGATCCCATCCTGTTTAAAGCATATCCGAAATTGACATTCCCGCTGTATTTGTATCTCTTGGCATACCTTGCCGAAGGTCTCACTGCCCAACTGCCATGAGTGTAAATGTCCCCGACAACGGTAAGGTCAAAATACTGGCTTATTGCAAAGTAATAACCCAGGTTCTGGAAGTAAAAACCCCTGGTGTCGGTTTCTCCATAGGTTGGCAGTATCAAGCCTGAATGTCTTCCCGACCGGCTTGGGAAATATCCGAAAGGAACCAGGATTGGGGTGGAAACCCCGGCGATCTCTAAAAATGCCGGACCTGTAATTACTCTTTTTCCGGGTATGACCTTTGCCCGTCCAAAGCGGAACGCAAAATGCGGATCTTCCGGAAGGTCACAGGTAGTATAAGCCCCGCTCTTAACATAGGTTATGTCATTCTCCATTTTCTTTACAACCGTGCCATGCAGATATCCTTCATCCTGCTTTGTAAACACAGTTTTTATATATCCCCTCTTGGACGTATAGTTATACCGGATCTGCTTTGACTTGAACGACATGGTTCCCTGGGCAAAGTCGGGGATCCCCTGGTCTTTCCCGGTTGAGTCAGGAACTCCCTGGGCAAAGACTTCATTTTTTGGAAAATCGATCTCGAGATATGCGGCTTTCATGGTGATGTCTTCGTACTTGACATCAGCATCCTTGAACATGTATACTTTTTGTTTGTCTATTTCAAACCTCAGTGAATCAGCAGCCTTGAACTCCACCTTTGATTTCAGGGCAGCATTCGACTTCTTTTTCTTTGGAATGCTGTCGGTCTTTATTGAGTCAGGCGCTGCCAAAGAATCTGCGCGGATGGTGTCATTTTTTTTCAAGGGGTCAACCCTGTAAGTGTTACCATCCTGATCGCGGATCTCTGTATTCTGAAGAGAATTCGGTAAAAGAAGGCTGTCGGCGGGTTTTCTTTTCAGGGTGTCAGATGATACAGTATGGAATGCATGTAATGTAAACCCCATAAAAATAAAAAGGAGCAAGAAGGCAGTCCTTGTTAATAATTTGGTTAACAACTTCTCTTCCGGATTCTGAGGTTTATAATATATCTTTGTTTTGAAAACAGCCTGGATTAATGACTTGAATATCCTTGTTTTTCGGAGTTCAAAACTAATCAAAATACTTAGATTTATTGAACTTTTTATGAATCTTTAACATTAAACTAAAGGCTTTCAGGCGTTTACTTGAAACGTGCTGAGTTCTGCCGCGATATGCAAAAAACTAAGATCCCTTCCATAATTTGGTTTTTTCTTCCCTGCTTATTTCTTGTATTGCAATCAGAGAGCATACATGCCCAGAAAAAAGTTGCGATCAGAAGGGTTGTGATTGACGCCGGTCATGGCGGACAGGATCCGGGGACTATCGGTCAGCGGGCGAAGGAAAAGAATGTCGCCCTTGCTATTGCTCTGAAACTGGGCAATATGATACAGAAAAATTGCAAGGATGTAAAAGTTATTTTTACCCGTGACCGGGATGTGTTTGTCGAACTGAACCGCAGGGCCCAGTTTGCCAATGACATGAAAGCCGACCTGTTTATCTCCATCCATTGCAACGCGAACACAAATCACTCACTCAGAGGTGCTGAAACTTATGTAATGGGGCTTCACAGGACCCAGGCAAATCTGGAGATAGCCAAAACGGAGAACGCCTCAATCCTAATGGAATCCGACTATGCTAAAAGGTACGATGGGTTTAACCCCAATACCGATGAATCATACATAACGTTCTCTATGTTCCAGGATGCCTACCTTGAGCAGAGTATGGAATTTGCTGCAGAGGTTCAGAAGCAGTTTGAGGAAAGGGTCGGAATGAACGACAGGGGAGTAAGGCAGGCCGGTTTTCTTGTACTTTATAAAACGACCATGCCCAGCGTACTGGTCGAAACCGGCTACCTGAGCAACCCGAACGAAGAAACATTTATGGTCACCGATAAAGGACAGGAATATATTGCCTCGGCAGTTTTCAGGGCTTTTAAGAATTTCAAGCAAAATGTTGAAACACCTGAACAGGCTGTAAGCCAGCAGTATCCAAAATCATATGTGCCAAAACCTGAAACCACACAGGCAAAGAAACCATCTCCCGACGCCCACCAGCAAAAACAGTTAACCCAGCCGCCGACTACAGCCAGCATTTCCGGGGCATCAGATGCCCCACCTTTAAAACCATCCGCCAGCGGTATTTCAATTAGGGTTCAGGTGGCTTCAATCTCCAGGGAAGTTGAAACAACTTCGTCTATGTTTGCAGGCCTTTCTGGCGTGCGAATGTACCAGCATAACGGCATGTACAAATATACTGTTGGGGATGAAACATCCATGGCAGCAGCAGAACGCCTGCTTTCACAGGTAAAGACAAAAGGTTTCAGGGATGCATTCATTGTGTTCTTTAAGAATGATGCCCGGATTACAAAAGAAGAAGCACTGTCAACTCCCGGGATAAAATAAGATCACCGGATTTAATTTTATATTTGTAAAAAAAAAGTATGGCCATCAAATATCAACGGGAGATAAAGATCGGTTTGGTGTTTATTTTTGCCACTCTTGTCTTGATCTGGGGGCTGATGTATCTAAAAGGGCTTGAACTTCTTACCCGCAGCAGGACCTTCTATGCCGTTTATGACAATGTGGATGGACTTGTTGTTTCCAACCCGGTCACCCTGAACGGTTTACAGATTGGGCAGGTGAATGTGCTTACATTTGACACTAAGCATAACGGTAAGATAATCTGCGAGCTCTATATAAAAGGAGACTACCCGTTCCCGAAGAATTCAATAGCCCGTATCAGGAGTTCAAGTTTACTGGGGTCTAAGGAAGTTGCCATAGTTTTAGGTAATTCAGGCAACATTGCAAACAGCGGGGATACCCTTGTTACCGAGATCGAAGCTTCTCTGGGCGCCGAGGTCAACAAACAGCTTGCGCCCCTGAAGCGTAAAGCTGAAAACCTGATCAGCTCAATTGATTCTGTGGTGATTATAATACAGCAGGTTCTGAATAAGAATACAAGGGAAAGTCTGGTTCTGGCTATTGACCATGTAAAAGATGCACTCGCCAATATCGCTCACGCCACCAACACACTTGATACCCTGATGTCAAGCCAGAGGACGAATATTGCAGGCATTATTGTCAATGTGGAGTCGATAAGCAGGAATCTCAAACAGAACAACGAAAAGATAACCCATATTATCAATAACCTGTCAGACGTCAGCGACTCCCTCGTCAAAGCGAAAATCCCGGCAACCATCATGCAGGTGAACCTGGCTGTTAAAAGCCTGAATACTACGCTTGAAAAAGTGAACAAGGGAGAAGGTTCACTGGGGTTGCTGGTCAATGACCAGAAGCTCTATATCGACCTGGAAAATGCGGCGAGGAATCTTAATCTGCTGATCGAAGACATGAAAGCGAATCCTAAGAAGTATCTGAAGATATCTGTTTTTTAGGGATTAGGGGTTGGGGATTAGGGATTAGAGATTACCCTAACCCCTAACCCCCAACCCCCAATCACCAAATAAAAATATCACTTCGCTTTTTTGGTCTCCGGTCTTCAACCCATTTGAAATTCTTGAGAATCAGGTCATAAGGACTTACATCTTTTTCCGGAAAGATGGTGCCGGTGGTGGCTCCGAGGTATGAAATGCTTTTGAGCTGGTTGTTTTCAACAAAGATTAGCATATCGCTGGAGTATGCCTTCTGTATGCCAATGAGTGTCCTGTCTTCCTCCCTCCCCCAGTAAACGGTTTCAGCATTCCCAAGGACTTTTATTTTGAACAGTTCGTTTTTCTTGAAATATCCGGCCATGTTCCGGCCTTTGATCTGGTTGTATTTTCCGGTATCATCCTGGGAAATGAGGAAAGCCGAATTATACAAAGCCATGGTATCGATCACGCCGTTTTTCACGACGAGTCGTATCGAATCGGCCGTGAGCTGGTTCTTTGCTGACCAGATCACGGGGTTATGGTACATCACCATTGAAGAATCGCGGCTGTGCCATACTAGAGAATCGCACATTCCCTGCATGTCGGGCCTGAAAAATTTGACTTTGTAATACGCGTATACACTGCGGATGTTCTGGAGGGTGTCGAAAAAAGCTTTCACCGAATCGCCGTGAATATGCAGGGAAGTCTTTTTGTCGATCATGATGCCTACCGCGCTGTCGGTCATGAAAGCAAAACCTTGTTTGCGGTGCATCTCTCCATAATTCCCGGTAAGCATCATTTTCTGAAGGGAATCATACAGGACAGCATGGCGGAAGACCTGGCCATAACCTGGCTTACGTTCGTAATATAAGCTGTCGCCTGTCAGGTACTGGACATCGTGGAAGATCTTTGCCCTTTCCTTGAAGCTTGCGATATCCTTATGCGTGTTGTACCAGCCATTTTCGGTATATATCGAATCCTGTTTGTCTTTGCTGACAATATGTGAAGGCCCGAGAAAATAGGCGACGGAGCTCACTGTATTGTACATCAGAGTATCCGATTTCATAGTGTAATCGGGGTTGAGCAACAATACCTTGTCTTTGAAAAAGAATTCCTTTTTATCAGTATAATAGTACCCGTGTTTGCTGATAAGTATGTTCTTTTCATTGACGATCTTCCCCCAGTAATCATACCTTGCAATCTGGGTTTTTCGGTCATAAATAAGTGTATCGGTGGTCAGGATGGTCTGGTTGTCGATGAGTTTTACATTACTCCACACCCTTGCTTCCTTTGTGTTCCCGTTATATGTTAATGAGTCCCCGAAAAGGTTCAGCGTATCACTGATGCGAACATGCACAGTACCATAAGCGTAAACTGTGTTTGCAGCTTCATTCAGGTAAGCACTGTCACAATACATAAGGGCACTGTCGTGACGCAGGATTACGTTCCCGATGATGCGCTGGGCATCAGGTCTGACCGCTTTGTTGAAGTCCCAGCGGTCTCCTTTCTCGAGCAGGATCTTGGTTGTATCCTGGGCCACAGTGGTAACCGTAATCCCAAGAAACAGGATAAGCAGAAGTCGAAAGAGGATGTTTAAAACCCGGGTCATCGGTCTGACTTTCTGCAAAGATATTTCATTTCGGCTGAAGATAGCTATTCAGGTCCTCTACATATTTCTCAAAAGCTTCAACACCTGCGGGTGTTATCCTGCAGGTTGTCCTGGGCATTTTCCCCCTGAATGATTTCTCCACGCTGATGTATCCTGCCTCACGCAACTTTTCAATCTGTACACTCAGGTTTCCCGCCGTGGAATTTGTCTTCTCCCTGATAAATACAAAATCGGCCTCCTCTGTACCGATAAGGATGGAAATGACCCCCAGGCGGAGCTGAGAATGGAGCAGGGGGTCAAGATCCTTAAACATCTTTACTCTCCTTCCTGTTCAGCATGTGACCCGGGATCACAAATCCGGCGACAGCCGAAATACATAATACTAACTGCTGAAAATATCCGACTCCTGTTTTATGTATGCTGAATAGCAGGAAAAACGACCCGATAAAGCAGACAATCCCTCCAATCACAAGAGGTTTGAACCCATATGCTTTTCCTGAAACAAAGAGTGCAAAGCCATACAGGCAAAGCATGACAGGTGTCAGAAGGAGCCATTGAAACCAGTAGACGAAATTATCCGTTTTCAAATCACTGGCAAAATATGAAAGAATAACTGTATCAAGAAGCATTCCAAATACTACAACCAGGATCGAAATTGTAAAACCAATCCAAACCCAATTCATGAGTTTCTCAATATAAGTCATTACCAGCCTTTCATTTTCCCGTTTTTTAATCAGCCAGACATGAATGGGCATGCCCAGAATCATAAGGAACCAAAGAAAATATGCCTTATGCGCAGTTTGTTTAGGCAGATTTATTGACAGGACAAAAGTCGCAAAACTGACCCCCGCTATGAGGTAACCCCATAAAAGGAAAATTTTCCCCGTGCCTTTCTGAAGGTTGTTTTTTGCAGTACTGATCATTTGCCCGATCAGTTGAAGGCTTTCTTTTTCGTTTAATAAATTTTCCATAACTGATGATTTTAAAATTATTTACGTTGCAAATATAAAGTAGTTTATAAAATAAACCAAATATTTTAACATTTATTATTCAGTCCTGAGTTTTAAGTTATGCACAATAATTAACAGGCAGGCTCCCGTTACCGCAGAAATCCCTAATTTTACCGCTTCTTTGGAATCTATCCCTACTTAAAATGAAACAGCAGTTTGATCCTAAGCGCAACTATGAAGAAACCCGTAACTCCATCGGGTATATCGGGCGCAAACAAGCCACCCAGGCCGATTATGACCGTATCGGGTTCATGTCGGGACTGGAAGTCCATCAGCAACTTAATACCAGGCAGAAACTTTTTTGCCGTTGTCCGGCAGGAGTATTTCAGAAACCCGATGAATTTGATGCTGAACTCATCCGCCATATGAGGCCTACGCTTAGTGAACTTGGCGAATATGACGGCACGGCACTTATGGAATTCAAGACAAGGAAAGAAATCGTTTACCGTATTTCCAATAAAACTGCCTGCACCTATGATGTTGACGATACTCCTCCATTTGCCCTGAACAGGGAAGCTCTTGACATTGCCATTCAGATATCTGTACTTTCAAAACTGAAGATAGTTGGGGAGGTGCATATAACCCGCAAGCAATACCTCGATGGAAGTATTCCCACAGGTTTCCAGCGCACTGCCATCATTGGTGTGGAAGGAGAGATCCAGATGAAGAATAAAAAGGTAAGGCTTATCCAGCTGAGCCTTGAGGAAGATTCCTGCAGGGAAGTTTCCGATATCGGCCATGTAAGGATTTACCGCACGGATCGTCTCGGCATGCCCCTGATAGAAACGGTTACTTATCCTGATTTTACGAATCCTGACGAAGTCAGGGAAGGGGCCGATTACATCCGTTTCCTCAACAGGAGCACTGGTAAAGTAAGGCAGGGTATCGGCTCGACCAGGGCCGACGTGAATGTAAGCTGCAAAGGAGGAACAAGGGTTGAGATTAAGGGTGTGGCGCACAATTCATGGATGCCTGAGCTAACGCATAATGAGGCCTTCCGCCAGTGGGCACTGCTTCATATAAAGGAAATGCTGCTGAAAACGATTGAACCGGCAGCATGGACGCTTTCCTCAAAAGAGGTGAGCCTTAGGGAAATTAAAATCGAGCTTCCGCCGGAACATAAAGCAAATAAAACCACCAGGATTTGCATTGTCAATCTTCCAAAGTTCAAAGGGGTTTTATCGCATTTTACCCAGCCAGGCAAAATGTTTGCCGACGAGATCACCGAACGGCTGAAAGTAATTTCCTGCATTGAGCTGCCGAACATGATTCATTCGGAAATGCTTGAGGACATGGCACGCGACAAGGTATGGATAAAAGTAAGGACAATGCTGGGAAGCGGGGAAGATGATGCCCAGATCATTTTCTGGGGCCCGGAGGCCGATATTAAAACCGCGCTTGATACTATTAATGAACGCTGCCGGATGGCATTTGCCGGGGTCCCCAACGAGACCCGCAAATCGTTTGAGGATGGTACCACCATCTTTGAAAGGGTGCTGCCCGGGGCCGACCGTATGTACCCCGACACGGATTCCGCTCCTATTCCCCTTGATGATGAAGTGATTGATAATCACAGAAAGCATGTACCTCCTGATATTTGTGATCGTTACAGCCAGTTGAGGAACTGGAGTGTGCCCGAAGACACTTTCACATTCATCCTGAAGAACAACCTCGTACCCCTTATTGAAAAATGTTCTTCGGATCTGGGCGTTGAACCAAAATTCACTGCCAGCCTGCTGGGACATAACCTGAAGCACCTGCAGGGCGAGTTCAATGAACTTCCCCTGTTCAGAAACGACATGGTATTTGAACTTCTGAGGTATTTACGAAAGCGCGGACTTGACCTGGCCATTGCCGGAAGAATGCTCAGAGTCCTTTACGAGCATCCCAAGATGGATTTCGATTCCATCCTGGTTACCCTGGGGTTTAAAGAAGTACCGAAGGAAGATATCCTGGGCAAGCTGCCGTTCCTTATCAAGAAATTCAGGGAAACAAGAATATCACCCGACAATGCCGCCGGCCACCGCTGGATTATGGGCAACCTCCACAAACTTGCCCTCGGCAATATCTCCCTCAAAGTGCTGAACGATCACATTAGCATCTGAAACCCCAATCCCTAATCCCTAACCCCTAACCCCTAATCCCTAATCCCCAATCCCTAATCCCCATGTCTGAAGATATTTTCCAGGGTTATAAAGGCCGCGCACTCGAAGTCATGCAGAAATTCAATGCCCGCGTTTGGGCAAAAGTAAAAGTCGATACAACCCGGGGAGTGTTTGAAGGAACCATTCTTCCAAGGGCTGAGAATACTGATGATAAGCACTTGGTAATGAAGTTCTTCACAGGATATAATATCGGTGTTGACATTGACACTATCACCGACATCGTTGAACTTGGCTATAAAAAGGCTGTTTATAAGATCCCCGAAAAGGAGTTCCCTTATTCCAAGGGACTACCCAGCGTTAAATTGCTAGGAACCGGCGGAACCATTGCTTCAAGGCTCGATTATCGCACAGGCGCTGTGATTCCGGCTTTTTCTCCCGGCGAATTATACGGAGCCGTACCAGAGCTGGCCGACATCTGCAACCTAACAACCGAGAAAATTTTTGCGGTATTCAGCGAAAACATGGGGCCTGAGCAATACAGGAAGCTTGCCATCGCCATCGGTGAAGAAATCGAAAAAGGCACCCAGGGTATTATCATCGGGCATGGGACCGACACTATGCATTATACTTCAGCAGCCCTGACTTATATGGTGCAGAATTCACCGATACCTATTGTCCTTGTGGGCTCACAGCGGTCATCTGACCGTCCGAGCTCCGATGCGGCCCTGAACCTGATGCATGCTGCTACCGCTGCCGGCCATGGCGATATTGCCGAGGTTATGGTTTGCATGTTCGGACCGACGTCAGATGAGTACGGGTTTTTACACAGAGGTACCCGGGTTCGCAAGATGCACTCATCCTATCGCTCCACCTTTCGGACAATTGGCGACACACCCATCGCCACCGTTAGCCGTAAAGGTGTTGTACCGATCAAGGAAGAATACAACCACCGCCGCAACGACCGCAATGTGAAGATCACCCCTGTCTTTGAAGAAAAAGTGGCGATGATTTATTATTATACGAATATGCAACCCGATATGATCGATTCACTGGTTGATAACGGGTATAAGGGGATTATCATCATAGGCACCGGCCTGGGGCATGTCAACAAACCGCTTTACCCCGCTATTGAAAGGGCCCGCGATAAGGGAGTCGCAGTTTATATGACTGTTCAAACCCTCTGGGGATATGTTCACATGTTCGTATACGATACCGGCCGCGACCTGATGGCAAAAGGGGTTATTCCATTGGAGAATATGCTGCCTGAAGTTGCTTACATCAAGCTGGGCTGGGCTCTCGGACAAACATCCGACCTTGAAGAGGTGAAGAAGATCATGACCACCCCGATTAACAGCGATATTACTCCCCGTGAGCCTTATAACGGATATCTTATTTACCAGGGCGGGGTTCCGGAAGTGGAAGCGTTTATAAAGAAATTCCATAAATAAGTTACGATTGACGAGTTACGAATGACGAATATAATGTCATATACGTTATTCGTAACTCGTCATTCGTAACTCGTCATTTCACTACTATTCTTCCGAGAACTGCTTCAGAAGCTTTCTGTATTCTGAGAAAACATTGGCACGGCTCATGAAGCCGATATACTTGCCATCTTTCAACACTGGAATATTGAACCGGTCATTTCTCTGGAACAGGGCCATGATCTTTTCCATATCGTCATCCGGAGTAATAAAAAATTCAGGCAGGAACATCAGTTCCCTTACAAATTTTTTATCGTAAAGTTCCCTTACAAACATAATCCCGCGGATATGGTCCAGTGTTACAACACCGTAGAAAGTATTTTCAGAATCCACAACCGGGAAAATATTCCTTGAAGATTCTGAAACAACCTTTACAAGGTCGCCAAGACATTGATCAGGCCCTACTGTCAGGAAATTCTTTTCAACCAGGCTGGCAGGCTTCATAAAAGTGAGTATGGCATTGTCTTTATGATGCGTGATGAGTTCCTTTCGTGTGGCCAGCTGTTTCGCATAGATCGAATGGGGCTCGAAATAATACACGGTAAGATATGAAACCGTTGAAGAAATGATTAAAGGGGTAAGTAAACTATAGCCCCCTGTAATTTCGGCAATTAGGAATATTGCGGTCAGTGGGGCATGCATCACACCGGTCATAATCCCAGCCATGCCTACAAGCGCGAAGTTGCTTTCGGGCAGATGTAAACCCAGACTAAGGTTGATCCCCCTCGATAAAAAAAGTCCGCTGATCACCCCAACAAAAAGGGCAGGTGCAAAAGTCCCTCCAATGCCTCCGGCACCCTGGGTAAACGACATGGCAACAACTTTCGAAATTATTAGACCAAAGATGATACAGAGGAAGAGATAAGGACTGGTTTTCATCCAGCCCCAGAATTCGGGGTTTCCTATCATCTCTGCTTTTCCGTTCAGAACTTCCTTCAAAATGGTATATCCTTCACCGAAAAGGGAGGGATAAATAAAGATCAACAATGCAAGTACAACACCTGCGATGGGCAGCCTTGCCCCGTTTGGAATCCTGCCCAACAGTCTTTCAATCCAGGCACTGCCCCGGATAAAATACACTGAAACCAAACCTGTGAATATACCCAACAGTATATAATATCCCGTTTCATGGAAATGAAATTGATTCAGCAGCACAAAAGAGAAAGCAACATCCTTACCCATCAGCAATGTTGAAACCAATGATCCTGTGACTGCGGAAATCATCAGGGGAATGAGATTGGTCATGGTGAGGTCCATAAGCAAAACCTCAATCACAAAAATAACACCTGCAATGGGAGCCGTGAATAGACTCGATAATGCCCCGGCAGCTCCGCAGCCAAGCAGGAGGGTAGTGTTTTTATAATCCTGCCTGAACAGTTTGGCAAGATTTGAGCCGATGGCAGAGCCAGTAAGCACGCCGGGAGCCTCAGGCCCCACTGATCCTCCAAAACCCAGCGTAAGTGTGCAGGCAACAAGGGAGCTCCAGGTGTTCCGGGGTTTGAGCTGGCTCTGATTTTTGGATATTCCGTACAACACCTTACTGATCCCGTGGCCAATATTATCTTTTACAAAATACTTCACAAATAACCAGGTCAACACCAGTCCGAAAAATGGATAAAGCAGGTAAAGGAAGTTTATAGCCCTGAAGGTAAAACCATTGGTAAGGAAATAGTTGGTATAGTAAAGCGTGTTTTTTAGTACAACTCCGGCCAGGCCGCTCAGTATCCCGGTCACAAAACTCAGAATCAGTACGAATTGCCTGGGTTTTAGTGTTTTGTACTGATACAGGTAAATCCTGTCTAAAAGTGAATGTCGTGACATAATGGTGCAAATGTAACAGTATATTCTTACTTTTGAAGCAAACATAGAACCATGAAAAGAATCATCTCATATAATTTGAACGGCATACGTTCGGCGGTCAGTAAAGGGCTTGCCGACTGGCTGCAGGCCTCAAATCCCGATATCGTATGCTTCCAGGAAACCAAGGCTCAGCCAGACCAGATCCCGGTTGAACTTTTCGAAGCGCTGGGCTATAATCATTACTGGTTTTCGGCAGTAAAAAAAGGATACAGCGGAGTTGGAATTTTATCCAAAACGAAACCTGACCATGTCGACTTCGGCATGAATATTCAGAAATACGATGACGAAGGGCGCACTATCATGGCCCATTTCGGTGATACCACGGTGATGAGCGTGTATCATCCTTCAGGAACCACAGGGGAGGAGAGGCAGGGCTTTAAAATGATCTGGCTGGAGGATTTTCTCAGTTATGTGAATAATCTGCGGACGACCAGGCCGAACCTCATCCTTTGCGGGGATTTCAATATCTGCCACAAGCCCATCGACATCCATGACCCTGTGCGGAATGCCACAAGCAGCGGTTTCCTTCCCGAAGAAAGGGAATGGATGAGCCGGTTCTTCGATAGCGGTTATATCGATACCTTCAGGAATTTCAACCATGAACCGCATAACTATACATGGTGGAGTTTCAGGGCAGGGGCAAGGTCAAGAAACCTGGGATGGCGCATCGATTACCAGGTTGTGACGCCTCCTCTTGAAAAGAAATTGATAAGGGCGGCAATATTGCCCGATGCCAGGCATTCTGACCATTGTCCGACTTTGCTGGAGGTTGACTTCTGAAACTTTCGCGGCGCCTCATCCGCAGTCATTAGAAATTCACTGAATACAGGAACTGGAACCCCCAGCTGTTGTTTGTTGGGAAATACATCGGGCGAACCCCTAATTCAAACGGATAGACAAACCTGAGCAAATGCAGTTCGGCTGTAAGTTCCGACCCTATCGTCTGGTAGAGGTCAGGAAGGTTCCAGTCAATCGTATTGGTATTGTCGCCCATTGCCTGGTCGAAGAAAAGGTTCAGCTTGAATCTCTTGAAGTACAGCAAGCCTCCTACACTCCAGTCGGGCCTCAGGAAAGGAAATTTATAGTTAGCCGAAAAACTGATCAGGTGGTTGTTGTACCCGTTCGTGTATCCCCTTGGATAAGGTACCAGCTCCGAATAACTGTAACCGTATACGGTGTTTTCATCTCTCTGCTGGTACCCCCCATACAGCCAGATCCCGTGATGCCTGAGAATACCGGGGAAGTAGAAATTCGTCTGAACCGCCCATATCGAGCCAAGATTTGAATCCCCGAAAGGAGAATCCGAATAAGTCATCTCTATGTTCTGCCCCCATTGGGGATACATGTCCTGGTAATTCGACCGAAGGTACTGGCTGTAGCTTAAATCGTATGTCAGAGTGTTGATCCAGCCTTTCGTAAAGACCTCAGGCGTAGAGTTGTTATGAAACACATCGGTGAGTGTTGCATTTACCGATGGGGTCAGGGTTCTATACCAGATCCCTTTCGTAAAGTTCAGGGGAACCGATATGGTCAGCCCCATGCTAAGCTCATTCCATGTAAACCGGTTCAGGGTAGCCGACGACTGGCTTGTATAGTAGTATCCAACCTTATTCCCGTAAGAAACATTCAGGTCAAATAACGGGAAAAGCCCCTGGTAACTGAAATTCAGGTAAAACTTTCCCGTACCTTCATTGTAATTCCAGTCATATCCGGCGCTGGCAAACGCGGTACTTAAAATATTCTGCGAAAGGGCCATTATCCCCGGATGAATACTCAGGTTCGTTGCACTTAATGAAACCGGTGCCCATGAATGTATATTGAACAGATGCCCGATTTTCGAGTACTTTTTTGAGGTAGACTGCGGATGGCTGATCCCGGCTGTATCCTGCCCGGTGGACTTGTCGAGCAGCATCCTGAATAGGCCTTCTTTAGCAAGTGAATCCTGGAGGTTGGTCTTTTCCTGTAAGGAGAGGAAATCGGCAAGTTTAAAGGAATAATCCTTTACATCGCCCAGTGGGATCCATGAAGAAGTGTCAATCGGTGCTTCGGAGAACATGAGCCCGTCGCTGGTATAATCTGAATAGATCAGTTTGGTATTACAGGAATTGAAATCAGGGTCATACGCCCCGAAATTTGCAGAACTTACCTGGAAAATCTTGTTTGTGAGAGTGTCAAGAGCAAACAGGTTTTCTATACCGGTATAATCAGCAGAATAAATAATGTAATTCTTAACCATATGAGATGGCCCGTCAATTCCTGTAAAGGTGAACGGCAGTTCATACCGTTCGCTTCCGTTTTCAGTGTTACAGATAGCGATGGTTTTCCCTTTCTCATTCATGTAAAGATAAACCAACTGCTTATCATCGTCGGTGAAGTCGGGTGACTGAAAGGTGGCGCTTCCCGGGGCTTTTTTCGAGAATATCACCTTCCCGTCGGAGATACGGAGGACCTCAAGAAAGGATTCACCCTTCTCACTGATCTTTACAGCAACGACCAGTTTGCCGTTATGCGAAAGCACCGGGGCAAAATATCTTGACCTTCTCGTAAGGTGGTGGATTTTCCTGCTCTGGAAGTCATACATTTTGATGACCGAAAAATTCCTGTTGGCCCACCTGATATCGGGTTCATATTCAGCCCAAACGATCAGGCTGTCAGAGATGGAATTACTTCCGTCCTGGAAAGCGCCGATCCTGAAAAGGTTCTTTTCCTGTCCATTGCGTTTAATGATTACAAACCTGCCGACATCCTCATTACTTGTACGTTCGCAGATGAACGTGCTGTCATTCAGATGCATAGGATGAGTGTACGTCGTATAATTCCTGGGATTTCTTACGGGGATGATCACTGAAGGCGTTTTAGGTGTTTTGCGATCCTGCTCCTTCCAGATGCTGTCAAGCTCAAGCAGGGATTTTCTGTACCATTTGACTTTCGACATCCCCGTTGTTCGTTTGATCCCGTCGGCCAGGGGGACGATCATGAAAGGGTATTTTGCAACATGGTCGAGGCTGTAATTCCATAGTCCGGGTCCGTAATTCTTCCGGCCCATTCCAACCAGGTAATATCCAAGCTCGTATGCATCAGGAGTAAATGTTTTGTAAGAGCCGAGGGTAGCCAGGTTGAAGTTGTATATCCCTTTTTCAAGTAACTGGGCCCTTAGGAATCCCTCAAACCATCCGACACGTCCCCTCCCGGTTTTTGTGAGTGCGGTTTCTGTCACTGTTGCGTCGCCTTCGAGGAACCAGGTCGGGACAAAGGCTCCGAGTATTCCTCCTGTGGCCTGCTCGCCGAACACATAATAAAGAGCCCTGGTAAATCCCTTGTTCATTTTGTTGATCTGCAAGGCATGACGGTATTCATGGATTGCAAGCTGCTCAAGCCATTCCTCGGCATATGCATCAGGGTCGGGGGTTGGATAAAGTTCTATTCGTTTGGGCGCCCATACCGTCACACCATTCGCGAGGCTGGATGCGTTGTGGAGAAGGATCGGGATACGCGGTTGTTTGGCATTCAGGGTGTAGGTTTCAGCTTTCCAGATCCTGTCGAATATATTTGCCAGATACTGTCCGTGGGTCTCATAATAATCAGGATAAATGATCTTGAAATTCCCGGCTTTGATCTGCTTCCAGCGGATTGAAGCAGGATCCTGCCCGGTAGAAAAATACTGTGCATTCAGGAAAAACGGACAACTGCAGAGGATAAGTTTAAACAGGATGCAGCGGAAGGCCCGTATGAGTCCCGGGTTTTGCATTTTAGAAATATCTTGTTGTCTGAAGGTAGGCCTGAACATATTCGGTGATCCCTTCTTCGAGGGAAGTGAATGGTTTTGAATAGCCGGTTTTCAGTAGTTTTTCCATCCTGGCCTCTGTAAAATACTGGTATTTGTCACGAATATCGGCAGGAGTGTCGATGAATTCAATATTGGGGACCAGTCCCTGGGCAGTGAAGACTGCTTTTGCCAGGTCGAGGAAGCTACGGGCTTTACCGGTTCCCAGATTATATATACCTGATGAGTTGCGGTGTTCATACATGAAATAAAGCACATCAACCACATCTTTCACATAGATGAAATCACGGAGCTGCTTCCCATCCTGGTAATCGGGTCGGTGGGACCTGAACAGCTTCACTTTGCCGCCTGTTTTTATCTGGTTATAGGCATGCATAACCACCGATGCCATCCGCCCTTTATGATATTCGTTCGGACCGAAAACATTGAAAAATTTCACCCCATACCATACCGGGGGAGTGAGGGTTTGCTGAAGTACCCATTTATCGAATTCATTTTTTGAAACTCCATAGGGGTTCAGGGGCTGCAGCTTTAGAATAAGCGCATGGCTGTCGTCGTAGCCAAGGGACCCGTCGCCATAGGTGGCAGCCGAAGATGCGTAAACCAGGGGAATTTCATGCGTACAGCAAAATGCCCAAAGCTTTTTACTGTAACCGATATTGAGTTCCTCAAACACCGACATATTGAATTCGGTTGTGTCGGTGCGGGCTCCGACATGAAATACAAATTCGATTTCCTTTGACCGGGACTGCATCCAGTCAAAGAGATCCATCCTTCCGACTTTTTCGCGGAACACCTTTCGGGTAAAATTATTACGCTTATCCGCCCTCGAAAAATCATCCGCAATCACGATGTCCCTGATCCCTTTGTTGTTCAGCTTACCAACAAGGCAACTGCCGATAAATCCCGCGGCACCCGTTACTATTATCATATTTCAAACCTTAAAGTTTTCACTAAACTGTGTCACGTGATTCGTGAGCTGTGATTCGTAACTCGTCACTCGTAATTCGTCACTTGTTTCATGTCCAAAATCGTATGATATCCTCGATTCCTTCCCTTTCCTTCAGCCTGACGAAAGACTCCCCATCATTGTAATAGCCCAGGATACCTGGAGCATACCTGCTATTGTACCTTGACCACATTGAGAAGGTATAACCTCCCGAATCATGAACGACGATATAATCCCCTTCATTAACATCGGGGAGGCTCACCCCTTTTGCAAGGATGTCACCTGCAAAACAAAGCGGCCCGGCGAGGTTCCATGGTTTTGCGGAATTCCCAGTTTTGATGTTCCCATGCTTATCAAGAACGGTATATTCATGTTGCCAGTCGCGTGGATTCAGACATTCTCGAACAAAGAGGTCGGCACCTACATGGATCATGGCAGTATTGACTTCGGGGTCATGTTTAACATATTCGACCCTGCTGATGGCCCACCCTGAGTTGGTATATGTCCAGCGGCCGAATTCGGTGATGAGCCTCGTTGATGGTTGTTGGTTGTTGGCTGCTGGTTTTTGGTTACTGGTGAAAAGTAGTGGAGCCCTTAGTTTCAGGGCCTCAACATAGTCTTCCATCAGTACCGGGGTCTTATTGCGGAAATAGGAAACAGGCAGTCCTCCACCGATGTCGAAAGTTGTGATTTGGGCAAATCCTTTGTCCTTCAGAGTGAGGTTGTTGATCTCAAGCATAAGGTCATAAAGCCTGCCAACTCCTTCGGCAAGCATATCAAGGGAACATCCCTGTGAACCTACATGAAGATGGAGGCCGGTAAGGAAGTCATTTTCAATGAATGCCGTTATCAGTTCCTTTCTTTTGTATTTAAGAGGCACTCCGAATTTTGAGTATTCTCCTGCAACACTTGATTCACTGATCGTACCTTCCCCAATCTGCGGATTAATACGTATTCCGATAGTACTGGCTGATTTAATTATTTGACCGTTTCGCCAATTATTCTCAGAATTGCGTATTTCATCGGGGTTCAATGCGGCTTCGACTAACTCAATTTCTTTTTTTACCCTTTCGAGTTCCGTAAAATTATCCAGGTTCAGGTGAACGCCTTCGTTGATCGCAAATTTTATTTCGGCCCTGGTTTTAACAGGAGAGTCATACACTATCATCGATGGCTTGAAACCCAGGTGAAGCGCAAATTTCACCTCGCCTGAGGAGGCAGCTTCAACCCCGCAGCCCAGGTCCCTGGTGAGGTTCATGATATCTGCCAGCGGACAAGCTTTTACCGCCAGTCCGTGAAGAGTCCCGTCGGGGAAGCATCTCTTCAGGTAATTTACCCTTTCGCTCAGAAATCCAAGATCATAAAAGATCAATGCGCTGTCTTCCTCACTCACAAGGCCGTTCCTCAATGCATTCTTAAATGCGGAGGATATAGCTGATGCTGAAAGATTTTCCATATAGTAAATTTAGGAAATTAACTTCTTTTCCCTGGCGGTCTCAACAAGTTTTGAGATGGCATCTTTCCCCTCCTGCCCGAGGCTGAGAGTAAAGTCATTCACATATAGTGCGATATGCTTCATCATGACTTCCTCGCTCATCTCCTGAGCGTTTGCTTTAACAAAAGGCATTGCCCCGGTCCCGTTCCTCATAGCATATTCTACGCTGCGGTGCATGATCCTGTTTAGTTTGCCTATGATTTCGTATCCCAGGCTCTTTCGGGCTATGATTCCTCCAAGGGGTATGGGTGATTTCGTCAGACTTTCCCAGAACTCACCCAGGTCGAGCAACTTTACAAGGCCTTTTTCACCGTATGTGAACCTGTTTTCATGTATGATAACACCTGCATCCACAATCCCGTTTATCAGGGAGTCTTCGATACTGCTGAACAGCATGAACCGTTTCAACCGGGCTTCGGGGAATGCAAACCTGAAGAGCAGGTGGGCCGTGGTATATTCCCCGGGAATGGCAATAGTATGAAAGGGGATATCCTGATTGTCGATTTCCTTTTTTGCGATGAGAAGTGGCCCGTTACCTTTGCCAAGGGCGCTGCCGCTATGCAGCAGGACGTAAGATTGCAGCAGGTATAAATATGCATGATAGCTCACCTTGATCATATCGGCCTGCCCTTTTAAAGCTAGTTGGTTCAGGGTTTCAACGTCCTCCATCACGAAATCGAAATCAAGTCCTTCCAGGTCTATCTTTTTGTGAACCAGGGCATCAAAAATAAAAGTGTCATTCGGACAGGGGGAGAATGCAAGTCGTATCATCACAGGTTGATTTTTACCCGGGCGAGTTCATTGAGAAGCTGTTCCAGGGTTTTATCCAGATTTTGAACGGCCAGGGGAATATTCCAATGCGATTTGTCCCTTTCAGCCACATAATTTGAAACCGATCTTATCTCAATGAACGGAACCCCTTCACTCATGCATGCATAAAAGAAAGCAGCCCCTTCCATGCTTTCGAGATCAGCTTTGTATATCTGCTTCAAGGTATTTATTGTGTCGGAATGGGTATAGATCATATTTACAGTAACACCTTTTGCTTCCGGAAGTTTTTGCAGGATTTCCGATACCGGCATGTTCCTGTTAACCAGCCATCCGCCCTCATAGGGAAATGAATCAGGATCCTGCAGGCCGAGATCATAAAGTGAGAGATAATTTTCCTCATCTTCCACACCGAGAAGGCCGAATATCTCGGAGGTGACCTGGTACACCTTTCCGATGCGGGTTTCAGGCGCATATGCCCCTGCAATACCGACGTTCATTGCAAGATCATACTTCTGCCTGTTCAGCTGCCTGCCCAGGTGATATGCGGTATGTGTCATGCCGACACCAGTAACCAGGAGGTCGATCAGGTGCTTTTTGTATTCATAATGCTGAAGGATTTCGTTCTCAGTTCCTTTAAATGAAAGTTTCAGCAGCAGTGGCCGAACTTCGGCAATGGTTGCAGTTACGATGAGAATTTTCATATAAAGAAAATATTTTGCTTCATTGCAAATATCTCAATTTAATCCCAATTCCCGTGAACCTAACAGGATAATTCTTAGCTTTGTGAGTTCAAAACAAGAGATTTATTTAAATTAACGAAACGACCGCTATGACTGAAAAAGTACAAAAGATTCTGAGCGAATCGAAGGGAGCACGATGGACAGCCCTCGCCCTGATTTCGCTGACCATGCTTTCTGCCTATTATTTTGTGGATATGATTGCCCCGCTTGAGTCCCTCCTGGAATTAAAACCCTATGCCTGGACACCAAGTAATTATGGTTTTTTCTCCGGTTCCGAATACATGCTTAATGTGCTTGGTTTTCTTATTGTTTCAGGAATTATCCTTGATAAAATGGGTATTCGTTTTACAGGCCTTCTTGCAACAATTGTTATGCTTGGCGGCGGCCTGATAAAATTGTATGCCTTAACACCGTATTTTGCTGATGGTGGTTTCGGACATTCTTTTTTTAGTTCCTTCTGGACTTCAATGCCCGCAACAGCAAAGGTTGCAGCGCTTGGATATGGCATATTTGGCATTGGTGTTGAAATGGCAGGTATCACTACCTCCCGTACAGTTGTGAAATGGTTTAAAGGAAAGGAGCTGGCACTTGCAATGGGTATGCAGCTGGCTACCGCCCGTCTTGGCGCTTCCGTGGCGTTCTTCTTCTCTGCCGATATTGCAGGGGAAAAAGTTGTAGACGGAATACGTACAGGAAACATTCTCAATCCGGTGTATCTCGGCGTTGCCCTTGTAAGCATTGGTTTCCTGACCTTCCTGATGTATACTTTCATGGATAAAAAACTTGACAAACAGACAGGCCAGACCGGTCCGGGTGCAGATCCGACCGAAGAATTTCATGTTCGTGACCTTGGAAAAATTATCACAAACCGTGGTTTCCTTCTGATCTCACTGCTTTGTGTACTGTTCTATTCGGGTGTGTTCCCATTCCTGAAATACGCTGTGCATATGATGCAATGCAAGCTCGGAGTTGACGCTCATATTGCCGGCAAGATTTCCGGATTATTGCCGATCGGCACCATTTTACTCACCCCGGTCATCGGGCTCTTCCTCGACAAAAAAGGGAAAGGCGCAACGATCATGATCTTTGGAGCTGTGCTGCTGACCCTGGCACATCTGACCTTTGCCTTCATGCCAAACAATATTGTTATTGCCATCCTGGCGATCATCGTTTTGGGTGTTGCCTTTTCACTGGTTCCCGCTTCAATGTGGCCCTCCGTGCCAAAGATTGTTGAAGAACGATACCTGGGTTCGGCTTATGCACTTGTGTTCTGGATTCAGAACATTGGTCTAATGTTCTTTCCCTGGCTTATAGGGGTTGTGATTGAAGCCGTAAATCCGGGTGTAACCGAGGCAATTCAAAATGGAGATGTCAACGCGGTTTACAACTATACAGTGCCAATGCTTGTGTTTTCAAGTCTCGGTGTTGCAGCTATTTTCCTGGGATTCCTCCTCCGCAGGGAAGACAAATTGAAGGGTTACGGACTTGAATTACCAAACAAAAGAACCTAAAGCCAGCATGTCTTTATGATGGTGCGTTCATCATATTTTATAACCCTGTTAATGATAGTGTCACTTAGCGCCATGGGCAATACCATGCCCATGGCCGCCGGTGATACCATCAGGCTAAATTTCGACACCATCACAAATTTCTCTCTTACTCTTCCTCCCTGGCAAACGGTTGACCTTGACCATCATGTTACGTATGGAATAGAAAATCATTTTTTTCCTAACGACACGGTTGCAAAAGCTTTCATGTGTTTCAACCCATCGGCTGTCGTCCCTCCGATGAGTGATTCAGCAATCCTGCCTCATAGCGGAAAAAAATACGGGGCATGTTTCTCTGCTATTCCAGCCCCGAACAACGACTGGCTCATCTCACCCAGGATTCACCTTCAGCAGCATGCACAATTTTCATTATGGGTGAAGTCTTATACCGATATCTACCAGGGGCCCGAACAGTATAATATTCTGATCTCGGTTACCGATTCGGCCACCCCGAGCTTTACATCCATTTCCGGTTCCCAGCCACTTCTGGCCCCAACCACCTGGACCCGGAAGGTGTTTGACCTTTCAGCCTATGAAAACAAGGATGTGTTCTTAGCTGTTCAATGTGTTTCGAATGACCATTTTATTTTTATGGTGGATGACATCGAGATAATCACCTCAGGTACGGGAACGCTGAAATCCGATTTCACAGCCAGCAGGACTCAGATCAATGCAGGTGATAAAGTAAATTTTCTGGATGTCTCAACCGGGATCCCGACTTCCTGGCAGTGGACTTTCCAGGGGGGAACTCCTGCAATCTCAAACCTTCAGAATCCGCAGAACATTTTATACACTGATCCGGGCAATTACGACGTTACGCTTACTGTAGGGAACGGCTCATCCACCGACACAAAAACAATTACCGGATATATCAAGGTTGGTCGATACCCTTCTTCAGCATCGCTTGACTTTGAGAGCCTTGCTGACTTTACACTCAGTTTCAATCCATGGTCAACTCTTGACATTAACGGAGGCGCCACCTATACCATCGGGAATAATATCACTTTTCCGCATAGCGGACAGCCAATGTCTTACATCTGTTTCAACCCGGCTGCTACGACTCCTCCGGAACCTTTTATGAAACCACATACAGGGCAAAAGCTTGGATGTTGCTTTTCTTCAACCCCACCTCATAACCCTAATAACAAATGGCTGATCTCGCCGCGTTTAACATTGGGAACAAATTCAAAGCTTGATCTTTGGGTCATGACCTATAATACATACTATGGCCTGGAAAGGTATAGAATTGCCGTCTCGACGACTGATATGAACCCTTCCAGTTTTACATACCTGACAATCGGTTATGAGACCGCGCCTGTCGATTGGACCCAGCGTTCATATGACCTCAGGGCCTATAATAATATGACTGTATATATAGCCATCCAATGTGTTTCGGACGACCAGTTTATTTTCATGGTCGATGACATAAGCATTACCTCCCTGGCAGGTGTGGATGATCAGAAGAAAGACCTGAATTTTTCGGTTTACCCGAATCCCGCTGAAGATTTTATTAGAATTTACTGTGATCTGCCTGATGGAACTTTTGTGAGTATCGAACTTATCGATATCCTAGGGAAAGAGGTAAAATCGGCCGGGTATAAAAAGGAAAGTGAAGCGATGCTGCTTGATGTTGCGGATCTGAAACCCGGAGTTTATTCCCTCATGATCAGGGCCGGCGAAAGGCAGGCAACAAGTAAAGTTCTGATAACAAAATAATGCCGGTAAAATGAAGAGATTTTATTTCAGCCTGTGTCTTTCGTGCATAATTTTTATTTTCATCTCTATCCGGCCTGCTAATGTGATGGGCCAGCGGCAATCGGCCGGCGTTCCACTGAGTATCGCACAGGCGCTGGATCCCGGAAGCGTGCATATTTATGATCTTCAGCCACCCGACGAAGACCTCATCCGCCAAAAGGAAAATTCAAAACAACTCCCTTACAGGTTTGCCCTGAGCCTTAAAGCGGACTTCTCGGCAACCAATTCGGGCAATACACTAATAACAGTCAATGGCCTCAGGGTCTGGAGGCTGGCGTTGAGATCGGCAGGCGCCAAAGCGCTTATCCTTTACTTTGACCGCTTCAGGATACCCGAAGGGGGGAAGCTCTTTGTTTACAATCCTTCAAGGACTGTTTTGTTCGGGGCATATACATCGTTGAACGAAAACTCATTCGGAACATTTGCCTGCCCGCTTATCGAAGGTGAGAAGGTCGTGCTGGAATACAATGCCCCTGCATCTCTTCCTCTCCCCGACATTCATATTTCGGAATTATCCTATGCATTCCGCGGTGTTGCGAACTATAATGAACCCGACGCAGCTACAGGCTCGGGAATTTGTGAGGTGAATGTCAATTGTTCTGAAGGGAATAACTGGCAGAAGCAGAAAAGAGGAGTAGTAAAGATTGTCACCAAAGACAGCACAGGAGGTTCGAGCTGGTGCTCAGGATCCCTGGTTAACAATACCAATAACGACGGAACCCCTTACCTGCTTACCGCAAATCATTGCGGAGCTAAATCACGGCCTGTAGATCTGAGCCAGTGGCTGTTTTATTTCAATTATGAAATGCCCGGTTGCCCGAATGCTACGGCTTCAACTCCGGCTGTATTACTCGGCGCTGTCTTGCAAGCCCACGGAGGGACCGAATATACAGGTTCGGATTTTTACCTTGTAAAGCTTAAAGAAACGATTCCCGACTCCCTTCATGTTTACTTCAACGGATGGAGCCGGGAAGATGTTCCCAGTCCCAACGGCACGGGAATTCATCACCCTATGGGAGATGTTAAAAAGATCTCGACATACCTTTCACCCCTGGTAACTTCGTATTACCCCCAGAATCCAAACCCATGCTTCTGGGAAGTATGGTGGAACAAGACTGCCAACGGCCACGGAGTGACTGAGGGTGGTTCATCAGGTTCACCGATATTCAGTTCCGAAGGACTTATTGTGGGCACGCTTACCGGCGGGAATTCCCTCTGTGATTCTGCTCATATCAACCTGTCTGACTATTACGGCAAGTTTTCATGGCATTGGGACAAAAACGGGGCAGATTCATCGAAAGTCTTAAAATACTGGCTTGATCCAATGAACACAGGTTTGATGAGGTTGGGCGGATGGGCACTGGGCGTTGAGGAGAGCATTTCTGTTTCTGATTTAAAATTGTTTCCCAATCCGGCTTCGCAAAGCACAAACCTGGTCGTTTCAGGCGGGATCAGTACAGGCGATGCCTTCAGCATCACCTGTACCGATATTCTCGGAACTATTCGTCATGTGCCGGTTTCAGAATTATCAGCCGGGCATTACCTGATCGACACCCGGAATCTTGACCCGGGGATCTTTTTTGTCACAGTTACAGGCAGCGCTTTCAGGAAGAGCATAAAACTTGTTAAAATCTAAGAACTTGCCGGAATCTCATTTGGATAAAAATCTTTTGGATGAGAGGGTATCTCCCGAATTAGCTGAAATAGCCGATAAAGTATTTACAGGAGTATCCCTCAGCCCGGCCGAAGGACTTTTTTTATTCGAAAAAGCAGAATTGAGCTTCCTGGGGATGCTTGCCGATAGTGTCAGAAAGCGGAATAACGGGGATACGGCCTGGTTCATCCGTAATTTTCACATTGAGCCTACAAACATATGTGTTAACCGCTGTATTTTTTGTTCCTTTTCCCATCATTTCAGCCATATCAAATGGGAGCTTTCGGTGGATGACATCCTCGCAAAAGTTGAACAGCAGGATGAAACTGTGCGGGAAATCCATATCACAGGCGCTGTTCATCCAAACAGGGATATAGAGTATTATGGAGGCCTGCTGAAAAAAATCAAGGCACTTCGCCCTTCACTGCACATTAAAGCTTATTCGGCAGTCGAGCTGGATTATATGATCCGAAAAGCAGGGATGGATTTTATCACTGGTCTGAAGTACCTGAAGGAATGCGGACTGGATTCAGTCCCCGGGGGAGGGGCGGAGATCTTCGACGAAAAACTCAGGCATGAGATTTGCGGTATGAAGACCAGTTCGGCTGACTGGCTGGAAATCCACCGCCTCGCTCATGAGATCGGACTGCCTTCCAACGCCACTATGCTTTACGGGCATTTCGAAACCTATGCCCACAGGATAGACCATCTTGAAAGGCTGAGACAACTGCAATCAGACACTCATGGGTTCAATGCATTTATACCCCTGAAGTTCCACAGGCTGAACAATGAAATGAGGTTTATTCCACAGGTTGCTGTGACTGAAGACATGAGAATGTATGCTGTTTCGCGGGTGTATCTCGACAACTTTCCTCATATCAAAGCGTACTGGCCTGCACTGGGCAGGAAGATGGCCCGGGTCTCGCTTTCGTTCGGTGTTGATGATATGGACGGCACAATCAATGATTCGACAAGGATTTACTCCCTTGCCGGAGCTGAGGAACAAAGCCCGGTAATGACTGTGAGCCGCATGATAAGACTCATTGAAGAAGCAGGAAGGACCCCTGTTGAAAGGGATTCTTTATACAAAGCCATCGGCTGACTCCTTCAGCATAATATCCCTCACCATTGTCGTAACATCTTTTGAATCCATACCCTTGATAGCAGAGTATGGAATGGGCTCAAGCACCCTCGCTTCGATGTTATGGTTCTTATTGATAAGAAAGCCCCCTTTTCGTATAGCCATTGAAGTTCCCAGGATAACGATCGGCAGGATCGGCTTCTGGTTCTCGAGGGCGAGATGAAAAGCCCCTGTTTTAAACGCCTGGATTTTACCATCTTTTGAACGTGTCCCTTCAGGGAATATCATTACTGAACTGCCCAGCCTAAGAACTTTAGTGGCCTTGATCATCATCCTGCGCATACTGCTCTTGCTGGCCCTGTCAATAAGGATATACTTGTTCAGGTACATATTCCACCCGATAAAGGGAAAAAGTGTAAGGGATTTCTTTGCGACCCATTTGAAGTTCACCCATAAAAGATAGAGAACCAGGATATCTGCTCCCGATTGATGATTCGAGACAATGACATAGGTTTCGTCCTTACTGATGTGTTTGCGGCCTGTTACTCTTGTCCTCCAGAGAAAATTTGCCTTTAGTGCGAGATATGACCAAAAGCAGCTGAATTTGTGCACAACGGTCATTTTTTTATCGAACGGGAACGTGAAAAGGAAAAGGACACAGCTGAGCGGAAACAGAATTGCTGAGATAAAGAACAACTCGAACCAGAAATATGATGATGCCAGGAAGCGAACTGTACTCTTCATGCTCTCGGGATTTAGTCTTCGTTGCCTTTATACTGGCTGTATGTCCTCCATTTATCAATTACCGAAGCGAGATCCGCCGGGTATTCCGAATCGAAAAACATTTGCCTCCCTCCGGCCGGATGCAGGAACCCAAGTGATTTTGCGTGAAGAGCCTGGCGGGGCAGCAAATTGAAACAATTCTGTACAAACTGCTTGTACTTTGTAAAGGTGGTCCCTTTCAGGATTTCGTGGCCCCCGTAACTTATGTCATTGAATAAAGGGTGGCCTATATGTTTGAAATGAACCCTGATCTGATGGGTACGACCTGTCTCAAGCCGGCATTCAACCAGGCTCACATAACCGAAACGCTCAAGAACCCTGTAATGTGTAACGGCCTCACGCCCTTTATCCTGATCTTCAAATACAGTCATGACAAGGCGGTTTCTTGGATCTCTTCCGATATTGCCTGTTATCGTACCCTCATCATCTTTCAGATTCCCCCAAACAAGGGCAATGTAAGTCCGTTCAATGGTATGATAGAAAAACTGCCTTGCAAGTTTGCTCTGCGAAAGCTCATCTTTTGCGACAAGAAGGATGCCCGAAGTGTCTTTGTCGATGCGGTGTACGAGAAACGGTCTTGAATCCTTCGAAGGCACCGATTTCTGAAGATGGAACAGCAAGCCATTCTGAAGAGTGCCTGTGAAATTTCCATGCCCGGGATGCACAACTATACCTGCTTCCTTGTTTACAACAATGATCTCAGCATCTTCATAAACTATGTTCACAGGGATATCTTCGGGATAAACTTCTGTATCCCTTGGCGGATGGGCCAGTACAATAGTTATAACATCCAGGGGCTTGACCTTGTAATTGGGTTTGACCGGCTTACCGTTGACGAGAATATTTCCTGCATTGGCAGAGTTCTGAATCCTGCTGCGGGAAGCATTTTCTATTTTGGCGAAAAGATATTTGTCAATCCTGAGCTGAGCCTGGCCCTTATCCACCACAAACCTGAAATGCTCATATAATTCTAAGGGTTCATCGTGAATTTCGGCATTCTCATCCATAAGTAAGGTTTTCAGGGATCAGGGAGTGATTATGATTTTTCTTACTGCAGTTTTATTTCCATTCCCATCACTGAGATACAAAATATAAATACCCTGGTTAAGTGCCGAAAGGTCGAGCCGTTCAGTGTATCTTGTCTTAAGCATCGTTTGCCCCAGAAGATTCGAAATGCTTATGCTGTATTTGTCGGCGGATGAGGGAGCGGCATCGTTCAGGCGGAGGTGAAGAACACCGTCACGGCAGGGATTCGGATAAACGTTCAGTGAGACAGAAACGGGTTCTGTTTCTTCAATACCAAGCGGTATGGGCTTGCCAACGATCGGTCTCATCATGAGGGATCCTGAAAATGCGCTTGGATACCATCTTCCGGTTGTATTATAAAAGATCTGGTCAGAATGGTCATTATAGCTGTCAAATCCAAGGCACATATTTTCAGGACCGGTTTGTATCCAGCCTACGTAAAAGGCACCACTTACAGGAATCGGAGGCGTGTGATAAGTAACGAATTTATTCAGGCGGTCGGCATACCTTGGTACAGTAAGTTTGCTGTAGAGTGTATCACCGGGGGTTCCCACATCATCACTCCATACACATAAATAAAAATACTGGGTATTCGCGTTGTTGAATACATGGTTAAAGTACATCTGCACAGCCCTCAGGGTGTCGGGTTTGTTCAGGTTAAAACGGTAGGCAAGCATCGCCCCTGCAGGAGTGAGCCCGTACGAAGCCTCAGGAGTTCCGTCATCATAGGCAAAAAAATTATAGAGGGTTTGTGTGCCTGTGATCGTATCTCCCATAGTCGACGACGGGGCATTATCCTTAATGGTATGCTGCATCGTGAATACAGCGCTGTCGGCTTGTGTGACGGGATAGAACCACGACACCACGGGATGCAGGGTTACCGGCCCGGTAACATAAACCGGCTGAACATTGAAATTAGGGCTGTTTAATGTTTTGGTAAAGGAGCCTGAAGGATTGGTGACTTTATAGCTGTACCGGCAATTCTGGGTAGTTGCAGCACGGTTACTGAAGATGACCATGACAGAATCGGCCATCTCCGTTTCAGGGGCTGCCGTGTATTGGGGATATGGCATGGATTCATAATTCCTGAGCATGCTGGGTGCACGGTCAATGAAACTGACCTCAGGAATGATTGTGTCGTTCATGTTCCTTCCAATGTTCAGGTAAACGTTATCGATATTCCACTGATCACAATTTGCCTCCCATGAAATTTCGGGAGGGGCGGCAAAATTCACATAATTGTAAAACTGAAACCTGAATGTTTTTTTGAAAAACAGGAAAGTGTCTCTGATCGGAATCATCACCTGAACAAAATACTGCTCATGATTGATGGCTCTGAATGTGTCGAGCGGCATCCCTGTACTCGACCATGCCCTTACCCAGAGATTGGGAATATGAATGGTGTCGGTCAGAATAACCGTGTCGTGGGCAGGTACGGCAAGGAACCGAAGGATAAGCGAATCCTGTGCCAGAGGAAAATTTCTCGACCTCCCCTGGGGCTGGAAATAAAAACTCAGGTAAACCGAATCAGCCTCTGTTAGTTTGCGGGGAACAGGTGTAAATACTGAATCAAGTCTGATATATCGCGATGTCAGGCTGTCGGCAATGAAAGGAGTAGGGCCGGGTTGCGCCTTCTTATACATCAGTCCGTTCTCATCGATGGCATCAAATGTGACGGCTCCCAGGTTTGGAGGAAAAATCGGCATATCAGTGTTTACAAATGTGAAATTATCGATCCAGAGGTTGCTGGTCGGGTAAATGCTGTCGTAAGAAAAGTCATCAAAAAAGGGGAGGCCGATGGGGATAGTGTCATTGCCGGTTTTTACGCGGCCCTGCATCTGAAGGTCAAGGAATTTCTGCCGTACGACTGGATTCATTTGCAGGCCGGTTAAAATCTCCTGAGCCCATCCGCATACAGATATAAAAAAGAAAAGTATTGTTATGATTCGTCTCATTATGTTATTTTCTTTTCACTATTCACCAACTCACCAACTCACCAACTCACAATTTATTCACGAATTGCTTATTTCTATGGTGTTCATTACGGCTTCGCCGAACACAATTTCACAACTCACTGCAGCAGGCTATCCAGCACAACAGTATCCTTCTTCATCTGGCTTGCTTTTGCGCCCATACCCACCTGCAGGTCAATGATTGACCCTTTGTCGATTTTTGTACCTGCTGCAATGATCCGGTTTCCCATCATCTGGTTCTGAACTGCATCTTCATCAAACGACCTGATAAATATCAGTTTCCCAAGCTTAAGCCCTGAACTTTCAAGCATCGACTGGGCCTGTCGCAAAGTAAGGTCCTTAAGGTCTGGCATTGCAGTTTTTTCAGGAATCATTGACACAATGGTCAGGTAAACCATCCGGTCATGCTTAACCCTTGAACCCGGGTATGGATCCTGTGAAAGGATAGACCCCTTGGTTTTTTCAGAATCAAAAATGCTGTCGTTGATCGCAAATTTGAAATCGGTGTATTTATCTCCCCTGCTTACATCAGAGATCAGTTGTCCCCTGAAATCCGGAACTACAATATAATCACTATGTTTGGTATACCATGATAGAGAATAGAAGGTAATCCAGAGCAAAACAGCTGTAATACCAACCGAGATTAAAAAATGCTTCAGAAATTTTTTTGAAAACAAAAACCTGATAAAGTTCATTCCTGCATTTACCTTATTAACCTGAATCAGACGATTTTATTGTGCTTTTACGGCATGGCAAACTTACGAAAAATTGGCTTTGCCTCAAAATACCCCGATTTTGTGTTAATTTTGCCCGTTAAATCTTATATATGTACAATATTGCCATAGTTGCCGGGGGAAATTCGGGGGAATATGAGATTTCGATGAAAAGCGGAAAACAGGTCGAACTTCATATGGACCTTTCCCGATTTCGTCCTTTTCTTATCGAGGTCAATGAGACAAGGTGGAGATACACCATTGGATCCAAGTCATTCCCGGTTGATAAAAACGATTTTTCACTGACGATAGGGAAACGTAAGGTTAGGTTCGATGGGGTATTCAACGCTATTCATGGCACTCCGGGTGAGGATGGCAAGCTGCAGGGATATTTTGACATGCTTGGAATCCCTTATACATCAAGCGGAGTTACAACCTCGGCGGTCTCTTTCAATAAAA
Organism: Bacteroidota bacterium; assembly: GCA_037134895.1. Classification (GTDB taxonomy): domain Bacteria; phylum Bacteroidota; class Bacteroidia; order Bacteroidales; family FEN-979; genus CAIRDP01. The sequence continues at coordinate 70,625 of JBAXLI010000002.1, forward strand.
GCTTCTGTAAGGATGTTGTCGCTGGCTACGGAGTTGACGTTGCGAAATCAGTTCACCTGTATAAGGGGGTCAAGGGAGGTGAGCCGGAGGTTTTAAAGAATCTGACTCTTCCGGTTTTCGTAAAGCCCAACAACGGGGGATCCAGCGTTGGAATGTCGAAGGTCAATCACAAGAAAGACCTGAAAGCCGCACTTGCCAAAGCGTTTAATGAAGATAATGAGATCCTGGTGGAGGAGTTCATCAAAGGCAGGGAACTTACATGCGGGGTTATTAAATGCAAGGGAGAGGTCATTGCCTTTCCTGTCACCGAAATACTAACGAAAAAGGAATTTTTTGATTACGAGGCAAAATATGAACCGGGGATGGCCGATGAGGTCGTTCCTGCTGATATATCTGTACAAGCTGCTGATGCCTGTCGTGAAATTTCGAAAAATCTTTTTATAAAGCTTGGCTGCAAAGGGATTGTACGTTTTGATTACATTTTATCGGGAAGCAGATTTTATTTTCTTGAGGTAAATACTGTTCCCGGAATTACTTCAGCCAGTATAGTCCCGAAGATGGCCAAAGCCTATGGATGGTCGTATACAGACCTGGTCACCAAATTGTTGAACGAAATTCTCTGATAAAAAATAAATTGATGATTTCACTTGTTTTTGCTACGAATAATGCTCACAAACTTCGGGAGGTACGCGATATCACCGGAAATGCGGTAACGGTCAGAAGTCTGGGCGACATCGGGCTTTTTTCCGATATTCCTGAAACCCAGGCCACGATTGAAGGAAATGCGAGGCAAAAAGCGAGGTTTATCTATGATAAGACCGGCCTGGATTGTTTTGCCGATGATACGGGGCTTGAGATCGACGCTCTGGATGGCAGGCCGGGTGTGTATTCGGCCAGGTATGCGGGTGAAGGATGCAGTTTCGCCGATAATGTGAACAAGGTGCTCCTTGAGATGCAGGGGATTGAAAACCGCAGGGCGGCTTTCCGCTGCGCTATCTGCCTGATATATAAAGGCAATGAATTTGTTTTTGAGGGAATTATTGAAGGTGAGATAACAACCGTTCCTTCAGGATCTGAAGGCTTCGGCTATGACCCTGTATTCAGGCCACTGAAACAATCCCAGACTTTTGCCGAAATGCCGGCATATCTTAAAAATGGTCTCAGCCATCGGGGAAGGGCTGTTCAGAAAATGCTCCAGTATCTTAGCCAGCTGATGTAAAAAAAATCCCGGGGGTTGGCCGGGATTTTTTATATCATGTTTCCAGTTTTATGGGAAAATCACGCCCTTATAACTTGTTGCGTCAACCCATGGGATGGAACTGCCGAAACGCTTGTTGATAGCATCGATGAAGCAGTTTGCCGACAAGGCATTTCCCCTTGGGGTAAGATGAACTCCGTCAAGAGAGAACGCTCCGCCAGTAACAAACTTTGTGGTCATATGAACACCGTCCCATATAACGCCTGACTGGGAAGTAAGTTCTTTCATTTTTGCCCTGACGTCGACTAAACCAACTTTGCGGTTTGAAGCCAGTGTGTCAATGATTGCATTAAATGCGTCAGTGGAAAACTTGATCTTGTCAATCTCATCCTGGGTCAGCACAAACTGATCAGGAATGGGATAAGGCCTGTAAGTGGCGGGATTGATGATACCCATTCCCCTGCACTTCATTGAATCCTGAGGTACTGAAAGTAGAACGAGTTCACCTGGTTGCATCTGCCTCACATGCATAGGATGAGGGTTGGTGGGATCATTGATGATAAAGGCATTCTGCCCTACAACATAATGGAATGGCAGCTGGTAAAGCGACATTGCATAATTGATCGAATCGGCAAGCGTCTGCCTCGAAATAACCAGTCCGTTGTAAGGAACTGTCGTAAAGAAGGGAATGCTTGTAATATCCGGAATATTGGCCATTACGCCTTGTGCTCCGGTTGCAAGCATTGCGCCGAGAACAGTCTTCATGTAAAAATAGAAGGTCTGCGGTTTGGTGATCGAATCAGCTGGCGAGCCTCCTGAAAGAGCCCATCCGAGAACGTCATTGTCGCCAAGCTGCATGGTGAAGAAAGTCGGACTGAGTTTTGAGAACTCCTGAACAACGGCTCCGTCCATATTGGTTGTAAACCTTGCGTAATACGGATTCAGCTTTGCATAACCCGGGTATAACATCATGAACGACCTGACTCCTGGTATCCCGAGGTTGTTTACAGAATATCCGACAGGTGCAAGAGGTTCTAATGCACCCTGTGCATACACAGGTGAAAGGCTTGTGATACCCTGGCAGTCGGTCTTGTAACCCAGGACAAACTTGGGAGGTGCTCCAGGGTAGATGGCAACCCCGTAATTGCTGGATACCATCGGCTGTACAAAAGCGCCGCCACCGGCAAGCTGAAGCTGCTGGGCAATGATGTTGGGACAGGAATATACCTGACCGTCATGGTATAAGGCACCATCGGCATATCCGGCAACAAGCGAATTCCCGACAGCGACATATTTTGTAAAGTTTGCTGACCCTTTATCTACTGCAAATTCACTGATCTTTCGTTCACAGGAGGTGAAAAGGGCGAGTGATAATATAATGAATGCTAGTTTTTTCATTTCGCTCAGTTTTTTAAATTAGAAACTATATGATAAACCGATGGCTGGAATGTAAAACACCGAACTGTAGGTGCCTCCGAAATTCTCCGGACTGTAATTCCCGTCACGTTTCATCCCCATCAGGTAAAGAAAAGCGGCGTCAATGCTGAATCCCTTGAATGGAAATACTGATAATCCTGCAGTCAGACCAATTTCATTTGTGCTTGGTGTCTGCGGATTAAGATAATCGGAAGGAACCGGCGAGGGATCATAGTAACCACCTACCCTGACAGTAACAGTCGGATTGATTTTATACTGAAGACCGAGCCTCGGGATGAGCCTGTTCTGATATAGGGCGGCAGTTGCTGTCCTGTTCAATGCCGGTGTCTTTGTTTTAAAGTTGAATACCAGTGAATCATACTGGCTCCAGAAAACATAACATAGGTTGAGGCCAATGAGAAATTTTTCATTGATCTCATAAGATAATCCGAAATCAAGATTGGCGGGAAGAGGTAAGGAAACTGAAACATTACCGTCGGGGAACTGGCTTTTTAAAGAGGCAGGAACTGTAAATGTTGCTTTTGCATTCTGCACATCCATATTGATCTTCGAACGGTAGTCGATACCTATATTAAGTCCCTTAACCGGATGGATCTGAATACCTGCATTGAACCCGAAACCGATTGTGCTTCCTTTGATATTAAGCTGGCCTTCGCCCGAAGGGCCGTCAAGAGGCAATGCCTTATTAAGATTAACTGTGCCGTAAGCCCATACCAGTCCGATACCGATACCAACGATGTTCTTGAACTTGTATGATACAGTCGGCTGGACCGTGATTGCATTAAAACTCAGGTTCTGGATAAGATAACGGCCATGCCAGTTGTCGCCCCACGAAAGACGGTTCCCGTAAGGTGTGTTTACTGCCAGCCCGATACTGAGATTGTCAGTGGCTTTATAAGAAGCATAGAGATAAAATGGAGTGTTAAGCTCATGTACAAGGTGAGCCTGGTAATTCTCATTAGTCTGCTGGAAGGTCACCCTTGCCATGATCAGGCTTACCCCGCCTGAGATGCTCCATTTGTCTTTAATAAAAGAAACGGCTCCTGGATTGTAAAATATGGCGCTTGCATCGTAGGTAAGCGAAGTCCCGATCAAACCCATTCCGGTATTCCGCGTACTATGCAAACCAACCTGGTAGCCTCCTCCCATGGAGGTCATTGCTGCAAAACAAAATAGCAGCAAAAGGAAAGTAATTCTCCTCATGATACAGTTTTTTTGGTTAATACTGGGCGCAAGTTAGCAAAAATTTGAAATATGAATAAAAAGATACATGATTGTGCCGACAACTTGTTAGGTATTTTTCCTTATCTTTGCACCAGAAACCCCCAACCATCAATAGTATGAAAAAGAATTTTACATTCCTGCTTTTCCTCACAATCTTTTCCTGCGGCATTTTTGCCCAGTCGCTTCAGCTGAAAACCCATACGGGCGCTGTTGTTACAAACGGCTCAACAATTTTTCTCAAATGGAACTATGGGGATACCACAACTGATGTGTATGTGGAACTGAAAATGCAAAACACTTCAGCTACAGCTGCAAGTTACAAGGCAATTAAGGTTAATAAGGTACTCCCGAACAGACAAAAATCTTATTTTTGTTTTGCCGGCGGGTGTTTCCCTGACACGGTGACTGTATCTCCAACCCAGCTTTCACTCGCAGCCGGGCAGGAAGTCACTGATTTCAGCGCTCATATTAAGCCGGATTCTACCACAGGCAATTCGGTTGTATATTATAAATTTTACAACGTGGCAAACCCAAGGGATACGATCAGTGTTTTTGTTCAGACCCAGATCTGGCATCTTGGGATCAATAATAATTCCGGCGACATTGCAGATCTCAGCTCAGCCTATCCTAACCCGGCCAATAATCATTTTACTGTCGATTATAAACTTCATGAGCAGGGTACTGCCCGTCTGATCTTACAGAACATCCTGGGATCAACTGTCAGGGAAGAGATCTTGTCAGCTGAATCAGGCAAAATTCAGATGAACGTATCCGATCTCCCCGAAGGCATTTACATGTATTCATTAAATATCAACGGCAAATCCATATCGGCGCGTAAACTCCTGATCAGGCATTGATCGTGAACTTACGAAACAGCGTAAAAAAAAGCCCCGATCAGGGGCTTTTTTTTATGCTCTGTAATACAGGATCATTCTTTTTTCCAGGTCGTGAAAGGATTTGAGGCCAGGGCTGAATTATAATACCTCCGATCCCCGCTTACTTCCAATCCGATCCATGAAGGAACTTCAAAGGTCTCATCCGCAGTCCGGAGTTCAATCTCCGCAACGATCAACCCATGGTTATCATCATGAAATACATCGACTTCCCAGGTTTTCTGGTTGAAGATTATGCAATACCTGGTTTTAGTTACCTGGCTAACTGTGAACTTTTCAAGAAGTTCCTCTGCATCACCTGCAGGGATCTCATATTCGTATTCGTCCCTGGTGTTGTTACTGGTTGCTCCTTTGATTGTTATAAATCCCTTGTTACCGGCGATCCTTACACGTATCGTTTTCCCCGGCTCGTCATTCATATATCCCTGCCTGTACTCCTTGCCTTCCGGCTTCGGAAGCTCAGCCCACAGTGTATGATCAACAAGGAATTTGCGCTCGATCTCGATTCCCATGCAGGGCTGACTTACTTCAATCCGAACTCTTTCTTTATCTTCTCGACATAATCAAGTTTTTCCCATGCAAAGAACTCTACCTTTTTCAGATAGACTTCCCTGCCGCTTCCATTGACCTTTTGGGGTTTAGAACCTTTTACCGGGTAATACACCTCCACTTCCTTTGCGTAATAATCACGCCCGAAGTGCCCGTATGATGCCGTGGGTACGAATACTGGATTTTTAAGGCCGAAGCGTTCAACGATGGCATAGGGCCTCATGTCGAATAGCTTATTGATCTTTTCGGCAATAGCTCCATCATGAAGGACTTTACCCTGCTTATCTTTAACTACGGCAGTACCGTAAGTGTTCACATAGAGTCCCACAGGCTGTGCCACGCCGATGGCATATGCAACCTGAATCAGTACCTGGTCAGCAACACCTGCCGCTACCATGTTTTTGGCAATATGCCTTGCAGCATAAGCCGCCGAACGGTCGACTTTTGAGGGATCCTTCCCAGAGAAAGCCCCGCCACCGTGTGCTCCGTGTCCGCCGTAGGTGTCAACAATGATCTTCCTCCCTGTAAGCCCGGTATCGCCGTGTGGACCGCCGATTACAAACTTTCCTGTAGGGTTGACAAACAGTTTGAAATCCTTGCCGAAGAGTTTCTGTACCCTGGCAGGGAGGGTTTTTTTAACCCGGGGGATCAATATTTTAAGAACGTCCTCGCGGATCTTGTCCTGCATGGCCTTTTCAGCAACTTTTTCAGCTTTGGCCGAAGAATCCTTTGCTTTTACGAATTCGTCATGCTGTGTGCTAACGACAATTGCGTCAATCCTGAGCGGTTTGCCGTTGTCATCATACTCTATGGTCACCTGCGATTTGCTGTCGGGCCTCAGGTACTTCATCTGCTTGCCTTCCCTGCGGATGTCGGCAAGTTCCTGCAGCAGGATATGTGCCAGTTCGCTCGACATGGGCATGAAGTTGTCCATTTCGCGGCATGCATAACCGAACATCATCCCCTGGTCACCGGCGCCCTGGTCTTCCTTTTTCTCGCGCTCAACGCCCTGGTTGATATCAGAGCTTTGCTCATGGATGGTCGAAACCACACCGCAGGAATCGCAGTCAAATCGATATTCAGCCTTAGTGTACCCTATGTTCTTAATGATCTTCCTGGCTGTTTCCTGAACGTCAACCCAGCCATTGGTCTTTACTTCGCCACCACAGACGACAAGTCCGGTGGTGACAAATGTTTCGCAGGCCACCTTAGATTCAGGGTCCCAGCGCATGAATTCATCAAGTAACGCATCCGATATCTGATCGGCGACTTTATCGGGATGTCCTTCTGAAACGGACTCCGATGTGAATAAATATCCCATATTTTAGAGTTTAGAATTACGATTTACGATTTACGATTTCCCTTCGCCTTCTTACTCCGTAACCCCGTAACCTTGTCACCTTGTTACCTTGTTACCTTTCAGAGTGCAATTGTTATAAAGAACGTCAATATATTCAATTCCATTGCCACAAACGGCAAAGTTTAGGAATTAAAAGAATGGAAGGGAAGTGATTGATGGGAGGAAATGTTGTTTTAGCATTTTTTCCAGTGGTTGCAATCAATCAAATCTTTCCACTCCGCCGGCAAATTTAAAAACTTTTTTATTCTCCTGATTAATTTTTGGTGAGTTCCTGGAAAACTTCTTCGAGCTTCTGCTCTTCCTTCTGCAGGGAAAGTACTGTCAAACCTTTATCTACAGCGAATTTGAATACATCGGCACGGATGTCGGTCCCTGCTTCGGATTCAATAAGCCACACGGCCGAAGAAATACTTTTCCCCTTTACCTGATTTGCAGATTCGTTTTCAGGTACAAGCAATTCCTTTACCCCGGCAAGAGATTGTATGATTTCCTTATTGACTGCGGATGAGAATTCAACCCTGATCAGGGGTTTGGAAGCAACTATCGAATGAAGGTTCTTGGTTGAGTCATCAGCTACGATCTTCCCTTTGTGGATAATGATAGCACGGTCACATATAGCTTCAACTTCCTGCATGATATGCGTCGACAGCATAATGGTCTTTTGCTTTCCTATTTCCTTTATCAGATGCCTTATTTCGGCAATCTGGTTCGGGTCCAGCCCCGATGTGGGCTCGTCGAGGATCAGTACTTCGGGATCATGGATCAGGGCCTGGGCCAGCCCGACCCTCTGCCTGTAACCTTTTGAGAGGGCTGCTATTTTCTTATGCTGTTCGGCTCCCAGACCGGTTAGAGCCACCATCTCATCCACCCTTGACCTTACAGAACCCTTAAGCTGATGAGTCCCGGCAACAAAAGCAAGGAACTCTTTTACATACAAATCAAGATATAATGGGTTGTTCTCGGGAAGGTAACCTACCTTCTTCCTCACTTCGATCGATTGTTCAAGTACATCAAAACCACAAACAGATGCTTCCCCTGAGGTCGGAGGGATGAAACAGCTGAGTATTTTCATCAGGGTGCTTTTCCCTGCCCCGTTCGGCCCCAGCAAACCCACAATCTCTCCCGGGTTAATACTTATTGAAACAGAATCCAGAGCCTTCTGATTTCCGTATAGTTTGGTGATATTGTTAACAGATATGGACATGATAATAATGTACGATGTATGATGGACGATGCACGATGGACGATGTACGATTTCACCATTTCACCATTTCACCATTTCACCATTTGAACTGCAAAAGTATAAAAAACCATCAGACCGGCTTAATCGGTCTTATAGAGTTTCCATACAGCGATGAGTATCGAGAGGGAGGCAATGGCGAACAGGGGACGGAGTACCTGTTCGGGCACTTCCAGCACCCAGAGCCTGCAACCGTCATATACCATATATATCAGGAAGGTCAGAAAAATAAACAGTCCGTACGATTTTTTCTTCTGCATCCAGATCAGCAACCCCAGTATGGTCACAGCCAGTTCGAGAAGAATCGAAATGTTCTGCAGTGCATTCATTGAATGAATTTTGCATAAATATAGTAAAAAAGAAATGCAATATGCAAGTTCCTGATTAAAAATAAATCAGCCCGACACATACCGGATAAATCCCTTCAGATGTTCGGGGATCCTGCAGGCAAGGAAGTAGGGAAGGGAAAGCAAGTAGTATGGTTTTCCTTTCAGGGTTGCAGCTTTGCGGATATTCACGTTACCGGCGTAAAGTCTGATCGCGAAAGCATGGGGAGCTTCATCGATGAACTGGTGTAGTGACCTCAGCCTGCCTGGTTCTCCTGATTTGACTACTATCGGGATGATCAGGTTCTCAAAGGGGATCACATAATCGACTTCCGCCGAAGATTGTGCTTTGTCCCTTACCCAGTAATCCAGTTTATTCGATGCGTCAGGTGAACTGCTGAGCAGTTCCTGCCCCACAATATGCCGCAGTACCTGTCCTTCAAACAAGGCATTCAGATCCATTGCCAGGAGCATCTGGTTCTGGATGCCCGAAACATGGGTCATCAGCCCCGTATCAAGCATCTGCAACCTTGGCAGTTTGTTTGAGTCAGGAGTAAGCGGGACATTTGCTGAAACCGAGGGATAGCTGAGACTCAGCAGCATTGAATTTTCGAGATACGTGAATGTGGCTGCCATTTCCCTGCTGCCGAAAGGAACATTTCCGAAGGCATTGAATTTTATCCTTGTTCCCGCGTACATGAATGCATTTTGAAGTGTAAGGCTCAGCAAATCCTTTTTAGCTTGCCTGAACCGGGTTTCATTGATATCCGCATAAAATTCCTCAAGTATCCCTTCATACACAGGCTTCAGGGAGGCCATGCTCTTTGTCTGAACAAATTTCTTTACCACCGCAGGCATTCCTCCTACAAGGCAATACCGGTGGAATAAATTCAACAGGTTATGAAACCCGCTCACCGGAAAAGGTACTTCATTGAAGGCTTCGATAGCATCCTTGTCCCCGTAAGATCTAAGGAATTCATTAAATGAGAAAGGCCTGAGATAAAGTGTTTTGAAACCAGGCGGCAACTGGTGAAGTTCTATGGCGCAGGAGAGGATCACTTTAATCCCTGGATGCAGTGATGTTATTTCTTCAGCAAGGCTGATTAACTGCGGATTGCGGCAGGTGCAATCAAAGAAAACCAGTGTACGCGGCCGGTGGGCATTCTTCCCTTTCAGGAACAGCAAAGTGTCGAGGAAGTCCCCGCTTGAACCGGATTTACGGAAGATCTCAACATCTGATGGGTCTTTGAGGTCAAGCCTGATGAATTGTCTGAAATTCCTGGCCAGGTTCTCAACCAGGGTGGTTTTACCGGTTTGCCTGGCCCCGTAAAGTATCATGCCCGGGAAAGAAATGTCGGTAGCCCATTTCTCGAGGGAGGATGCCAGGGAGCGATAATAAAATGTATTTGCCATGAAATAGGGCATAAAGTTACAAAAAATTGTCACAGAATATGGGATAATGATGTTTTCTTTGAAATTTATTATGGGATTGTTTGTGTGGTCTCAGGAATGTCAATATCTTTGCACCCCTTTTTGAAAAGAAATCAAACAGAAATATGGATACCTTAAGTTACAAAACGATCAGCGCCAACAAAGAAACCGTTACCAAGGAATGGCTGTTGATTGATGCTGAAGGCCAGATACTTGGCCGTTTGGCTGCGAAAGTCGCAAAACTCATCAGGGGCAAGATGAAAACAAACTATACCCCTCATGTTGATTGTGGCGACAATGTGATCATCATCAACGCTGAAAAAGTGTTGTTAACCGGAAGCAAGATGGATGACAAGAATTATGTTCGTCATACCGGATATCCCGGAGGACAGAGGATCAGGAACCCCCGTGAACTTTTAGCAAAGAAGCCGACCGAAGTCGTTGAAAAGGCTGTCAAAGGCATGCTTCCAAAAAACCGCCTGGGTGCTGCTCTCTTCCGTAACCTTTATGTATATGCAGGAACTGAACACCCTCATCAGGCTCAGCAACCAAAACAGATTCAATTAACCTCAATTAAGTAATATGGAAATCATCAACACAATCGGCCGGAGGAAGACTGCTGTTGCCAGGATCTACGTAAAAGATGGCCAGGGAAAAATCACCGTCAACGACAGGGATTATAAGGAATACTTCCCAACCCCTATATTGCAGTTCAAGGTTGTTGAACCTTTTGAAGTCACCAATACCATGGGTCAGTACGACATCCAGGTCAATCTCGATGGTGGTGGTGTAAGAGGACAGGCAGAAGCTCTTGCACATGCACTTTCAAGAGCGCTTGTAAAGATCAACGAGGAATACAAACCCTTACTCAAGGCTAAAGGATTTATGACACGCGACCCGAGAATGGTAGAGCGCAAGAAATTCGGCCAGAAGAAAGCCCGCAAAAGATTCCAGTTCAGCAAACGTTAATATTTTTAGAACTCTCATTCATTTAATATGTCCAGAACAAGTTTTGATTCATTATTGGAAGCCGGTGTTCATTTTGGCCACCTCAGGAGAAAGTGGAATCCGGCTATGGCTCCTTACATTTTCATGGAAAGGAATGGCATCCATATCATCGACCTTTATAAAACCATTGCCAAGATTGATGAGGCTGCTGCAGCCCTGAAACAGATTGCCAAATCAGGCAAGCGCATACTTTTCGTCGCTACCAAAAAGCAGGCCAAGGAAATCGTGGCCGAACAGGTGAAAAGAGTAAATATGCCATACGTTACCGAGCGCTGGCCCGGCGGTATGCTTACCAATTTTGCCACCATCCGCAAAGCGGTCCGCAAAATGGTATCCATCGATAAACTCATGACCAGCCCTTCATACAATAATCTTTCAAAGAAGGAACGACTCACCATTACACGTGAACGTGCGAAACTCGAAAAGAACCTTGGCTCCATTGCCGACCTCAACCGTCTGCCGGCAGCTATCTTTATCGTTGATATCCTGAAAGAGCACATCGCCCTGGCCGAAGCAAAGAAACTGAACATCCCGACCTTCGCCATCGTTGATACAAATTCGGATCCACGTAAGGTTGATTTCCCGGTACCGGCAAATGACGATGCTTCGAAATCAATCAGCATTATTATCGAAACAATGGTCAACGCCATTGAAGAAGGGCTTGTTGAACGCAAACTCGACCGCGATAAGAAAGCAGCTGATGAGGACAGGGGAGAACAGGATGAGGATTTCGATGACAGGCTGAAAGAGGATGAAATCGAAGAAGACGTTGCAGGCATTAAACTTGCAATCAAAGAACATCCCGATGCAAAGGTTACAAAAATGAAGACGGCTGAAGTAGAATCCGAAGAGAAGAAATCACAGAGGAAAAGGATAAACAAGCCGGTAGGCAGGACCAAAAAATAAACTTTTAACGCTAACAGAATAAACTATATGAATATTACAGCAGCGGATGTAAATAAACTTCGCCAGATGACCGGTGCCGGTATGATGGATTGTAAAAAAGCACTGCAGGAATCAGAAGGCGATTTTGAAAAAGCAATCGACTATCTCAGGAAAAAAGGACAGAAAATCGCCGGTAAACGAGCCGACCGCGATGCTAACGAAGGATTTGTTGTTGCAAAAACCACTGGAGATAAAACCTTTGCAGCAGTTGTCATGGTAAACTGCGAAACCGATTTTGTTGGAAAAACTGAAGAATTCAAACAGTTTGCAAAGGATATCCTCGATGCCGGTATTGCCAGTAAAGCCCATACCGTGGCTGACCTTATGCCACTTGCTATCGGAACAACCACAGTTGAAGGAAAACTCAACGATATGCTCGGCAAGACCGGAGAGAAAATGCAGATCTCTCATTGGGAAGTTGTTGAAGCCCCTGTAACCGTAGCTTACAACCATTTTGGTAACCGCCTTGCAACCATCCTTGGCATCAGCCCGAAAGATGGAAAGAATGCTGAAGAAGTTGCATATGAATTGTCGAAACAGGTTGCGGCAATGAACCCTGTCGCAGTTGACAAGGAAAATGTTTCCCAGGTTATTATTGACCGTGAGATGGAGATAGGCAAGGAACAGGCCCGCCAGGAAGGTAAACCTGAAGAAATGCTTGAAAAGATCGCTGCCGGGAAACTGAACAAGTTTTTCAAAGACAGCACTCTTCTGAACCAGGAATACATCAAGGATAATAAAAAGACCTGTGCCCAGTTCATCGCCGAAAATGATAAAAATCTTAAAGTAACTGGCTTTAAAAGACTTCAGTTAGGCGCATAAACTCATTGTTTTAACTAAGATCCGGGATTATCTTCGATGTATGGATAATCCCGTTTTTTTTCTATGCCGCAGAAAGACTCAGTTCAGTCGATGTTCAACGAGATTTCGGGAAAGTACGATTTCCTGAATCATTTCCTTTCATTTGGGATTGATATTCTCTGGAGGAAACGACTGGTGAAGGAAATTCTGAAGTCGAAACCCTTGCATGTGCTTGACCTGGCAACCGGCACGGCCGATCTGGCCATCGAACTCTGCCGAAAGGGAGATGTGAAGGTCACAGGTGCCGATATTTCAGAAAAGATGATGGTTGTGGGCCGGGAGAAGATTGAGAAAGCCGGACTATCGGGAAGGATTGAGCTTTCATTCGGAGATGCAGAAAACCTGGGATTCGGAAATGATGCTTTTGATGCAGTCATGATCGCATTCGGGGTAAGGAATTTCGAAGATCTTCATAAAGGGCTTTCAGAGATGCTTCGTGTGGTCAAAAACGGGGGTGAGGTCATGATCCTGGAGTTCTCTCATCCGCAGTCATTCCCGATCAAACAGTTCTATGGTTTTTATTCCCGTTTTCTTATTCCTACGCTTGGGAACTTTATCTCATCCCATCGGTCTGCTTACCGTTACCTGCCAGAAACTGTCGCAGCATTCCCCTCAGGGAAGACATTTCTCAGGATCCTGGAAGAGACGGGCTTTATGGGATGCCGAAGGATCAGCCTTTCAGGAGGAATTGCCTCCATTTATACCGGCAAAAAGCCTTCCTGAATGGTGGAACATCGCATCTTAGCGGGTTTTTATAGCAAAATAAACCTGGCATAACTTCGTTATTGTAGAGTTTAAGGCTTGTTTCAATTGAAATATACACGCTTTCTCACGTTTACCTGTATTAGCTTAATGCTTTTTTTCAGCCAGCCTGCAAAAAGCCAGACAAGCATCATTCTTAATATGCCCAGGTATGACGATGATCTTTTTCATTTCGGCTTCGTCCTTGGCGGTAACATGAGTTACCTCACTATCAGGCCGGTTAACGATTTTCAGCATATAATATGGGATTCAACCTATATACCTGATATTCTGCCGATGCCGAAAGGCGTCAGGGTCCTTAGCATTGAATCAAAGCCCACCCCGGGTTTCGTGATCAGTATTGTAAGTGATATGCGGATTGGCAACCTCTTTAACCTGAGATTTATTCCTTCCCTGAGTTTCGGCGACCGGGATGTGATTTATACTTTACAGGTCTACGGAAAAACCGACACAACGATTGTAACAACTACAAAGAAGATTCCTTCAACATATATTAATTTTCCAATCGAACTCAAATATAAAGCACTCAGGTACGGCAACTTCAGGCCTTACCTCCTTGCAGGAGCCCAGTACACTATCGACCTTGCTTCTCAGGCGAAAAAGCGTGAACAGAAAAGCCGCGACCAGAAGATTGTGAAATTCAACCAGAATGATATTTATCTTGAAGCCGGGGTAGGATTCGATTTCTATAACGAATGGTTTAAACTTGGAATCGAACTTAAAATGATGTATGGACTGATGAACATCGTCAAGTATGAGCATAATATTTACACTGATCCCATCGAAAAGCTGAATTCCAAAATATTCCAGCTGAGTTTCACCTTTGAATAGGCCTTTCCCCGGTTTTCTTATATTTGCATGTAAATCATTGATCATGGATCGTATCGCGGTTTTTCCCGGCTCATTTGACCCGGTCACTAAAGGGCATGAGTCTGTCATTAGGCGTTCGTTATACCTGTTTGACAAGCTTATTATTGCCCTGGGTGAGAATTCAGCGAAATCGTCATTGTTCACCCTGGAGCAAAGGCTGAGCTGGCTGTATAAGCTCTTTGGTAATGAAAAAAAGATCAGCATCACGCAATATAACGGACTTACAGTTGATTTCTGCAGGGAACAGGGGGCAAGGTTCATTCTCAGGGGCCTTCGCACCAGCGCAGATTTCGAATTCGAAAGGGGTATCGGGCAGATGAACCGACTGATGGAGCCCACGCTTGATACGGTTTTCCTTTTGTGTGAACCTGAATACGCCTCTTTAAGCTCATCCATTGTGAGGGACATTCTCAGGCATAAAGGAGATGTCAGCATGTTCATCCCCGAAGGAATCATAATCAAGGACTAATCACTAATCACCAATCACCAACAACCAATCACCAACAACCAAACACCAATCCCCAATCCCTAACCCCCAATCCCTGAAAAATTGGCATACATTTTGACAAACTGAAAATATGAAATATAAACTCCTGTTAATTTTATTTATTTTTTGCACAGTGATTTCCTTTTCCCAGAAAATCAGCATCAGGGGAATTGCGCCCGGGGCCGGTGGAAGGTATATCACCCTTACAAAGCCATCAGACCTGGTCACCAATACCGACCAGTTGCTTGCCAAAGAAAAAATTGATACAAATGGCAGGTTTAGTATCTCGGCCGTTGTTGAAAAAACTTTCCTTGGCAGACTTTCGATTGACTTTCATACCGTTGATTTCTTTATTGAACCCGGAAAGACATATGAAGTGAGCATCGCCCCATATAAATACGATGATGTAAAGGAGCTTAACCCATTCATCAATGCGACAAACCTCCAGATTAAACTTGTGGGTTTGCCTGCCGATGACATTAATTACATACTTGCCGAATTCGATGGAATTTATAATGCCTTCCTTGTAGAACATTTCAATTCACTTTACAGGGATCATAACAGGTCATTGCTGGATACCCTGAATACAAAGCTCAGGCAGGCAATCGGTAATCCTGCCGATCCTTATATCAGAAATTACATGGAATATAAGCTGGCCAATGTGATTCAGCTTACCCAGGCTATGAACCAGGCAGGGATAGGCTATTCGTATTTCACCACAAAACCGGTGCTGTACGACAATGTCGAGTACATGGATTTCTTTAATTCCTATTTCTCTAAGTACCTTGTGGCTACATCCAGGCTTCTCAAAAAGAACGATTACCATGCATTGCTCACCGCACCTGATCCTTATGCGGCGCTGATGAAGGCGCTGCTGGCCGACTCAATCCTGAAGCCGGAACCGCTCCGGGAACTTGTCCTTTTAAAAGGGCTGATGGAAATGTATGCATCGGCTCCGCCGGATGACCAGCGACAGATTATTTCGGTGCTGAAATTTGTTGAAATGAAAGGCAAAGACCAGAATAGCAGGGTTACTGCTACCAATATCATCAAATCACTAACAAACCTTCAGCCGGGATCACCTGCACCGAAATTCAGACTTAAAGACAAATACGATAACTTTGTAAAACTTGATTCGCTTAAGGGACAGATCGTGGTCCTGAATTTCTGGACTTCATACTGCACCGGGTGTACCGACGAAATGGACCTGATACGGCCATTGGCCGATAAATACAAGGGAAAAGTTGCCTTTGTCAGCATTTCCTCCGAGTATTACTGGATTAAGATGCTGTATTTTGTGAATTTGAAGAAGGACTGGAACTGGACCTTCCTTCATATCGGTAATCAGATCGACGTGCTTAAGGCATACGATGTGCGCTCGTTGCCCTTGTTCGTGATCATTGACAAATTGGGGAACATCTATAAATATCCTGCAGATTTCCCGGGCAACGGACTTGAAAAATCAATTGAACAATTACTCCAATCATCGAAATAATTTCCCTTTGAAATAGGGTGAAAGCAAAATTATGTTTGACATTTTTAAGAAATTCCTGGGTAGTAAATCCGCCCGTGACATTAAAACCATCAATCCTCAGGTTGATAAAGCACTTGAATTCGGAGAAGCGTTCCGGGAAATCAGTAATGATCAACTCAGAGCTAAAACACTTGAATTCAGGCAAAGAATCAAGGATCGGATCAAAGATAAACAGAAGGAGATCGCTGATCTGAAAGAGAGGTTAAGTTCTGATGAAATCCCTATTGATGAGAAGGAAGGTCTTTACAAGGAACTTGATAAACTTGAAAAGGACGAGTACGATATCGAGCAGGATGAGCTGAACGCAATACTTCCGGAGGCTTTCGCGGTAATTAAAGAAACTGCCCGTAGGTTCGTTGACCATGAGTGGGTCGAAGTCACTGCCACAGAGATGGACCGTGACATGGCAACCCGTCGTTCAAGCATCGAGATCGCAGGTGATACAGCCAGGTACAGAAGCACCTGGCTTGCCGGGGGCAACACCATTCGATGGGATATGGTGCATTACGACTGTCAGCTTATCGGCGGGATCGTACTGCATGAAGGAAAAATAGCGGAAATGGCAACAGGTGAAGGAAAAACCCTCGTTGCTACTCTTTCGATGTACCTGAACGCACTCCCCGGTAAAGGAGTTCATCTGGTAACCGTCAATGACTACCTGGCAAAACGTGACTCGGAATGGATGGGGACATTATTTGAGTTTCACGGATTGAAGGTTGATTGTATTGACAAGCACGAACCGAATTCCAATGCCCGCAGGAATGCATACAATGCTGATATTACATACGGCACCAACAATGAATTCGGTTTTGACTACCTCCGCGACAATATGACCGGGAATCCCGAGGAGATGGTTCAACGTCCGCATAATTATGCAATAGTGGATGAAGTTGACTCTGTACTTATTGATGATGCCCGTACTCCCCTCATTATTTCAGGGCCTACTCCCAAAGGAGAGAACCAGCTCTTCGATGACCTCAAACCCCAGGTTTTAAAGCTTCACAATGCACAGAGAAACCTGGTGACAAAACTGCTGGCCGAGGCCAAACAACTGACTTCCGACCCGAATAACTCAGAGAACATGAAGAAGGCCGGGGAGCAGATCCTGCGTTCCCATCACGGACTTCCTAAGAACAAAGCCCTGATCAAGTTCCTCAGTGAACAGGGAATGCGAGCCCTGATGCAGAAAACAGAGAACTTCTACATGCAGGAACAGTCAAAGAACATGCATGTCATCGACGATGAACTCTATTTTGTCATCGATGAAAAAAACAATACCATCGAACTCACCGATAAAGGAATAGACCTTTTAACCGAGTCTTACCAGGATTCATCATTTTACATTCTTCCCGATATAGGAGCCGTCATCGCCGATCTCGTACGTTCGGGACTCTCTGATCTGGAAAAGAGTGAGAAGAAAGATGCTCTGATGCTCGACTATTCTGTCAAGAGCGAAAGAGTGCATACAGTGAACCAGCTGATCAAAGCTTACGCCCTTTTTGAGAAGGATGTGGAATACGTGGTCATGGACAATAAAGTCAAGATCGTTGATGAGCAAACCGGCCGCATTCTCGAAGGTAGAAGGTATTCCGACGGCCTTCACCAGGCAATTGAAGCAAAAGAAAGTGTCAAGATTGAAGCTGCCACCCAAACCTATGCTACCATCACACTGCAGAATTATTTCAGGATGTACAAGAAACTTGCTGGTATGACCGGTACTGCCGAAACAGAAGCAGGAGAATTCTGGGATATCTACAAACTCGATGTAGTCGTCATTCCCACAAACCGTAAGGTTGTCCGTGACGACAGGGAGGATCTTGTATATAAAACAAAGCGGGAGAAATTCAATGCGGTGATCCAGGAAATCCAGGACCTTACTCAAAAGGGAAGGCCTGTCCTGGTAGGTACAACATCGGTGGAAACTTCGGAATTGCTAAGCAGGATGCTCAAGAGAGTGAATGTTCCGCATAATGTGCTCAATGCAAAATTGCATGCAAAGGAAGCCGATATCGTTGCCGAAGCGGGAAAATCAGGAACGGTCACTATTGCAACCAATATGGCAGGACGTGGAACCGATATAAAACTCGGTCCGGGTGTTAAAAATGCAGGCGGACTTGCCATCATCGGTACCGAGCGTCATGAGTCACGTCGCGTTGACCGTCAGTTAAGAGGACGTTCCGGCCGGCAGGGAGACCCGGGCAGTTCCCAGTTTTTTGTTTCACTTGAGGATGACCTTATGCGGATGTTCGGATCGGAGCGTATTGCAAAGATCATGGATAGCCTCGGGATTAAAGAAGGCGAAGTGATCCAGCATTCAATGATCACCAGGTCTATTGAGAGAGCCCAGAAGAAGGTTGAAGAAAACAATTTCGGGATACGTAAACGCCTGTTGGAATATGACGACGTGATGAACATCCAGCGTGAGGCTATTTATAAAAAACGCCATCATGCTTTGTTCGGCGATCGTTTGGCTGTGGATATCGCAAATATGATGTACGACGTTTGCGAGACTCTGGTTCTCGATCATCACGATAGTCGCGATTATGAAGGGTTGAAAGTGGATCTCATCAGGGAATTTGCAGCTGAACCTCCTATGGACGAAGATTCCTTTCAGCATAAAAATGCAACAGAGGTTTCTGAGAACCTGTTTGATCATATATACCAGCGGTATAAGAAAAAGGGGGAGAACATTGCAATTAAAACTTTCCCGGTTATCAAGGATGTTCTTGAGAATGAACCCCGTTATGAGAATATCGCAATTCCGGTTACCGATGGTTTGAAAACCATGCAGGTGGTGACTAACCTGCGCAAAGCATTTGAAGATAAAGGAAAAGAAGTGGTTCTTTCCATTGAAAAAGGCATTTGCCTGTCAATGATAGATAATGCCTGGAAAGAACATCTTCGTGAAATGGATGATCTTAAGCAATCGGTACAGAACGCTGCTTATGAGCAGAAAGACCCGTTGCTGATCTACAAATTCGAATCTTTTGAGTTGTTCAAGGTTATGGTACAGCGGACCAACAAGGAGATATTGTCATTCCTGATCAAAGCTGACGTGCCTATACAGGTCGACAATGTGAAGGAAGCGCAACTGCCCAAGCGCACCGACCGCGGCCGGCTCAGAGAAGAACGTTCCGACCTTCTTTCCCAGGCCCATTCAAACACCCAGGAGAAATCAAAGCCCCAGCCAATTAAGGTCGAGAAGAAGGTAGGAAGAAATGACCCTTGCCCTTGCGGAAGCGGGAAAAAGTTTAAAAACTGTCATGGGGTGGGGCAGAATGAATAGGGAAGGAATGAAGGATTGAAGGAATGAAGGAATGAAGGAATGAAGGAATGAAGGAATGAAGGAATGAAGGAATGAATATCATATTATCACGGAAATTAGGAATATGGAACTGAAACGCATCTTACTAAAATTATCCGGAGAAGCACTCGAAGGCAAGCAGGGTTATGGGATTGACCCTGAGCGTTTGACTGACTATGCAAGAGAGATCCATGCGGCTGCTGCAACCGGTGTTCAGATTGCAATCGTTATCGGTGGAGGCAATATTTTCAGGGGGCTGCAAGGCACTTGCCAGGGAGTCGACAGGGTTCAGGGCGACTATATGGGAATGTTAGCCACCATGATCAACAGCATGGCTCTCCAGGATGCCCTTGAAAAAACCGGACTGAAGGTGACGCATCTCGGTGGAATAGCTGTTGACCCGATCTGCGGGAAAATGAGTCGCAGAAATGCTGTATGTGCACTTGAGAATGGAGAGATCGTAGTAATCAGCGGTGGTACAGGTAACCCTTATTTTACCACCGATACTGCATCTGCCCTCAGGGCTATCGAAATAATGGCCGATGCAATCCTGAAAGGGACCAGGGTCGATGGTGTGTATACTGCCGATCCCGAAAAAGACAAAAAGGCGAAAAAGTTTGACATCCTTACGTTTGATGAGGCTTATAAGAAGAGCCTGAAAATTATGGACCTTACCGCTTTCACCTTATGCAAGGAAAACGACCTGCCCATCATCGTATTCAATATGAACCAGAGAGGCAACCTTTTAAAGTTGGTGCAGGGAAAAAAGATTGGAACAATTGTTCAAAATTGATAATTTTGAACAGAATTCAAATATTCCGGATATGCACGAAGAAATAGAGTTCACACTCGAAGAAGCTCAGGAGGGGATGCAGAATGCCCTGCACCATCTTGAGAAAGAAATTCAAAAACTCCGGGCAGGAAAAGCCAATCCACAAATGCTTGAAGGAGTCAGGATCGACTATTATGGCACAATGACACCGATTGATCAAACTGCGAATGTAAGTTCACCTGATGCCAGGCAGATCATTGTGCAGCCCTGGGATAAAAGCGTTCTTAGCCTCATCGAAAAGGCCATCCAGGCGGCTAACCTTGGCTTTAATCCCAAGAATGAAGGTGAAATACTCAGAATTGTCGTTCCGCCTCTTACCGAAGAGCGCCGACGTGACCTGGTCAAAAAAGCCAAGGCCGAAGCCGAAAACGCCAAGATAAGCATTCGCAACATCCGCCGTAATGCAAACGAAACGGCTAAAAAGCTTAAAAAAGATGGTGTTCCTGAAGATGAAGTGGAAAGACTGGAAGCCGACATCCAGAAACTCACCGATGAATTCATTTCCAAAGTCGACAAGATCCTCGAGATCAAAGAAAAAGATATAATGACCGTTTAAAATGACAGTAAAAGAAGTCGTTAAGGATACGAACCTTGTTGCTTACTGCGGACTGTATTGCGGTTCCTGCCGCAAATTCATTGCTGGCAGCTGTCCGGGATGCCATGAGAATAATAAGGCAGGCTGGTGTAAAGTGAGAGCATGCAATCTCGAGCATAATTATAAAAGCTGTGCCGAATGCAAGGAATTCAGCAACCCCATGGATTGCAAAAAGTTCAATAATGTCTTTTCTAAATTGTTCGCTCTGATCTTTAAATCAGACCGGGCTGCCTGCATTGCAAAAATCAAAAGCGAAGGCTATGAAGGATTTGCCACCTTCATGGCCGAAAACAAACTCCAGTCAATCAAACGGAACTGATCGTTTAGCCGTGCTTGCTGATCTTCACAAGCCGGTCAGGATCATTTAAGATCACCTTCTTTCCTTCGACTGTAATCAGCCCTTCGTTGTGGAATTTCCTCAGGGTGTGGATCACATTTTCTTTTGAACAGCCTGCAAATTCAGCAAATTCCTGCCTCGACAGCGACAACGTGAATTCATTGTTCATGTAAATGTTCTGAGACAGGAAGATCAGGATATCGGCAATCCTTCCATTCACCTGTTTGTGTGCAAGGCTTATAAAATTGAAGATTGAATTGCGGAAGATGTCGGTGATGAACTGAAGCATCTTGAAAAGATAAAGCGTGTTGCCCATTGCAATCCGGGTAAGTATCCCCACATCGATGGTGCATCCTTCGCAATCTTCGATGGCACAAACAGAGAAGAGGTTAAATTCTGCATTCACCAGGTTGGCACCTCCAATCAGGGCGGGAGCCTTATTTATGGAAAGAATAAGGTTTTTACCGTTATCATCCTCATAATTGAATTTAATAATGCCCTTGCGCAGAAAAAGGAAGTGCGTCGACTTCGCTCCTTGCTTTAAAATGACTTCACCTTTCTTATACCTAAGCTGAACCGATTTGGAACGCAGCTTCTCAAATTCATCCTTCTGGATGTACTGACAGCTGATTGTCCTGAAAAGACAGTCGTCACAGTCAAAATGGCGTTGGTGATCAAGGGGACTCATAAGGTATTTTCAACAAAAGTACTTGAATTTCATATATCAGAAGATGAAATAATGCATCTTTTAATATGTAACACCTCAGGTATTTATAGATTTTCTTTCAGTACCCTTTATAATATTGGCAATCAGCATGCTCGTAACTTTGCTGCACAGAATCCAATATTAATTTTTATAAATATTTAATACATGGACATACAAAGCATATGTGTTTTAGGAGGTCAGGGAAAAACCGGTGAACCTGAAAAAGTCGGACGATTCGAACTCAACATGGGCGACATTATCAGTATTGTTGGCCCTACAGGTTGCGGTAAGACCACCCTGATCAATGACATTGAACTGTTCGCAAACAGGAACACCCCCTCGAACCGCCTGGTTATGATCAACGGGGAGCCAATCTCTGAGGATTTTACTTTTGATCCGAGGAAACATCCGATTGCTCTTATATCCCAGCATACGAACTTTCTGTCGGACCTGCCGGTCGGAGAATTCCTGAAGATACATGCCAAGGTAAGAGGAGGAGATAACCCGCAAAAGCTGATCTCTGAAACCCTGGAATTTGCCAACCAGCTTACAGGTGAGGCGATCATCACCTCCACTGGCATGACAGAACTTTCTGGCGGACAGACCCGTTCGCTGCTCATAGCAGATGCTGTGATCATCGGCAATTCACCCATAATACTCCTCGATGAAATCGAAAATGCCGGGATCAACAGGACGAAGGCACTTGAACTGCTCAAACAGTTCAAAAAAATCTTCGTATTCGTGACCCATGACCCTCATATTGCACTCCTATCTGATTACAGGATCATAATGAAGAATGGATCAATGGAAAAACTTATCTCTACGAACATCGCCGAACGTAAAGTTGCCGGTGAACTCGGCAAGATTGATAACCTCATGCTTAATTTTCGCACTTTCATCCGCAGCGGACAGGAGGTATCAGAACAAATGATGGCAGAACAAATGGAAACCCTGAAAATAACAAACTAAAATATGAAACTGATAATATTTGCCGGTCCTCCCACCTGTGGGAAGACAACCGTTATAAGACAGGTAATTCGCAGGATTGTTAAAAAAGGACATAAACCTGCCTACCTGAAAATCGATGTTTTATACGCTGATGAAGACAAGATCATCGGGGATGAATTCGGTATCCCTGCAAAAAAACTGTATTCAGGGGAGTTATGCCCCGACCATTGCAATGTGGTGGTGATGGATGAGGCTGTTGAATGGGCTGAGAAATGCGGAAGCGATTATCTGTTCGTTGAAACCGCCGGTCTCTGTCTGCGATGCTCTCCATATATCGAAAATTCTCTCGGGATCGTGGTTCTCGAGGCTACCAGCGGCATGAACCTGCCATATAAGATTGGTCCCATGCTCACCATGGCCGATATTGCAGTTATCACCAAGATCGACCTCATTTCCCAGGCCGAAAGGGAAGTGTTCCGTTACAGGGTCATCGAAGCTGCCAAAGAGATAACCGTGGTTGAAAGCAATGCTTTGTATGGTATCGGAATAGACCCGATTGTGAAACATATTGAAAGGTCGGGAGACATCGAACAGCCCATGTTCCTGAGGGGTAATCCGCCGGTAGGAACCTGTACCATCTGCGTTGGGAAGAAGGAGATTGGAGCAAAGAACCACTTTGGTGTGCTTCGCACCATGGAGCATGATCTTTTCTATATAGGCGAATAGAAGCATGACGGGAGCACAATCAATATATCTTGACAATGCTGCGACCACCTGCATTGATCCTGTAGTGGCCGACACGATGCAACAGGCAGGATTGGAGCATTACGGCAATGCCTCCAGCCTGCATTCAATGGGAGTCGCAGCTCACGAGCTTCTCAGCGAAAGCAGGCAAAGGCTGGCTTCGCTCCTGGGTGCCACGCCTGGTGAGATTTTTTTCACTGGCAGCGGCACCGAATCGAATAACCTTGCATTGAAGGGCGTCGCGTTCGCTAATGCCCGAAGGGGCAGGCATATCATTGTCTCATCAATAGAGCATGACTGTATTTTAAGGACGGCCGGATGGCTTGAACAGCAAGGTTTTGCAGTTACACGCCTTGGCGTTGACCAGAAAGGCCTGGTCGATCTCAAAGACCTCTCACAGGCCATCACCGATAATACAATACTGGTGTCGGTCATGCATGTCAACAACGAGATAGGAACTATTCAGCCGGTCGAGGAGATCGGAAGGATCTGCACCGAAAAGAAAGTTTACTTTCACACCGATGCCTGTCAGTCATTCGGAAAAATGCCTGTTAATGTCGAATCTGTTCAGGCCGATCTCCTCACGGTTAACGCACATAAGATCCACGGTCCGAAAGGAGTGGGGGCATTATACGTGAGGTCCGGAGTAAAGATTGATCCCTTGCTTCACGGGGGCGGACAGGAACAGGGGCTTCGTTCATCCACCGAAAACATCCCGGGGATACTTGGCTTTGTAAAAGCTGCCGAGATCGCCTGCAGGAATTTGGAAGATGAATCGAAAAGAATAAAAAATCTCCAGGAGCATATAATGAAGACGCTTATGCAGGAGATCAGCGGAGTCTATTTTAACGGCTCTGTAAACCACCGCCTTCCTCACAATATCAATTTTTGCATCGAAGGTATGGAAGGGGAGGGGATACGGCTTCAGCTGCTTCTTGATGAAGCAGGGGTTTGTGTTTCCACGGGCTCTGCATGTTCATCGAACGATGGCGGAAACCCTTCGCATGTACTTAAGGCCATCGGCCTTGATCCTTTCCAGGCAAGGGGCGGTATCAGGATCAGCCTGGGCCGCTTCACGACCCGGCAGGAAGTTGACAGCTTCATGAAGGTCCTGGCCGAAAAAGTTAAACAGTTAAAGCCTATTTTTTAGTCAGAAGGAATGATGGTAAGGGAGCAGATACATGCGTTATCTTTAAAGGGCCTGCATGATCTTTCAGATCTTAGGTTCCTGCTTTCTCTTGAGGATCCCGATGAGATCAGGTACCTTGCCGAACTTGCCTCAAATGTAAAAAACGAGCATTTAAGCAATAAAGTCCACCTGAGGGGCCTGATCGAATTCTCGAACCTTTGCTCCAAAGATTGCCTGTACTGCGGTATAAGGAAGAGCAATAAGAAGCCTTTAAGATTCCAGCTGAGGCAACAGGAAATTATCGATGCTGCTACCTTTGCCTTCAACAACCGCTACGGCTCCATTGTATTGCAAAGCGGGGAAAGGTCTGACCGGGAATTTACCGGATTTGTCTGTGATGTGGTCAGGAACATAAAATCAGTGACTGACGGCAAACTCGGGATTACTTTGTCATGCGGTGAGCAAACCCGTGAAACTTACCGCAACTTCTTTAAAGCCGGGGCTCACAGGTATTTGCTCAGGATAGAAACATCCGACCGTGAGTTATACAGCAAGCTGCATCCCAACAATGCCCATCATAGTTTTGAAACCCGTCTGAGATGCCTTGAGTGGCTTAAAGAAACAGGTTACCAGGTTGGTACAGGAGTAATGGTCGGGTTGCCTTTTCAAACTATTGACCACCTGGCCGCCGACCTTCTTTTCATTAAAAGCCTGGATGCAGACATGGTCGGTCTCGGACCGTATATTGAACATTCCCAGACACCTTTATTCAAACAGAGGGAATTTCTTTGGCCTGAACAATTCCGGCTGTCGATGACCCTTAAAATGATCGCCATTCTCAGGATCATGATGAAGGATATCAACATTGCATCCGCGACGGCCTTGCAGGCAATCGATGGCTTCGGGAGGGAAAAGGCGCTGAAATTCGGCGCAAACATCATCATGCCCAGCCTCACTCCGAAGGAGCATCGCAAGGAATACCTTTTATACGAAGACAAGCCCTGCCTTGATGAAGACAGGGAAGAGTGCAGGGCCTGCCTTGAAATGAGAGTAAAGATGGTGGGTGATGAAATAGAATACAACAGCTGGGGTGATTCCCCTCATTATACATACAGAAACCTTTAATACTAAACATATGTTTAAAGAAAACAACCTCAAGTTAAATGTAAGTTCTGTCCTGCCCGGACTGGATTGCGGCGCCTGCGGATTCCGCACATGCATTCTCTTTGAGGATCACCTGGCGAAAAATCCGGATGATCTCAAACTTTGCATCCATATTGAAAACCGCAAGCCTCAGCCCGTTGACCCGGTGGCCTGCCTTAGCTGCCACCATGAGGGACTTGGCGCAAAGCTTGGCTGGAAGGATAATCTCAAACGCGAGTTTGATTTTGTCCTGGATTCCTTTGATAACGAGCCTGGTCCGCGTGAAACCATTCTTCCTTACAACCCTGCTCTTGTAAAAGATCTTGGAGTAAAGAAAGATGATATCATGATCGGAAGGCCAATGGGAATGTCCTGCGGATGCCCGGTTACACATTGCGGCATTGTGACCAGCGTTGATGCCCGCAACGGGGTGATCAACTGGTGTGTGACAGGCCCTCTGAAACCCCGCTCGCAAGGCTTTATCGACATAGGGTATTATGTAGCCCAGGGTTATGAAGGACTTATCAGGGAATCAAATGTCGAGATCAAACTCGGTATCCGTTACTGGTTCATGCCCCGCAGGTGCATGCTTCAGTGGAGGCATAGCGGGCTGGTCAATGCCGTAACCAAACTGAAAGATGGTGGGTACAAGGTTAGGATAGAAGGATTGTTTATCGGGTAAAACCCATCCCCGGGCTAGGTTCCTGCATTATTTCCTTCCCTGGAAGTCTGCTTTTTCTGGGAATACAGGCATGCCATGGAAAAAAATCATCGTTCGTCCGCAAGTTTTCCGGTTTTTGGTTGTCAAATAAGAAAACCTAATGTTAAACCAATAATCGAAAAACGATGAAAACGATGATCAGAAGAATCCTGCCTTTAGGGCTTTTACTTGTGTTTGCTGTATACGGCTACTCACAGAACAGTGCAACAACCTCAACTCCCAAAGAGACGAAATCAGCAAATTGTGCGACTTCATGTTCCAAGTTTGTTGATAAGAATGGTGACGGCATATGTGATATAAAGAAAGACTGCCCCGATTGCAAGGGAAATGCCAGCTGCCAGGGAAAGGAAATGAAGGACTGCAAAAAGAGCTGCAGCGGTGGTCATGGAAAAGCTGGTTGCGGAAGCACAGGCGCAGGTTGTGGTAAAGGTGAAGCCAAAGCAGGTTGCTGCCCCGGTAAAGCTGCTACAGGCCAGCCTGCTCCCGACAAAACTTCAGCACCAACAAAGTAACGCAGGCAATTTTCGGGTCAGGCTGGATTTCATGTGAAATTTAGCCTGACCTTTGCTTTTCTATGACTATCAAGGAATGACCGATACCGATCTGATCAGGGGAATACTCAGGCGCGACCGCCATGCTTTTCAGCAACTGGTCGATACCTATCAGAAACAGGTGGTTAAAACGGCATACTATTTCACAGGGAATATGGAAGATGCGGAAGACCTTTCACAGGAAATCTTTTTGGAGATCATGGATTCAGCTGCTTCGTTCCGTCATTCGGCTGCCTTATCGACATGGATTTACCGGATCACTGTGAACCGCTCGCTGAACCTGATCAAACGAAATAAACGCAGGGATATCTTTCAAAGGCTTGGCAACATCTTTCACGGACCCGATGAAGGCAGATTGTCAATGGCTGAAGCCTCTGCTTATCGCAGCGAAAGTGAGAATGAAGAAAACAGGAAACTCCTTAATTCTGCAGTTGCCTCCCTTCCCGAAAACCAGAGGATAGCTTTTGTGCTATGCAAGTATGAGGAACTGCCATATAAAGAAATATGCGAGGTCATGAACCTGAGCCTGTCGTCAGTTGAATCCCTGATCCACCGTGCAAAGATCAGCCTGCAAAATAAATTATCGGCTCATTTTCCCGAATTCAAAAAATGCTGAATATGAACTGCGAATTCATTAAAAACAATCTTTTTGCGATAGCTGAGAAACAGCTTTCCGATGAGGAGTATAATGCAGCTTTGGCGCATGCAGCAGGCTGTGGGGATTGTTCCTCAAGACTGGCTTCCTTCATGTCCTTGATGGATGTGATTGACAAGGAAAAGAGCAGCCAACCCAATCCATTTCTTACTGCACGCATTCTTCAGAAAATGGAATCCCATGGTGTTTCAGAAGGCAGGGGAATATTCGTACGACTCCCGGCTGTGCTTCAGCCGG
Source organism: Bacteroidota bacterium (assembly GCA_037134895.1). Taxonomy (GTDB): domain Bacteria; phylum Bacteroidota; class Bacteroidia; order Bacteroidales; family FEN-979; genus CAIRDP01. The sequence goes on from JBAXLI010000002.1 coordinate 98,652, forward strand.
TATTTGCTGTTGCTCTTATCATGCTTGCCATTCTTACAGGCTTCCTGGCAGGCAAACAGGGCAGGAACCGGGGGGAAGGCGCCGCTTTTAAGAATGATCTCAGCGTGATGAAATCCGATCTCTTTATCACTGAGCTTAACGACGAAGATAAAACAGTTGAATTATACAAATAATTGTCAGGCCATGAATTACTTCAATAAAACCCGCGTTGTTTTCTGGATAATGATACTTGTTATCGTGCTCAATGTTTCGGCCTTTACAAGCTTCCTGTTCTATTTCAAGGCAAACAGGGCCCCGGCGGCCGATACAACCAGCTGCAGCGGAACCTGCAGGTTCCTGAACGAACAGCTGGCTCTCACTCCTGAACAGTCAGCCAGGGTGAAAGAAATCAACAATGAATTCAGAAGCCGCACCGAACCTGTTGTTGCGGAAATAAAAAACACCCGCACTGCTTTGCTCGATGAGCTTTCGCTTGATAAACCCGACACCTCAAAGATCAACGCCTGCTCCTCTAAAATAAGTGATCTTCAGAAGGTGCTTCAGAAAGCTGCGATCGTGCAGTTTCAGCAGCTCAGGCAGGTTTGCAATCCTGAACAATGCCTGAAATTATCCGCTATTTATTCAGAAATCTATGGCTGCACGAAGATGAGCCAGGGCAAGGGCATGCAGCACCGAAACGGAAAAGACCAGGGCGGAATGGAATGCGGTAAGAAACAATGATTCCGCCTCAGGGCTGATATTTGCCTTAAGAGCCCTGGATACGTCTCCCGACTTTTCCTTTTTACGACCAGGAGTATTGCAAATTTGACTTGACTTACTTTATTTCGTACTTTTCAGTCTGGAAAATAGATTTCCATGAGAAGTCTCATTCTCATCTTTGTGTTTTTATCTTTTTTCGATAGTTCCAATGCCCAGAAAGAAGGAAGGGCCTTGGTTGATTCAATGACCTCCAGGCTGTCGGGGTTGAAAGAGGATGCTCCAAAGGTCAGGTTGCTGGCCGCAATTTCCTATGAAATGCGGCATATCGATCCGCATGCCGGACTGGATCCCGGGTTCAGGGCCCTGTTGCTGGCGCTGAGGTTGAATGACCTTTACGGACAGGGCCTGGCAAGGTATTCCCTTGCACTGAATTATAATTACCTTTCCATGCTGAGTGAATCCATCGACCAGTCCTTAAAAGCGGCTGCAATCTTTGAAAAAGAAGGTGATTACGATCTTCTTGCGGATACCTGGTTCGGACAGGCGCAAACCTATATGAGCTTTGATACTGCAGCATCTGCAAAATACATGCAGAAAGCAAAAGCACTTTTGCCTCTAAGCAAAGACATTAACTGGAAAGTCAGGAATTACGGAAGCCTGGGAAACAGTTACAAGAACCTCGACCTGAAGGATTCTGCTTTGAAGTACATCAACATCCATTACCGGATGGCAACGGATCACCATATGAAGTGGCAGGCCATGATGGCAATGAACAGGATCGGGTCTATGTACTTTTATGAAGGTAAAGCCGACTCTGCCTTCCCATTGCTTAAAGAAGCCCTTGATTATTTTAAGTCAATAGGGGCAAGCCAGATGATAGCACAGAACACACAAAGCCTGGGGCATCTGATCGCAGCAAAGATCCCTGGTGCAGGCAGCAACAGGGGGCATTATCTGAACACCGCCATAGCCTATGGAAAAGAAGCCCTGGATGCAGCGACAAGTATCGGTTTTGTGATGCAGATCCTCGGGTCATCCCGCCTGCTTGCTGATCTTTACGCTGTTAAAGGCGATACAGGAACATCATACAAATACATGCTGCTTGCTGAGAAATACAACGAGAAGCTTTATGGAGTAAGGGTAGTCAGCAGGGCAAGTATGATTAACCTTAAGAATGAAGAACGGATTAAAAACCAGAAGATGGAGCTGCTGGAACTGAGCAATCGTCAGCAACTGATATATACAATAGCTTCGGCATGCGGAGTAATCATTCTGATCATCATCGTGCTGCTCATCGTTAACAGCCGGAGGAGACTTAAAAAATCCTACCAGCTCGTGAACCAGAAAAATGATGAGATCACCAGGATCATGGGTGAACTTACCGACAGTTACCAGGCACTCGAAAACAGCAACCGGGACCTGGCTGCCACAAACCAGGAACTCGAAGCATTTTCATATTCGGTGTCGCATGATATGAGAGCCCCGGTGAGGAGGATAGAGGCCCTGATGAGAATTCTCAGGGAGGATTATGCCCAACTCTTTGATAATGAGGGCAGGGATGTTATAAACCGTATTACTGACAATTCGGTTTTAATGAACACACTGATCGACGACATGCTTCAGCTATCCAGAATCACGAGACAGCAAGTGACCAAGGCCTCCTGTAATCTTAGTGAAATTGCAGTTTCCATCTGCGAGGACCTGCAGGCAGTATATCCTTCGAAATCCTTCAGCTATAATATCGAACACGGGATCCTGGTCAATGCCGATCCTCATCTGCTCCGGATAGCAATGCAAAACCTCCTCGATAATGCGTTTAAATACAGCAGTCAAAAGGAGAAACCCGAGGTCCGCATCCGCAGCCAGGAAGAAGATCAAAGAAAAGTAATTCATATCAGTGATAACGGGGCCGGCTTTGACATGAGCCGGGCAGGCAAACTATTCACACCTTTTTTTCGCCTGCATTCCGAGGATCAGTTCAAAGGAACCGGCATCGGCCTGGCAACGGTAAAACGCATAATTCTCAAGCACGGCGGAAGTATCAGCGTTCAAAGCGAGCCTGAAATAGGCACAACTTTCAGCATTACACTCTGAATCATTTGCTAGGTTCGCCGGGAATGTATACTTTTGTCCCAGCCAGTGGTACTTGTACCGATGTCCTTCGGTAGAGTTTAATAGGGAACCCGGTGTAAAACCGGGGCTGTGCCCGCAGCTGTAAGTTCATAAGCGACAACCGTAATCTCCTTGTCACTATCCTTACCAGGGATGGGAAGACTTCGGAAGTCAGAACAAGCCAGAAGACCTGCCCCGGGCTGAAGAAATTAACTTTCGGGTCAAAGGTTAATGAACCTGGTAAACACGTTTAATTCTCATCCAATGAAATCAAAAAATCTACTCTGTCTTGCTGTGTTCAGCTTAATCCTGCTATCCTCAATCAACCTTTTCTCACAATCATCAGGATATGTGAAACAAGTTATTACTGCCAATTCAGGCAAGTTCGAATTCACGCCTCCTTACACCGATTATGTAAGCCTTCAAACATATAACCCGGCAACTTCCATCGTTAATAATTTCGGTACGATCTTTACCCAGTCGGCCCAGTCAATTCTTATCAGCGGACATTTTGCATATGTTACTGCCCAGGACTCGGTAGTCAAATACAACCTGAACACACTTCAAAGAGTTGCTGCCGTCCCCGATTCAGGACTGAACCGCATGGCCTTATATAAGAATCGTCTCATTATCTCAAGGCAATACCCCGTGAGCCAGCATTTTCTTGAGGTGCTTGACACTGCAAACCTGAGTCCGGTTGCTGAAATTATGGGAATTTCGGGTGACTGCGGAGGAGTTTGTGTTGTAAACGATACTGTTTATGTTGCTGTTAACGGCGGATGGATGGGCACCGAAGGCAAGCTTGCCATCGTTGATCCCGGCACATGGACCGTGCTCACCGAGGTGAACTTCGGTCCTTCGGCCATCGGTATCTGGGATCTGTATACCTACCAGGGAAGTATTTTCACGGTAAACAAATCCCCTTACGGGGTGCTCAATGCCGGAAGCATCACTATGTTCAATCCGCTTACCCGTAACTTCAACAATGTAGTATTCCCCTTCAGGGTTGCCGGTGGTTCAGGCATCAAAGACAACCTGCTTTACTTCGGTGTGAATTACGGCATTGGCTCATTCGACATGAATACCCTGGCAGTGGCCGACACGATTATCGTTCCTGATCCGGGTTCATCTGTTTTCACATACATCATCTCATCCGCAGTTGATACTCTTGACGGAAGGCTTTATACGAACATTGGCGATTATTCCAACCCCGGCTATTGCCTGGTTTCTTCGCTTTCTGGGGATTCTCTTACCTCATTTCCTACAGGGATCTCATCCGATGCAGTTGCTGTTGACACCCGCGTCTATCCTGTGGGAATCGCCGGAAACAACAGGACTGATCTCTCTGCCATACTTTATCCTAATCCTGTTCACGGCAAACTGAACATCCGGTTCAGCGGGGATATTGAAATCCGCAGTCTCAGAATCAGCGATATGAGCGGAAGAATAATGATGGAAGGTAAACCGGTAAACAGCGTTTCACCAATGTACGAATTCCAGTTACCGGACCTGGCCCAGGGACTTTATTACCTCATGATTGAAACTGCTGAAGGCCGTCTCGTCAGATCATTCTCGGTGATCAACTAATAGATCACGATTTCATCAAGGAAGATCCAGCCTGGCTGTCCGGCGCCTTCATGCCAGGCCGGACAAACCCCGTAATTCTTTGCAGTCACCTTGACGTATCTTGCCGGTGTGGAAGGGAATGGCTGGATAAATGGCTGAATGAAAACCTGTTCTTCCTTCGGGGAAACGCTGTTCAGCACCTGGTTGATCGAATGCCATTTTTTTCCGTCAGATGACAGCGAATACTCGACATATTTGGGCAGGAAGATCCATGCTTTCTGATTCTGAAGCAGGGTGGTCATGATCGACATGATTGGCATTTCGGAGCCCAGGTCGATTATGATCTCCATATCATTTCCAAGGTAACCCTGCCATAAGCCGTCGTGATGGTCTTTGCTGCCCCTGAGCCCGTCAATGAGGGCCTCTTCACCCCCGGCCGGGTAGCGTTCCGACCATTTGCTGTTGTAAGTTGCCTTTTTGCCAACGCCTTTATGCAGAAGAAAACTGCGTTCGCTGATCTTCTCTTTCACTTTCCCGTCCACGAAAATCCCGGCCTTGATCACGGTGCTATTGCCGATTTCAAAGGGTTCTGTATAGACTGCGGATTTGGGAGTCGGATCAGTCCCGCTGATGGTATATAAAATTGGCATTCCGGGTTGCTCAGATGAGAGTGTTATTTTAACTTTCCCTGTGGCAGGATCAAGATGAGTGCTGATGTCAACTTTGTAAGAACCTTGCGAATAGTTGACCTTCATGTAATCGAGTTTTTTCAGATGGCTGCCCAGCCTGGTCCTGAACTCCATGAAATCCCTGTTCGCTTTGGGCGACCAGTCCACTTCGGCCAGGGCCATCATTCGCGGATAAGCCATGTACTGGGCCTGGCTTACCGTGGGGATGAACTCGGTCCATACATTCCCCTGTGCCCCGAGGATATGTTTCGCCTCATCCGCAGAAAGTTCTTCAGGAACGGGTTCATAGGAATACACTTTTTTAAGGGTCAAAAAACCGCCTATCGCTTTGGGTTCGGTTGACGGATTGGCCTGGTAATGGTCGAGATAGCAGTAATCCCCGGGTGTCATGATGGCATCATGTCCCTGTTTTGCAGCCGCAATCCCGCCTTCAACTCCTCTCCACGACATTACGGTGGCTTCGGGAGCAATACCTCCGTCGAGGATCTCGTCCCAACCGATTATTTTACGCCCTTTTGAAACGATGAATTTTTCGATCCGCTTTACGAAATAGCTTTGCAGCTCTTTTTCGTCTTTCAGGTTCTCAGCTTTTATCCTGGCCTGGCATTTAGGGCAGGTAGTCCAGTTGGTCTTATCGGCTTCGTCTCCGCCAATGTGGATATATTTCGAAGGAAATAGGTCCATGACTTCGGTAAGCACATCCTGCAGAAAGGTAAACACCGAATCATTCCCGGCGCAGTAGATATCCTTGTTGGGCCAGTAGCTCCCGGTTGGAACTGTAAACGGACCGCCGGTACATGAGAACTGAGGATAAGCTGCGAGCACTTCCACGCAATGTGCCGGCATCTCGATCTCGGGTATGATGGTGACATATCTTTCATCGGCATAACGCAGTACTTCTCGGATGTCATCCTGTGTGTAAAACCCGCCGTAGGTGGCTTTTTCGCCGGGTTTCTGGGCTTCGCGTTTGGTCCATGGATCGCTTTCATGATCAACCCTCCAGGCTCCGATGCTGGTAAGCTTCGGGTATTTTTTAATCTCGATGCGCCACCCGTTATCATCGCAGAGATGCCAGTGGAAGGTATTCATTTTATACATGGACAGCAGATCGATATACTGCTTGACGAATTCCTTGGGGAAAAAGTGGCGGGAAACGTCGAGATGCATTCCGCGGTACTGAAACCTGGGGTTGTCATGGATCTCGAGACAGGGAACAGCATAAGCAGGTTTGCTGCTGTCTGACTTTCCCGCATAAATCTCGGGAGGCAACAACTGGATCAGGCTCTGCAGCCCGTAAAACAGTCCGGCCCCCTTGCCAGCTATGATCTCTATGCGTTCAGGTGATATCTTAAGTATATATGATTCAGGCGGGGTATTTCCCTTTTTCACAAACTCAAGTATGATCGCATTCTTTAAAGTGCGGATGTCTTTTGGGGTTTCAAGAATCTTCACTCCCTTGATACCGGCATGGTCGAGCAGAGTCACGAACAGGGCGGCCGTGCGGGCAGCTTCAGAATCCACCGATTCAACATATATAGCAGTATTGGCATTGATCCCGAAAGAACCCGGTTTGAGTTTTACCAGCTCAGGTTTCGGGATGATGTTGATTGCAGTTTGGGCCGTTGCAGTAAATATGCCGCAGAGGAGCATGCATGACAGGATCAGACAGAGGAATGAACTTCTTCTCATAGTATTCTGGATTTCGGGATTTATCCCTGTTTATAATGATTTAACCGCTCTTCGGTAAATTCCCTCCCTTTGGAGCGGAACCCGGGTCCAGGGCTATGCCCCGGGGGTAATACCAATTAACGGGATTTTTTGCAAAGATCAGAAATTATTGCATCCATGGCTGCAGCATTTTCTTCCATGCTCTCAAGCAGCCTGAACTGGGCCCTGGCTCTTTGGAGGTTATGCCCGGGGAAGTGGGTTTTGTAATACGTGTCGCCGCCGAGGTAATCGGTGAAGAACCTCAGACCGATCAGGTAGGTCATGTAACGGGCTGAAAATGCAAGCTTGGATTTTTCCGTTTCGGTAAGCGATTCCCCGGCCGTTTCAAGGAAACCCATACTGTATGCCTTGAAAAGATCCAGGTTGATGCTTACCTTCGAAAGATCGGCTTCGTCCTCATCTCCTGTATTGGCTCCGGTGCGGATTGCATCCCCGAAATCATACAGCACATAGCCCGGCATCACCGTATCGAGGTCAACGATGCAGATCGCCTTGTCGTTGCTGTCGAAAAGGATGTTGTTGAATTTGGTGTCGTTATGAGTGACGCGAAGCGGGATCTGCCCCGAGCGGCCCAGCCTGAGAATTGTGTGCATCTCATCCGCCCTCATTTCAACAAAATCAATTTCCTTGCTGTTTTCCTTCACCCTGCCGCAGGGATCTTCACTGCAGATTTTTCGGAACGCCTCCAGTCTTGTTTCTATATTATGAAAATTGCGGATGGTTTCTCCCAGTTCAATGGCATCCATGTTTGAAGTCAGTCTGAGGAAGCAGCCAAACGCCCTTCCTCCCTCATAGGCCAGTTCAGGACCCGGAACAAGGTCATAGCTCCTGCTGCCTTCGATGAAGTTGTACAGCCTCCAGTAATTCCCATCCTCATCCTTATGGAAGAACCTGTTGCTCAAAGTCGGGATCAGGCTGAGCCCTACAAACGGAACCCCTGCATTCCCCGAATCAATTTTCAAGGAAATATGTTTTGTTACCTTCAGAATGTTATCCGTCAGCATGGGAACATCAGTGAAAATCCGATGATTTATCCGCTGAAGAAGGTATCCCGCCGAACCCGGAACATCCACGGTGATTTTGTATGAATCATTGATGTGGCCCGAGCCGGTTTTTTCGGCCTCGCAAATACTTCCTTTTATCTGGAATTTACCAGTAATCTTTAAAAAATCAATCATTATTTCCTGCTACTGAGATGCAAATATAGTAAGTTTTTAAGGCTAAAGGCTAATTATTTATTTTTATAATAAGGTTTAAGCCTTATATTTGTAAAAATATTTTAAGGTCATAGCCTTATGAAAAAACAAAAGTTGATACTTGACCAGGTCGATAGAAGGATAATGGAGATACTTCCCCTTGATTCTATCGTCATGCCGCAGGCCGGCTGGATTTATTCAATCAGGCAGGCATTGGGAATGTCGCTCAGGCAATTGGGAAAACGATTAAACATCACGGCCCAGAGTGTTAAGGAGCTGGAGGAAAGGGAGAAAAGCGGGACAGTTTCTTTGAATGTGCTTCGTCAGTTTGGTGCAAGCCTTGATATGAAATTGATTTATTGTTTCATTCCGAAAACAGGTTCATTGGAAAAAATGATTGAAAACAGAGCTGTGGAAATTGCAACACAAATAGTCCAAAGAACTTCATCCTCAATGATATTGGAAGATCAGGGGAATACGGAGGCAAGATTGAAGCAATCCATTCTTGAGAAGGCTTCAGAGATAACCCTTGAAATGCCAAAATTATTATGGGATTAGACCTGGATTATATCGACGGTCAGACTCCCATTGGAACTGAAGAGGCCGAAGGGTTAAAGGTTAAAACGATCTCAACTCGTGGGGAATTGGATGAATTTGAACAAAAGAACATTGAGCTTGCAATTGCCTGGACACTTCGAAAAAGGTTTCCTATCAACGAAATTCTTTCCGAAAATTTTATTCTGGAAGTGCATAGGCAAATGTTCAATGTTGTATGGAAATGGGCTGGCAAAATGCGCAAGACAAATAAAAATCTTGGGGTCGACAGATTTCAGATTTCTGTCGAACTTAAAAACGTTATTGATGACTGCAGATATTGGATAGAGCATGAAACATTTGACCCTGATGAGATTTCAATACGGTTCAAGCACAGATTAGTAAAGACTCATATTTTCCCAAACGGGAATGGACGACATTCGCGTCTTTGTGCAGACATCCTTATTTCCCATGGATTTAACCATCCGGTTTTTTCGTGGGGATTTGTCAGTCTTGTTAAAAAAGGTGAATCAAGAAAAAGATACCTGGAAGCAATATATTCAGCGGACCTTGGTGATTATCGGCTTTTAATTGAGTTTGCGAGAATGTGAATTACACACAAAGTTCCAGCACATCCTTGGCTTTCCGTATCCTGCCTGAATCCACGACATCGTGGGCATATTCGGAATGGTCGGCTTTGCCCATTTTCACGCCGTCGCGGATAAAGGTCATTTCGCTTGGGTGTTTTTTAGGAAGGTATACATGAAACTCTGATGCAGCGGTAAGGTGAACGGCTTCGCGTATATTGAATTCTTTGATCCCGTGTCCGGGCAGGATAATGATGCGTTTGTTGGCCTGCATGATGAGTTCGCGGATCAGAGGGGCCCCGTGAATGGCGCTGTCGGCCTGCCCCGAGGTCAATACGCGTTCAACCCCCAGTTTGATCAGGTCGTCGAGGGCTTTATGCGGATCGGCAGTCATGTCGAACGCCCTGTGGCAGGTTACCTTCAGCGGCCTGGCCAGTTCGATCAGTTTTTCCATGCGTTTCATGTCGATGTTCCCGTCGGGTTTCAGGATCCCGAAAACAACACCATCAGCTCCAAGATCTTTTGCAGCCTGGATGTCGTATTTCATGATCTCAAACTCATGATCGGTATATAAAAAATCGGCTCCCCGGGGACGGATCATCACCATGATGGGGATCTTCAGCCGTTTCCTGGTAAATCGTATGGTGCCGGAACTGGGTGTGCAGCCGCCTTCGGCCATGTTCTCACAAAGTTCAATACGGTCGGCCCCACCTTCCTGGGCTTCTATGGCTGATATGGCTGAATTGACGCAGGCTTCAAGAATTCTTTTTAACATTTAAAATTTGTTCATCAAAGTTTAGGGCTGCAAAGATAAGAAGTACGGGCCAATATTAAAGCCAGCGGCTCAAACCAGTGCCTTCGGTGCAGTTGCGGCAGATGTCTATGGTTTTTCTTTCCTTCAGGATCTTTCGGCGGATGTCATTGTACACTTTGCCCTTCCATATGGTCATGAACCTTTCTTTGTTTAGCTCTCCAAGCAGATGGGTTGCATCCTTATCGAAACAACAGGGTACGACCTTCCCGTCCCAGGTCACGACACATCCTGTCCACATCCTGAAACAATGATTTGGCAAACTATTCTTTATACTATAACGCATCCCGTATCCTGCATCCCGCATCCCGCATCCTGCATCCTGCATCCCTGATCCCGCATCCCGCATCCTGTATCCTGCATCCTGCATTCCTGATCCCTGATCCCGCATCCTGTATCCTGCATCCTGCATCCTGTATCTCGAATACTTCCCCTCCGCCGGCATTAAAGCATTCCCCTGCTCATAATCATAAAACTGTGCCGTCTTGATCTCAACCTTGTCGGCCCCCCATTCAATGCCAAGTTGCCTGATATCCCCGACCTGGTGCTGGTTCGACTTCAGTACAAGAAACTGCACGATGATTTTCGGGTACTTGCTCCCTGCATCTTTTCTCGCCTGCGCCAGATTGTTAATCCCCTCCACAACTTTGGTAAAAGAACCACCGATGCGGTAGGTCTCATAGGTTTGCTGATCAGTACCGTCAACTGAGATGATCAGGCGGTTAAGCCCTGACTTTACAGTGGCTTCGGCATTCTGCTTATCCAGGTAATGTCCGTTGGTCGATGAGCTTACATAAATGCCTTTTGTCCTGGCATAGGAAACCAGTTCAAAAAATTGAGGATTAAGGTATGGTTCCCCCTGGAAGTACAGGTTGAGCCAGGCTAATTCGGGTGAGAGTTGATCGATAACTTTCCTGAAAAGGACAGGATCCATGATCCCGGATGCCCGGTTAAGTTCTTTAATGCCGCTTGGGCATTCGGGACAATGCAGGTTGCATCTGTTGGTAGGTTCGATGGAAACAGCTATGGGCTTTCCAAAATGAAACACCCTCCCTGAAATACGCGAGAGAAGATATCCGCAAACTAATAAAATGTAATTAAGTACCCGGGGAGGAGTTATAAAATTCAATGCAGCAATGTTTTACTCAGCCTGCTCTTCAAGTCTTGCTTCGTGCTTTTCTTTCTTTTTTTTCTTCCTTTTTGAAAGGAAGTCTTTGCCTAACGAAAAAAGCTTGCCTACAACCGTCGTCGTGGTGCCTACTTCATCAATTAAATTCCCAAGGAGATTCCTGAATGATAGCAGTTGCACCAGGTTGTGATAATTGTATTTTATGCCTTCTTCCCTGCGGGAGATTTCGATCTGAATTTTCTCTTTTTCCTTTTGCAGATCGCGCATCGAGTTGATATGACTCAACTTTACCTTGTAGGGCTCATTAGTTCTCATCGTCATCCTCCATTAATATTTTTGCAAGTTGTTTGACCATGGGATTGATGAACATTTTATAGCGCATGGCGTAGATCAGCAGTCCCATGATGATATAGAAACCTACAACGATCAGTGCGCCTACAAAGGTTGGGCCAACTTCCTCCCCGTACCAGAACACAAAGGCAAAGGAAATGAAAAGCAGGAGGAACATGGCAAGGATGAAAAAGATCACAGAAATCAGGAGATAGGAAGCCAGCTTCGCGATTTTCTCGGTAAGAAGTAGTTTGATGTAGTCGATCCTGAGGTTGATATAATCCTTAACGTTTTCGGTTATCGAGGAAACGTTATCGGATATGCGGTTTGGTTCCATTGTGTGGGTCTTTAAATATTCTCAGTATTAGATAATTCAGGCTTTTTAACTAACGGCTGATCCGGTACTTTCAGCCTTTTGTTCTTCTGCTTCGGCTTTCTCCGAAGCCAGTACCGACTTCAGTTCTTCAAAGCTGGCAGGAAAGCCTTCTTCCAGCTTATCGGCGATATCCCGGATCTTATCCTTGATCTTTTTTCTTGTTTTTGATCCTTTCTCGGGCGCAATGAGCATTCCGATGCCCACGCCAATTGCAAGTCCGGCAACCGCGGCGATCAGGATATTTGACTTACCAGCCATAATTCATGTTTTTTATAAAACGGTTTATTTCTTAAATTCTTTTATGAGGCGGAAATTACTCAGGAATTCGGTTGCGACGATCTTCAGGAAGCCGTAGGCGGGAACAGCAACGATCATAGCAGGAATGCCTCCCAGGCTTGCTGCGGCGATCACTACCAGGAAGATCTCGACCGGGTGGGCTTGTACACTCTTGCCCTGGATAAAGGGCTGGAATACATTGTTGTCGATCGCCTGAACTGCGAGCATGGCAACGGCTATTTTAATGGCCATAGGCCAGATCTGGTCATAGTTGCCCGCGCTGATAACCCCGGTAAGCCCGAGCAGGATGCCTGTGATGACAGCGATTATACCTCCGATATAAGGGATTATAATGATGATGCCTGCAAAGAATGCAATTACCAGGGCTCCGTTAACGCCGACGATGAGCAGGGCAATTGAATAAGTAAGGATGTTTGCCATGATCTGGATGATCATCCCAATGAAATACCTCGACAACAGCTTTTTGCTCATCTGCATGACATTCCTGGTCTGTTCCTCATATTTCTCAGGGACTACCAGGAGCAGCAGCCTGGGCATCATGGAGTTGTCGTAAAGAAAAAAGAAGGAAAGGAAGAGAATTGAAAATACATTGAAAAGAAAAGTGCCGGTAAACGAAATTATCGACGAAAGAATGTTTGAAAACATACTGATATCAACCACTTTCAGCGCCATGGCTTTAAGTGATGACTCTATTGTGTCATGGTTTGAAATAATGCCGTATTGTCTCAATGTAGTCTGGATCCAATCCATCTGGGACTGGAAGTGATCCATCAGCTTCTGGGTGTCGATCTGGGAGACCATGCCGGCTTCCCTCACAACAAGCGGGATAAAGAAAGAAAACAGTCCGAAGATCACAAGGATCATCAGGATCAGGGTAATGGCGACGCTAAGCCCATGAGGGAACCTGAACTTCCAGAGTTTGATTTTATCGAATTGTTCAACCAGGGGAGTCCCCACAATGGAAATCACCATAGCTACTATGATGAAAATGACGATCTCAGAGAAATACCATACCAGGAAGCCGCATACTCCTATGATCAGAAGGACAAAAAACAGCTTGTAACGATCGTATAATTCTGTCATTAACGCTTATTTTCTACAAACCTACTGGTTTTTTACCGGAAAGTCAAGAGAAAAATAAGCTGCAATCTCGTCTTTGTAAGTTCGGGTAGCATGATGCTTTTCCTGGCTGAGAATATAGTTCTTTGCCGCCTGGAGGTTCCCCTCGCTTACCGAGGCTGCATAGTATTGCCTGTCCCAGCAAAAACGTTTCATCGTCCTGGATTTCGAATTGATCCACCGGCTGGCCTCGGTCCTGAGCTCCTTCATGACCTGCTCCAGGCTTTGCTCACTTCTCAGCCTCACCAGGCAGTGAATGTGGTCAAGCCAGCAGTTTATAACTCCCAGTTCGATGTTTTTATTGAGGGCTGCGGATTGCAGGTGATCAAGGAGTTCCTGCCTTGAACCGTTCATTAACAAGGTATTCCGTCCTTTTGCACCCCAAACGGCATGTACCCAAATCTTCGTCTGTGTCATAAGCGTTTATTTGCTTAATCCGCCATCCGCCGAAAAGTGATATGATTTTTTAATTTTTTTTATAAGCTGTCGATGATAAGGAAGGCAAAAACGATAAAAATATACAGGTTGCCAACAATGAAGATGAACCTGAAACCGGTTTTTTTCATAAAGAAAAGCTGGCTGGCAATGAAGAGAACAACGAACAGATTAACGCCGGCAAGGAGGTATCTCAGGATCATAAAGTGTGTGATACCGAACCATGAGAAATAGACAGTGATCACCGAGGCAGCCAGCAGCCAGGCCAATATCGAAAGTTTCATCATAAGAGGGGAGAAGGTATCTGTAAGGACAGGAAACCCGGCCTTTTTATACTCGTCTTTGTATTTCAGCATAATGAGCCAGAAATGTGGCATCTGCCAGATGAAAATAAAGACCGCAAGAAAGACCGCAATAGGATCGTTATATTTACCGCCGGCAGCTATCCAGCCCATAGTGACCGGGATGGCGCCCGTAAGGGCACCGGGTATCACGGCAAAAGCGGTCTTCCGCTTTAAAAAGGTGTACACCCCGTTATACCAGAGTACATTGAAAAAGCCAAGCCCGAAGAGAAGGAGGTTGCCTTCGAGGATAAGAATTATAAAACCGGAAATCAGACAGATGTTGGCCATACGCTGCCCGTCCCCGCTTGTCAGATGCCTGGCAGGGATCGGCCTCGTGCGGGTCCGCTCCATTTTTTCATCATATTCCCATTCCTGGTATTGATTGAGGGCGGATGAACCTGCTGCCAGGAGGAAAATCCCTGACATGGGCCAAAACAAAGTGAGAGTAAACCTTCCGGCACAAATGACTGCGGATGCCACAGCTGAAAGGGTAACTGCAATGGTTACCCCCGGACGGATAAGCTGGATGTAATAACGGAGCGACAAGAGGAAGGGGCTGTTAATGCTATTTTATAGACTTGAAAAACTCAATGATCTTTGCCACTTCATCATCGCTGATGATGCCTTTGTAGGATTTCATGACACCTTTGGGCAATCCTTTCACAAGATCCTTGTCGGGCTCGTAAATGCTGGTTTTGATGTAGGCATCTTCGACTGTGACAGTGTGCTCTTTGCCATCGGTGATAACCGTGCTTTCTTTTCCGTAAAAGCCTTTGAAGGAGGTACTCACAAGCTTCGATCCGTCAAGCGAATGACAGCCGTTACAGCCGTTCTTTTTGATGATTGTGAGTCCTTCAGGCTCGGCGGCTTTTATGGCCAGAGACCTGAGCCAGGATTCATATTCAGGCTCGGAAACAACCCTGATCTTTGCTTCCATATATGAATGGTTCATACCGCAGTATTCGGCGCAGAGCACCCAGAACTCTCCCAGCATAGTAGGGATGAACCACATCTGGTTGGTCTGCCCGGGAACACAGTCTTCTTTCTGTCTGAATGCAGGAACATAAAAGCTGTGAATGACATCGAGGGAGGTAAGGTTTAACACGACAGCTTTGTTGATCGGCAAAACAAGCTCATTTGTTTCCTTGCCGCCAGGGTAAACAAAGGTCCATGCCCACATCTTGCTCACAACTGTCACATTCATAGCATCCTTCGGAATGTCTCTCTGAGGCCTGAAAGCAGCATATCCGTAATAAAACATGAGAAGAGCCAGGGCCAGGGGGATCAGCGTCCAGGTCACCTCCAGAATCGTGTTGTCCTTGAATTGTTCTGCTTTGGGATGTTTTGAACGCCGGTATTTCACTACAAAGTATATCATTACCGTAGTGATACTCACCAGGAAGAACAGCCCGATCCCGAATATTACCTTGAACGCCAGATCAACACCTGCGGCAAAATTTGAAGCTTCAGTAAACATAAGTGTGTTTTAGAAATTAATTTAAATATCTACCTCAACACGTAATCGAAAAATGTAAGCCCGATAACCAGGATGTAAATGCTCAAAACCATCACCACAAATACCGTGAACAGCTTTGATTCAAATTTAAGATGCATGAAATACCTTAGCACAATAAATGATTTGACCGATGCGATCACCAGGGCGACAAGAACGGTCAGTGCCGACAGATCAATCCAGGTCACAGTGATCGTGATCGTTGTGAGGATGAGAAGCGCAAGCAGCACCCATCCGTATACCCTGTAGTCTGTAATATGTGTTTCTGTTGTTGTCATGGTGTTGGTTGTTGGTTGTTGGTGATTGGTTGTTGGTTGTTGGTTATTGGTTGTTGGTTATTGGTTATTGGTTGTTGGTGATTTTCTTGCAGTTTCCGGGTATTTGCCTAGTGCCTAGTGCCTATGTAATAAGGTACAGTAGCGGGAACAGGAAAATCCAGATCAGGTCGACAAGATGCCAGTAAAGTCCGCCGTTCTCGAGCAGGGTGTGTTTCTCTGAATTGATGCTGCCGGCCTGGATTTTTACCATGACGATGGTCAGTATGATACTGCCAACGATCAGGTGAAGTACATGAAGACCCGTCATAAAGAAATAGAGGCTGAAAAATAAAATGTAGCCATGCTTCAGCCCGACCATCATGTCGGAACCGGGATACAAACCGATCGAAAATTTATGTCCCCATTCAAAATACTTGTTCACAAGAAATATCCCGGCACACAGCAGTGTTATAAAAATGAAGAGTACTCCCTTTCGTTTATCTCCTTTCTGTACTGCCGTGATCGACATTGCCACCATTGCCGAGCTAAACAGCAGAGCAACTGTATTCACTGTGCCTATAAAAGCGTTCAGCTGGTGTGCTGCCTGGTGAAACTCTGCGGAGTACCGGTGTCGCATGACAGCATACACCAGGAACAATCCACCGAATAGCAGGATCTCTGTAAAAATGAATATCCACATTCCCAGTCTTGCGCCTTCATCGTCTCTGTGCATTTCCATGTGTATCGTATGTTTGTATTGAAATTATTCTTTATCCATTATTCTTTATGATGCACTCTCAGTTCGTCTGGATGAAATCGTACGTCGTCCATCCTGCATCCTGCATCCTGCATCGTACATCGCACATCGTACATCATTTATAATCATACGGTTCCCCGGTAATCTCCGGCAGTTTGTCAAAATTCTCCAGGGGGGGAGGCGACGGAATGGTCCACTCAAGTGTACTGCCTCCCCATGGATTATCACCTGCCTTAGCGCCTTTTTTACTAAAAAGATTCAGAAGCATAATGACGATCCCGATAAGCAGGATTGCTCCTCCGATGGTTGATATCTGGTGTCCAAGTGTGAACTGGGGAAGGTAATCGAAGTACCGGCGCGGCATTCCCATCATCCCTATTACAAACTGCGGAAAATAAAGCAGGTTGAAACCAACGAACAGGAATACAAATGCTATGTTGGCCCTTTTGAAATTGTACATACGTCCGTACATTTTAGGATACCAGTAGTGCAGAGCGGCGAAAAAGGCAAATCCTACGCCCCCGAAAATTATATAATGAAAATGGGCCACAACATAAGAAGTATCGTGCACATGGATATCGGTAGCAAGTGATCCCAGGCTCAGCCCGGTTAATCCGCCGATCATAAACAGAAAGATAAACCCCAGGGCATAAAGGAAAGGTGGTTTCACCGAAATAGATCCTTTATACATGGTGGTGACCCAGTTGAATACCTTGATGGCGCTGGGCACCGCAACGAGGAAGGTGAGCAGCGAGAACACCCAGCGGGCTGTCGTACTCATGCCTG
This sequence comes from Bacteroidota bacterium, assembly GCA_037134895.1. Lineage (GTDB taxonomy): Bacteria > Bacteroidota > Bacteroidia > Bacteroidales > FEN-979 > CAIRDP01. The sequence goes on from JBAXLI010000002.1 coordinate 115,917, forward strand.
AGGTGTACATATGGTGAGCCCAAACGAAATAGCCGACAAGTGCAATGGCGATGCTCGACAAAGCGATGGCTTTATACCCGAAAACCCTTTTCTGTGCAAAGGTTGGAATGATCTCAGTGATGACCCCCATGGCCGGCAGTATCATGATATACACCGCAGGATGAGAATAGATCCAAAACAGATGCTGATAGAGAATGGGATCGCCTCCAAGCGAGGGGTCAAAGAACCCTATCCTGAGCCAGCGCTCGGCAATGACCATCAGCAAGGTTATCCCTACAATTGGAGTAGCCAGTACCTGGATCCAGGCAGTGGCATACAGAGACCAGGGGAAGAGGGGCATCCTGAAAAAACTCATACCGGAGGCCCTCAGCCTGTGAATCGTGACGATAAAGTTAAGTCCTGTAAGAATGGACGAGAACCCGAGCACAAAAGCACCGAAAACCGCCGCAACAACATTGGTGTGGGTCTGGGTACTGTAAGGAGCATAAAATGTCCAGCCCGTGTCGGGCGGACCGTTACCCATGAACTGTGAAGAGAGGGCAATTGCAGCTCCAAGGATATACAGGTAAAACGAAAACAGGTTGAGCCTCGGGAAAGCCACATCGTGGGCACCTATCATCAGGGGCATCGAGAAATTGCCAAATACCGCAGCGAGCCCGGGGATCACAACGGTAAAGATCATAATGATCCCGTGAATGGTAAAGATGCCGTTATAGGTCTGGGGGCCGAAAAACTGCTGTCCCGGCCTGAACAGCTCCAGCCTCATGGTCTCTCCCAGTATACCACCAACCAGGAAAAACACCATCATAGCGTACATATACATCAACCCGATCCGTTTATGGTCGGTGGAGGTGAGCCAGGCAAGTATTCCCTTATACTTACCCGTGTTCTCAAGATAAGAATGCGTTATTGCTTCTGCCATAATTTATGATTCTAATCCTTATTTCTGTTTTTTCGGTTCGAGCGTATAAGCAATGTTATGAACAGAACGAGAGCCAGGAAAATGATGATGGTGGCACTGATCTTTGTCACTGCCAGTGTATACCGCCTGCCTTCAGGATCGTAACTGAAACAAAACTGGAGCAAACGGTTGATGGTTGGCCTCGACTGTTCCTTGCCGGCTTCGATAATTGCCATCTTTACATCAAATGGCAAAAATGTGACTCCGTAAAGGTAGCGGGTGATTTTGCCCTTCGGACTTACGATAGTGATCACAGCGGGATGGATCCAGTCGTTGCCCTGCTTTTTGGATCTGAACCCCACTGCATTAACCACAGCGTTGATGCTTGCACTGTCGCCTGTAAGATAAAACCATGCATTTGCATGGCTCTTGCTGTGTTTTTTCAGGAAGGTGTTTTTCTTCTGGATGGCTTTTTCGGGAGTGTCCTTGTAATTGAAACTTATAGTCACTATCTGGTAATCTTTGCCGAGTTCCATTCCCATCTTCTCGACAACCTCCGAGACACCGTCGAGTAAAGGACTGCATAAACCGGGACAATCGAAATACACCAGAGTCAGGATCGTGGGTTTGGTGAACAGGTCACCAAGCTTCACCTGCTGATTCTGCTCATTCGTGAAAGTCAGTCCGGCTGGAATGAGGGTATCGAGATGTTCTTCGACACCGACCTCCGGACTGATCACGCTCTGGGACCGCCCGGGCAGCCAGAAAAGCAGGCAAACCACGATGATCGTAACCCTGAAAATCAATCCGCATTTCATGATCTTTATGTTTTAATCCTTTTTCTCGCCGTAAATTCCGGCGATGAGCAATGAGCCCCCGAGCAGGGAAGTGTCTTTGAACAGCTCTATTAAAGCCATTGTGGCCATGGATTTGTCGAACAGCATCGGTATATGGATGCTGACGATGAAGATGAACAGGAGCAGGGCCAGGAGGAGGCAGCTGAGCTTCACGAATTTTTTAATGATGATCGAAAGGCTGGCGGCAATCAATGCCAGGCCGGTTATTATCACGGTGAAACCACCTCCCGGGATGAATGAACTTACAATCCCTACATAATAACTATACATTAAAAAGTGGTTCAGGCCCAGGATCCCGAATGGGAGGGCGAACAGTATTCTTCCGATTGTACTAAGGTGTTTCACTTTGCTGTTGTTAAGCCTGTTTGATTTTTCTCATGTCAAGGACCGAGAGAACAATATGGATGATAAAATACCATACAACCAATACTGCAAGCACATAAGTAATGATCATCCATACCGGTGCTTTATCCCTGGTTGACCACATGGCCCTGGTATCGGTGAGGGAGGGTTTGTCGGTAGGGACACCAATGCTGAGGGTATCGCTGACAATAGCTTCCCGCATACTTCCTGAAGGATCGTTGACCCTTGCACCAATGATCACATTCCCAGCCTTATCTCCGGGGAGGTCCTGCGGCCAGTCGAAACCTGCATAACCGCTTTCACTTGTGGGCTTGGGATCGGTGAGTTGCATATTGCCGAAGTACCTCTGCACGAACACAATAATTTCTGCGCCTTTAGCCGGAACAGGGCCATCCTTGGTGAGTTCGACGGCTTTTACCATGATCTTTTTCTTCAGGGTATCGTAAGTCGTTGCCAGTTTAATACGTTTTCCCATGGATCCGGCCATCTTTTCAGGATCAGGCTGTACATATCCTTTATGGAAGGTTCGCAGGAATGAAATAACATTCCAGCGGTCATCCTCAGTCAGGATGTTCCTGAATTCGGGCATGGGAATCTTACCGGTGGTAATCCTGAAAAACAGCTCGCCGTCTTTCTGTGTTCCGACCTTTGGTTCAGAAAGGTCTCCGGGGGAAGGCTGGATGGCTGCAAAATTCTTCTTTGAAGGAAGCCCATGGCAGCTCTGGCAGTTTTTCATATAAATGGCTTCACCCTGTTTGACCATTTCAGGTGTGAATTTAACAAAACAGATCTTCCCTTTCTGGTCATCGGGCACAGGCCATCCGGGGTTCTGAGCCTCAACGCGCAATGCAGTCAATCCTGCAAGCAGCAGTATATAAAACAGTCTTCTCATGATACGTTGCTTTTCAGTGGATCCAAACCTTTGTCTTTTGCAGTCTCCACAACCGGGATGACAGGGAAAAATTTAGATATCAGGGTAATGATGATCAGAACCAGGATAAAACTCAGAAAGGTGATTGCAATCTCAATCATTGTTGGCGTGTATACCTTGAAATTCTGAGGTACATGTTGTATGGGCAGGAAAGGATGTGCCATGGTGGGAACTACGATGAGATAGCGTTTGAACCAGGCTGCCACCAGTACCACAACAGAGATAAGGGTGAGAGGCAGGGGCTTGCGCATTCTGCGGAAAAGCATGAGAGCAATGGGAATCAGCAATCCGCCAACCTGTACCAGCCAGAATGTCACGGCAAAATGCCCGCTCATCAGCTCTTCCAGGTGAATGGCATCGGCCCGTTTCAGTTTGTAACCCGGGACCAGGTATTCGTTGATATTGAAATAGAGGTAAACGAAGGCGACGAGTACCAGCACCTTGCCCATATTGTTGAAATGCAGGTCGGTGAGGTAGTCCTGCAGCTTGTAATTTTTACGGAAGAAGAACATGGCGATGATCACGGCTGCCGAACCTGCAACGAAGGCGCCTGAAACGAAGTAGGGACCGAAGATGGTGCTGTCCCAGCCCGGCCTTACGGTGAGGGCGAACAGCCAGGAAGTGACGGTGTGGATCGAAAGAGCTGCAGGGATGATCAGTATAAGCAGTATGTACATTGAGCGGTGTATGATTCGGTTCTGTTCTGGATGGTCACTCCAGTTCAGCGAAAGTATTTTATAAACGGGCTTGAGCCATGATGGCAGGTTGGCAAAACGTTTATACAGGACGGCCATATCGGGGATCATCGGAAGGAACAGAAGCAGGAGGCTGATGACGAAATAGGTGGTGATCACGGTCACATCCCAGAGGATGGGTGACTGGAACCTGGCATAGATGAAAACATTGGCAAGCCTTTCGGGACGCCCCATGTCCATCACGATGACCAGCCCGGCGACGGCGGCGAAGGCAACAGCGATAGTTTCTGCGATACGTGTGATGGGGTGGACCCATTTGAAGCCTATCAGTCCGAGAACAGCGCTGATAAGCATACCGACAAGGCTGGAGGCTACGAAGAATACAAAGTTGGAAATATAAAGGCCCCAGGAAATATAGTCCCTGATGCCTGCAACGCCCAGTCCGTATTTCAGCTGCTGTATATATGCAAAGAGGCAGGCGAGGAAGGCCAGTGAAAGGAATCCCATCCATGCGAAGAACCCTTTATTTAACCTGATATGATGTGACAGGTCGCTGATGATCTTTTCCATAGTCTTTTCCATGTTAGTCAGTAGATGGTTCAAATGGGAACAGCCTGTTCTTCGGAGGCAGGTAATACACCCTGGGTTTGGTGCCCAGTTCGGGCATGAGCTGGTAAGCGCCGTTGTCGCGGAGAAGCTTGCTCAGGCGGACTGTTTCCTTGGTTGTTCCGTTGGTCACAGCATCTTCGTTTTCATCGCCGAAGTAATACACCGAGTTGGGACAAGCTGCAACACAATAAGGTAGTTTGCCTTCACGGCAATGGTCAGCGCTGAACAGGCATTTGGAGATCGTTCCAAGCTTCTGGGGCACGTTCAGTTCAACATTATAGGCTTCTCCGTTATGCTTGTCGGCATCCTTCGGAGTAACCCACTGGAAAATCCTTGCCGAATACGGACAGGCAGCCATGCAGAACCTGCAACCAATGCAGCGTTCATTATCGATCAGCACGATCCCGTCGCCGCGTTTGTATGTTGCATCGACCGGGCAAACAGCAACACATGGAGGATTGTCGCAGTGCTGGCAGTTCTTAGGCATATGGTAGGGGGCTGTCTCTGCATTGTCCTGCATTTGCAAGGTGTTGAGATGGTACTGCTCGGGCCTGAGCTGGTGGGCATCCTGGCATGCTGCGATACAACGCCTGGCATTCCTGCATTTCGAAAGATCGATGACCATGACCCAGCGCTTCCCGGGAATTCCTTCCCTGCCTTTTTCCAGCATCAGCTTCGTGGGATTCTTTGCAAGAGCTTTCATCTCGAGTGAATCGACTTCGACCAGCTTGTTGTCCTGGGTCAGAAGTACTTTCGACTCGCCTGTAGCGGCCTTTTTCTTTTCAAAAATATTTCCCGAATATAAAGCCCCAGCCCCGGCTGCCACACCGGCGCCGAGCAAGCCTATATTTTTCAGGAAATCTCGCCTTGAAGGTTTTGAAGGATCCTGATCATCCTTGTTGTTGACCGTATTTTCGTCCATAAAAAGGAATTATCGATTTGAAAACGACATCTTTGCAAAAATATAAATAAATATTTCCTGATCTTTCTGACTTTAAAATTTATACTCAATCTAAATTCGACATTTAGGTATTAAAATGGGAAAATAAGAGAAACCTTGTATGCGAAGTTATCTCCCACATTGTCAAACCCGTATGGGCCCCAACGATAAAAGGCACCTACGCCGATCGTGTAAAGTTTAAGATTTACAATGTTATTAATCAGCAGTCCGCTTTCATAATAACCCAGGTTCATTTCCCTGGGTGTTGGATCCTGAAAGGCATACTGATCTTTATGGTCGAGCCATCCGAAGCCGATGTTTTGCGAAATGGCAAACTCGGGATGGAACCATTTTCTTGCTTTGATCAGCAGATGCCCGAAATCATGATAAATGAACAGGCTGGTGTATGTATTGGAAAGGAATTCGTTCATCCGCATGGTCCCAAAAGTATTCGGAGCGTAAATGGCGAACATACGATAGGTTGCATCCCCGTAATACAGGTTGCAGGCAGGGATCGGCTGGTCAACATATCCTGCACTGAACTGGAAAGAAAGCTTGCCCAGGAATTTGATATTGAACGTCTTTTTAATCTTAAAATCAAATTTATTGTAATCGTACTCCCCATTGATGAAGCCTTTGATGCCCCGGGTATATTCAATCCATACAAGCGGGTATTTGGTGCCAAGGTTGATCCTGTTGTCGATGGTCTGGATATACTGCTCTTTGTATGCCCATTTGAAACCTGCCCTGAATTCTGTAAAAACGAACTGGTCTTTCAGCACTACTGCATTCCCTGTGGGGACGGCGAGGTCCCAGGTTGTTGATTTCTTGAAATCATTTGAAAGCCCGACATTAAAGAGGAACCATTTAAATCCCCTGAATCCGAAATTCATCCCGAAATGCTGGGTCCTGTCGAGTTTCAGGGTATACAGAGGCCCGAAATTACCCGAGAGGATAGATTCATAATCAAGGGGGAAAGAGACAAGCCCCGATGGAACCAGGTTGTAGTAATAATCCCCGGCAATAGTGATATCCTGGCGTTTGTTAATATAGAACAAGGCGTCAGCTCCGTATTTATTTGTTGAAATAGCGAATGAATACTGGTAAAAACCTCCAATCCTCATCCATTTTGCCACTTTGTCGTTGGTATGTATTCCGGCACCCAGAATAAGTCCTTCGTAAGTGTTATAGTTTATAATCTTGTTGATGTCGATATCGATGGGTCCCCAGGGCCATTTACCGGTAAGGATGGTTTGCAGGGATTTAGCGTACTTGTCGAGGTTCGCATCTTTACCAATACTGTCAAGCACTTTATAAGTTTTCCTGTCTTTGGATGTGAGGGTGTCGACCCTGTATTGGTTCCAGAAATCCTCGGTCCTGGCGCCCGCACCCTGGTCAACTTCCACGTCGAGGTAAGTGAATTCGCGTTTCACCAGTTCCGGGTTGAGCACGACATCTTTAATATAGGACCGGCCTTTGGCAATGAGAAAATGCCTTCCTGCCTGGAGGTTGTAAAAGGTAACATCGGTATTCAGCTGAACCGGGAACCAATTCTGCCCCTCTATCAGTTCATACATTTGCTGGATCCTTATTTGCATCCCGCTTTCCTTGGCCGGCTGTGCGATCACATTCTGGATTGCCCATTTGTTGCTCGAAATGGAGATCACTCCTTTCATCCCATCGAAATTCGTGCCTTTATGCGGTCTGAAAGATATGATGAATGTTGTATCCCTCCCTGTATACGTGGTATCTTCTATTTTAAAAAAGTACTTGCCAATTGAACCTGCGCCGATCGGGTTTACATATGAATTCTGGAAAATCGTTATAAATGGTTTGTAAAAAGAAAATGACTGGATCTGCGTCGTAAGGAACACAAAGATGGGGTCTTTGAAGCCCGACATCCGCGCAGCGATGACTTGATTATAATTTTTATCGGGATGGAGGAATTTGCGCTTTGTCACATTTTCCATAAGAAAGAGGTACTGTGACTTGAAAAACGCCTGGGTCCTGGCCTCGTTTGTGTCGGCCATATGTTTCATGATGGAATCCTTCATGGCGGATGTGTCGGACCGCGCCATCATTCGCTTAATCATCGCCGAGTCAACAACAACCTTCCCGGCAGTCGAATCGGTGTCGATGGTAAAAAAAGTTTTATCGTAAGATGTATATGAAAAAGACTTAAGCTTTTCCGGGTCATTCATGTCGCGGTTTTCGATGGCCAGGCGTATGATACGGTGGGCGGGATTGATACCGGGCAGGACTTCCACTTCTTTCAGTTCAAATTGTTTTGCCTGCATCTCTATCTTCAGGTTTTGAAGGTTTCCTGTGAGCGGATAAGTAAGTGGTTCATATCCAACATAGGACAGTGCAAGCGATTTCGGTTTCTTTGACCAGCGGAAGCGAAATTTCCCGTCAATGTCGGTTGTGCCCCCGAAGCCATCCTCCTGAATTATATTAACAAATGCCAGGGGCAACCCGCTGGCTTTGTCTGTGACTTTGCCGCTAACTATAAAGACGTCCTGTGAAAAGACATTGAAACCCAGGGTGAATATTGTAGCAAACAAAAGTAAAAGGCGTAATTGCATTGTTCGGATAGATTTGAATGGGTAAATATACTAACATTGAATTTCGCATAAAAAAATTATGTAATTTTCTCATTCGAAAAACAATCGCCATATGATAAGTAGATCTGTACTTTCTGTTTTTTTGTTAATAGTTGCTGTTCAGGGGTTTTCGCAGGACGATCATTACTGGACCCAGCAGTTCGGCGCTACCAGCACAATCATGGGCGGAGCTGTGATAGCCGGGGTAAGGGACAATACGGCGATTTATTATAACCCCGGGGCCCTGGGGTTTATCTCCAGTCCTTCCCTTTCGGTGGATGCGAATGTTTACAAGATAGACAAGATCCTGATCGACGACGGTGTGGGACAGGGCATCAACATGAACTCGGCCCAGCTCAGCATTTATCCACAGATCATTTCAGGCCTGGTCAACCTGGTCAAGAATGACCACTGGAAATTTTCATATGCCCTGATGACGAGGAATTATTCCAATGTACTGATGAACACAAGGTATACCAATGCAGATTTTGATCCGAGCGTGGTTGATCCTAAAGACAAATTCATAGGGGCACTCGATTTCACCAACCAGTTGAATGAACAATGGCTTGGCCTTGGTGTTGGCTACAGGATTAACGATAAATGGAGTGTGGGTGGCACCGTGTTTATCAGCTACAGGGCCCAGAGCTACCAGATGACAAATTATATCAGGGAGGTTTATGGCTCAGGGGATACTGCTGCGTTCGGCACCGCGAACAACGACAGAGCTCTGAAGTACAAGACGTTTTCAGGCTTGTTAAAATTAGGGGTGGCATACCAGACTGGCCGCTGGAAATTCGGACTTACTCTGACAACGCCATCGATCCAGTTTTACGGGAGCGGGGATATTCAGAGGGAAATCTCCTTAATTGCGCTGCAAGACACCACAGCAGGTATGGGGGTGGTTATCATGGGAAGGAAGACTGGTATCCGCGCAAAATACAAAAGACCGGTATCGATTGGATTCGGGGCTGAATATGCAACAGCGAACACCAGGATTACGTTCAGCTGTGAATACTATACAAAAGTAAAGATGTATCATTTGTTTGAACCTGAGAGCGATCCTTTTGTTTATCCCCAGCCTACGGAGGCTGACTCAATGCAAGAGTATCTCCAAAATTTTCTGCATGTCCAGAACGGATCTTCCGGTGTCTTCAATTTCGGGATCGGATTCAGCCAGAACCTGGGCCCCAAATTCACCTTTTTACTGGGTGCGAGAACCGACTTTTCTGCTTACAGCGAAGTGAATGAAGGAGACAACTTCCTTCATAATGCCGGGGGCTGGGACCTGTACCATTTTTCGACAGGCATTTCCTACCATCAGAAGAGAAATACCGTGACCCTGGGGTTTACCTATAGTTTCAGTCCGGCGAAAACGGTGGACCCGATTGATGCATGGACCCCGGTTGACATTGTGACACCACCAAAGGTATATGACAACTCATTTTCCCTCATTATCGGCTATACATACTATTTTCCCAAATAATCCCTGATGACAGAGAACCCGTCTTCCATGTTAATGATTGCCAAGACTGTAAGCGGTCTTGAAGAGGTGCTGAAATCCGAGCTCGACGGCATAGGGGCTATGAACACTGAAGTGATGAACCGCTCAGTAAGCTTCGAAGGCGACAAAGCCTGCATGTACCGTGCAAACTATTTCTGCCGTACAGCCCTTCGAATCCTTAGGCCTGTTCATGTATTCGAGATCAACACCCAGGAAGACCTTTACCGTGAGATCAAAGAGTTTGCATGGGAAGACTACCTGGATGCAGATTCCACTCTCGCAGTGGATGCAGTGATCTCCTATACGGTGTTCACCAACTCCCAGTTCGTAGCCCAGAAAACCAAGGATGCAGTGGTTGACCGCTTCAGGGAGAAGACGGGCAAAAGGCCTTCGGTTGACCTGGAGGATCCTACACTGCGGATAAATGTTCACCTGTTTAAAAACACCTGTACCGTTTCACTCGACTCGTCCGGACATTCCCTGCATAAACGCGGTTACCGCAAGTCAACAGGCATCGCTCCGCTGAACGAGGTCCTGGCAGCCGGATTGCTGCGTTTGTCAGGCTGGGATTTGAAGAAACCCCTGCTCGATCCCATGTGTGGGTCTGGAACCATACTTATAGAAGCTGCGATGCTTTTATCGGGTATTCCTTCGGGATATTTCAGGGAAGAATATGGTTTCATGAAATTTAAGGATTTCGACGGCGACCTTTGGGAGCAGATAAAAGCTGATGCAAAAGCAAAAATCAGGAAAAACGATATCGACAGGATCTTCGGCTATGATAAATCAGTAATGAGCCTGAAAAGGGCAGTTGAGAATGTGGGTTTTGCAGGGCTCGACCGTCAGGTTTACCTGAAACGGACCGCCTTCGAGGATTCCGAACCCCCATCCGCCGAAGGCGTTATCATTATGAACCCACCTTATGATGAGCGAATAGAACTGGAAGATTCGGTGGGCTTTTACAAAATGATAGGCAATGTTCTTAAACGAAAATACAGCGGCTACAACGCATGGGTGATCTCCTCCGACCTGGAGGCGATCAAATTCATAGGACTTAAACCCTCGAAGAAATTCAAGGTATTTAACGGTCCGCTTGAATGCAGGTTCCTGGGTTTCGACCTGTACCAGGGAAGAAAATCAGATACTTTTTCAAAAGAATAAAAACGCAATTTATGGCAAGAGTTACAAGAATAGGAGTTTTTACGTCGGGAGGGGATTCTCCCGGAATGAATGCTGCGATACGCGCGGTTGTGCGTTCAGGTATTAATGAAGGACTGGATGTGTTCGGAATTTACAGAGGTTATGAAGGGATGATCGACGGGCTTATCGAGCCTATGGAAAGACATTCGGTATCGAACATCATACAGAGAGGTGGCACAATTCTGAAGTCGGCCCGCAGCAAGCGGTTTATGACTTATGAAGGACGTCTTCAGGCGTTTCAGAACCTTGAAAAGAACAAGATCAACGGGCTTGTGGCAATTGGAGGGAACGGGACGTTTACGGGCGCCCAGATCTTTGAAAAGGAATTTAATTTACCTGTGGTCGGATTGCCGGGTACCATCGACAATGACCTTTACGGAACCGATTTCACAATTGGGTTCGACACGGCCTGCAATACCGTGGTACAGGCGGCCGACAAGATCAGGGATACTGCTACATCACATGACCGCCTGTTTTTCCTGGAGGTTATGGGGCGGGATGCCGGTTACCTCGCATTATGGAGCGGGGTGGCATGCGGAGCTGAGTTCATCCTTGTACCCGAGACAAAAACATATATCGATAACATCGCAAGGTTGCTAAGGCATGATATGCGCAAGAATAAGACTTCCGGCATCGTGATTGTGGCCGAAGGCGATGATATGGGAGGGGCATACGACATTGCGAAACAGGTCAAGGAAAGACTGCCCGAGATCGATGCAAGGGTCACAGTGCTTGGCCATGTGCAGAGAGGAGGTTCTCCAAGCATGCAGGACCGCATCCTGGCCAGTTGGACAGGGTTCGAAGCTGTTCATGCCCTGATCGAGGGCAAGAGCAACATCATGATTGGGATTGAGAACAAAAAAGTCACCTATACTCCTTTTGACGACGCAATCAACAAAAAAAAGCAGTTCAATTTCGGCGGACTGGAGCTGGCGAGAATACTTGCGTTGTAGATGGTGAAGTTGTGTTCGGCGGAGCCGTAATGAACACCATTGAAATAAGCAATTCGTGAATAAATTGTGAGTTAGTGAACTTGTGAGTTAATGAGACAATGTTCGTAGATGTAATTCTTCCGCTTCCTTTGCCGGGACTGTTCACTTATTCGGTTCCTGCTGAGCTGAGAGAAAAGATTGGCATTGGATACCGTGTGGTTGTTCAGTTCGGGAACCGGAAAATATACACGGCCCTGGTGAGGCAAATGCATAATAAAGCAGAAAGCTCCAGGTCATTCAAGGAGATTCTATCGTTGCTCGACGACCAGCCCCTTGTCAGTGAATGGCAATTCAGGTTCTGGGACTGGATGGCTTCATATTATATGTGCCATCCCGGGGAAGTGATGAACGCCGCCCTGCCTTCGGCGTTCAAACTGGCCAGCGAAACCCGCATTGCAATCAACCCTGAATACATTATCGACTCGGTAACCCTGAATGAAAAGGAATTTCCCCTGGTCGAAACACTTTTCCACGGGAAGAAAAGCATTGAGATCTCAAAGATCTCAAAGATCCTTGACCAGCAAAAAGTCCTCCCACTGGTCAAAACCCTGATCGAGAAAGGCGTCGTGGTCCTTGAAGAGGAGCTTAAACAGAAATACCATCCTAAAACTGAGGCGTTTGTAGTTCTTAATGAATCATATACAGCCGACGAGGACGCCCTGAGGCAGATGTTCGACAGGCTTGAGCGCAAGGCCAGGAAACAGCTGGAGATCCTGATGACATACATAAGCCTTTCAAAGCATGGATTCGGTGAACTTATCGATGTTAAAAAGGATGAGCTCCTGAAACGATCAGGCTGCACTACTGCTGTATTTGACAACATGGTGAAAAAGGAGATATTTTCGTTAATTGAAAAAGCTGCTGTCAGGCCTCCGGCCGGGAAACCTGAAGCCAGTCCCGGTTCAATCATGCTCAGTGAACAGCAGCAAAGGGCAGTCAGCGAGATCCGTGATGCCTGGACCGCCCGGGATGTCGTTCTTCTACACGGGGTCACCTCTTCAGGCAAAACAGAAATTTACATCAAGCTGATCGAAGAAACAATAGCTAAAGGCAAACAGGTACTCTACCTTCTCCCAGAGATTGCGCTTACAACCCAGATCATCAGCCGGCTCAGGAAATATTTCGGCGACAGGGTCGGGATCTATCATTCCCGCTTTAATGAAGGCGAAAGGGCCGATGTCTGGAAACAGTCATCGGCTGAAAATGCCAAACGTGCCGGTGGAAATTCCTTCGACATCATCCTTGGAGCCCGTTCGGCCGTGTTCCTGCCGTATTCAGACCTGGGCCTCGTGATCATCGACGAAGAACATGATTCCTCGTTCAAACAGATGGATCCGGCACCCAGGTACAACGGACGGGATGCAGCCCTCTTCCTGGCACATCTTCATGGAGCGAAAGCCCTGCTCGGCTCTGCCACCCCGGCCATCGAAAGTTACTATAACACCAGGCAGGGAAAATATGCGCTGGTCGAGCTGGCCGAACGTTTCGGGGAAATGGAACTTCCGCAGATACAGATTGTGAATATCAAGGATGAGCTTCGAAAGGGAAGGATGAAAACTCATTTTTCAACCACCCTTCTGGACCTTCTTACCGAAGCCCTTAAAAACCATGAACAGGCTATTCTTTTCCAGAACCGCCGTGGTTTTTCACTCAGGCTCGAATGCGAATCCTGCAACTGGATGCCCAATTGCAAAAACTGTGATGTGACCCTGGTCTACCATAAGAAGAGCAACCTGCTCAGATGTCATTACTGCGGATATGTGGCTTCGGTGCCTTCACTCTGTCCTGTATGTCATAGCCCCGGACTTAAAATGAGGGGTTTCGGAACCGAGAAAGTCGAAGAAGAACTCGGTATTCTCTTACCGGGGGCGAAGATTACACGAATGGACCTCGATACAACGCGCAGTAAACATTCTTACCAGAGTATCATCACGTCGTTTGAAGAACAGAAGATCGATATCCTGGTAGGTACCCAAATGGTTACCAAGGGTCTCGATTTTGACCATGTGAGTACCGTATGCATACTGAATGCCGATAATATGCTGAGCTTTCCCGACTTCAGGTCTGAAGAACGCAGCTTCCAGCTTATGGCCCAGGTCAGCGGCCGCTCAGGAAGAAAGAAAAAGAGGGGAAAGGTCATTATTCAAACATACAACCCGGCTCACCCGGTAATAAAGGCTGTTGTGAACAATGATTACCTGGGAATGTACAATTACCAGGTAGGTGAGAGGCGGAAGTTCAAATACCCTCCGTTCCACCGGCTGATTCTTCTGAAAATCAAGCACAGGGATCCCGACCTTGTGAACAGGGCTGCCGATGATCTCGCGAAAAAACTGTCGAGGACTTTCGGTAACCGTATCCTCGGACCTGAATACCCCCAGGTTGCAAGGATCATGAACCAGTTCCTGAAACATATTATACTTAAGATAGAAGTTGAGTCGTCGGTCGCAATTGCAAAATCAAAACTCCTCGAGATCCTGACGGTGTTTTATAAGAAATCAGAATTCCACCCGGTAAGAGTGCTCATCGATGTGGATCCCCAGTAATGGGCTTCTGATATTAATGAAGAGATTATTTTTCCTTGTTTGCGGATGTGTCAATGACGAGGTAAAGGTCTTCGTTGTCTTTTTTCATCAGGTATTTCTCCCTGGCAAACCGTTCAAGCTCAGTTGAATCGGTCAGCAGCCTTCTCGTCAGGGTAGAATCCCTGCGAATTTCCTCGAGGTAAAACCGCTTTTCCTGGTGAAGGTCGTCGAGCTTGTCACGCAGTTTGGCCCGGGTGAACACATTATTACTGTCGAAAAACACCATCCATGCAATGAATGCGACAGTAATAAGGAAGTACTTATTGATAAAGATCTTTAATATTTTTTTAAAATTCTCCAATCTGTTTTTATTGAACAGAGATAAGGAACGATCTTCCCGGTTTTATGAAAGTTTTGATTTGAGGTAATTGTAGAATTCGATCTGGGAACGGACTTTTGGTGCTCCGCCGTTTTTATAAACATTCGCTTCCCGACCCGTGATTAATCTTGCTTTAACGTTATCCCGAAGTTCGATATCAAGCATATCCTGTAACTCCTTTTGCAGCTCCGGTTCTTCTACAGGGCAGGCAACCTCGACCCGGTTGTCGAAATTCCTGACCATCCAGTCGGCCGAAGTAATATAGTATAAAGGTTTCCCTCCATTGGTAAAAACCAGTACCCTGGCATGCTCAAGAAAGCGGTCTACAATACTGATACCTTCAATGTTTTCACTGACCCCTTCAATGCCGGGGAGCAAAACACAGATACCCCTGATGATCAGCTTTACCTTGACACCTGCCTCACTTGCCCTGTATAGTTTCCTGACAATGGTTTCATCAACCAGGCTGTTAAGCTTGATGACCACCCCTGCTTCTCTCCCGGCTTTCGCATTCTTGATCTCCTTATTGAGAAGTTTAATGAAGAAATTACGCATTGAAAAAGGAGAAAGGACCAGCTTGTCAAATTTAAAAGGCTTGAGGCTGGCCTCCATCATATGAAAGGCATTTACCACATCGTGGCAGATGTCCTGTTTTGCAGTAAGGAGGCTGATGTCGGCGTAGATCTTTGCTGTATCCTCGTTAAAGTTCCCGGTACCTATGAGGGAATAAAAGAAATCTTTATTGCTTTCTTTACGGCGGATGAGGATAAGTTTGCTGTGAACCTTGAACCCGGGGATCCCCTGGATAACTTTCACTCCTTCATCCCTCAGCCTTTCTGTCCAGTAAATGTTGGCTTCCTCGTCAAACCTGGCCTGGAGTTCCATAAATACAGTCACATATTTCCCGTTACGGGCAGCGTTGATGAGTGCATTGATAACGCTTGAATTTTTTGCAGCCCTGTAAATGGTCATCTTGATCGAACGAACTTTCGGGTCAATAGACGCTTCACGCAACAGGTCAATGATATACTGGAAACTCTGGTATGGGAAGTTCAGCATAATATCTTTCTCCTTGACGATCGAAAGCACTGAACGGTTTTCGAAAAGATCTTTATGCTTCAGAGGAGGCAAGGGAGAATACTGCAGTTCTTTATGCCCCAGATTGGGGAAGCCCATAAAATCCTTGAAATTATGATAGCGGCCTCCGCCCCTGGTCGGGTCGTTCTTGCCGATGTCGAGTCTTTTCTGCAGAATTTTAAGAAGGTCCTCCGGAATAGCTTTATCGAAAACGAACCTGACCGGAACTCCCCTTTTTCGTTGCTTCAGGCTGTCGCTCACCACCTCAAGGAAACTCTTTGCGACGTCACTATCGAAATCAAGTTCCGCATCCCTGGTGATTTTTATGGTATAAGCAGAGAAAGTGTCGTAGCCGAATATAGAAAAGATCTCTGAAAGGCAATACCGCACTACATCATCCAGCAGAATAACATAATGATTGTCATCGTTTGACGGAAGGATAAGGAACCGTGATACAGTACGCGTAGGCAATTCAATCAGGGCGTAATCGTCCTTGATTTTTTTGTCGCTGCGGCCAAGTTTCACGGCAAGGTAAATCGATTTATCGACAAGAGAAGAAATCTCCCTCAGGCTGCTTATCATAATCGGGAACAGGCCAACCCGAACCTGCTCCTGGAAATATTTCCTTACAAAACTGCCCTGTTCTTCATTCAACTCAGATTCGTCTACAATGAAGATCGTATGAGCCCTGAGCTCACTCACGATTTCCTCGTAGACTTTCATGAACTCTTTTTCCTGGACCTGTACGATATCAAAGATCTCTTTCAGAACTTTTTTCGGGTTGACCGATGTGTCGTAAGGCAGGCTTTTTACCTTGAGCATGCGGTTAAGGGTAGCCACCCTGACCCTGAAGAATTCATCCCTGTTATTGGAAAAAATACCCAGGAATTTAAGGCGCTCAAACAGGGGATTACCTGGATCTGCAGCCTCCTGGAGCACCCGGCCGTTAAAATGAAGCCAGCTGATCTCCCGGTTCAATAAGGGTAATTTAGTCTTTCCCGACATATCAGAATTTGCAGTTCACTTTTTATTTTTTAATCTCTTTGGGAGTAATATAAAACCTGGTTTCAGATCTTGCTCCGGGTATCTCTTCCCATTTTTCCGTTTGAAAGGTAAAACAGGTCACGGCTGAAGTCGGCATGCCATCACTGCTTTCTTCAAGGAAAAGATTGGAAAGCTGGGTGATGAGCGGGTTGTGGCCAAAGATCATCAGTGACCTGGTTTCATTGGGTGTGCTATAAATCAGATCAAGAATTCTGTCATAGGGCCCATCGTAAATCCTCCTGTCTTTAAGGATCTTCTTCTCAGGGTAACCGAGGCAGGCAGCCATGATCCTGGCTGTTTCATATGCCCTTACGGCCTGGCTTGAGATCATAAGCTCAACCGTCTCCCCGGTTTTGATTATATAGTCAGCCACCAGTTTTGTCCTTGTGACACCTGTCGGCAGAAGTGGACGCTGGTCATCAGGCAGACCGGCAGTTTCCCACGACGACTTGGCATGCCTTACCAGGTAAAGGGTTTTCATGAATCTTCAGTTAAAGATCAATATGCAAACAAGGGATAGTCGGCCATCATTTCGTTAACCTTTTTCCTGACTTTCAGGATGAGGTCCGGGTTTTCAATTTCACTGATCACTTCATCGATCATACCGACGATCAGCGGCATATGCTTTTCCTTAAGACCCCTGGTTGTGATTGCCGGAGTTCCCACTCTCAGCCCCGAAGTCTGGAAAGGTGACCTGCTGTCGAATGGCACCATGTTCTTATTCACAGTGATGTCGGCCTGTACCAGGGTATTCTCAACCTGCTTTCCGCTGATAGCTGGGAATTTCTTCCTCAGGTCGATCAGCATCAGGTGGTTGTCGGTACCTCCCGAGATTACGTGATAACCCTTGTCAACAAAGGCTTTGGCCATAACGCTGGCGTTCTTTTTAACCTGGATCACGTAGTCCATGTACTCATCCGAAAGAGCTTCGAAGAACGATACGGCTTTGGATGCGATCACATGCTCGAGTGGACCGCCCTGCACTCCGGGAAATACCGCTGAATCAAGGAGCTGTGAAAACATTTTTACTTCGCCTTTCGGGGTTGTAAGTCCCCATGGGTTCGGGAAATCCTTGCCCATCAGGATCATTCCACCCCTCGGGCCCCTCAGGGTCTTATGCGTGGTGGTTGTCACAACATGGCACCAGGGCATCGGGTCATTCAGAAGTCCTCTTGCAATAAGCCCTGCCGGATGTGCTATGTCGGCCATCAGAAGCGCTCCTATTTTATCGGCAATTGCACGCATCCTTTTATAATCCCAGTCACGGGAATATGCTGATGCCCCTGCAATGATCATCTTCGGCCTTACTTGTAAAGCCTGGGCTTCCATTTTATCATAATCGATGACACCGGTGCTCTGCTCAACCTGGTAACCAACGGCCTTGTAGAAAATACCCGAGGAGTTAACCGGGGAGCCGTGCGACAGGTGGCCGCCATGTGCAAGGTCAAGCCCCATGAAGGTGTCGCCGGGTTTCATTATGGTCATGAGAACCGCCATATTAGCCTGGGCACCCGAATGAGGCTGAACATTGGCCCATTCGGCATTGAACAGTGTTTTTGCACGATCGATAGCCAGCTGTTCTGATTCATCAACATTCTGGCAGCCGCCGTAATATCTTTTGCCCGGGTACCCTTCGGCATACTTGTTGGTGAGGCAT
This sequence comes from Bacteroidota bacterium, assembly GCA_037134895.1. Lineage (GTDB taxonomy): Bacteria > Bacteroidota > Bacteroidia > Bacteroidales > FEN-979 > CAIRDP01. The sequence goes on from JBAXLI010000002.1 coordinate 134,191, forward strand.
GATCCCATGGCTTTTAATACCTGATCGCTGACGAAATTTTCGGAAGCTATCAGCTCAAGACCGCTGCTCTGGCGGTGAAGCTCCTTTTTAATGATGTTAAAAAGTGCAGTATCTTTCTTCATACTTAAAAATTTTATGTTTCCCGAAGCGTTATGATTTAGCTATGAAATACAAAAGTATTAATTTTCCGGCAAATTGTTGACCTTTGCATGACATAAACGTGTCGCTTGTTACGTATCACGTTTCACGTACCATGTTTCACCTGAAATTACGATGGCAAATCCCCGGCTGATAATCCTTCTCCTGTTTTTCCCGCTCTGGTCAGCGGCCCAGTTGAATGCAGGAGTGGATGATACCATCAACCCGGGAGTTCCGGTCACTCTAATGGCCACATACGGGATGCTTGGCAATGGAATCAATACCACTGATGACGGGGTGGAGGGTCCGTTTCCGATTGGTTTTGAGTTTTCATTTTTCGGCACGAAATACACACAATTCTATATTGGGGCAAACGGATGGATAAGCTTCAGCCCGAATCCAAATGCCAAAGGGACCAGGCAGGCATTCAGTATTCCCAGCACAGCCGATTATAATCCCAAAAACTGTATTCTGGGGCCTTTTGTTGACCTTAATCCGATTTCCGCAGGAAGCCCTTATATTTTTTACCTGAGCGTGGGAAAAGAGCCTGGTCGCAGCCTTATCGTAATGTGGTGCGAATGCCCGGTATATAACTGCATGGATTCAACCGCAACTTTCCAGATCGTTCTGAATGAAGGGTCGAACACAATAGAAGATCATATAATGAGAAAGCCTTACTGCAGCTGGCTTGACAACAAGGCAACGCTCGGCGTTCAGAACAACAGCGGGTATGTGGGATTCGCCGTGCAGGGACATAATGCCACCTCCTGGACTGCCGTGAATTCTGCATGGAAGTATATCCCAACAACGGTCGACAGTTTCCAGATTGCACAGATACCCTATGACCTTAAACCGCTTACGCCGGGGAATAAGATAGTTTATAAGTGGTACCAGGGAGGCAGCGAGGTGGCTGAAGGTCAGTCGATGTTAGTAAGCCCGGGGGAAACGACGACCTATGTTGCTTATGCAAAGATATGCGCCGGTAATGAGTTTTATGATACCGTCACTGTGTTTGTTCATCCAGTAATCCCAACCGCTTTTTCTCCTAATGGGGACGGCATTAACGATAAATTTAAGATCCTTGGAGTCCCACCCGAAAACATTACATTGTTTAACCTGCAGATCTTTGACCGCTGGGGCCAGATTGTCTTCGAAACAAACAACATTGAAGATGCATGGGATGGGACATACAAGGGACACAAATGTCCCGGGGAGGTTTACAACTGGATCATGTTTTACGAAACCGCAAAAAAAACGAGGATCTCAAACAAAGGACAGATCATGCTCATCCGTTAACCTTAATACCCAGCACCTGATGCAGGATCTCAGTCAGCTGGTCTTTATTGAAAGGCTTTGGAAGGTAATGATTTGCACCCTTCTTTAGAATGGCTTCCTTTTCATGCTGCAGAGTATAGCCTGTGACGGCGATTATAGGGACTGATGCATAATCAGGGTTGGTGCGTATCTTTTCTATTGCCTCCCCTCCGTCCATCCCGGGCCCGAGGTTGATGTCCATGAGGATGCATTCATACCTGTTCATTTTTGTCAGCTCGATGGCAGAAAGTCCGTCTTTCGCAAAATCAAGTTTATAATCTTTTTTCAGGTACATCCTGACAAGATCAATATTTGCATCATTGTCTTCGACCAGGAGGATCAGGGGAGCTTCCACGCTGCTATCAGGCCTCTTCATATGCCGTTCACCAATGATCACCGGCTTTTCATCAGCACTTCCCTGTGCAAACAGGTCAGGGATGATCAGAGTGAATGTTGATCCTGACATAGGTTCGCTTTCTAGGTTGAGACGGTAATTGAGCAGAAGCGTGCTTTTTCTTGTAATGGACAGGCCGAGCCCGCTGCCTTCATATGGCCGGTTATAGCCTTCGCTGGCCTGCCTGAATTCCTCGAAGATCAGTTCCTGCTTCTCCCTGGGGATTCCAATTCCTGTGTCTCTTATGCTTAAAATGATGTCGGTGGATGGCTTTTCCACCCTCTGAAGCTTAATGTCAATGCTGCCTTCACGGGTGAATTTGACAGCATTGTCAAGGATGTTCAGTATTGAAATATGTAAAAGATGCTCATCGGATTTAATAAAAACTCCTTGTTCAATAGCACTGTTAAGACTCAGGTGTTTCTGCAATGCCATCTCCCTGATACTCTCCACAGCGTTCTCAAGAAGAACAGAGAGGTTAACATGAACAAGTTTCACTGAATATCCCGAATCAAGCTGTGCAAAAGTCACAATAGAATTCAAGGTTCTCATGAGCCTCAGGGCCGAAGTCAGGATATGTTTTGTCATCATCTTCTGGGATTCGTCACTGATCATCGAACTCAGCATCTCGGTAAACCCCAGGATTCCGTTCATGGGAGTGCGGAATTCATGGCTCATATTGGCCAGCAGTGAGGACTTTACTCTGCTTGATTCTTCGGCGGCCAGTTTGGCAATGATCAGTTCTTTCTGAGCCTGCTTTTTATCAATTCTGACCTGCATTTCTTCAAGTTCCCTGTTCACTGCCGGACCTAACCTGTTCAGGGCGCTTTTCATCATATAATCGTTTGCGCCTCCTTTCATGATGCTGACCGCAAGGTCTTCACCAACAGTTCCCGAAACAAGTATGAAAGGAATGTCGAGGTTCCTCGATTTGAAAAGTTTCAATGCCTCCTGGCCACTGAACCCCGGCATTGCATAATCAGAAATAACTATATCCCAGCCGCCTTTATCCAACTCTGCTTCCATATCGGGTCTGGTCTTAACTCTTACATGCTCCACTTCAAACCCGTCTTTTTTCAACTGCCTGATAACCAACAATGCGTCGGTTTCATCATCTTCAACAAGCAACAACCTGATCTTTGTCATGCATCCGTTTCGTTTAAACGTGTGAATCCAATGTGAAATAAATACTTGTGCCCTCACCGGGAACGCTTTCGGCCCAGATCCTCCCTCCATGTTTCAGGATGATTCTTTTCACTGTTGCCAGGCCGATTCCCGTTCCGGTAAATTGGTCCTCGCTATGCAGCCTTTGGAATGGCGTAAAAAGTTTGTCGTAATAGGCCATGTCGAAACCCACACCGTTATCGCGGATCAGGTAAACTGTCCTGCTATCCTTGGTAGTCCTGCTGAATTCAATCACGGCTTCCTTCTCTTTCCCGGAATATTTCCAGGCATTGTCAAAAAGGTTCTGAAAAACGATCTTCAGCAGCTTTGGGTCGCAGTATTCCATAAGGCCTTCCTGGATCAGCAACCTGACTTTCCTTCCGGGGTTGATCTTTTTTATTTCCTGGTTGATCTCAATGGCAATATCGCTGATGTTGACCTGCATTTTATCAATATCATGCCTTACAATGCGTGAAAGTTTTAAAAGCTCGTCGATGAGCATGTTCATTGAGCCCGCACTGTCGGTTATCTTTTTAAGGAAATCCCGTTCGGTTTCATCAAGCTTCGAAAAATAATCCTCGATATATGCGCGGGTGATGCTGTCTATCCTTCTTACCGGCCCTTTCAGGTCATGCGATACTGAGTATGAAAATGCCTCCAGCTCTTTGTTTGCCGCTTCAAGCTGGGCTGTACGGTCCCTGACTTTTTGTTCAAGCTGTTCATTTAGTTTCCGTATCTCTTCAGTGCGGGCTGTGACAAGTGCTTCCAGCTCCTTTCCCCGCAGATATTTTATACGGTAGTTGATGGCAAGGCTTATTACGGAGAGGCCTGCAATCAAACATAAAATCATGAACCACCAGGTTTGATAAAAGAATGGCAGTATATGTATCCTGATACTTGCTGTGCCCGGAGATAATTCCCCCAGGCTATTGAACACCTGAACCTCAAAAACGTAGTCACCCGGAGGTACATTCGTGTAATAAGCCGTCCTCCGTCCTCCAACTGTATCCCAGTCTTTGTCAAAGCCTTTCAGACGGTACCTGAAAGAAATCCGCTCGGGCAAATAATATGCAGGGGCAGTGTATTGTATTTCAAGCTTCATGGTTCCAGCTTCAAGCTCATAACTTTCCAGCCTTTTTGCATGAATGTTGTTTATATATACAGCTTCAATAAGAGGCCGGGGATCCAGCCTGGATTTTAAAGAGTTTTCGGGATTTATAATTGCAACTCCGCTTGAGCTTGGGAACCACATCTGCCCGTTACTCAGCCTGCAAGCTCCGGGAAAAAGCCCCATATTCAGACCAGCCAGTCCGTTTGTCTTATCAAAATCAATGGACTGGTAAAACAGCTGATTGTTTGCGTCTTTCATCGATTTCTGAAGGACACCGAAATTGACAACCGTAAAGCCTGTTTCACTGGCCAGCCAAATATGCCCCATGCGGTCCTCAAAAATATATCCGACAGTCGCACCGAACTTTTTCCTGATCGATGAATTGAATTTTCCGGTTTGCTGATCGAAATGATATAGGCCGTCCTGCCCTGTGCCTATCCAGAGATTATTCAAAGAGTCAAGATGAAGGCAAAGGATCATGTTGTCCTGCAGGCCCTGTTTTTTTCCGTAAGCTTTGACCTTACCATCTTTTACACTTGCAAGTCCCCCGTCCTGGGTCCCGACCCACATCGTTCCCTGCCGGTCTTCGAGCAGACAAAAAATCTTATTGCTGGGTAATCCCTGGTCGGTTGTTAGCACAGTCGATATTTTGTCTTCTTTCAGGATGAAAATACCTTTTTCGGTGCCTACCCAGATACTGCCGTCTTTTGCAGCATACAAGGCATGAAAGTAAGTACAGTTCATCCCCTGTTTTTCACCGAAAAACAAGGTTGATTTTCCATCAAATTTTGCCAGGGTTTTCATACTGCCTGCCCAAAGATTATTTTTGCTGTCCAACGCAAGGGAAAAAACAGGGGTTTTAGGCAGCCCCGCTTTCAACCCGAAATTCCCGACAACATTATCTTTGATCCGGTCAATGCCTCCTTCGGCATTTCCCAGGTATATGCTTCCGTCGGCAGGCTGAATAATGGATGTTATACAATCAATTGACAGCCCGTTGGCTGAATTGAAAATCTGTACCGGTAATGTCCTTATCATCGCAAATCCTGACGCCATGGTGCCAGCCCATAAATTCCCTTCCCTGTCATTGAATACCGAAAGGACAAGGTTTGATAACTTGGAATTCTTTGCGTTGATCCCTTCAGTTTTTCCGGTCTGGGTATTCAGTATTATAACACCCTGCCCTTCAGTACCAATGGCAAGAGTGTTTTTTCCATATCCGGTGATAGCTTTGATACAGCTGCGGAAAGTGCCAGGATCGTTCCATAAACTGATGATATTATCCTTCAGATAAAATAGCTGGCCATTTGCGCAGCCTATCCAGAGAATGCCTGAAGAATCAAAAAATAATCCGTTGATATTCAGATGGCTGATGATCTCTGACTGGGAGTATCTTTTAACTTCATCATGTCCGATCATGCAGAGACCGTTATCGGTGCCTATCCACACTTCCTTGTTTTTGCCCTGACAAATCACGTTGATATTATTGTCACAAAGTCCTTCGGCAATAGAAAAGATTTTGGATGTTTTCGGGTTGTAGCGGATGATCCCGCTACCCGACAACCCTACCCAGATATTGTGATCGCAGTCTTCTGAAATGGCTGTGACATTTTTATTCATGAACACTTCTTCCGAAGCAAGCAGTCTCCATTGCTGGTTTTTATAAGCAAGGATCAATCCGTTGCTGAAACCGGCAAGCAGAGTGCTGTCGCTGGTGAGTAAAAGTGCAGCGCAGTCTTTGTATTTAAAGGGTCCATGTTCCTGATCCTCCATATGAGTAAACTGCAGTCCGTCAAACCTGTATAAACCGAATTCATTGGCCAGCCAAAGGTATCCATCGGTCGACTGAGCAATGTTGTATACACTTCCAGGGCTCTTGTCATCCGGGGGCCAGGTCTTAATCTGGTACGGATTCCCTGATTGCAGATCCGGCTTGATCTGACAGTAGGCAGAGGGTGTTTGAAAATCAGCAACAAACACCAACAATAGCATAGCAAAAAAATGGCGCACCATGGAAAACAGCATTAATTCATTTACAAATCAAAGATATAACTATTTGAAGTTTTCTCAAAGAATATTGCTTTTTGTGAAATATTTCATACTTTAGTGCTTGAATTATTAACCTAAATCTCATGATATGGCTACCGGAAATTTGAAATTGTACATTTTTGATAAAAATTCAGTTCCTGGAGATCCTCCTTATGAATTGAAAAACTTTCCTCTTGATGTATTTCGCCCATGCGAGGTAATCCAGGCTTTGTATATAAAAGGCAATAAGCCAGCTGCTTCAGCCGGAGGAACAGTTATATGGAAAATGGGAAAATGTGTTATTAGCGTGGTCGATGGTACTCCCACTATTGGTCAGCCATTGAATATGCATGAAGTTTTTTCAAGCCCGGGAAATGGTATCGGTGATGGCTCTCTTATCTGTGTTTGGGAGGAAACTAAGCCTTTGATTTCAATAAAATAAATGCTGCGGGTTGCATTGAAGTCACCTGCATTGTACTTCATCCACGAAAAGCCAGCATTTCTCTCCCGGAGCAGAATGCCAGGGAGGATTTGTTTTCTGGTTCTTTGCCACTATTTTAATATACCTTACCATACCGCTGATACTTGCAGCGGAAAATCTGATGATTTCAGGTTGCTTCGTCAAGGTTGACTTACCGGGAGGCAAGGGTTTGAAATCAGCAGATTTTCTGAAGACTCTGCCGTCTGCGCTTGTCAGGATCACCACTTCTACCGGAGGGAAAATATAGGAAGAGGTATTTACCAGAAAACTAACTGAGATATTACTGATATGCTTTTCTGTGCCAAGGTCGATCGATGCCCTCAGATCGTCTGACTGAAACCCAAGCCATCTTCCGTCATGGAAATCAGTACTGCCCAGAATACCGTCGCAGAGTGAATATTCATTCCCCTTATATTTATCTGAAGGCTGTTTTTCCAAAACAATCCTGCTCCCCAGTGCTTCATGCATTACGAGGTGAATCCCGGCCGATGTCGCAGATGCCTCACCTTCTGAAAACGCCCGGGCCCACAGCTTAACAGACATATCAATTTTTAAAGTGTCTGAATATCTGGCGGATGTGATTCCAGGTGTGTTGCCATCGGTTGTATACCTGATCGCAACACTGTCGTCGGGACAATTCATCCAGACATTCCAGTTTTTCTTTGCCGGATTGAACGAAACACCGACAAAAACCTCCCGGTAACAGAACTTCAGGGAATCTGTTCTGAAAGAACCTGCCGGTAATCCACTGACATCAAACAGTGACGCGGTATCGGTATTTTTAAAGGCATACCTGACGTATACCGGTGAAGGCACATCCTTACTGCTCACCATTACAGATTTTCCCATTATCACAGCCTCAGCCGGCCTGAAAACCCCGTCTTTGGAGGCGATCCTGAACCCGCTCAGATTTTTGCCTTTTGCAGTGAGCAATCCGGCATTTTTAAAATATACCTGGATCCCGTCGCCTTCAGGTTTTGAAAACCAGTATTCGGGTCCCGAAGATGAAGATAATCCACTGATACCATATGTATTTGTGAGCGCCAGATTTGCGAGCCTCCTGCCGACCTCCTCTTTGTTCCTGGGATGTATGTCGCTGAGGTTGCCTATGTCGAGGGTCACAGCCATCCCGGTGTTTTCAAGTCTAAGGGTTTTCGCCTGCGCCTCCCTGAGGTAGCCGCTGGCCTCTTCATAATCCCTGTAGTCGTAAGGTGCGATCTGTACAAAATAGAAAGGCAGATCGAACTGTTCCCAGTACTTTCTCCATGATGTGATCATACTTTTGAACAGCGATGCATACAGATCGGCATCGTACCTGTTTGATTCACCCTGGTACCAGATGAATCCCCTGATCGTGTAATGACGGATAGGAAATATCATCCCGTTGAAAAGCACCGAGGGAGCAGTGGCATCGGAGCCCGGACTGTTTGGATGCTTCAGGTAGTATATAAGCCTTGGGGTATATCTCAAATATTCATCGGGGGTCCAGGCTTCGGCCGGGGTTCCGCTCCAGCTCGATACGATTATGCCAACCGGTATATTAAACTTCTTGTAAAGCTCCAGGCCGAAACAGAATGCGGTTGCGCTGGTATATAAAGCCGAAACAGTATCTGCCTGAAGCCATGCAGCTCCACATGAATCCAGGGGAGTGTTTGAAATTTTTCTTGATACCGTACAAATCCTCATCCGGCTCAGATCAGTAGAAGCTATCGTTTGTCTGAGCCTTGTAAAATATTTCCATCCGCCCAGGTTATAAAAGCTGAATTCCATGTTCGACTGCCCGCCGCAAACCCATACTTCACCAATCATTACATCTTTTACCTGCAGCCTGTTCTTTCCAATGAAGCTGATCATATATGGCCCGCCCGGACCCGGAGTGAACACGCTGAGCTTCCATTTGCCTCCCGCATCGGCCTGGACCTTATGATTTTTCTCGTCCCAGCTTGTCACAACCGCGACCGTTTCGCCGGGATCAGCCTGCCCCCATAAGTTCACCCAGCTGAACTGCTGCAGCACCATATGGTCCGAAATAATTGCAGGAAGCCTCACTTCAGCATCGGAAGAATTGAGGAGAAAAGAAAAAAGTAATGAACAAAGAAGTGTTTTGATCAAAGTCGGCATACGGTCAAACCATCATATTTCATAATTTTATCGCCCGAAAGTATTTATTCAGTAAAGCAAATATACCAATGAAACGATCACTCAGCCTGATAGTAATTTTATTATGTATGCTTTCTGGCGGTTTTGCACAGAAAGAAACAGCCGCTCAGCATGAGCAGAACATGCAATGGTGGCGCGATGCCAGGTTCGGGATGTTCATACACTGGGGACTTTATGCCGTGCCGGCCGGAGCCTGGAATGGGAAAACAGAATACGGGGAATGGATCCGTACATCGGCCCAGATCCCGCTGGAAACATATAACAACTTCGTTCCGCAGTTCAACCCGGTTGATTTCAACGCCGATGAATGGGTAAAAGCTGCACGCGATGCAGGGATGAAATACATAGTCATTACTTCAAAACATCATGACGGGTTCTGCATGTTCAATACAGGCCAGACAGATTTCAGCATCATGAAAACGCCGTTTAAAAAGGATCCCATGACCGAACTTGCAGCAGCATGCAAAAAGTACGGACTGAAATTCTGTTTTTATTATTCGATCATGGACTGGCACCATCCTGATTATCTTCCGCGCAGGGAATGGGAAATAAACCGGCCTGCAGGAAACGCCGATTACGATAAGTACGTGACCTATATGAAAGCCGAACTTAAGGAATTGCTTACCAATTATGGCGACATCGGCGTTCTCTGGTTCGATGGAGAATGGGAATCGACCTGGAATCAAACCCGTGGACTTGACCTTTATTATTACGTTAAAAGCCTTCAGCCCCAAATTCTTATTAATAACAGGGTCGGCGCCGGAAGGTTGGATATGGAAGGAATGACAAAGACCGGGATGTTCGGTGGGGATTTCGGTACACCCGAACAGCAGATCCCTCCGACCGGGCTCCCGGGAACCGATTGGGAGACCTGTATGACTATGAATGATCACTGGGGATACAACAGCAGCGACAAGAATTTCAAAAGCACTGAAGAACTGATACGCATGCTTTCCGATATCGCTTCAAAAGGCGGTAATTACCTTCTGAATATAGGTCCTACGGCATCTGGACAATTTCCTGCAGAGAGCGTCGGGAGGTTAAAGGAAATCGGGAAATGGATGTCACTTAATTCCGAAGCCATCTATGGGACCCAGGCCAGCCCGTTCAGTTCCACTCCCTGGGGAAAGTGCACAATGAAAAAGACGGGTAAAGGTTTCAGGCTTTACCTCCATGTGTTTAACTGGCCTAAAGATCAGAAATTAATTGTTGGCGGATGCCTCAATAAGTTAACTAAAGCATTTATTTTATCCGACCCCAAGCATCCAGCTTTAAAAGCAGCCCGTGCAGATGATGCGATTGCTCTTGTGCTTCCTTTAAATCCGCCCGACCGGATCAATACCGTTATTGTACTTGATTTCAAAGGCGAGCCTGATTTTACCAATCCTCCCGAAATCATTTCCCGTTTTGCAAGCCTGGTTGATTCAGTTGAGGTTAACATCACGTCATCTCGTTCAAATGTCGTGATCCGTTTCAATGTTGCAGATACTGTTAAGAATGTTATTGCGGATGACTTTATGTATACAGGGCCATTCTTTGTTTATAAGGGATGTGCGGTTAATTCAAGATGCTTCCGTGACGGAAAAGCCGTAAGTGGTGTAAGCAGCCGCACCTACGTTGTAAAAACCCCTACTGTAGCAAGAGCCGTGTCAAGCCTGAAGCCAGGACTGGCCTACCGTTATTTTGAAGGAGAGTGGGATAAAATACCAGGCTTTAAAAAACTTCCCCAATGGTCTTTCGGCGTCGTTGATACGATCACACTGGCTCCTAAAAAGCGGAATGAAAACTTTGCAATGTATTTCTACGGATATATTAAGGTTCCGAAACGCGGGCTTTACAAGTTTACACTTGCTTCTGATGATGGAAGCAAGCTGATCCTTGACGATATTGTGGAAATCAATAATGACGGACTTCATTCATTGCAGGAGAAAGATGCGGAAGTTGCAATGAACCAGGGATTTCATCCCATCAGGTTAGAATATCTCCAGCGTACCGGCGGTGCCGAACTGCAGTTGTACATCGAAGGACCAGGAATCCCCAGGATGCCGGTACCAAAAGAAATGCTGTTTCATGAATAACCAAACCAGGCTCTCTCTGACTACCTTCTTAATGCTTTTACCGGCAGTTTTCCTGTTTGCTGGTAATCAGTCAGACTGGCCTTCGGTTTTTCTCAAAGGATGGCAGAAATCCCTGAAGGGAGGAGGCTTCGGGTATCATTCCCCTGACCCTGCCATAGGCTCCTCCCTGCTGCTTCGGTCTGTTGATTCACTCAGTTACATTGAATGGGAGACCGAACCCATCCCTGCCACTCTTCCGCAGGGAAACGTACAATTTATCTGGATGTTCGGAATAGACGCCAATCCTGATATTCATGTATTCAAACTATTCTTCAATGGCAGGTACTGCCTTGAATTTTCAAATCCGCCCTTATCTGAGAAAAAGACCTGGACGGTTAAAGGGGTTGACGGAATCAGCCTGACTTTCAGGGCCACTATGATCGACAAATACGGTGATCTCATGGGGTATGCTTTCCTGGAAGTGCCTTCTTCTTGCCTTCTGAAAGGCAAACCCCAGGTTGTGAAGGTGGCAGGGGAATCATCCGGCAGCCAAAGATGGTATATGACCTTCGAGGCAGGTATCGAAGAGAAAATCAGCCTGGTCCAGCAGGAGGCAGTCATCCGCGGAACAGGAACGAAGCAATTCCTTGGGGTGGCTGTATCCTTCATCCACCTGGGGGAAGCTGTGAAAGCTGCTATTGAGCAGCCAGGAGGGAAAAAGACCTCATTGATCCTTCAGCCAGGGTATAGTGTTGCAAATCTTTTGTTTTCTGCGGATAGCATATCCCCGAAAGAGACGGTTGTAGTTGAAATTGAGGGACAGCCTGCATTAAAAAAAGAAATATCACTTCATCCTGTCAGGCACTGGACTATTTACCTGGTGCAGCATACCCACACTGACATAGGATATACCCGTCCGCAAACAGAAATCCTTCCTGAGCACCTGAGATACATTGATTATGCCCTGGACTATTGCGACCAGACCGACTCCTTTCCTGATGCTGCAAAATTCAGGTGGACCTGCGAGACAAGCTGGGCGGTGAATGAGTACCTGAAATCCAGGCCGGCGGCCCAGGTAGAAAGACTGAAGCGCAGGGCCATGGAGGGCAGGATAGAGCTTACCGGACTTTATCTCAATTCTTCTGATCTTTCCGACGAGGCTACGATCGCAGCCTCTCTTCAGCCAGTAAGCTACTTTCGCGAACTGGGTTTCAAGGTAAAAGCCTGCATGCAGGACGATATAAATGGGGTTCCATGGTGCCTGCCTGACTATCTTGCCGATGCAGGAGTTGAATACCTGAATATGGGGCAGAATACCGACAGGGCTCTGAAACCCTTTGACAGGCCAACGACCTTCTGGTGGGAAAGCCCTTCGGGGAAGAGGATTATGGTGAACCGGCCCGAACATTATATGTTTGGAAATTCCATGGGAGTAATCACAGGCAGGGAGGCGCTTGAGAAAAATCTTTTTTCTCACCTGGTTCAGATCAGCCTTAAGGGGTATCCCTTCGATGAATATGCGATACAGTTCAGCGGGTATATGACCGATAATTCTCCGCCCTCGACCAGGGCATGCAATGTGGTAAAGGAATGGAATGAAACCTATGCATGGCCCCAGCTGAGACTGGCAACAGTTTCAGAATTTCTTCAGAAAGTGAAAAAGGATCATGCTTCTGAACTGCCAGTGATAAAAGGCGCCTGGCCCGACTGGTGGATCGACGGTTTCGGCTCATCAGCACTTACCACTGCATATACCCGCATGGCGCATTCCGATTTCATCGCAAATAGCGGGCTGATGACGCTGGCCGCTCTCATGAATGCCAGACTCAGTCCGCATATAGGGATGCTTCATCAGCAGATCTTTGACGACCTGGCATTTTATGACGAACACACTTTCGGGGCGGCCGAAAGTATTACTGACCCTGAATGTGAGAACAGCGTGGTGCAGCTGGGCGAAAAGCTTTCCTATACCTGGGAGGCTGTTAAGAAAAACAGGATACTGAGGGAGGAGGTCATGGGGAACATACAATCCAGGCTCCCGACTTATGGCAGGGACGCCTGTGTTGCAGTGATCAATACCCTGAACTGGAACCGCAGGGCCAGCGTAAACCTGTATATCGATCAACAGGTATTGCCTGCCGACAGGCAGTTCAGGATATTTGATTCTGAAAACAATGCAATCCCTGCACAATCCTGGTCCGAACGGCCCGAAGGCAGCTATATCACGCTTTTCACCGGCAGCATACCCCCCATGGGATACAGTTCATACAGGATTTCAGTATCAGGGGAAGCGAGAAAAAGCCAGGCCCCGAAAAAATTCGAAGGAACTCTTGGAAACAAGTGGTACACTCTCAGGATTGACCCGGCAAGCGGAAGAATCCTGAGCCTTTACGACAAGGAGGCTGGTCGCGAACTCTGCGACGCCTCGGCAAAGTACGGATTTGGAGAATTTATCTATGAAACTCTCGGGAAAAACCGCGAACAGGTTTCCAACCGAAGACTGGATATGTATAAACGTGAAGTATGGGAAAGGATTAAAATCTCCGGCATTACCGAGGGGGAAGTCTGGAGCAGCATTACTCTCAGCGGACAGCTCCCGGCTTGCGCCGGCGCCGAAGGAATACAATGCGAGATCCGTCTTTACAATGCCGAAAAGAAAGTCGAATTCAGGTATTCGATGAAGAAACTGCCTGTGACTGATCCTGAAGGAGTATATATTTCCTTCCCGTTCAGCATGATGAAAAAGAACAGGGTCAGCTACGAGGTCGCCGGGGCATTGGTGGAGGCAGGGAAAGACCAGATAAACGGTTCGGCCACTGACTGGCAGGGGATTCAGAATTACATATCCCTTTGTGACGACAGCTGCAATATCGTGTTTGTCTCACCTGAGATCCCTGTGGTTCAGCTTGGAGATCTCAACATCGGTAAATTCGCGCCAACAGTTACCAAGCCTCAGCCTGTGATATATTCATGGGTGCTTAACAATTACTGGACAACCAATTTCCTTGCAAGCCAGTCAGGGGAGCTGAAATGGACCTACCAGATCACTTCAGGCCGTGATTTGCCGAAAGCGGAAGCCGCGCGTTTTGCCTGGTCTGAACGTATACCTTTACTAGCAAGGGTCCTGCCTGCAAACGGAAAGGAAAACAGTAAGACCTTCAAACAGGGATGGATTGGTGAGCTCCCTGCAGATATTTTACTTATTAATGCCATTCCTGCCGCTGACCAGAAAGGGGTGATATACCAGCTCAGGGAAACCGCCGGTCGCACATCCGCAGTCGATCCAAAGGATTTTTATACAACTGCCCAGGCTGGTAAACCTGGTGGTATGAATAATTTAAAGATTTCCCTGGTAAATGTTCTCGGGGAGGAAATGAAGAAGATCAGCGGGGAATTTTCAATTGCCCCTCTTGAAACAGTATTTATTAAACTGTCGTGGGATGAATAATAAACATTATCTGGTACTGGACGATGGTACCAGGCTGGAAGGGAAACTCTTCGGCGCCGACTGCTCCGTTGCCGGGGAAGTTGTGTTCAATACGGCCATGACCGGCTACCCCGAAAGCCTCACCGATCCTTCATACAAGGGGCAGATCCTTGTGCTGACCTTCCCTTTGATAGGGAATTACGGCGTGCCCCGTGACAGGTTCGAGAAGGGCCTATCGAGGTTTTTCGAGTCTGACCATATACATATTACCGGCCTTATTATATCGGATTATTCGGTCGATTACAGCCACTGGAATGCCATGAAAAGCCTTTCGGACTGGCTGCGCGAAAATAATATCCCCGGCCTTTACGGAATTGATACAAGGGCGCTTACAAAACACCTGCGTGAAAAGGGGACCATGCTTGGCAGGATTATTTCACCGGCAGCAGGCGAGATTGACCAGTATGATCCCAACCTCGATAACCTTGTTGCACAGGTGAGCATCCCCAAACCACGGGTTTACGAAGGGGATGAGAACATAGTGATCCTCGTCGACTGTGGCGTGAAAAACAATATCCTTCGTTGTTTGATCGACCTTGGAGTGACGGTGAAAAGAGTACCCTGGGATTATGATTTTACACATGAGGATTACGGCGGACTGGTTCTCTCCAATGGCCCGGGCGATCCCCGGATGTGCGAAGCAACCATCGGCCATGTTGCAAAGGCACTTGAACGGGATACGCCGGTATTCGGGATTTGCCTGGGTAACCAGCTGCTTTCACTAGCCAGCGGTGCCAGAACATACAAACTGAAATACGGACACAGGGGATATAACCAGCCTGTCTTACTGGCCGGGACGAACAGGGCATTCATCACCAGCCAGAACCATGGGTTCGCTGTCGATAATGAGAGCCTGGGTGATGATTGGGAACCCTACTTTGTTAACCTGAACGACAATACAAACGAAGGGATAAAACATAAAACTAAGCCCTTCTTTTCGACCCAGTTCCATCCCGAAGCCTCGGGCGGCCCAAATGATACGAAATTCCTTTTTGAAGAGTTTAACAGATTGATGGCGAAAGGCAGGAAGAAATGACGACTACATCCGTAAACACAGGTATCCGCAAAGTGATCATCCTTGGTTCGGGAGCCCTTAAAATAGGCGAGGCCGGGGAATTTGATTATTCAGGCTCCCAGGCCCTCAAAGCCCTGAAAGAGGAAGGGATTTCCACTGTGCTGGTTAACCCGAATATCGCAACCATCCAGACTTCTGAGGAGATCGCCGACAAGGTTTATTTTCTGCCTGTTACTCCTGAATTTGTCGAGCGGGTGATAGAAAAGGAGAAACCCGATGGCATCTTATTGTCCTTTGGGGGACAAACAGCCCTGAATTGCGGGGTAAACCTGTTCAAAACAGGAGTCCTGGATAAGCATAAAGTAAAAGTGCTGGGAACTCCGGTACAAACTATTATTGACACCGAAGACCGGGAGTTGTTCGTTCAGAAACTTCTTGAAATTGGCGTCAAAACTCCCCAGAGTTTTGCGGTGGGTTCAACAGAAGCTGCATTGGAGGCTGCTTCAAAGATTGGTTATCCACTGATCATCCGGGCTGCATTTACCCTTGGCGGACAGGGCAGCGGCTTCAGCGGGAATGAAGAGGAGCTTAGGATTGCCGCTGCTAAGGCCTTCTCGTATTCACCCCAGATCCTGGTTGAGGAATCCCTCAAAGGATGGAAGGAAATCGAGTACGAAGTAGTTCGCGACCGATATGATAACTGCATCACGGTATGCAACATGGAGAACTTCGACCCGCTTGGGATCCATACCGGTGAAAGTATTGTGGTTGCGCCGTCCATGACCCTTACCAACGCTGAATATTATAAACTCCGGGACCTTTCGATAAGGGTGATCCGCCATCTTGGTATCGTTGGTGAATGCAATATACAATACGCTCTCAATCCTGACTCCGAGGAATACAGGGTAATAGAGGTCAATGCCCGGCTTTCAAGGTCGTCGGCCCTGGCATCAAAGGCAACAGGCTATCCACTTGCGTTTGTAGCGGCTAAACTCAGCCTTGGATATGGCCTGCATGAACTTAAAAATTCGGTGACGAAGGTGACCAGCGCATGCTTCGAACCGGCCCTTGATTATATTGTCGTAAAGATCCCGCGATGGGATCTTGGCAAATTCAGCGGGGTTTCAAAGCAGATAGGCTCGAGTATGAAAAGTGTAGGTGAGATCATGGCCATTGGCCGCACCTTTGAAGAAGCTATTCAGAAAGGACTGCGGATGATAGGGCAGGGGATGCACGGCTTCGTGGGGAACAAGGACCTGGAAGTCGAAATGATCGAGACCGAGCTTACCGAACCTACCGACATGAGGATCTTCGTGATCGCACAGGCCCTGGAGGCAGGGTTTACGGTCGACAGGATATGGGAGCTTACCCGCATCGACCGATGGTTTCTATATAAGCTTCAGAATATTTTCCGCCTGAGCCAGGGGCTTTCAAAGAGCCAGGGGCTTGAGGACCTTTCCGATGACATGCTGAGGGAAGCCAAGCGTCTTGGGTTTTCCGATTTCCAGATAGGCAGGCTGGTACTTAAACATGATAAAACTGAGGTAGGCAAAGACATGCTCAGGGTGCGGGAACACCGTATCAGCCGTGGCATACTGCCTGTAGTGAAGCAGATAGATACCCTTGCAGCCGAATATCCAGCCGTTACGAATTACCTCTACATGACTTACGGAGGCAATGAACATGACATCGATTACGCAGCCGATGCGACTTCCATCCAGCGTTCGGTGATAGTGCTAGGTTCAGGGGCATACCGTATCGGGAGCTCAGTTGAATTTGACTGGTGCAGCGTGAATGCCCTTACTGCGGTTCAGAAAGCGGGATACCGCTCAGTGATGATAAATTATAATCCGGAAACCGTCAGCACCGATTACGATCTCTGTGACCGCTTGTATTTTGACGAGCTTTCGTTTGAAAGGGTGATGGATATCATCACGCTAGAAAATCCGGCCGGTGTGATCATTTCGATGGGCGGACAGATCCCGAACAACCTTGCGCTCAGGTTGTACACCCAGGGTGTGCCGGTGCTGGGAACCTCCCCGGTCGACATCGACAGGGCCGAGGACAGGCATAAGTTCTCATCCCTCCTCGATACTCTTGATATTGACCAGCCACGCTGGCAGGAACTGACAAAGCTCGAAGATATCCTTGAATTTGCCGAAAAAGTTGGATTCCCTGTGCTGGTAAGGCCTTCATATGTTCTTTCCGGAGCTGCAATGAACGTGGTTTCCAATATCAACGAACTGGAATATTTCCTGAAACTGGCGGCAAAAGTCTCAAAGGAACACCCTGTTGTGGTTTCTGAATTCATCCAGGAAGCCAAGGAAATAGAGATAGATGCAATTGCCCGTAAAGGAGAGATCGTAGTGTATGCTATCTCAGAGCATGTTGAATTTGCCGGGGTGCATTCGGGGGATGCAACTATAGTGTTCCCTCCTCAGAAACTGTATATCGAAACGGTACGAAGGATCAAACGGATCAGCCGCGACATTGCAGGTTCCCTCAACATTACCGGGCCGTTCAATATTCAGTTCCTGGCCAAGAACAACGATATCAAGGTGATCGAATGCAACCTGAGGGCTTCGCGTTCATTCCCCTTTGTTTCTAAAGTCCTTAAAACGAACCTGATTGAGATTGGCACCCAGGTAATGCTTGGACTGCCGTTTGAAAAACCCGATAAATCCCTCTTCGACCTTGATTATATAGGTGTTAAGGCTCCGCAATTTTCCTTTTCAAGGCTCAGCAAGGCAGATCCTGTTCTTGGTGTCGACATGGCATCAACCGGAGAAGTAGGCTGTATAGGCGATACATTCTATGAGGCCATACTGAAAGCCATGCTGTCGGTAGGATACCGTATCCCCGGGAAAAACATCATGCTATCAACCGGTCCGGCAAAAGCAAAGACCACCCTGCTCGAAGGTTGCCGCAAACTCTCCGAACTCGGCTACAATTTGTATGCAACTCCCGGCACAGCTGAGTTTCTCCGTTCATTCGACATACCTTCGACTGTCCTTCACTGGCCCGATGAGGACCTGAAGCCCAACATTGTCGATTATCTTAAGGAGAGGAAGATCGACCTTGTGATCAATATTCCCAAGAATCTTTCCCGTACTGAACTTAACAACGATTACCTCATTCGCCGCACTTCCGTCGATTTCAATATCCCCCTTATCACAAACGCTAACCTTGCAAACGCTTTCATCATGGCATTTTGCCTGCTAAAACCCGAAGACATAGAGATCAAGAGCTGGGATGAATACTAGGTGACGATTTACGAATTACGAGGACCGATTTACGATTTCAATTACGAATGATTAAAAAGCTTGTCACTAGTCAGTGTAAAATCATTGCTGCTTCGCTGTACCTTGCCAGGACTGCCTTAGGGCTAAGTGAGCGAGCAGAGATTTGGGTAAAGATTAAGGGTAGACAAAGGGTGAGCTCATTTAGACCGTAGCAGCAATGGCAAGGGTGCAGCGAAACTGTCCTGTCATTCACTAATTAGTTCCCACTACTTAATACCTGACCCCCGTCATTTGTGGAGAAAATTACACTCAGGCTGGCTGGATGGGGTTCGCTTTCGTGAATATTCCTTAATTCTCTTGATTATCTCAGGATGTTGTGCGGCAACATTGAACTTTTCTTTGGGATCAACCGAAAGGTCATACAGCTCGAACAAGTTCATGGGCCGTTTGATCAAATCTTTGCGCAGGGCTTTCCATGTACCTGTCCTGATCGCCTGGCTGCCACCCATTCCGGTGAATTCCCAGTAAAGGAATTCATGTTCAGGAACTTGTTTTAAGCCTGTAAGTGCTGCTGCGAATGAAATCCCGTCGATCTTCACATTTACGGGAATATCGGCAAGCCGGGCCAGGGTGGGCATGATATCCCAGAAGGCATAAGCCACTAAACATTCCTGTCCTGCCCTGATCCTTCCCGGCCATCTTGCGATAAAGGGAACCCTGATGCCCCCCTCGTACAGGCTGCCTTTCCCTCCCCTGAGAATACCGTTGCTGTTGAAAAACGAAGGATCGCTTCCGCCCACGCTGAATGCAGCCCCGTTATCGCTCGTGAAAATTACCAGGGTGTTCGAATCGATATGGTTCTCCTGAAGTGAAGCAAGTATTTTTCCCGTGGCATCATCAAGCGCTGAGATCATGGCAGCGTAGGTTGCATGCGGAAAAAATGCCGGCAGGTACCCCATCTGTCCGGTATATGGAGGGTCGTTCATCAGCCCACCATAATCCTTCAGGTAATTGTCGGGAACCTGGAGTGCCAGATGGGGCAGGGTATATGACATCAGCAGGAAGAAAGCCGAATCTCTCTGCTCTTTTATAAACCTCAATGCCTGTTCGGTAAACAACTCTTCGGCATAAACATTGCCCTGGTATTTTTTATAAGATGAGGGATCTTTCGGGTCCCCGCTGAGTTTCTGGTGAGGCGAAAATTCAGGGTTTCCAGTGAGGAACTTCTCATCGTTGAACCAGAGATAGGATGGATAATGGTTGTGAGCCTGCCTCTGGCAGAGGTACCCGAAGAAAAAATCAAATCCCTGCTTGTCAGGAACACCTGTTGAACCTGGTCCGCCTAATCCCCACTTTCCAATACATGCAGTCTTGTATCCTGCATCCTGCATCATTTTGCCTATTGTAAAGGTGTTTGGCTCAAGTGGTTTCTGCCCCATGTAATCGTTCCATTCACCAATTTCAAGGTTGTCCCTGATCTGAGCATTGCCTGTACTCATCCCTGTCATCAGGCAGCAGCGTGAGGGAGCGCAAACCGGGGCGCCTGAATAGAAATCAGTGAATTTCATGCCCTGTTCGCACATCCGGTCGATATTTGGAGTGCGGATGATCTTTTGCCCGTAACATCCTGTTTCGCCGTATCCGAGATCGTCAGCGAGTATGATGATGACATTAGGCTTTTTGTTTTCTTTTTTCCTGGCCTGGCCGCCAGCATGGTCAGCCTTAGCAAGTATGAGAAGAATCACGGTAATGCAAACGACGAAAGCTCTCATAAGGTTATCAGGTGATTGGTTTGCTAAAATACCTAATTTAGCGGCATGAAGACAAAGGCATTTCAGTTACTGTTTCTGCTTACAGGCATGGTTTTCTTGCTGTCATCCTGCAAGGTGGCGCAGCCGACCCAGTCAGCATTAAACCTTGCCAGTTGCGAATTCCGCCTGCTTTCGGCCGAAAAAATCAATATTGCGGGCATTTCTGTTGATGAATACTCTTCAGTAAAGGATCTTGGGGTGGCTGATTTTGCAATGATCATGGGTGCCCTTACCCAGCCGGAGCTCCCTTTGTCGCTCCAGCTCAACATCGAGGTGAAAAACCCGAACACCTCATCCGCAGGGATCAACAGCCTTGAGTACATCATTTTTATAGACGACATTCAGATGGTCGAAGGCAGGTACGATAACCCTGTCAATGTACCTGCATCTTCAACCACTGTGATTCCGGTTCAGCTGAATATGGAACTGAAGCAGGCCCTTAAAGGAAAATCAATGGATGCCATTCTTAACTTCGGGTTTAACCTGGCTGGCGTTGGGAGTACACCCACAAGGTTTAAAGTCAAGCTTAAACCAGGCATTCTTATTGGAAATACCAGTCTCTTCTATCCAGGTTTTATTACGGTGAAGACAGAATTCGTCAACGGTACATCTTTGTGAATTTCGGATTTATTTTTGTCTGGATGCAAAGTAGAGCATTCCCATCCCGCAAAGTGCCGAAAGTGTTGAACCTGCAAGGATTGAAAGCTTCGAAATATCCAGGACGACGGGAACGGTATAGGATAATCCTGCAATAAAAATTGACATAGTGAACCCTATGCCGGCAAGCATTCCTGTGCCGGCCAGTTGTTGCCAGCTTGTATCACCTGGCAATACGGATATCCTTGTTTTAATTCCGATCCAGGCGAACAGACAGATCCCCAGTGGTTTGCCAATAAGAAGTCCAAGCACAATACCCAGGGTCAGGCCGTTGAAAGCGCCTGAAAATTCAAGATTAAGGGGAATAGCTGTATTGGCTAGTGCAAATAAGGGGAGTATCCAGTAATTCACAGGGCGGTGCAGGCTCAGTTCAAGCTTATGTGCAATGTTTTTAGGAATGAACAATGCCGACACCACTCCAGCTATTGTAGGATGGACTCCTGATTTCAGAATGAAGTACCAGAGAAACAGTGAAGGGATAAGGTAAACAACAAAATATTTAACGTTCATCCTGTTCAGGATGAAAAGGATAAGGACGACGACTGCAGCCAGAAGAAGCATCCCGAGATGAAGTGTACTGGTGTAAAAAGTCGCTATGATGACGATAGCTCCCAGGTCATCGATGATTGCAAGCGCAGTCAGGAAAATTTTCAGGCTCAGGGGTGCCCTTTTACCCATAAGGGATAATATACCTAATGAGAATGCAATGTCGGTTGCGGTCGGGATTGCCCATCCTGTAATATGTTCCTTTGAACCTGAGTTGAATGCGAAGAAGATCAGGGCAGGAAAGATCATCCCCCCGAGTGCAGCGAGTACCGGTAAAATGGCTTTCTCCTTTACAGCCAGCTCTCCTTCCAATAATTCCCGTTTTATCTCCAGCCCGATGAGGAAAAAAAAGACTGCCATCAGCCCGTCGTTGATCCAGTGAAGCACACTTTCGTGAAGGAAGTCAAACCCGATCTCGATATGCCATATGCTTAAATATGAGGCCGCCCGATCGGAATTGCTCAGGAACAGGGAGAGCCCTGTGGCAAGGATCAGAAGCAGGCCTGAAAGTTTACCACTTTCAGCAAGGTCTCTTATAGGTTCACTTATGAATCTGGTTGCCTTCATGTTAATCTTTATCGACTTCCTGTATGGGTTTGACAAACGCTGAACGTACCGGTCCGGGATAAGGGACTCCCGCTCCTTTTACTGCAAACCACAGAACTTTGTTAAGCAGATCATCCGGAGCCCTGTCCTCTTTACTGAAGTCAAATTCCTCACTCATTCTCTGCCATTCGTTATAGGCGACGTTTCTTTCATTCAAATCAACAAAGGGTCCCTGGGTCTGAAAATTATACGGGCGTGCACTGTTTGTAAAGCAGCGGTACATAGGTGTTGCTGCAGCATCATACTGGCTCATTGGAGGAAGGCCGAGGATAAGCTCAATGGTCCTCAGTACTGAAGACGTTGAATAGGGCGTATGATCGACGAACTTCCGTTTCACATATCCTCCTGCCAGATATGCTGTGCTTCGATGGGCATCAACATGGTCGGGGCCATTCTGTGCGTCGTCTTCCAATATGAAGATCACACATTCGTTCCAAATGGGTGATTTCGAAAGGTATTCAACAATCCTTCCGACAGCGAAATCATTATCGGCAACCTGGGCAAAAGGGGTCGGCTTGCCGGCTTTCAAACCCAGGGTATGATCGTTGATAAGCCGGATGGTATTCAAACGGGGAACCTGGTCTGCCGAAAGCAATGAATCAAAATCTTTTTTCCACTGGTGATACCTGATGGTGTCCAGTACATCCTGGTCCCAGCTGGTGAAGTGTTTGCAATAATGATCTTTTAGAACCGGGATGTTGGGTTTGTAATTGTCGGCGAATTCACCGTAGGTTCGGTATGAAACTCCGGCCCTGGCACAGAAATCCCAGATAAATCCATCCTTGTTATTGGCGATTTTCCTGTTCCCTTCGGCATCATAATCACCACCTCTTCCGCCATAACTGGATGGCCAGGTTTTTTCGAGATAGTCAGTGCCATAAGCCCCCATGCTCCAGTTATGTCCGTCGGCACTTACTTCCCCGTCAACATAAAAATTATCAAGCAGTATAAAATCCCGTACCAGCTGGTGCTGGTTGGGTGTAATGGTTTGTCCGAACAGTACAAGGGATGTATCGCCGTTGCCTTCCTTTACATCGCCCAGCACCTGGTCGTAGGTCCTGTTTTCCTTTATCACGTAGAACACATATTTGATCGGGGATTTGTTCCCTGCCCCGTCGGGGATGGCAGTCCCCATGGCTTCGGGGATGCTCCTGATCTTTTCAGGGGTATAAGGCGTGTTTTTGAACACCATGGCTGAATACGCAGATAGCTGTTTGCTGTCAGGTTCAGGAATAATGCTCATACTGCCCCTGAATAATCCACCGATATACTGGACCTTATGGTGTTTTTTCGTGTCGCCGGCGCGGGCTGTGACTTTTACCGATGGGGCTGAAGGATCAGGCCCCCCGGGATTTGCCATTGATTTAAAGCCTTTGCCGTTAGCCACCCATAACCTGTTCTTAATGACCCTGACGCAGGACGGATACCAGCCGGTAGGGATGAATCCTTTACTGAAGCTTTTTCCAGGGACACTTACATCGAAAACTGCGAGGCAGTTATTGTCGGCATTAGCTATATACAGGGTTTTATTATCGGCGCTGAGGGCAACACTGTTGGTTGTGCTGCCGGCAAGGGAGCCGGGATAAAGTGCGGAATTAAGAGTTTCGATGATTTTATTGGTTCTCAGGTCGATACACGAAACTGAGTTGTCGTTGGCATTGGCCACATAAAGGAGTTTTCCGTTTTGACCCAGGCAGAGGTCGTTGGGGTTGCTGCCGACTTTTACGTTGTTCATGAATTTCATATTCTCCGTATCAAAAACCTGGATTCTGGAACCACCCCAGCAACTTATGTAAAGTCTTTTAGCATCGGACGAAAGTATGCAGGTGTAAGCTTCCCCATCCAGATCGAAACGCCGGGGAGGTAATAGTTTCTTCAGGTCAAGGATATACAGGGAATTGTTCTCTTTTGTAACCACGAAAAGCCGGTTTTTCTTTTCATCAAGGGCCAGGCCTGAGGGGGAAATCCGCTCCGGCCAGGCTTTGCCAAGTACAAGGCTGTCGGTAAGGACCAGTTTCCTGTTCTGAATGCTGAATTTCATGATGATGTTCCTGTTCCCCCCTGAGGCATAAAGGC
This sequence comes from Bacteroidota bacterium, assembly GCA_037134895.1. Classification (GTDB taxonomy): domain Bacteria; phylum Bacteroidota; class Bacteroidia; order Bacteroidales; family FEN-979; genus CAIRDP01. The sequence continues at coordinate 158,478 of JBAXLI010000002.1, forward strand.
TCTGCTCATCTTTTGAGAAAGCCAGCCCGAGCCAGGCTGCCCTGACCACAGCCGTATCGATAATATTTCCATGTTCTGCATCAATCAGGTAAACCGACTGGTCGCTTTGTCCGTTATTTGTAACGGCAGCAAGCTTTCCGGAGGAAGAGACAGCAATATTCAGTGGCAGGTCCCCCAGTCTCATAGTTTCTCCCACTTTCGTGATCCCCCAGCCATTAGGCAGAGTATACTGCTGGTACTCCTGCTTATCCTGCGGATAAGCATTCGAGAATATCAGGAATAAAAGAATTGACGGGAAGATGCGAATAAGTTTCATATGGGTCGGCAATGAGGTTTGAATGATCAAAAATACAAATTTTGACGGGAAAATTGATCCGCCGGTATTGTAATAAAGATTCATGCTGTTTTCGTATCTTTGCACTTTTATTTTGAGGCCTATGTTAGCAGATACAAATAAATTCCTGGGAGAAGGTTTGACGTACGATGACGTTCTCCTTATCCCTGCATATTCTGAAGTCCTTCCTCGGGAAGTTGATATCTCGACATCGCTCTCACGAAACATCCGGCTTAACATCCCGATCGTTTCCGCAGCCATGGATACCGTTACCGAATCGGGAATGGCAATAGCCATGGCTCAGGAGGGAGGCATTGGTGTTCTTCACAAGAATATGTCGATCGAAGCCCAGGCCTTGCAGGTGAGAAAGGTAAAGAGAGCAGAGAACGGTATGATTCTCGAGCCTGTAACACTGCACGAATCGGCTCTGGTGGGCGATGCCCTCGCAATGATGAAGGAACATTCTATCGGGGGGATCCCCGTGGTGAACGACCGTGCCGAGCTTGTCGGAATTGTTACCAACCGGGACCTGAGGTTCGAGCGTGAAATGTCGAAGCCGGTGGCTGAAGTGATGACACATAAAGTTGTCACTATCAGTGAATTCATGAATTTTGAAAAGGCTGAGCAGATCCTTCAGGAGTACAAGATCGAAAAACTGCCGGTTGTTGACAAGAATAACCGCCTGGTTGGCCTTATCACATACAAAGACATTATAAAAATTAAAGCCAGGCCGAATGCCTGTAAAGACAGCCTCGGCCGGCTGCGCGTTGCCGCCGCTATCGGCATTGCCCATGATACACTCGACCGCGCAGCCGCCCTCGTCAAGGAAGGCGTTGATGCGATCGTCATCGACACAGCTCACGGCCATACCAAAAATGTGATCGAAATAGCGAAGAAATTCAAGTCGGCTTACCCCGGCATCGATATGGTAGTCGGAAATATCGGAACAGGAGAAGCTGCTTTAGACCTGGCTAAAGCCGGTGTCGACGCAGTAAAGGTTGGAATAGGCCCTGGCTCGATCTGTACGACCAGGATTATCGCCGGAATTGGTATCCCTCAGCTTACTGCCGTTTACCAGGTCGCTAAAGCCCTTAAAGGCAGTGGCATCCCTGTGATTGCCGATGGTGGCATCCGCTATACCGGCGATATCGTTAAAGCCCTGGCCGCCGGTGCCCATTCCATTATGGCAGGATCCCTCTTCGCCGGAGTTGATGAGTCCCCGGGCGAAACCATCATCTTCGAAGGCAGAAAATTTAAAACCTACAGGGGTATGGGTTCGATCGAAGCCATGCAGCATGGCAGCAAAGACCGCTACTTCCAGGATATGGAGGACGATATAAAAAAACTCGTCCCCGAAGGCATCGTTGGCAGGGTTCCGTATAAAGGCTCACTCTCGGAAGTCATTTACCAGATGGTAGGCGGTCTCCGTTCCGGAATGGGATATACCGGCTCGGCAAATATGGATGCCCTCCAAAAGGCCAGTTTCATCAAAATAACATCGGCCGGCGTCACCGAAAGTCATCCTCATGATGTCACCATCATCAGCGAAGCACCAAATTACAGCCGTTAATACTGATTTTCTATTTTTTACGTTATAAGAGAATAAATTAAATTATGAATACTATGAGCTTGAAATTTTCAGGATTATTACTACTTATCTGTTTGACTTTTAATCTGGCCGCCCAGGTCGACAACAACACAACCCTCATGACTATTGGGGGAAACCCGGTTACAGTGGGCGAGTTCATGACGATTTACCAGAAAAACAATGTCAAGGGAGAATCCATCGATAAAAAGTCTATGGACGAATACCTTGAACTATTCATCAATTTCAAACTTAAGGTAATGCAGGCCGAGCAGATGGGCCTTGATACAGTTTCAACTTTCGTGAAAGAACTCGATGGCTACCGTGAACAGCTCGCCAAGCCATATTTCACCGACGAAGCAACTCTCAACCGCCTCATCCGCGAAGCTTACGACCGTAAGCAATTTGACCTCAGGGCAAGCCACATCTATTTCAAGGTTAAACCAGATGCAGTTTCGGCTGATACCCTGGCAGCTTATAAAAAAGCTATGGAAGCGAGGGAGAAGATACTTAAAGGCGAACGTTTTGATAACGTAGTTATGGAATATTCAGAAGATCCTTCAGCAAAGGACAGGGAAGCCACAGCCCAGCATCCTTTCATGAGAGGCAACCGCGGGGATCTTGGTTATTTCACGGTATTCGATATGGTGTATTCCTTCGAAACAGCCGCATATAATACTCCATCTGGCCAGGTTTCCATGCCTGTCAGGACCGATTACGGATATCATATCATCAAGGTGACCGACCGGTTCACTGCCCTTGGAGACTTCGTGGTTGCCCATCTTTTCCTTGGCATTCCCAAAGGCGCAACATATGCTGATTCTTTAAAAGTTAAAAACAAAATAGACTCTCTTTATGCCCAGCTGAAAGCCGGTGCAAAATTCGAAGACCTTGTCAAAATGTATTCCGACGATAAGGGATCATCCTCCAAGGGTGGTGTACTTCCAAAACGTGGGGTTAACAGGCTGATGCCTGAATTTATTGCCTGCATTTCCACCCTCAAAAATGTTGGCGACTTCTCCGAGCCTGTACTTACACCAGGCTACGGCTGGCATATTGTAAAACTGGTCGAGCGTAAACCTGTTGGCACTTTTGACGAAGAAAAAGCTGACTTGAAACAGAGGATCATAAAAGACAGCCGCGCCCAACAGGTTACCGAAGCCGTTATCACACGCATCAAGACCGAATACGGGTTCACTGAGTATCCGAAAACTAAAAATGATTTTTATACCCTGGTCACCGACAGCATCTTCACTGGCAAGTGGAACCCCGCTGAAGCACTCGAAAAACATGATGTCATGTTCAAGGTGGGAACTTCATCTTATACACAGAAAGACTTTGCAAAGTTCCTGGCTTCCAAACAGAAAAAAGGTGAAAAAGTTGACATAAGACTTTTTGTAGATACCCAGTTTGAGGAATTTACCAATGACTGCCTGATGAAATATGAGAATGCCCTCCTCGAGAGCAAATACCCTGAGTTCAAAGCATTGATGAAAGAATACCGCGACGGGATTCTTCTTTTTGACCTCACCGACCAGAAGGTCTGGTCCAAGGCAGTTAAAGATACAACCGGGCTCAAGGATTTTTACCAGAAAAACAGGTATAATTATATGTGGGGACAGAGGGTCGACGCCACCATCTTCACCCTCAAAAAACCTGAACTGGCCCAGAAAGTTAAAAACTTTATCAAAAGCGGGCTGAAGGATGACGATGTTCTCAAGGAAGTGAACTCCGATACGGCTAAGGTTCTTACATTCGAAGCGGGTAAATTCTCGAAAAAAGACAATGCTATCATCGACTCTGTCACCTGGACTCCGGGAATTTCCAAAGACTTCCCGGTTAAGGGAGGGATCGCTTTCGTTAACATCAGGCGCGTGATCAAACCAGAGCCAAAATCACTCAATGAAGCAAGAGGCCTCATTACTGCAGATTACCAGAACTACCTTGAAAAGGAATGGATCCGCTATCTCAGGGCCAGGTATCCGGTCGTGGTAAATCGTGAGGTCCTTGCAAAAATCAAGTAATCCTCATACTTACCATGCACTTCCGCCTTCTTCTGCTTGCACTTATTTTTCTCACTTCCTGTTCGGGCTTCTTTAAGAAAAAGACCGAAAGGACGCTTGCAAGGGCTTATGATGATTATCTCTTTGAGTCTGACCTTAAAGGTGTAGTGCCTCCCGGAATCACTGCAAAAGACAGCATTATGATCGTCAAGTCATATGTCGACAACTGGGTGCACCAGCGCCTCATCCTTCACCAGGCCGAAAAGAACCTGCAAAGCTCTGACCTGGATTTTTCGAAGCAGCTCGAAAACTACAAAAACTCCCTTATCATCTTTGAATATGAGAATCTCCTGGTCCACCAGAAACTCGATACCGTGATCACCGATGATGAGATCAACACATACTACAATTCCAACCAGAATACTTTCCTGCTCAGGGATAACATAGTAAGGACCCAGTATGCCAAACTCCCGCTGAAATCCAAATTTATTCCACAGGCAAGGATGCTGCTGCTTTCCGAAAAACCCGACGACCGGAACAAACTGGCCGATCTTTGTGAGCAACAGTCATTCGACTTTTTTAATGACGATCAGAAATGGATATTTTTCTCGGAGTTTATGAGCGATGTTCCATTGAGGCCGGCAGACCAGGAGGACTTCCTGAAAAAGAACAAACAGGTTGAAGTGAGCGACAATGCATTTACTTTCCTGATCAGTTTCAGGGATTACAGGCTCAAAGGCAGTAATTCTCCACTTGAACTGGAAAAACAGAAAATTCATGACATTATACTCAACAAGAGGAAGATGGAACTCCTGGGCAAAATGCATGAATACATTTACCTGAATGCATTGAAGAAAAACGATTTTGAAGTATTTTAAATTCACAAAGGAAAAACTCTCATGCAATTAATCCCAAGAACCCTCCTTATCTTTTTGCTCAGCATGCCGGCATTCCTGAACGGATATCCCCAGGTCTCGCAAGACACTGTTGTCGACGGAGTTGTTGCTGTAGTCGGGGGCAATATGGTCCTTAAATCAGATCTTGAAACCCAGTACCTCCAGCTTCGAAGCCAGGGGATCATTAAAGGGAGCCCTGTGAAAGTCAAATGCCAGATCCTTGACAAACTCCTGTACATGAAACTTCTGCTGCATCAATCGCAGGTCGACAGCATCAAAGTAACCGATACCCAGGTCGAAGCCGAAATGGACCGCCGTATGAGGTATTTCATTTCCCAGGCCGGATCTCCTGAAAAACTTGAGGAATATTACCAGAAAAGCCTGATTCAGATAAAAAGCGAGCTGAAGGATATCATCAAGGAACAGATGCTTACCGAACAGGAAGAAGCCAAGATCACTAAAGACGTCACTGTTACACCTTCAGAAGTAAAAGCCTATTACAAAAAGATTGATAAGGACAGCATCCCGCTTATTAATGCCGAGTTCGAGATCGGGCTGATCCTGAAACAGCCTGTTATCGGGCAGGAGGAGAAAACTATCGTGATCAATAAGCTCAAAGGGTTCAAGGAGAGAATTGCAAAGGGGGATGAGTTTGCCACCCTGGCTGTTCTTTATTCCGAGGATCCCGGGACTGCCAAACAGGGAGGTGAACTCGGGATGTTCAAGCGTGGTGATATGAGGCCTGAATTTGACGCTGCATCATTCAAACTGAAAACCCCGGGCGAAGTTTCCGATGTGGTTGAGACCGAGGACGGTTTCCACCTCATACAACTGATAGAAAGAAGGGGAGAATACATTAACGTAAGGCATATACTGCTTCAGCCTCAGGTTTCTATGGCCAACCTGAATAAAGCAAAGCTTTCACTCGACAGTGTGGCGCTTCTGATTACTTCAAAGAAAATGAAATTCGACGAGGCCGTGCTGAAATATTCTGATGACCCTTCGAAGAATAATGGCGGACTGCTTATCAACAATGTTTCGGGCAACACCCGTTTTGAATCCAGCCAGCTCTCTCAGCTTGATCCTAAAGTGTTTTTTGTCGTCGATAAACTCAAGGTAGGTGAAATCAGTGCTCCTGTGCTTATGAAAACCGATAGAGGAAAACAGGAATACAGGATCTATTACCTGAAAGACAGAACCAGTCCGCACAGGGCCAATCTCGAAAACGACTATGCCCGCATTCAGACCATGGCCCTGAACCAGAAAAAAGAAAAGACCGTCAATAACTGGGTAGGTGAAAAACTACCCGGAACCTATGTCAGGATAGACGATGAATACAAAAACTGCGAATTTACAAGGAAATGGATACGTTAAACCAGGATACACCACTTTTTAAATCTGATGTTGAAGCTGTTGATGCACTCGTTCAGAAATATTCAAGGCTTAAACTAGAGATAGCAAAAGTCATTGAAGGCCAGAAGGAAGTTATTGACGGTCTTCTCATCTCAGTCCTTAGCCGAGGGCATTGCCTGCTCGTTGGGGTGCCGGGCCTCGCCAAGACCCTGATGGTTCACACAATCTCTAATGTGCTGGGCCTTAGCTTTAACCGTATTCAGTTTACTCCCGACCTGATGCCATCGGACATCATAGGCACCGAAATCCTTGATGAATCCAGGCATTTCAGGTTCATCAAAGGCCCCGTTTTTGCTAATATTATTCTCGCCGACGAAATAAACCGTACTCCGCCCAAGACCCAGTCGGCCCTTCTTGAAGCTATGCAGGAAAAGGCAGTTACTGTTGCCGGACAAACATATCACCTGGAGGAGCCGTTTTTCGTGCTTGCAACCCAGAACCCGATTGAGCAGGAAGGTACCTATCCGCTCCCCGAGGCACAGCTTGACAGGTTCATGTTCAATATCTGGCTTGACTATCCTTCACATGAAGAAGAGGTCAGCATTATGAAAATGACTACCACCGACAAGTTTCAGAAGCCAGATGTGGTGCTGAATGCAGCAGAGATACTGTTTTTTCAGAAGCTGATCAGGAAAATACCGGTGCCCGATAATGTGTACAATTATGCGGTCAGTTTAGCCTCCAAGACCAGGCCAGGGACCAAAACCGCGCATGAGTGGGCTAAAGAATACCTAACCTGGGGCGCAGGTCCCAGGGCTTCGCAGAACCTGATCATCGGGGCAAAATGCCATGCCGTCATCCGCGGAAAATATTCACCCGATATTGAAGATGTAAAAGCTGTTGCAATCCCCGTTCTCAGGCACAGGATCGTCAGGAATTATAAAGCCGAGGCTGAAGGGATAAGGGAAGAAGCTATAATAAATCATCTTTTATAGTGAAATTTTTCATCTTTTGCAGATTCCTTGCTGGGATTGAATGAATTGAAATAATTTCGCCGGAAATCCTGCATCTATGAAAGCAAAACACTCATTTATCAATTCACTTCCCGCAATCATCCTGTTAATTTTAATGCTGTTTGCATCATGCAATTCAGGCAACGGACCTGCTTCAACAGATCAACTTAAAGGTAAGATCACAATATCCGGTGCATTTGCTCTTTATCCCCTTACAGTGAAATGGGCCGATGAGTACCATAAGCTGCATCCCGGCGTTACTGTCAATGTTTCAGCAGGCGGCGCCGGAAAAGGAATGGCTGATGCACTTTCAAAAATGGTCGACCTTGGAATGTACTCCAAGGAGATCAGCCCTGAGGAAAAAGCTAAGGGAGCATGGATGCTTGCCTGTTCAAAGGATGCAGTTCTTCCTGTCATGAATGCGAACAACCAGTTCGCTGTACTGCTTAACACGAGAGGAGTGACAAAACAACAGTTTTTCGACATCTTCATATCGGGGAATATCAAGACCTGGGGTCAGCTGATGGCTTCTGCCTCAAAGGAACAGATTGAAGTGTTTACACGTTCTGATGCATGCGGTGCTGCAGATATGTGGGCGAAATTCATGAACAATAAAAAACAGGAGGACCTTGAAGGAATCGGTGTCAACGGGGACCCCGGTGTGGCCGATGCAGTGCGTAAAAATGCCTATGGGATTGGATATAATAACCTTAATTTTGTATTCGATATGCAGTCGCGTAAACCATATAACGGGCTCGCAGTGATACCGATAGATATTAACGGTAATGGAAAGATCGATAAAGAAGAAGATTTTTACCATAGCCTCGATGAAGTGATGAATGCTATTAATACCGGGATGTATCCTTCTCCTCCTGCCAGGCAGTTGTATTTTGTTTCTAAAGGGAAACCTGTAAACAAGCTTGTGCTGGATTTTCTTAACTGGATACTCACCGACGGACAGAAATACGTAGGTGAAGCTGGCTATGTTGTTCTTAAGCCTGACAGACTGAAAGAAGAATTAACGAAATTGCAGTAAATGTATTTACTCAACCGGCATCAAAGACATGTCGTGAACTACAGCTGGATGCTGGTCAGTTTGCTGCTGGTTGCTTTTCTGCCTTTCCTTCTCTTCAGCGTACTGTATTTCAAATCTTTCCTTTTGCTGAGGAATTCAGGAATCGGCGACCTGATCTTCTCTTCTTCATGGCATCCATCGAAAGGCGAATTCGGTTTTTATCCTTTTATCATAGGCTCCATCTGGGTTACTCTCATCGCAATCCTGATCTCGACCCCGATTTGTCTTCTGACTGCGATCAACGTTACACAGTATGCAAAGAAACGCTTCCTCAGGGTTATGCATCCTGTGATCGATATCCTTGCAGGCCTTCCAAGCGTTGTTTACGGAGTGTGGGGTATTCTGGTGATAGTACCTTTCATCTCCCGTTACCTTGGCCCCTGGATGGGAGTAAAGACAATGGGATACAGCATTCTCGCAGGATCGTTTGTGCTGAGTATCATGATAATACCATTCATCCTGAATATCATTATAGAGATTTTCAGGACCATTCCTATGGAACTTAAAGAAGCAGCACTTTCGCTGGGGTCTACTAAATGGCAGATGGTAAAGCATGTTTTACTGCGGAAAGCATTGCCCGGTATCATTGCAGCTGTGGGTTTCGGACTGGCCAGGGCTTTCGGTGAGACAATGGCTGTTTTGATGGTTGTGGGCAATGTGGTAAAAGTCCCTTCAAGTGTGTTCGATCCGGGTTATACTCTGCCTGCCCTGATCGCTAACAATTACGGTGAGGTTCTGTCTATCCCTCAATATGATTCGGCCCTGATGTTTGCCGCACTGCTGCTCCTTGTCGTCTCCCTGTTTTTCAACCTTATCATGCATTTTTTCATAGACCGTTATAATAAGTATTAAGATGAAAAAGAGCCTGAAAGTTGAAGAAACCTTTTTCCGTGTGCTGATGATATTGTCAACAGCCTTTATACTGTTAATTCTAGGTATCATCATTTACAGCGTCTTTGCCAAAGGCATCAAAGCAATCTCATGGGAGATGCTCACAAGCATCCCTTCGGGAGGATATTATTACGGTAAAGGCGGAGGCATACTTAACGCTATTGTCGGATCAATGGCCCTTGCTTTCGGAGCTACTATCCTTGCATTTGTAATCGGCCTGCCTGTAGCCCTCTACATTAATGTTTTTCTCCAGGGAAAACGAAAACTTGTCAACCTGATCCGCTTTATCCTTGACCTGGTCTGGGGCATTCCCTCTATCGTTTACGGGGCTTTTGGCTTTACACTGATGGTCCTTGTTGGTTTGCAAACCTCCCTTCTGGCAGGTATCATTACCGTTACCTTGTTCATTCTTCCTATCATGATCAGGTCTATGGATGAAATCCTCAGGACCGTCCCGGTCGGACTCTCTGAAGCGACATACAGCCTGGGCAGCAATAAATCGGAACTGGCTTTCAAAATATTTACCCGGCAGTCGGTATCGGGAATCATAACGGCTGTTCTTCTTTCGTTCGGACGGGCGATAGGGGATGCGGCTTCGGTGCTGTTCACCGCCGGATATACCGACAATCTACCCAATTCGCTAATGGAACCTGTTGCCACCCTGCCTCTTTCAATATTTTTCCAGCTGGCTTCCCCCGTTCCCGAGGTCCAGGCAAGAGCTTATGCTTCGGCCCTGGTACTTACCGTTATCATATTGATCGTTAGCTTATTTTCAAGGGGAATAGGAAAACGATATCATAAAACAAAAATAAATTTCTGATCTTAGCAGGATGGAGACCGCCATTAAGATAAATAACCTTAATGTCTTTGCAGGCAAAACGCAGATACTTAAAAGTATCAACTGCGAGATACCGAAGAACAAGATCACCGTGATCCTCGGGCCCTCGGGCTGCGGCAAGACAACCCTCCTCAAATGCATGAACCGCCTTACCGATCTCTACCCTGAACTTAAAGTGAGTGGTGAGATACTTATCAATGAAAAAAATATCCTCGACCCTGATGCAGATATCTATAAGCTCAGGCAGTCGATGGGACTTCTTTCACAAAGGCCTTATCCCTTGCCGATGACGATCTACAACAACATTGCCTACGCACTTAAGCTCCGGGGTATAAAAGGAAAGCGAAAGCTGCATTTACTGGTCATGGAATACCTGAGGCAGGCTAACTTGTATGATGAGGTTCGGAAAAGACTGAAAGAACCGGCTTCAAGCCTTTCCATAGGGCAGCAGCAGAGGCTGTGTCTTGCACGCGGACTTGCAGTAAACCCCGAAATCATCCTGGCCGACGAACCCACATCCGCCCTTGATCCTATTTCAAGCCGTTTTATCGATGAAAAATTCCAGGAGATCAAGTCGGAATTTACCATTGTGGTGGTAACCCATATTCTCAGGCAAGCCAGGCGCATCGCCGACAATGTGATCTTCATGTATCTTGGTGAAGTGGTAGAACAGGGGCCTGCAGCCGATTTCTTTGAGAATCCCCGGGAGGAACAGACGAAGTTTTATCTCGACGGGATGTTCAATTGATGAAAAGGAAGTGAATATCGAATATTGAACAAGGAATATCATTCGGCGAAGCCGTAATAAACTCCAATGAAATAAACAATTTCGTGAATAATATCGAATTATTTACTCCGTTCAGTGTTCAATATTCAATATTCAATATTCATTCCTCCCATTTTCACCAACTCACATTTTCACAATTTCACAATTTTCTTCCCCTGCCACGTCCCTCTCTTCTCCAGTTCCTGCTCAATTCTGCGGGCGACCTCATCATACCGTATCAGCCCCCAGTTCTTTGATTCTATGAACCTGGGCGGGACTTCTCCGGCAAAACGCTCGATTGAGATAGCAGGATTCAGCTCTTCGATAAAGGAAACAATAAAATCGATATAGGATTCAAGGCTGAAGAGGTGAAAATCACCGGGCTTTTGGTTATATTCCTTCTCCATTGCTGTTCCCCTGATGATCTGTAACTGGTGGAACTTCACATTGTCAAGCGGGAGGCACGAGATGGCCGGTGCATAAGCCTTCATCATTTCAAGGCTCTCACCAGGCAGCCCGAAAATAAAATGTGCCCCGGTACTGATTCCCAACTCCTTCGTCCGCCTGATCATATCAACTCCCAATGCATAGGTGTGGCAGCGGTTAATCCGCAAAAGGGTCTCTTCATAAATAGACTCGATACCATATTCGACCTGGATAAAATTGTTTTTGTTGAGATCAGAGAGATATTGGAGGATTTCATCGTTAACGCAATCGGGACGGGTGCCAATGACAAGTCCGGTGACACCCGGACAGGAGAGGGCTTCTTCGTACTTTGACTTCAGAACCTCCACGGGTGCATAAGTATTCGAATACGGCTGGAAGTAAGCCAGGAAACGGTTTGCCCTCCTGTATCTCACCTTGTGGAATTCTATCCCCAGTTCGATCTGCCTGCTGATGCTTTCAACTTCACGGCAATAGGAAGGGGAGAAAGCATCATTGTCGCAGAAAGTGCATCCTCCAAGTCCCTTGCTGCCATCACGGTTGGGACATGTAAAACCGGCATTCACAACGACTTTCTGGATGCGGCCGTCGAACTTTTTCCTGAAAAAAGAGGCGCTTGAATTATAACGTTTCCCTTCTGCGAAATCCATAAAAAATCCGGCGTGAGCTTAACCACGCCGGACAAAGGTACTTAGTTTTTTAATGCAGCTATTTTGTTGCCGCCTCCAGGCGTTTCATAATGGAAAAGATGAAGAGTGCTGAGAGCAGGCAGCAGATAATAAAAATTGACCAGAGCTGCCAAAGGTCAAGCACGCCCCAGAATTTGCTTCCGATAAACAGGAACTTGTTGCCGACCGCGGTTGCAAGAAGCCATCCGCCCTGCATCAGGCCCTGGAACCTCGGAGGAGCCACCTTGGATACAAATGAAAGTCCCATGGGGCTGAGGCAAAGTTCTGCAATGGTAAGGGTAAGGTAACCGCTTATGAGCCAGTAGGGGGCTACCCTGGATGTATCGGGCACGGGATTGTATTTCGTTAGTCCGGCACTGTCGGTAAATTGCAGGTCGTGTGGTGATATAAGACCTAAGGAAGCTACTAAAACGACCATGAACCCTATCGCCGCAATGATCATCCCTATGCCGATCTTCTTCGGCGCCGAAGGTTCCATGTTCTTCTTGTTCAGCCAGGCAAACACTCCCATTACAGGGAAGGTAAGCGACACAATAAACAGGGGATTGAAAGACTGGAACACCTCAGGTGCGATGGGGTTCAGAGCCTTGTAAGTCGAAACGAGATAATAGGTTAATCCGCCGAAAACGAGAAACATAGCGCCACCGATCAGTTTTTGCGACATTTGCTTCCTGAATACCATTACCAATCCTGCAACGGCACCAATGAAACAAAGTATTGAATTGAGGTTGAAGAATATGTTTGTAAAGGGAGAAACCTCCTTAACCGTGTAATCGCGTGCAAAGAAAGTCAGGGTCAGGCCATTCTGGTGGAACGACATCCAGAAGAAGATAACAACTACAAAAACCAGCAGCAGTGAAGTGACTTTGGGCCTTTCTGCCTTGGTCGAGATCTGGAACATGATGGCTACGAATCCGATGAACAAGCCTATCGCGGCTCCCATGGCTGCCGCATCTTTCACTACATTCCTGAACAGGAAGTAGGAGATTACCGATGTAGTGATCATCAGCCCTCCGCCAAGAAGGAAACTGACGATATTGGCGTTGGCTTTAGGCCTGGAGGCATCTTCGGTTTTCTTAACCTTATCTACACTGGGGAGAAGCTTGTTGAAAATGATGTAAACCAGGAGTGACAATACCATCGCTCCTGCTGCAATCCCGAAAGCATAATTGTACCCCCTGGCAAACGCATCGATGTATTTCTGGGCAAAGGCAGCAAGATCTGCAACATGCATTCCGCTCACCTTATCGGCCAGTTCCTGGAATTTGGCTGTATCCTGCAATGTCCCTTTCTGGAATGCATGACACATGGCAGGCAAACTTCCGTCATGCAGGAATCCCTGTGTTTTAAGGAACCAGTTACGGATGCCGGTCGCAACAAAGGGGGCAAAGAATGCACCTACGTTGATACCCATGTAAAATATCATGAAAGCTGAATCACGAACCTTTGAATACCTGGGATCATCATATAACTGTCCGACCACCGCCTGTAAATTGCCTTTGAACAAACCGTTCCCGAATGCAATTGTGAATAGTCCGGTGAGCGTGAGCGCCAGTGGATTCCCCGGCATCGCCATGATGACATAACCCGAAAACATCACGATGATACCAGCCAGGATCACGGTTTTGTATTTCCTTGAAACATCGGCCAGTATCCCGCCTACCAGGGCAAGGGCATAAATGCCGAAATAAAACCAGCTGTAATAATTTCCTGCATCCTCTTCCGATAAGCCATATCTTGCCTGGAGGAACAGAACCAGGATTGCCATCATGGTGTAAAAACCGAATCGTTCTCCCATATTTGAGAAAAACGCTACAAACAGACCTTTTGGATGTCCTTTGAACATGTTGATTGAAGGGTTAATGATTAATACTGAAGATTTTTCGAGTGATTGCACAAAAATAGTCAAATTTACTTTCGTTGCAAATCCCTGTTCTTATATGCAGGTTCCTGCATTTTTCCTGACGGCTTTGTAATAATTTTGCAGCCTTATCGTCTTATTCACGGATGAACCTACAGGACTTTAATAAGAAAGTGTATCCCCTGAGGGATAAGATCTTCAGATTCGCCAAACGTATGCTTGGACAAACCGAAGAAGCTGAGGACATGGTGCAGGAGGTTTTTATCAGGTTATGGAAAAACCGTGAAAAGCTTGATGAATACAGGAGCCTGGAAGCCCTGGCGATGATTACAACGAAGAATCTTTGTCTCGACAAGATCAAAGCCAGGAAATTCCCGGTCGAAAGCTGGAACGATCAGCGTCAGTTCATTGAAACAATTCCCTCAGAAACAGCTCCCGACAATTCGGATCTTGTTTTCGGTGTTAAAGTTGCGATGAACTCTCTTCCAGAGCAGTCGAGAATGGTAGTTCATCTCAGGGACATTGAAGGGTATGAATTTGACCAGATTGCAAGCGTGCTTGGTATGCAGGAGAATGCAGTAAGGGTTGCACTATCCAGGGCACGAAAGCGTATCCGTGAAATCATGACAAACAGTAAAATATATGAATACCAGCGAAATTGAGACTCTGCTTGATAAGTATTATGAAGGTGAAACAAGCCTTGCCGAAGAAAAACTCCTGAGAGATTTTTTCTCCGGTGATGATGTGCCGGACAACCTGTTGTCGCACCGGCCAATGTTCAGGTACTTTGCTGCCGAAGCTGCCGTTTCATATAGCGAAGATTTGCAGGATAAAAGCCTTATTCGAAAGCTGGATCAGTCCCGCGCTGATACAGGTCCTGAAAGCATTCATCCTGCAAAGAGAAGAATGTTTTACATGAGCGGCATCGCAGCTGGCCTTCTAATCCTGCTGAGCCTGGTTTTTGCACTCAGGAACGAGATCGGGAACGCCCGGCATGATCAGCTGGGGAATCCTTCAGTCGAAGAAGCATATGCACAGACCACACAGGCCTTGCTTCTTGTTTCAGTCGGCCTCAATACAGGTTTTGACGCTGTCCATGGATTCGGGACAATGGGAGATGCAATGGAAAAAGTACAAAAGATCAATAAATTTTATAACTATCAAAATCAATTTATCAACCCGGAGAGGATGCAACTTCCTTCCATAAACAAGTAAACAATGAAAACAAGAATCATCACTTTAGCTTTTGCAGCATGCCTTGCAATCCCTGTATTGCTCAATGCTCAAAGTCCTCTGGATAAGGTTTTTACAAAATATTCGGGGCAGGACAAATTCACTACCGTGAACTTTTCTAAGGAAATGTTCACGCAGATCTTATCGATGATGGCAAACCAGAATGACTCCTCGGCCAGGGAAATGAAAGGAATCCTTGATAAACTTACAGGACTCAAGGTGATTACTTATGATATCGATACCACCGATTACACAAAAGCTGTTTCCATCTATAATGAGTGGGCCGGCCTTTTCCCGGGCCCGACTTATAAAGAACTGATGGCAATCAACGAAGGACGTGACAGTTACAAGTTTATCACCAAACAGGATTCCGACGGCAAGATCAGTGAAATGGTCATGCTGATGAAAGGGAAAAAGGAACTGGTAGTTCTCAGCCTGACAGGAGTGATCGACATGGCAAATGTCACGAAGATTTCAAAATCCATGGGCATTCATGGGATGGAAGGATTCTCAAAAATGAGGAACCACCAGGCTCCGCCTCCTCAACCTGCAAAGAAGTAAGTTCAGAAACTTAAAACCGGCCCTGCTTAACACAGGGCTTTTTTTATATTCTGAACAATAACTCGCATGCAAGATCCAGCTTCCAGCTCGAATTAACCTGATCGTTGCCGCTGCCTATGACTTCTCTGTTTGTATACTTTGTAAGCGCCGATTTCAAATAGAAAACAAAATGTTTGCCCGGATAGAATTTTATCAGTGCACAGATCCTGCTCCCCTTCCCATAAAAGACCGGCATTGAATACGTATACAACATATCGGGTTCGTAAGCCCAGATGCGGGTTTCATACAGAGGACAGTCAAAGACTGAATACCTGACAACGATCTTAAACCTGCTTTGAGCGGGGTTGAGACAGACATCCTGGAACATTAACCATCCATACTGCCCCTGTTCCGAACCTGATCCTGACCTTTTAATCTCGATCCGGCTTTGCAGGTAAAGGGATTCTTTAACAAGCCAGTTTATGTTAAAACGGAGATCCCCCGTATATGCCCTTCCCCGGGAAAGGACCATCTCAGGCTGAGCTGTTTCAGCTGATCCGGAAGCTGAATACGTACCCCGGACCATAAAGTTCAGACTTTTATTAAGCTGCCAGTTTAGCTGTCCGCCTAGTTCTGTTCCCGCTGATGGCCGGTTGAGCAGGTATTTAGCCCATGGATAGTAACAGAAGTCAGCAAAAACATTGAGAGCCAGATGACATGGCAGGTTGCCTGCCATACTGAGATACCATCCTCTTTCATTTGAGTTGCTGCTGTTCTGTCCAAAGCCTCCCGAATACAGATTCTGGTAAGCAGGCGGATAATTCCTGTATAGCATCACAGCGCTAAACCTGGGATCGGGATTGATGCTCACCCCTGCCAGGAAAGCCACACTGCCGTTCCTGCTCCGGCTTACCTCTCCCGAAAACCTCATGAAACGGTAGAAAAGATTGATGTCGGCTCCCAAAACGAAATTTTCGGAACCCGAAAATGTGTGCATATTATACAGATCAGGCCTGGGTTGAAGGTTTGCGCTGAGTTTTACCGAATATCCTGAAATACCGACACTGAAAAAATTTCCACGCAAAGAAAGGTTCCCCCCATACAACATTTCCTGAACCCTGCCCTTTTTATACAGTTCCGCGATGGTTCTGTGATACCCGGTCTCGACGAATGAACTGAACACTTCAGCCCGGCCTGTAACAGAATCTGAAACAGTACTATTCGCATCTCTTTTACGCAGGGAGAAGATTCCGTTAAATGTAAGCCTTCCAGTCCCGAGGCATACAGCAACACCTCTCAGCACACCGCTTTCCGAAACAGTCTGGGTGGGCCGTATTCCGCCCGCGACTGAAAATTCCTGGTTGAACCCTGGATACATACCAATGGCCCCTCCTGTATTGAAAGTAAGCCCTAGCCCCCAGCCTGCCCTGAAATTTCCTATAATTAAACGTTTCAGTATGCGTTTTCCTGAATAACACAGGTATCCCGAATAGTAATCCATCCCGTATTTTTGTCCGCCCTTGAAAAACTGCTCGCCTGGATCCTTATCCCCCGAAAATCCAATTGACAGTCGTTCTCCAAAAGTGTAGGTATACCTGAAGCTGAAACCATATGGATTACCCGGATAAGTGCTTACAGCTTCTGCGCCCACCCCATCCCCCGTAATGGCGTATCCATTGGATCGGGGAACTGTGGTTGAAACGCGGACAAGCAGTTGATTCCTGCTGTATTGAAACAGGTTCTTTAGTGTCAACGGAGGGGAATGTGATACAGCATTAAACCTGATATATGGCATTATCCTGAGAAGAAGAGAAGAATCAAAACCGCTCACTGAGATCAGTTCATAAACCGAAAAGATCTCTCCGTAAGTTTTAAGATAATCACAGAGGTTTTTTCGCTGCAATGCATTCAGGTATGGGATGCGGTTTATTTCCTCGTTCGTCGCGGCGTTAAGGTCAACTGGCCGCTGCAGGGTCTCATCTCTCTCCTCAGCCAGAATCTTATACCCGTTTTCATTTTCAACCCTGCTGTCAGCGTCATCGGCCCAGTCACCCTTCCATTGAAACTGATCCTCCTGCGAATACACCCTGCTGTTAAATAATATCAAAACCACCAGGATCATGTACAAGCAGATTGTGCGGTATTCATTTATGCTTTTCATTGTATGCGGATAAGGGAGATTTATTTCCTGACCTGGTACTGAACCGAGACGGCCGGACTGAATCCCAGCGCCTGGTTGTATTCTGTTGCAAAGTCAATGCATATGCGGCTGATGATGATGCCAGCCCCAATACTCAGGCTGAAGGGCCCCGTTGAAACCCCTGCCCTTGCATATAAGATCCCTGCAAACCTGCACTCAGCGGCAAGTTTGCCTCTTGCCTTGCTCTCCGGACCTTTTTCAATTTCAGCCGACACCAGGATGTCATCGGTGAACCAGTAACACAACCCCAGCCTGAACAAAGCCGGAAGTGTCTCACCTGAACTTTCTGAAATTTTTACAGGAACCGGGTTTAAGCAATGAAATCCCACACTCATCTGCTTCAGGGGCCAGAACAACAGCCCGGCTTCACAGTCGAAGAGGTTCGCAGTACCGTAATCGCCGGAGGTATTGAAACGATAATAATCGAGCTGCACGCCGGCCGAAAAGTTCTTACCGAATTTCCTGGCATAACCCAGGCCTGTTTTTAACTCGCTGTAAACGGTAGATCCGAAATGGGAAAAAACAACAGAAAAAACACCTGGCCTGGTATTTGCAGAAAACACCAGGGTCTTATTGGATAATTCCCTGAGCAAAAACCGGTTCTCGAAAAATACTCCGCAAAATATTCCCCTGGTGAACGCACCTCCCGCCTGGTTGTTTGCAGCCGACCAGCCATCAGGCAAAGCAACCGATATCCCACTCATCCCCGATGCCCGTCCACCTGCTATCCTGAACTCGCCTGCTGCGTTTGTTGTTAAATAGGAAAGAAAAGAGATCATTACTAAAAATATGGTTACGACCTTCCTCCCATTCTTAAGGACCTCCATCCTTTCGAATTTCCTCACGAACTTCCTCACGAACTTCCTCACGATCTTCCTCACGAACTTCCTCACGAACTTCCTCACGAACTTCCTCATGATCTTCATAACACTCTTTCTCCTTAATCCGCCAAACTTCAAAAAGTAATACACTTCAGGGCAATTATTTTTTTTAATAGATCGTTTCCCTTAAAAATGAGTAATTTTCGGAACCGAATTTATTAGTAGATCCCTATATCGGATATGGACATTCGAATGAGAAAAGCGGTGCAGGAAGATCTGGAGGCAGTTGTCGAAATCCTGAACCACGGCATTAAAACCAGGCATTCGGTTGGCTATTTTGAAAGCCAGGGCGCTGCTGAGATGGCGGCCTGGTTTGACGAACATATACTTAGCAAAAGGCACCCGATCTTTGTCGCCGAGGAGAATGATAAGATCATTGGGTGGATCAGCATGAGTCCTTACCGCAAAGGAAGGGAAGCATTCAACAACACCGGCGAGATCAGTGCGTATATCCATCAGGACCACCAGGCGAAAGGCGTTGCCCAGAAGCTCCTCGATCATATGCTGGAATTCGCTGCCTCAATGGGCTTTAGGATCATCTTTGCAGTCGTCCTTCACAGGAATATAAACAGTATCAAGTTGCTTGAGAAAAATCATTTTGAACGTTGGGCAATGCTTCCAGATGTTGCAGAGATTGATGGCATGTTATTGAATCACATATACTTCGGAAAAAGACTTTATTAAAGCAAATGGGAACAGGCAGTGGATCGGTAAAGCTAATTATTGATACAGTTCCCGGGATGACCTTATCCCTGAGGCCATGGAATAATTCTGATGCAGGTTCCATAGTAAAATATGCGAACAATAAGGCAATCGCTGATAACCTGCGTGATGGATTCCCTTATCCATACACACGCAAAGATGCACTGCGCTTTCTCGAGATGGCGGTGTCGAATGACCCTCATGCCTTGTTACTGGCCATTGACGCAAGAGGCGAAGCAGTTGGAAGCGTAGGCGCCTTTCTTAAGCAAGATGTTTACCGAAAGAATATGGAAGTGGGATATTGGCTTGCGGAGCCTTTTTGGGGCAAAGGGATAATGACGGAGGTTATCAGGAAATTTACTGCCCATCTATGGCTTACATACGATATCAGGAGATTATACGCTGAACCTTTTGCAAATAATCTGGGTTCGCGAAAAGCTCTTGAGAAAGCCGGATTCAGATGCGAAGCGGTATTCAGGCAAAATGTAATTAAAAACGGCGTCTTTCTTGATAGTTGCATTTACTCGGTTCTGAGAGAGGAGGCAGTAAATGCTCGTTAAAAAAGCAGATATATACCAGCAAGCCGGTAAGCTGACGATTTGGATTCCCAAACAGTTTCATGGAGGAAATTACCGGCCTTAAAGCAACAACAAGAAATTGGAATACAATCAAAAAACTTGCAAACAGTTAGAAATCAGTTAAAAATAAATCCATTTAGCATGAACCCGATAATTCTTGATTTCCTCAGTAAACTGAAGGAAAATAACAACCGCGAATGGTTCCAGGCGAATAAGAAGTTCTACGAAGAAGCTAAATCAGAACTAGAAACATTTGTCGATGACCTTATCCCCCGGATGGCTGCTTTTGAACCCTCCCTGAAGTACGTGACTGCAAAGGAATGTATGTTCAGGATATTCAGGGATGTAAGATTCTCTAAAGATAAAGTTCCTTATAAAACCAATATGGGTGCATGGATCACAAAAGGCGGACGAAAGAGCCCCGGTCCGGGATATTATCTGCATATTCAGCCTGGTGAATCGATGCTTGCCGGCGGGGTTTATATGCCGGAACCTGATAAACTGAAGAAAATAAGGCAGGAGGTTTATTACAACGCTGAGGAGTTCAAATCAATTCTGAATGAGAAGACTGCGCAAAAGTATTTCAACGGCCTATCCGATTGGGATAAACAGAAACTAGCACCCCGGGACTTTCCAAAAGACTTTCCCGATATTGACCTGCTCAAATATCGTCATTATACGATAACGCATATGCTTGACGACAAGCAGGTTGTAAAACTGGATTTTTCGAAAATAGTGATCAAGGTTTTCGGCCTGATGAAGCCCCTCAACGATTTCCTTGAAAGGGCGCTGAACGGCTGATCATTCAAACCGGCCGATAATTGTTTGCTTTCCACTGACTTTCTGGCCGAGCTTCACATCTAGTTTTGTATTGACCGGAAGAAGAAGGTCAACCCTTGAACCAAATTTGATAAACCCGAGTTCTTCTCCCTGGTTTACCGGTTCCCCTACCTTAGGATAGCATTTTATACGCCTTGCCATTGCGCCTGCTATCTGACGTATCAGGACCTTTTGCTTTACCCCGGTCTCGATGACCGTAGTGGCTCTTTCATTCTCAAGGGAAGCTTTTGGGTTGAAAGCCACCATATGCTTGCCCGGATGATAAAAATAATACTTGATCTCCCCGTCAACAGGGAACCAGTTAACATGTACATTGGTTGCCGACATGAAAATGGAAACCTGTATCCTTTCATCTTTGAAATATTCAGGTTCAATGGTCCTTTCAATTACAACAACCTTCCCATCGGCAGGGGAGAGGATCAGGTTCTTCCCTGAAGTTACCTCCCTTTCGGGTGAACGAAAAAACCTGACGATCATGAGAAAAAACCACAGGCCGATCAAATACAGGCAATAGTGAAACCACGTTTGCTCGGGAAAGATGTGATTAACGCCGAGAAGAACTGCCACAACAAAAAGGAAGGCTATAAGAATGGTTTTATATCCTTCGCGGTGTATTGTCATTCCGTTTTAAATGTTTCTGATAATAAAATACAAAAATACAAAAGGCGCTGAAATAAACACAGTATCAAACCGATCAAGAATTCCTCCATGACCAGGCAGGATATCTCCCGAATCTTTGATCTTCAGGCTGCGCTTAAACAAGGATTCAGAAAGATCTCCGAAAGTCCCGAAAACCACAACCAGAATCGAGAGTACCAGCCAGTCGGCCACTGGAATGTCCGGTACAAGAAAACTCATTCCGAGGGCTGAAAGCAAGGCAACAAGAGCTCCTGCAATGGTACCTTCCCATGTTTTCTTTGGGGAAATCCTCTCAAATAATTTATGTTTCCCGAAGTGTTTCCCGAACAGGTAAGCCCCGGTATCGTAGAACCATGTAAAGATGAAATACCCCATGAGAAATGCCGGGAATCCAAGGAAATGAGGAGTGTCGGCCGGGTTCATGAGGTTCAGGACTGCGAGCGGAAGTACTATATAAAGTACCCCTGTGACGGTAATTGCAATGTTCTCAAGTGGTTTTTTTTCTTTCCTGTAGATTTCGAAGATAAACGAAAGAAAGAACATGAGCATGGCAGTAAAAAGAGGCAGATACCATGGTGGGAATTTTAACCCTGGGTCAATCATGCAAAGAAGGAAGATCTCAAGGTAAATGATGCTTCCGCAAACTGTACCCCAGGTTTTCTGGGGAAGGATATCCGACTTTGAGAATAACGAGTAGAATTCCCAAACACCGAGAATGGCAACGATCAGGAAAATTCCAGCAAACAGCCATGGATCATGCCACATTGAGAACAGCAGCAGGAAAACCATGCTGAGGCCCGTAATCGTCCTGGCCCAGAAATTACTCATCAGTGACTGCCCTTTCCATAACTTGTTTTGCATTGAGTACCTCATCACGCGGGACAAAAACTTCAATTTCCCCGAATGAAATATAGGAAGAATCCTGTTTGTTGACGATCACCGCCTGTATGCCTTCTTCTTCAAGCAGTCCGCGCATGATTTCAGCTTTATACAGCAGTGTAGTGCTGAAAACCGCTTCCCAGTGGGAATCTTGATCCTCAGGAAGCATTGGCATTCTGATCATCGATTAGAAATACATAAAACTCCCTGGGGCCATGTGCCCCGAGAACCAGGGTTTTCTCGATATCGGCTGTGCGGCTTGGGCCGGTGATCAGCGATATCATCGAAGGGTAGTTATGGTTGTATTTTTTGCGGATGGCAGAGAGCGCCTGTTTCAGATCGGGTACGAGCTGGGATGTATAGCCAAGGATCAGGTGGACATCGGGATAGGCATTGATCTTGCGGCCAGGGCTTAGATGAGATGAAACCATTACTGATCCCAGCCTTGCGATCAGGTATTCACAACGCGTTATTCCGATCTTTGCTTCAAGGAATTCCTCCTTTTTTGACATATAAGGAATACCGGCTTCCCTGAGAACTTTCTGCAGAATTGGATCCAAACAGAATAAAACTGGCCAATCCTTTTCAAGAATGAACTGTTTCAAAAGGGCGGTGAATTCATCCTCGCTTTCACAGTAAACGAATTTCCCGGCAACTTTAACAAGTTCCTGTGCGAAGTTTACATCCAGGGCGTCACTGCTTTCCCTGAATACCGGTGATTCCTGGTCAATAATAGGATAGGGGGGCTCGGTCTTTTCAATCAGGGCATCCCTTACCTTTTTCAGAATTTTTTCTCGCGAGGTGGATTCTTCCATCTGTCTGATGCTTATATTTTATTTTCTTCTCCTGGAATCAAGGGGAGGGTATTCCCTTCCGCTGGTCCGGATATAATTTTCGCAGGGTCCTCAGGAGTCTCTGTATTTCCCTGAAGAGGTAATGGAAGTTCTGATTTCGGATTCCTGGTCGGAAGGAACCGTTCTTCTTCCTTCTCGAACGGGCGTTTTCCGAAGATGGCCTCAAGGTCTTCCCTGAAAATGACTTCTTTCTCGAGAAGGAGATTGGCAAGGGCGGAAACCTTTGCCTCGTTTTCGGTGATCAGTTGTTTTGCCTTGGCATAGGCTGCATCGATGATTTTTTTAACCTCGAAGTCGATGGTCTCGGCGGTCTTCTCACTATATGGCTTCTGGAAAGCGAATTCATTCTGTCCGCTGGAATCGTAGAAGCTGATATTACCGATGGCCTCATTGAGTCCGAAGTACACTACCATGGCATAGGTGGCCTTAGTAGCTTTTTCAAGATCGTTAAGCGCTCCGGTTGAGATCTTCTTGAAGAACACTTCCTCGGCAACACGGCCTCCGAGTGTTGCTGCCAGCTCGTCGAACATCTGTTCATAAGTAGTGATTTGCCGTTCTTCAGGCAGGTACCAGGCAGCGCCAAGAGCTTTCCCCCTGGGCACGATAGTCACCTTGACCAGCGGATGGGCATATTCGAGAAGCCAGCTTACAGCAGCATGGCCTGATTCGTGGAAAGCAATAACTTTCTTTTCGTGCTGGCTGATGATTTTGTTCTTCTTTTCCAGCCCGCCTACGATACGGTCAATAGCATCCAGGAAATCCTGCTTTTCGATGATGTTTTTGTTCTTACGTGCTGCGATCAGGGCCGATTCGTTGCATACATTGGCTATGTCGGCTCCCGAAAATCCAGGTGTCTGCCGTGCAAGGAAATCAATGTCGAGGTTAAGGTCCAGCTTCAGAGGTTTAAGGTGGACTTTGAAAATGGCCCGTCTTTCTTCCAGGTCAGGAAGCTCAATATATATCTGCCGGTCGAAACGCCCTGCCCTCATAAGGGCCTTATCAAGAATATCGGCACGGTTCGTAGCCGCGAGTATAATAACACCAGTATTTGTTGCAAAACCGTCCATCTCGGTGAGTAACTGGTTTAATGTATTTTCTCTTTCATCGTTGGCACCGGTAATGGCATTCCGGCCACGCGCCCTGCCGATGGCATCGATTTCATCGATAAAAATGATACAGGGTGCTTTCTCCTTTGCCTGCCTGAAGAGGTCGCGTACCCTCGAAGCACCTACCCCGACAAACATTTCTACAAAATCAGATCCCGAGATGCTGAAGAATGGCACCTTGGCCTCCCCGGCAACCGCTTTTGCAAGTAAGGTCTTTCCCGTCCCCGGAGGGCCAACAAGCAGAGCGCCCTTGGGGATCTTGCCTCCGAGCTGAGTGTATTTCGTCGGGTTCTTAAGAAAGTCGACAATCTCCATGATCTCGACCTTGGCTTCTTCAAGTCCGGCAACATCATTGAAATTGATGTTCACCATAGTGTCTTTATCAAACAAAGTTGCTTTCGATTTCCCGATGTTGAAGATCTGTCCGCCTCCTCCGGCTCCACCTCCGCGGCTCATGAACCGCATGATCAGGAACCAGGCTCCGACAAGTATCAGTATAGGGAGCAGGTAGCCGAGGATGTCACCGAAGATATCCTTGCGGGTTTCTGTGCCCGGAGGATATGGAAACTGTTTCTTGAACTGCGAAATCTGCACTTCCGGAACACTGTCGCGTCTCATATGAGCTGCAATGCTGTCCCTCGAATCTTTAAGCAATCCGTAAAATATGTCAACGCTGTTTATTTCATAGGTGAACTGTGGATTTCCACTGTTAAAGGCCGAACTGAGACCCTTCTTATTAAACTGTTTAAATGCAGTATCACTTTGAATCTTTTCCTTCTTGATATAAATCTCAGCCTTTTCCTTGTTGACAACAACAATCTTATCAACATCCTGGTTGACAAGCAATTCTTCAAATTTGGTATAATCAATCGGTTTAACGGGATTATTATAGTTAAATACCTGCAATGCAAGAAATCCAACAAGAAGTATTCCGTAAATCCAGTAAAAACTAAATTTGGGCTTCTTGCCTTTCATTGGGTTGAAAGTAGATTTAAAACTGTCTTTCGGTTTATTCTCTTTGTCTGCCATTCTGTCGTATACCTTCAGTAAATATTTAGTATTCCGGTCTTAGCCCTCAATCTCCAACACCTTGGCATCAGCCCATAACTGCTCAAGATTGAAGAACTTACGCTGTGTTTCCTGGAATATATGAACAACAACGTCAATATAGTCTATCAAAATCCATTCCGCATTTTCAAGTCCTTCCTTATGCCAGGGATTTAATCCCGTTTGCTTCTTGACACGCTGAACGACTTCATCGGCAAGCGCCTCAACCTGGGTTCTTGAGTTACCATGAGCAATGATGAATGCATCGCATACCGAATGCCCCGCACCGCGGAAATCAAGCATAAGGGGATTTTTAGCCTTTTTTTCAAGCATGGCTTCGGAAATTGCTTCCAGCAGGAGTTCCTGAACGTCTTTTTTCTTCTTTCTTGGCATTTATGAATCTGTTACAATGGCAAAGGTAAGCAATTAAAAATTAGGTTTCAAAGCGTATGTTTCATAGAAGTCGGTTATCTGTTTTACAGCTTCCTCGGCTGTGTCGACAACTGTAAACAGTGAGAGATCGTCATCGGAAATCATGCTCTCAGGTAAAACCTTGGAGGTAATCCAATCTGTAAACCCTTTCCAGTACTCCCTGCATACAAGTACTATCGGAAATTTTACGAGCTTATGTGTCTGGATCAGGGTGATTGCTTCCGTAAGTTCATCCAGGGTTCCGAACCCTCCAGGAAGGGCTATGAATCCCATCGAATAGCGCATGAACATGGTTTTTCTGACATAAAAGAAATCGAAATTCAGCAGCCTTGTGCGGTCGATAAAAGGGTTTGGTTTTTGTTCAAATGGGAGCTGGATGTTAAGTCCTACCGATTTCCCTCCTGCGAAATGGGCGCCTTTATTTGCGGCTTCCATAATCCCGGGGCCTCCCCCGGTTATGACACCGAAGCCGTGCTTGGTGAGCAGATATGCGATCTCCTCGGCCAGCTTGTAATATTTATTGCTTTCAGGAGTACGGGCGGATCCGAAAATTGAAACGCAGGGCCCGGTCTTGCTTAGCTTGTCAAAGCCTTCGACCATTTCTGACATCACTTTGAATATCTCCCAGGTATCGACCGATATCGTCTCGCTCCAGCTCTTCGGCTGGAAGCTTTCCTTTACTTTTTCCAGTTGTTTGTTTTCCATGTTGTAGGGGTTAGGGGTTAGGGGTTGGGGGTTGGGGGTTGGGGGTTGGGGGTT
>JBAXLI010000003.1:0-133017 GCA_037134895.1 Bacteroidota bacterium
TGTGCTGCAAGCCCTCAATGTAATCGCTCATTATAAATAGGACTGATTAGTTACGGTTTTTGTAATCCTGATTTTCCTTGTAACTTTACCTGATTAAAAGGATAGACCATGTTTAATATTCTATTCGTGGTAACAGCCAAATGGCTATTATTTAAACGTCGGCATACAATTAAAAACAATTATAACTAAAACCTTATGGGCAGTGCAACTTATGACTTTTTAGCAGATAGTTTTCTACTCAATAAGGACAATATTGAGGATGAATACGCAGACTATACGGTAGATCAAATAGAAGAAGAATTGCATAAATATCGCCAGCACTGTCTGGATAACTATGACATTCTGACAAAAGAAGTTACTGTAAGGGAATCGAGTTTGAAGGTTTTTTCAAGTATTGAAAAGGTCAGCTTTAATTTACTTATGCAGCCATGCCTCTACCTTGATCAGTTTGTTATTTATGATCCCCTTTTCAAATTCACCGAAACGGAGAGTGAAGTAAGTCGAGTAGCTTCCGAATATTTAGGATTTAAAGAAAAAACATTAAACAAGTCCGAACTAGCCAGGACTTGCTCTTTTCTCAAGAAGATAACCCCAATGATAGCTGCAGATTATGTAAAGATTTTACCTGTAAGCTATCATTTTGAGGCACCAACTAAACCAACCATCAATTTCCCGCAGAACTATTACAACGATATTTTACCAAAAGAAGTGTTAGAATTCTTCTATAAGCATGTTATTGTAAAATCAATGGTAAAAGAAAATATCGGATGGCGTATTGAGGACACCCTTTATCCAAGTAGAGGTATTCATATCGATTTTGCAGATTATAATACTGAGAGTACTTTTATTTATCATCTATGGGAAATGATTATTGAGTCTGTCAATGAGGAAGATGGTACTGCAATATTCAGACAAACACTTCCAGATACACCTCCTGAAGTTAATTATTTCAAAGCATGGGTTAAGCAATCAGTGAATTCTTCTTCTAAGGCTGTTTTTGATAAGGTATATATGGAAAACGTTATCGCATCCGAACTAAATTCAACTTACTTATGTGATAACCTTTTTACTGCAAACCTTCTTACAACCTACTTTGGAGTAAAGAATTCGATTCAAACTCACACAGTGACTGAGTTATTAAACATGGAATTACCATTTATTTCAGAAATTAATTTGGACGAATTAATGGCCATAAGAACGCATGAAGAGGATGTATTCACTAATTTCCGCTTAGAACTTGAAAGGCATTTTAGGGATTTAAGGGGTATTTCAAACCCTGAAGAGCTAAAAAGAGCGAAAGAAAATATACTTCACGAATTAAATGAAGTCCAAGTCAATAAGATTAACCAACAGATAAAATCGGTAGCACGAAATATGAAAATTGATGCAGCACTGATGACTGGTGGTCTTGTTGCATCTGCATTGACAGGTGGACTGAGTTTAATTGCCTCTGCAGTCGCGGTAGGTAAGGGATACAAAGACTTTAAGGATTATCAGGACAAAGTGAAGCAAAACCCGTCATATCTTTTGTGGAAGGTTCAAAAATAGTTAAACACTTTTGCCAAAAGCCGCTATATTTGATGCTGTGGCTGGCAGCGGAACGTTTTGGGCAAGTGTTAATGAAATCAAGTTTGAGATTTATCTAACAATATAAACAACAATTATGGAAGTAGACTATGACAAAATGCTGGAGTCGTTATATATAACAACTCTTGAAAATATGAAAAAAATGAAGGAAATTTTGGATAAAAAAGCTGATGGAGACACAAGTAAGCATGATGAAGTGATTCAAAAGCTAA
This sequence comes from Bacteroidota bacterium, assembly GCA_037134895.1. GTDB lineage: Bacteria > Bacteroidota > Bacteroidia > Bacteroidales > FEN-979 > CAIRDP01. Next base: position 1,800 of record JBAXLI010000003.1, read on the forward strand.
ATGACCAATATAATTCATGTGTCGAACATTTTATGGGGCTATATGGATTTAAGTAAAGAAATTCCATTAGGAGAACTTATTGACAAATTGCAGCTTGCTTTTACAAATCCTGATGTAAAAACAGAAGTGCTTGATCAAGAATGGTTAGAGAAAAATTTACGATCAGGCATAGACTCGACGGGATTTTGTTTTGCTGCTTGCCAAGTTATCTATAAGTGTAATGGAAAAAAGGACAAGTGGTTAGTCAAAGTTATAAACAGAATAAAATGGGAACATGGTTCTCATTATTACCTTCAAAATAAACAAACTAATGAAATTCTGGATATTACGAAGGATCAGTATGTTCAAAAAGGTATCTCAATACCATATGAGTTAGGAAAAAGTGTTGGAATTCGAGGATATTCAAAAGGAAGAATTTTGGCAAAACATATTGGAATTTATTTCGAATAATACCTACCGGCTGGGTGGAAGGCAAAAATTAAACTACTGGAATTTTAATGCTAGTTTTATTACTGAGATAAAGACAACACTTAATGGAAAGATTATCGACAGAAAAATATCAGAAACTCTTAACAAAAGCAATAAAACACTTTTGGAAAACCAGGGACTCTCAAGCAAAAGGACAAAAAAAATCAGATCAGGGAAGCAGAAGTTCAGTCACGGGCGGAAAACAACTTAATGGGTTTATCGAGCTACTGGTTCAGGTTTCAAAGGACTTAGGTGTTCCTGAATCTTGTATTTATACAAAGGGTAACAATCTGCCTGGGTATTTTCGACCTACCAAGGATTGGGACTTTTTAATCATTACACCTAAAAATCAGTTAATTGCTGTCGTGGAACTGAAATCCCAGGTTGGTTCCTTTGGTAATAACTTCAATAACAGAACAGAAGAAGCTCTGGGGAGTGCGGTTGATTTGTGGACTGCTTTTCGAGAACAGGGATTCGCACAAAAACAGCCTCCGTGGTTAGGTTATCTCATTCTTGTCGAGAAAACTAAAAAGTCTACAAGTCCGGTTAGACTTCAGGAGCCATACTTCAAAGTACGTCCTGAATTCCAAAATACAAGTTACATCGATAGATATTTAATCCTTTGTCAAAAACTTATGCTAGAGAGACATTACTCGTCAACTGCATTAATCTGGACTAATAAAAAAATGGAATTTGATTCTCCTGAGGTCGATATATCCTTTGATTCATTTCTGTTATCGTTCATGGGTTTTATACAAGGGAAATTGAAAGAGATTAAATTATGATATACGGCAGTCGTTCTAATGGAAATCATCATGGTTTGGTGCTCACAAAACCATTGGTTGTCGACGTCATGCTCGATCGAATTGGATATATATCATCAACCGATCTTAGAGAAAAGGTAGTTACTGAACCTGCAGCGGGAGATGGCGCTTTTGCTATTGCTATAATTGATCGTCTCTTTGAATCCTCTAATAACTTCGGCTTTTCTTTTCAGAAAGCGCTATCGAATATTAAGCTTTATGAAATTGATAGCAAGATGTCCGAATTACTCACTACTAGGATTAAATCAAGATTAGATGAACTTTCAGTAATCCTGCCAAAAACAATGATTCAAACCACTGACTTTCTCCTTGCAGAATCAATCCCTTGTGATATAGTTATTGGTAATCCGCCTTATGTCCGCCATGAGAATATACCAGAGAAAGAGAAGTCCATATATAGACAGGTATTTAGGACATTTACTCACAGGAGTGACTTATATGTTGCCTTTTATGAAAAAAGTCTTCGCCTTCTAAACGAAAATGGAATCCTCTCATTCATATGCTCCAATCGTTGGCTAAAAAATCAATACGGTCAAAATCTCAGAGAATTAATAGGCCTAAATTATGCTCTTGATGAGATTATAGATATTGAAGGAACCTGCCCTTTTGAGGAAGATGTGATTGCTTATCCCGCAATAACCACAATCAGAAAGTCTGACAAAAAGCTACAGGGGAATTATTATCGAATTCACCATATAGATGACTTAAATAAAATAGATCATTCAATAATGCCATCCCGAACCCTGAACACTCGTGTAGCGAAAAATTGGTTTTCATATATATCAAATGGGAATAGACATGAAAAATTTCTCGATTCCATTGAGAACCAGGGCTTCAAAATTGGTATTGGTGTCGCGACGGGTTCTGATAAGGTTTTCATCCGGAATGACTTTAATCGTATTGTAGAAAATGAGTTATTACTTCCTATATTAACTTCAAGAGACATTCATGACAACAAATTCGATTGGTCAGGCAAGTTCATTCTAAATCCATTTGCAGAAAACGGTGAACTTATCGACCTGGAACAATATCCAAAAGCTAAAAAGTACTTTTACTCTCAAAGAGAAACATTACTCAAAAGACATGTTTCCAAAAAAAATCCGAAGAAATGGTATAAGACGATTGATAGAATAACGCCGGATTTGACAAAGAAGGATAAGATAATTTTGCCCGACATTTCAGGTAATACTCATTTGTTCATTGACCAGGGAAATTACTATCCTCATCATAACTTATATTATATCACAGGAAGATCATACGAAAAACTTGTTTTACTTGCAGCTATTTTAATGTCTGATTTTGTTAAGAGTCAACTTTGTGAACTTGGGAATAAGATGAATGGAGGATATCCAAGATGGCAAAGCCAAAATCTGAAAAAACTTAGAGTGCCGATTATAGATGCTATTCCTGAGAGCTCTGCTAAAGAAATTGTACGAGCCTACAATGCCAGAGACTACCCAAAAATAGACACTCTAATAACCCCGGCAAAGATTTCGCATTATGAAACTGCTTGCGGGCAAACTCGACTTTTCGAGCCGAAACCTCGGAAATATGGTAGCCGTTTCAAATCCCTTTCACCTTGATAGAGAATTTCCAACAACCTGTAAACGCTTTATGCTACCAATTTTAAGTAAAATATAATTTTAGGCACTTTATAGATTGACCGTAGAAGAAATTGCATTAATCGTACAATCATAATAAACTATGGCCCTCCCTATCAACATAAAAGATTTGGTTCACGGAAAGGTTGTGGAATGGGAACGTCTGGAATTTAAGGCTGGCTGGAATCCCGAAGATGTCCTGCATTCGATCTGTGCGTTTGCTAACGATTTTAACAATTGGGGTGGCGGGTACATCATTGTGGGTATTGCAACGGTCGATGGGGTGCCTCAGTTCCCTCCGGTTGGATTGCCGCTTAATAGTCTCGATGCGATACAGGGTGAACTGATCAACATCTGCTATAAGATTCAACCCAACTACCTGCCCATAATTCAACCGTATAGTCTTGATGATCGGCATATCCTGGTCATTTGGGTCCCGGCCGGGGATCTCCGCCCATATTCTGGTCCTTCAACCCTGGGCAACGATTCCCGCAGGCAATATTATATCCGTGCTGGTTCCCGTAGCATTGTGCCCCACGGTGATAATCTGGCCCGGCTTATTGAGCTCACGGCAAAGGTTCCTTTCGATGATCGTGTAAATCAGCAGGCCCAGCTCAACGATCTGGATTTGGGTTTAATCCGAGAGTTCCTGCAGGAGGTTGGAAGTGAATTGTTCGACGAGAGTGTGAAGATCCCTTTTCCTGAATTGTGTCGGCAGATGCAGATTTCCCGGGGCCCGGCCGAGTTTTTAAGGCCGGTGAATGTCGGGCTGATGTTCTTTAACCGGGAGCCTCACAAGTTTTTTAACCGTGCCTGGATTGAGTTGGCCATTCATCCTGACGATACGGGCCGCAATTTTATCACCGAAACCTTCAAAGGGCCTCTGCACCATCAAATCCGAAATAGCCTCGCCTATCTTAAAAAGGAAGTGATCCGTACAGAAGTCCTGAAAATTACAGGCCAGGCCGAAAGTAAAACCATCAGCAATTATCCTTATAATGCACTGGAGGAAGTGATCAGTAACGCGGTCTATCATAAAAGCTATGCCGAAGAGGCGCCCATCGAAATACAGGTATTCCCCGATAAAATCACCGTGCTGAGCTATCCTGGCCCCATGCCGCCCATCACAAATATCGATTTACAGCAACGTAGGGTAGTCTCCCGCGCCTACCGTAACCGCCGTATTGGAGATTTCCTCAAAGAACTCGATCTCACCGAAGGCAAATCCACCGGATTCCCGATCATTCGCGATGCCTTGGCCGCCAACGGTAGCCCCGAACCGCTATTCTATACCGACAAAGACCAGGTCCTCTTTATGGTCACCCTCCCCTGTCATCCCGAGCTAGAGGGGACTAAGTCATTAACTAAGATATTAACTAAGACGGGGGCTAAATTAACTAAGCAGCTTATTGCACAAATCTTCTCTGAAGGTGTTGATTTGCAAGCATTAAGTGACCTGTTGGAAAGTGATACCAGTGAGGTTGTAAATGAAATAAGGAATAAACTAAGCGCTCAAAAATTAACTAAGACATTAACTAAGATACTTGTCATCATAGATTATCTGGAAACAGAGAAATCAAGAATTGAACTGTTCGAATTTCTTGGATTGGAAAATCAAACGCTGAATTTCAAAACCAACATAAAGCCATTGATTGATTGCGGCCTTATCGAAATGACATTACCGGATAAACCTCAAAGTCGCTATCAAAAATACCGATTGACTGTAAAAGGGAAGAAACTGCTGAAACAATAACCTCAGGTACCAGCTTGTTCGCTTCAATGCAAATCTCACGTAAGGTATCTCCGTAAATTCCTAATAATCACCCTGGTTATAAAATATGTGGGACACTGTTCCACATATTTAGTTGGAGTCATTTTTGTTTGCTTCAATGCAAATCTCACCAAAGATATCTCCGTAAATTTATAATCCGCAAGGCCATGGCCCTACGGGTGCCGTCATTTTTTTCGATTGTATATCTTCCGGGGCAAAAAAATGACCGGCAGCCTTGCGTATTAAAATTTACTCCGCTGTGTAGTGCTTACGATTTGCATTTTATGCACTAAACCATTTGTAACACTTAAAAGCGGAGGTTTGTATGTCAACAACCATCAGTCATTCTTCAACTCAGGTAATTCATGATTTAGCCTGTGATTATCATGTCAATGAAAACGGTCAGGTCATCCTGCACCACAACGGCCGGCCGGTCAAGTGGTCGTCCACAATCAAAATCACCTTGTTTTCCCCAAGTGGTAAAGAGGCCGCAAGGTTCAGGTTCCTCAATATCCATGAGGCCATGAACTTCATCCGCCTCAATGATCCGCCCAGGTATATGATCTGGGGGTGATTTTCCTGGTCATAGTATTTCAGGTTTCCCTGCGGGTGCCAAAACCTGCAGGGAAACTTTCTTCATGGACGAAAGGGAATTTAATAATTCAGATCCAGCAGCCTTTTGACAAACCTGAAAAAGAAAAGTTTTAAACGGAAATATTCCGGAATAGATAATTGTAAATGCTTGAAAAATGCTTGAAAAAACGAAAACAGCCACTTTACTTTTTATCGTAAGTGGCTGATTCTCTGTGACCCCGACAGGATTCAAACCTGTAACCTTCTGATCCGTAGTCAGATGCTCTATTCAGTTGAGCTACGGGGCCAAATGTGGCTGCAAAGGTAGAAATTTCTCGTTAAGCGGCAAAAATAAATTTGATCCAGGCAGGCGGATGGCTGATTCCCAGATCATTGCCCGATCCCGAAATTCATTCCTTTATCCCTGCAAATGATCTGCACCACATCCCTGGCCGATTTAATGGCAACAGGCAATCCTCCCCCTGGGATACTCCAATGACCCGAATAATAAAAATTTTCAAGTCCGGGCAGTTCATACGGAACAGTAGACCGGGCCATGATGTTTTTTCCAGGGAGCCAGCCCTGGGCAGAGCCTTTCCAGTTGTTAGTGTACCTGAAAAAAGTTGCAGGGGTTGCAATATCTGTTTCTTCGATGAATTCCCTTATATGCCCGAACCTCTTTTCGGCAAGGGTGATGACTTCTTCAGCAAATTCCTTTTTTCTTTGGTCGTACAGCTTCCTGTCGGCCCTGCGAAGGTCAATCCAGTAATCTGCATTCATGGTGTATAAGCTGAATGAAACCGTGGTTTTCCCTTCCGGAGCGAGGGTTGGATCATAGTTGTAAATATGAGCTTCGAGTCGGGAATACCTTGTCCCATCGGGTGATTCGATTTCCCGATCCAGGGGAAATCTTAAAAAGTGGGATTCATTTTCAAACGTCCTTCCAAGCCCCAGTGATACGATAAAAAGAGAGTAGTAAACCCTGAACTGCTCTTTGTTGCCAAGTTTCATTATGCTTTTATTTACGAAACGGCCTCCTAACGCTTCAAATACTGTATAATGCCAGTCGGCTGCCGATAGTACGATATCGGAAATGTCTTCTTCACCGCTGCTGAGAAGGACTCCCTTTGCTTCACCGTTTTTTACAAGAATCTTTTTCACATCGGCATTGTAGCGGATCTTTCCACCCTGTGAAAGGTATTTTTCGGTGAGCCTACCGACAAAGGCAGCTGCCCCTCCTATCGGATAGCCTGATGAATCCAGGTCGTTGTAGGCCAGGGGCAGTGTGATGATCATTAAGGAAAGCTCTTCACCGTCGAAAAGCATTTCAAAAGCTTCCCTGAGAAATGAACTTTTCAGTTTACGGGCGAATGAAACATTGGTCTCTTTCATCAGCTTTTTGAGAAAGAACAGAAGAGGCAGGTACCTGACATACCTGATCTTTTCTTTCAAAGGAAGAAGCTGAGGCACTTTTCTGATCATAGGGGGGATCTCGAACGACTGAATCCTTCTCATCGAACGTATCAGCTTATCTATTGCCCTGGCATCTTCGGGACCATTTTCATAAAGGTAAGCCCTCAGCTGATTGAGATTCGTGTATAGGTGGAAAACCTTGCTGCCTTTGCTGTCGCAGGAATTTCGCATTTCGATATCCATCCGGCTCTCATGCGTAAAGAATGAAACGGTTTTCATATCAATCAACTCATTCCACAACTGATAGAATGGATTGGCTGGTTTGGATCCAAGTAACCATTGAAAACCGCTCTCAAACGTAAACTCCCCTTTTCTCCAGCTGCTGCATAACCCGCCGAAAGTAGAACCTCTTTCAAAAATAACCGTATCGAACCCGCTCATTTGCAGATAACAGCCTGCCGCAAGTCCTGAAACGCCGGCGCCAATAATGCTTACTTTCATTCGCTTATGTATCCTCCAAAAGTAACAAAATGATACTAGTCTCAATAAAAAAAATTAACTTTGCCACCTTATTTGAAGGCAGAGCCCGGAAACCCCGGAAGATGCTGAAAACGTTGAAATTGAGATCATGGTAATAGTCGGAAGCAGGAAACTCTCAGTCAATGATTTCTTCAAAGTCCTTTTTGAGGGTGAGAAAATTGATATCGACATTGAAGCAAGAAGAAAAGTTGAAGAAGATTTTGAGTTTCTGAAAGAGTTTGCCCAGGGCAAAGTTATCTATGGAATTAATACCGGTTTGGGTCCGATGGCCCAGTTCAAGATAAACGGAAACAGGGAGCTTGAGTTACAGTACAACCTCATCCGCAGTCATGCCGCAGGATGCGGCCCCCCTCTTCCTCCATTATATGCAAAAGCCACCATGCTTGCCAGGATCAGCTCGCTTGTTCAGGCTAAATCGGGTATTCATATCGAAGTTGTAGACCTGCTGAAAGAGATGGTTAACCGCGATATCAATCCGTACATTCCCGAACACGGCGGAGTCGGCGCCAGTGGCGACCTGGTTCAGCTGGCACATCTGGCACTGAACCTGATAGGTGAAGGCGATGTCCTGTTCAGGGGCCAGACCCTTCCTGCAGCCCAGGTATTTGCCGAAGAAGGCCTCAATCCGATAACAATGCATATCCGCGAAGGCCTTGGCCTGATCAACGGAACTTCGGCTATGACAGGGATAGGCATGATTAACGTGATCCATGCCCGCAACCTGGTCGACTGGACAATACTCGCATCTTCAATGATCACCGAGATCGTGGAATCATATGACGATCATTTTTCGGATGGTCTTAACAGGGCCAAATCGCATCATGGACAGAGGGTTGTTGCCCGTACCATGAAATATATCCTTAAGGACAGCCAGCTTATCCGCCGCCGTGCCGACCATCTTTACAACAACGACAAGGCAGTGGAAGTCGAAGTGTTTAAGCACAAAGTGCAGGAATATTACTCACTCCGCTGCGTTCCCCAGGTTCTGGGGCCCGTGCATGATACCATCCTTTATGCAACCCACGTGCTGATGAACGAGGTGAACTCGACCAGCGACAATCCCATAATTGACGGTGAACACCATAATGTTTATCACGGGGGAAATTTTCACGGGGATTATATTGCCCTTGAAATGGATAAGCTGAAGATAGCCATTACCAAGCTGTCGATGCTTGCCGAGCGTCAGTTGAATTACCTGATGAATCCCAAACTAAACGAAAAACTTCCGCCTTTCGTGAATCTTGGAAAGCTCGGGCTAAACCTTGGGATGCAGGGAGCTCAGTTCACAGCTGTTTCTACTGTAGCTGAGAACCAGACACTCTCCTTCCCTATGTCGCTGCACAGTATTACCAACAACAACGACAACCAGGATATCGTGAGTATGGGAACCAATGCCGCGCTTATGACCAAGAAGATCATCGACAACTCATACCAGGTTCTTTCAATTGAAATGATATCCATACTGCAGGCTATTGACTATCTTAACATCAAGGACAAGCTTTCTACTTATTCAAGAAGTAAGTTTGAGGACCTGCGGAAGATAGTTCCTGTGTTTACGGAAGATACCAGCAAGTACAATGATATCTGGAACATCGTTCAGTATATCATGGAGAATAAACCCCAGTTTTCGGTCGAAGAATAGTACTAATCTGAATAAAAGTTCCTTAATGAGAGTTGCACTTGTTACAGGCGGGTCCCGGGGAATAGGCAAAGCTATTTGTACCAGCCTTGCCAGGGATGGGTTCTACATCATCATTAATTTTAACTCAAATACCTCACAGGCTGAATCGACCCTGGCTTTAGTGCGTGAAAATGGCGGAGACGGGGAGATTATGCAGTTTGATGTCTCAAGCCAGGAATCAGTTGAAACAGCTCTTGGTGGCTGGCAGGCAAGGAACGAAGGAAAGTACATCCACATCCTTGTAAATAATGCAGGTATCAGGAAGGATGCGCTTTTGATGTGGATGAAAAATGAAGAGTGGTATGATGTTCTGAACACCAACCTATACAGCTTCTTTTATATCACCAGGTTCCTGCTGAAGGATATGCTGGTGAACAAATTCGGCAGGATCATCAACGTGGTCTCGCTCAGCGGGATCAAGGGTTTGCCAGGGCAGGCCAATTATTCTGCTGCCAAGGGAGGAGTGATTGCCGCCACCAAAGCCCTGGCCCAGGAGATTGCAAAAAAAAATGTGACTGTCAACGCTGTTGCTCCTGGGTTTATAAGAACCGATATGACCAAAGACCTCGATGAGGCACAGCTTAAAATGATGATCCCGATGGGGAGGTTCGGAAAGCCCGAAGAGGTTGCTTCTGCAGTTAGGTTCCTCGCCTCCGACGAAGCTTCATATATCACCGGCACAGTAATCAACGTCAACGGCGGCTTATACACTTAATCATCTTAAAATGTATTTCACCAACTCACCAACTCACCATTTCACCATTTAAAAAATGACCCGTGTCGTCATTACCGGCTTAGGTATCTATTCGGTCATTGGGAAGAACCTGGCCGATGTAAAGGATTCCCTGTATTACGGAAAATCAGGAATTATCTTTGATCCGAAACGAAAAGAGATGGGATTTCGCTCAGCCCTCACAGGTATGGTCGACAGGCCGGTCCTTAAAGGAGTGTTGGACCGCCGCATGAGGGTTGGAATGCCCGTACAGGGAGAATACGCCTACATGGCTACCCTTGAAGCCCTTAAAAACGCCGGTATTGAACAGCAGTACCTTGATCAGAACGAAGTTGGAATTCTCTACGGGAACGACAGTTCGGCTGTCCCCGTTGTGGAATCAGTTGACATACTGCGGAAAGAGAAAGATACCATGCTTATAGGCTCCGGCTATATTTTCCAGTCGATGAACTCAACGGTATCGATGAACCTTTCGGTAATCTTTAAACTGAAAGGTATCAACTTCACCGTGAGCGGTGCCTGCGCAAGCGGATCTCATGCCATTGGTATTGCTTTCCTGATGATCAGGCAGGGCCTCCAGGACATGATCATCTGCGGAGGAGCCCAGGAAATCAACCCCGAATCAACGGCAAGCTTTGATGCTCTGAATGCATTTTCGGTGAGGGAATCTGAGCCGTCAAAAGCTTCAAGGCCTTTCGACAGGGACCGTGACGGTCTTGTACCCAGCGGTGGGGCTGCAACAGTCGTACTTGAAAGTTACGAATCGGCAAAAAAAAGGGGAGCTCCTATTCTGGCCGAGCTTGTAGGGTATGGATTTTCTTCCAATGGGGAACATATTTCACTCCCGAATGTTGATGGGCCTGCCAGGGCCATGCGGATGTCGCTGAAAGCCGCTGGAATGATGCCCTCTGACATCGACTATATTAATGCCCACGCCACTTCCACACCGGCAGGCGACGGCAACGAAGCAAAGGCTATTTTCCAGATATTCGGTAAAGAAATGCCCCTGGTAAGCAGCACAAAATCGATGACCGGCCACGAAATGTGGATGGGCGGCGCCAGCGAAATTGTCTATTCAGTCCTGATGATGCAAAATAATTTTGTTGCACCGAATATTAATTTCGAACATCCCGATGAGGCATCGTCCTCCCTCAACCTTGCCACTGTTACCACTCCCTGCGAGATAAATGCCTTCCTTTCGAACTCTTTCGGTTTCGGCGGAACCAACTCCTCACTCGTCGTCAGGAAAGCCTCTTTCTGAAATTCTCGTTTTTTTTTTTTACTTTTGCATTTTACAAGACTGCCTTATAATGCAAAATGACGAGATAATCAGCAAGATAAATCAACTGCTGATTGACGATATAGAGATTGATGCGGAGAAGATCAGCCCTGCTGCTGATCTGAAAAAGGACCTGGAGATAGACAGCCTTGATTTTGTTGATCTGTTCGTGATCATCGAACGTAATTTCGGTGTTAAGATGAAGGCTGAAGAAATGGCTGATATAAAAAGCTTGCAGGATTTTTACGATTATATCATTAAACGTGTCCATTCAAATTAGCAAAGATGGGATCCTGGGAAGGTAAAACCCGCGGAGGAGTCCTTGGTTATCAAATCTTTGTATGGACACTCAGGAATCTTGGAATTTCCTTTGCCTATTTCCTCCTCATTTTCGTTGTCTCCTACTTCATGCTTTCTTCAGGGAAGGCATTTAAAGCCATTTTCAGCTACTTTCGTGAGCGTATGAACTATGGAAAGCTGAAATCCTTTTTCAGTGTTTACCGTAATTATTATGTGTTCGGACAGATCCTTGTCGACAAACTGGCCCTTCTGGCCGGGTTTCAGCATAAGTTCACATTTGAATTCGAAGGAGAAGAGTATCTCAGGCAGATGGATAAAGGCGGACTTCTGATCAGTGGTCATCTGGGGAACTGGGAAATCGCAGGACAACTCCTTGTGAGGCTCGAAAAGAAGATCAACATCCTGATGTACGATGCAGAGCATCAAAAGATCAAAGGCTACCTGGCCGATATCCTCAGGCGGAATGTCAGCTTTATCATTATCAAAGAGGATTATTCCCACCTCCAGCAAATCAAGGAGGCGTTTTCCAGGGGTGAGATCATAGCAATGCATGGCGACAGGTACATTCAGGGTAATAAAACCATAGTCACCGGGTTCCTGGGCAAACCTGCCGCTTTCCCCATAGGACCTGTTAACCTGGCAGCCCGGTTCAAAGTCCCTGCTGCCTATGTGTTTGCAGTTAAGGAATCGAAATCGCATTATCATTTTTATTCAACTCCTCTTCAGCAAATCGAATTCTCGAACAACCTGAAGAAACGGGATGTCATCCTTGCAGGTGCAGTCAGGAAATTTGTTGATGCATTTGAGAGCATTGTTTTGAAGTATCCCCTGCAATGGTTCAATTATTACGACTTCTGGAAACTGCCTGAACCCATCCATCCTCCAATCGGAAAAACCGGGAATGAATCTGAAACAACTTCAGCCCCGAAAGTCGATCCAGGTTCTTCAGCCCCAATTCAGAAAAAACTTCTCCTCATATCCGCAAACAGATACGCAAATCCATACCCGGTTTACCCTCTGGGAATATCCTACCTGTATTCCTATCTCAGCGACCGCATGCCTGAGATGGAGATCAGGTCCTTTGATTTCAACCTCCACAACAGTGAAGAACTCAGCAATCTCCTTATTTCATATAAACCGGATTATACCGGGCTTTCCCTTAGAAATATTGATGATGTGAACTTTTATACCAGGGAAAGCTTCGTTGGCGGCTACAAAGCAATTGCCGACATCATCAGGGGATCAGGTGTTAAGACCTGTTTTATTGTTGGCGGATCTGCATTCTCCATTTATCCGAAAGAACTCTTTGAACTCCTGCAGCCTGATTTTGGTGTAGCAGGCGAAGGTGAGGAAAGCCTTCACAGGCTGCTGATAAGCATCGGCAAGGGGGCTCCTGACCTTGAAATCCAGGGATTGGTGTACAGGAAAAACGATGAAATCAGGAATAACGGAAGAACTTCATTCATTAAAACTCCTGAGCTTTCATTCGACTCAGACCTGGTTAAATATTACTGGCAGAAAAGCGGGATGATCAACATCCAGACTAAACGGGGCTGTCCGTTCAACTGCATATACTGCACATATCCCCTCATTGAAGGCCATAACGTCAGAACCTTAGATCCCGACCGTATTCTCCATACCCTTAGCGACCTCTACTATCACCATAATATCGATTACTATTTTTTCACTGATTCGGTTTTCAACATCAGCAACAACTTTAATATCGAGCTGGCTGAGAAGATCATTAAATCAAATATGAAGCTTAAATGGGGTGCTTATTTTTCGCCTTACAAACTTTCGAAAGACCTTCTGGAGCTCTTTGCCCGGGCAGGGCTGACACATATTGAATTCGGCACCGAGTCGCTGTCCGACACCACACTTAAGGCTTACGGTAAGCATTTTGACGTTGATGAGGTAGTAAGGGTTTCTGAATACTGTAACCAGGCAGGTGTTTATTTCTGTCATTTTATGATCATCGGAGGATATGGGGAGACGGACCTTACTGTTGATGAGAGTTTCGAAAATTCAAAACGAATAGAGAATACAGTATTCTTTCCTTATGTCGGAATGCGTATTTACCCGGGGACTAAACTTCATGAGATCAGCATTGCTGAAGGACTTCTCACAGCCAGCGAGCCGATTATTGAACCTGTATATTACATATCCCATTCGGTAAACTATGCAAGCCTGAAGGAAAGGGCTGAAAAATCAGGCCGTCGCTGGGTATTCCCCGATGAAGACGTGGCAACGGCCATGAATCGTATGAGAAGCAGAAACAGAAAGGGCTCTTTATGGCATCATTTAAAGAAATAAATATTCCACAGAAGCCGCCGATGGTGATGGTTGACCGCATTGTCGGTGTAAAGGACAAGACCACTGTCACTTCCTTTTTTATCAGGGATGATAATGTGTTTCTTGCGGATGGCATTCTTCGTGAGCCTGCACTGATTGAAAATATCGCACAAAGTGCTGCTGCAGGAATCGCTGCTGTCCCGGGAAGTGAAGGGGAAAAACCCAGGCTGGGTTTTATCGGTGCGATTAAGGAACTTAAAATTTATAAGCTTCCCAAAGCCGGTGACGAGATATTTACCAGCGTAACTGTTACTCATGAAATCCTGAATGCCACTGTTGTTGAAGGAAAGATCCACCTTTTTGATCAACTGATTGCTGAATGTGAACTTAGAATATTCCTTGAAAACGCCTGAAATGTCAATTAAGCAGAGATCCTCATGGAAAATGAAGAAAAAGAAGCAAAAGAAGAACTGATTTATACCTATAACCGGGAACTGCATTACTCTTTTGAGCCTGGGAAAGGTTATACCCGGAAGGTTGATTATCACTATCTTGGGAACCAGATCATTATAAAACAAAGCTGGGATGAAGCCGAAAGCAGGCTTAAAGATATATCTTCAAAAATCAGAGAAGGCCATCTCAGTCCAATCGCCTTTTATATGGAGAAAAACCTTATGGAACTCCCTATGCTTTCTGATTATACCGGTTTTATGCGGTGGAGGATCAAAAGGCATCTGAAACCCCGTATTTTCTCCAAATTAAAGCATGAAACACTTTCAAAATATGCCTCGGTATTCAATATTGGGGTTAACGAACTTATGAACCCTTCATTAATCTGATATGAGCGAACTGAATTTTGAGCACCGACAAGCAGGGCATTGCGAAAGTGGTGTCACCTCCAATCTCCTGCATTATCATAAACTGGATATCAGCGAGCCCATGGCATTTGGAATCGGGGCTGGTTTGTTTTTCAGCTATCTCCCATTTCTTAAAATGCAACATGCTCCCGTGACATCGTTCAGGGTATGGCCTGGAATGGTGTTTGATCGCGCAACAAAAGTCCTGGGTGTGCAAACGAAGATCCACCGGTTCAAAAAACCTGAGGATTCAATGAAAAAGCTTGATGAAGTTCTCGAACAGGGCTTGCCTGTGGGACTCCAGGTAGGCACATTCCATCTCACATTTTTCCCTCCCGAGTACCGTATGCATTACAACATGCATAATATGGTAGTTTACGGTAAAAAGGACAATAACTATCTCATTAGTGACACATTGATGGAACATAAGGTGGAGATCAGTTATGAGGACCTGATGCGGGTGAGGTTTGCCAAAGGCACGTTTGCGCCTAACGGACGCATGTACTATCCTACCAGCGTACCCACATCTGTCGATTTGAAGCCAGGGATCATCAAAGGCATACACAAGACGGCCTACAATATGGTAGGAGTGCCGTTTCCGCTCATTGGCACCAAAGGAATACGTTATCTCTCTAAACGGCTGAGAAAGTGGCCCGAAAAGCTGGGTGAAGAAAAGGCATCATATTACCTGGGTCAGGTTCTGCGGATGGAAGAAGAAATCGGCACCGCCGGAGCCGGCTTCCGTTTCATTTACGGGGCTTTTCTTGATGAGGCAGGAACCCTGCTGAAGCAGGACTGGATCAGGGAAGTATCAATTGAAATGGGTGAAGCCGCAAATCACTGGAGGAAATTCTCCTACCTCGGTTCCAGGAACTGCAAGAAAAGGGCCAAGCCCGAAGAATCTTACGATATGCTTGCCGATATGCTGCTTGAGTGCGCTGACCGTGAAGAGAAAATCTTCAGGAAGCTTATCAAGATAAGATAATTGGCCTCCAAAAAGGTTTTTTTAATAACTTCGCAGACTTTATTTTTCAAAATCATCCGTATGGAAAATTCTGCCGAAAACAACAACCCTGTTTACAAGGATAAGAACTTTGGACAATACAGGGAATTGCTCTTTTCATATGATGAAAAAGGGAACTTTCAGAAATCTGTTGGTTACCACAACAATGATGAAAGGATTGTGCTACAGCAGGCCTGGGATCTCTTTGCAGACCGTATCGAGGAAGCACGCCAGAAGGTTCTTGCAGGCAAGGCAAGCCCGATAGTATATTACATGGAGAAAATTCTGGCTGATTCTATGAGTCTTTCAATGATGGCAGGGGTTTCGATCTGGAAGCTGAAACTGCACTGCAAACCATATTTTTTTAAGCGTCTCGGGAACAGGACCCTTGAGAAATATGCCCAGGCTTTCAACATCACCATTGAACAGCTTAAAAAAATTGATTAAAACGAGCCTGATTATGGACAGTAAACCAATAATGATTAATTATACGCACCGGCAGGCAGGACACTGCGAAAGCGGTGCGACCTCCAATCTTTACAATTTCTACGGGTTTAATATGAGTGAACCCATGGCATTCGGAATAGGAACAGGGATCTATTTCAGTTACCTGCCTTTTCTGAAGCTGATGTTCGCACCCATGATGTCGTTCCGTAACCTCCCCAACGTGGTGTTTCACCGTTCGGCAAAATACCTTGGAGTTGACGCCACAGTCATCAAGAAGTTCAATAATGAGAAGGAGTCGATGGATGCCCTTGACAGGAACCTCGCAAAAGGCATTCCTACAGGTCTGCAGGTCGGGGTGTTCAACCTTACCTTTTTCCCTCCTGAATACCGTATGCATTATAACATGCATAATATGGTAGTATTCGGGAAAGAAGACCACCTCTATCATGTGAGCGATACGGTAATGGAACATCCGCAGACCATTACTTATGATGACCTTGTACGCGTTCGCTGGGCGAAAGGCCCGTTTGCCCCGAAAGGCAAGATGTACTGGATCAATTCTATGCCAAAAGAACTGGACGTCCGCAATGGAGTTCAGCAGGGAATAAAGAAAAGCGTTTACGAGATGACCAAGGTGCCTTTCTGGCTTATCGGGATCAAGGGAATGAGGGTAATGGCAAGGGATATCAAAAAATGGCCGAAAAAGCATGGCAACCAGAAAGCTGCTTTTTATCTTGGGCAGATATTGAGGATGGCCGAGGATTTTGGCACAGGCGGTGCGGGGTTCCGTTATATTTTCGGTTCATTCCTAAAAGAAAGCGGTGAAACCTTCAGCAACCCTGAACTTCTCGATGCTGCTGACCTTATGGGACGTACTGCCAATAAATGGAGAGAATTTACTTACCTTGGCGCAAGAAACTGCAAAAACAGGAGTTCCCAGCCGGTTGAGGATTATGTGACGCTTGGCGATATGATGCTCGAGATCGCGGGAATGGAAGAGCAGGTGTTTAAGAAAATCGAAAAGGTAAAATTCTGATGCCCCGAAAAGCAATCATCGAGATCAGGGATTTGGTCAAAATTTACAAGGGGATGGAGGAGCCTGCAATAAAAGGCATTTCCCTTGATATTTTCCAGGGAGAGATCTTCGGATTGCTGGGTCCGAACGGGGCAGGCAAAACCACGACCATCTCGATACTCTGCGGGCTTTTCAAAGCCACCAGCGGTAAGGCAAGTATTGATGGCCTCGACATTCACACCCACATGAACGACATCAAGCATATCATAGGTGTGGTTCCCCAGGACGTGGCCCTCTACCCTACCCTTACTGCCTGGGAGAATCTTAGTTTCTTCGGAAACATGTACGGGATCAGGGGAGCTCAGCTGAAAAAGAAAATCGCGGAAGGGCTTTCGGTTTTCGGGCTCGAAAAACATGCCGACAAGAAAATTGCCAACTGTTCGGGAGGAATAAAACGCAGGGTTAATCTTATCGCCGGACTGCTGCATGACCCGAAGGTTATCTTCCTTGATGAACCTACTGTCGGGATCGATGTACAATCGAGGGTTGTAATCCTCGATCACCTGAAAGAACTGAATCAAAAAGGGACTACAGTTATATATACTTCGCATTACATGGAGGAAGCTGAAAAGATCTGCTCCCGGGTTGCCATTGTTGATCGGGGGAATGTAATCTCCATGGGTAATCCTCTTGAACTTGTAGCTGAACATCCTGAGTTCAAAGACCTTGAAAATATTTTCCTTCATCTTACGGGAAAGGATCTCAGAGATTAACAGGATAACTTAAAACTATGTTCAAGTACTTTTCTGCCTGCCGTAAAGAATCTTTGATCCTGGTGAGGGACCTGGCCGGACTGATCATGCTGTTTGTTATGCCCATGATCATGGTGACGATACTTGCCATGGTCCAGGAAAAAGGATGGGGCGCCATTTCATCAGAACCGTCCATCCCGGTTTTATTTGTCGATGAGGATCATGACACCCTCGCTGCCAAAGTCATGGAAGGCCTGAAAAGCTCCAACATATTTAAAATCTATACAGTTGTGGACGGGAAACCGGTCACAAGGGAGGTCGCAAGGGAGCAGGTGGCAAAGGGAAAATATAATGTTGCCGTCATCATTCCCAGGGAATCAACGAAGATCATCAGGCATAAAGTACAGGTGATGGTAACCCAGATCGTTTCGGGCATCATGATGCCTGTCGACAACCCATTTCTCGACATCCAGGCCAATGATTCGATCAATATTTCGATTTTTTTCGATCCCGGGATCAAAGGCACATTCAAATATGCCTTTATGGCAACCATGAAGGAGTACAGCATGTTCATCGAATCATCGATGATCTTCACTTCTTTCAATACAGAACTGAAAAAGATGTTTCCCCAGTACCTTCCGCCGAAAATGGATTACAAGGAATCTGTGTATTTCACCGAAATCTTTCCCGCTGGCAAGGGCGACTCTGTAATTCCCACGACAACACAGCACAATGTTCCCGCCTGGGCCCTGTTTGCGATGTTCTTTATAGTGATTCCCATGACCGGCAGCATGATCAAGGAAAGGGAAGAAGGCAGCATGATCAGGATTTATACCATGCCGGTATCCTATCTTTCTATTTTCATGGCTAAAGTGAGCGTTTATGCAGTGGTTTGCATAGTGCAGTTTATCCTGATGCTACTTGCAGGACGATATTTGCTTCCACTGACCGACATACCCCCTCTCACCGTTGGCTCAAACTATTTCGGTATCATTGTCATGATGATCGTGTCAAGTCTCGCAGCCCTCGGGTTCTCGATAGCCGTAGGCACAATTGCACGCACACACCAGCAGGCAGCTGCTTTCGGGGTCGTCTCAGTTGTGGTTTTAACTGCGCTCGGCGGATTATGGGTCCCGGTGTATATGATGCCCCTTGTCATGAGGAATATTGCGTTATGGTCACCTCTGAACTGGGCCCATGTGGGTTTCATCGACCTTTTCCTGAGGCAGGCCACCCTGCTCGACATCCTGCCCCAGATTCTCAAATTACTTGGATTCTTTATCGTATCCATCGCGGTAGCTATGTTTTACCGCAGGGTGCATTCTCCTTTAAACAGCTAAAATGGTACTTACCGACATAAAAGAAATTACCGTAAGGTTCAGCGAGGTCGATTCAATGAAGATCGTCTGGCATGGTAACTACCTGAAATATTTTGAAGACGGGAGGGAGTCTTTCGGACTTAAATTCAGCCTGGGATACCTCGATGTTTACAAGCACAATGTGATGATCCCTATTGTAAAGGTGAACTGTGATTATAAAAGACCTTTGGTTTACGGGGATGTGCTTGTTGTTGAAACAACCTTCGTTCCCACAGAAGCAGCAAAGATTGTGTTCGAATACCGCATTACCAGGAAACATGACGGTGAGGTTGTTGCCACCGGAAGCACCACACAGGTTTTTCTTACCCCCGAAGCCGAACTCATCCTGACCTCCCCTGAGTTTTTCACGGGCTGGAAAAAGAAATGGGGAATTGATTAATTGATTGGAATGAAACCGGTTTACATTATATCAGAAAATATTCTTTCCTCCCTTGGGATCACTGCGGATGAGAATGCGGCTTCGCTCCTGTTAGGGAAAACAGGTATCAGGTTGCAGGATGACAACTTCCTCAGCCCCTCCCCCCTTCCCCTGTCGCTTGCCGATACAACCCGGATCAATTCAGGGTTTGAAGCCATCCTTGCACAGTATAAAAAGAAACAATCGGCCAATGCCTTTACCAGGTTGGAAAAGATGCTCATACTGTCGGTAAGTGATGCGCTGAAATCAGCCCCGATAAATATCCATGATGAAAAAACCATACTGGTGCTGTCAACGACCAAAGGGAATATTGATCTTCTCGAAGACCGTTATACCGGCAGGTTTGATCACAAAAGGGTCTATCTCTGGTCGGTTGCAGCAGTACTGAAAGATTTTTTCGGCTTCGTGAACGATCCCCTGATAATAAGCAATGCATGCATTTCAGGTGTGATGGCCCTGATTGCCGCCAGCCGACTGCTGCGTTCGGGCAAATACCAATCGGCTGTGGTTACGGGTGGTGATATAGCCAGCGAATTTGTAATCTCGGGTTTCCAGTCATTCCAGGCACTGAGCTCCGGACCTTGCAAACCGTTCGATCTTCACCGCAGCGGGCTATCGCTGGGTGAGGGCTGCGGAACTCTTGTGCTTTCAACATCCATGGCGGCAAATGAAAACAATATTGAGATCATGGGAGGCTCGGTAAGCAATGATGCGAATCATATCTCAGGCCCTTCCAGGACCGGCGAGGAACTAAGCATGGCCATTGGCAAAGCACTTGGTGAATCGGGAGTTGATGGCAACAGTATTGATTATATCTCGGCTCACGGCACGGCAACACCTTATAATGACGAGATGGAAGCGAGGGCAATCTCGCTGAGTAAACTGAATGCTGTCCCGGTAAACAGTTTCAAGGGGTACTGGGGACACACCCTCGGGGCTTCGGGGCTCATGGAGTCAGCTGCAGTGATAAAATCAATGAAAATGAACCTCCTGTTCAGATCGGCAGGTTTCGACACCCTTGGTGTTCCTGAACAGATCAATGTGATAACCGAAACGATTGGCAAACCCGTAAATACCTGTTTAAAACTGGCATCCGGCTTCGGAGGTTGCAATTCGGCCATCGTATTTCAGAAAAGCTGAATATGGAAAAACTGATCACAGCATATTCCTACATTGGAGAAGGTAAAGTGTTTGTTAACAGCCGCCTTATCTATTATCAGGAAAAAATTGCTACTTTTGCCGAGTTTATCAAGGCTCTGTACAAGCAGGAGCAGATATCCTACCCGAAATTCTACAAGATGGATTCTTTGAGCAAACTCGGGTTCATGTCTGCCGAATTGCTGTTGAGGCACGAAAAACCCGGACGATATGAACCCGGATCTCTTGCGGTCGTACTGGCCAACTCCAGTTCCAGTCTCGATACTGACCTGATCCATCAGAACAGTATCAGGAACAGATCGGCGTACTTCCCAAGTCCTTCGGTTTTCGTATATACACTGGCGAATATTGTGATAGGAGAAATATGTATTCGCCATGGTCTCAAAGGAGAAAATGCATTTCTGATCAGCGAAACCTACAATCCGCAGCAGCTTTGTCAATATGCCTCGGAGATTATAGATAACCATCGCGCAGAAGCCTGTATCTGCGGATGGGTTGAACTGATGGGAAACGATTTCAGAGCCATGACGGTTCTGGTGGAGAAAGCTGAAAACACTCCTGGCCAGCCGGGATTTACACCGCTTCCTTTTACCGGAGCAACATTAAATGAAATTATTAAAGTAAACTGAAAAGAGAAAATGGACGAACTGATCGAAAAACTGAAAAAGGAAGTAATTACACAGCTTAATCTCGAAGATATTTCTGTGGATGATATCAACCCCGACTCTCCCCTGTTCGGGGAAGGACTGGGACTTGATTCCATCGATGCTCTTGAACTTATTGTTTTGCTTGAGAAAAATTATGGTATCAAGATAGAAGACCCGAAAGACGGGAAAAAGATATTCTTCTCGATTCGCAGCATGGCTGAATATATCACCGAGCACCAAAAGAAAGCGTAAATGCCTTCAAGGATTTTTGTTACCGGCCTGGGTATGATCTCAGGGCTGGGTAACAATGTTCAGGAGAACTTTTCTTCATTAACCCAGCTTAGAAACAGGCTCGGTCCTGTGCGGCATATCAAAACCAGCCTCCAGGGCGAACTCCTGGTTTCAGAAGTTCCCATGACCAACGAGGAACTGATGCAGGATGCAGGATTGCAGGATGCAGGATTGGATAGCGAACCGGTTTATTCACGAAACGCTTTACTGGGGATCATTGCAGCAAAGGAGGCTTTTTCGCATGCCCGGCTTGATAAATTTCAGGGCCTGAGAACAGGTGTGATATCAGGGACCACTGTTGGTGGCATGGATGAATGCGAAAAGTATTACCAGGATTTTCTTACCAACGACAGTAAGAACCGGTTCATCAACACGTACGATTGTGCCGACAGCACTGAGAAAATAGCAGACTATCTTGGATTAAGGCATTTTATTACAACCATCAGTACTGCATGTTCATCGGCAGCCAATGCGATTGCGTTTGCTGCGAGAATGATGAAGGCCGGGAAGATGGATTGTGCACTTGCGGGGGGAACCGAATCCCTGACCAAGTTCCACCTGAATGGTTTCAATGCCCTGAAAATACTGGATAAACAGCCTTGCAGACCCTTTGATGCATCAAGGAATGGAATCAACCTTGGCGAGGGGGCGGCATACCTGGTCCTTGAAACGGAAGAAACGAATAAAATAACAGGCAACCCGGTCATCTGTGAACTCACAGGTTACGGAAACGCCTGCGAGGCCTTCCACCAGACTGCCTCGTCGCCCGAGGGCCTGGGCGCTTACCTGGCGATGAAAAAAGCCCTTGAAATGAGCGGCCTTGCTCCTGATGCAGTTGATTACATCAATGCACACGGCACCGGAACCGATAACAATGACATCTCGGAAGGCCGCGCTATTGAAAAGCTTTTTACAGGGAAGATACCGCATGTGAGTTCAACCAAACCCCTTACCGGCCATATGACTTCCGCAGCAGGCTCGGCCGAAGCGATTATTGCAATCCTCGGACTGGTAAACGGCATTGTATGGCCTAACCTGAATTTCTCCAATCCGATACCTGAACTTAATTTCAGGCCGGTGGAGCATCTTATACAGGGAGCCGATCTGAAGGTTATAATGAGCAATTCCTTCGGTTTCGGGGGGAACAACAGTTCACTGATCTTTGAAAAGTATGGCATACATTAACGGCATCGGTATCATTTCGCCCCAGAACACCCTTCCCGGTTCTGAATTTCTTGAGCCAGTGGTTGAGCATCATTCTGACTTTCTGAAGTCGGTAGAGCCGGTATACAGGACTTACATAGATCCGATCGCTTCAAGAAGGCTCAGCCGCCTGATCAAGATGGGGATATCCGCAGCGAAGATCTGTCTGCAGGATGCAGGAGACGGGATGCAGGATGCAGGATGCAAGATGCAGGATGCAGGATGCAAGATGCAGGATGCAGGATACAAGATGCAGGATGCAGGATACAAGATGCAGGATGCAGGATGCAAGATGCCGGATGCGATAATAACAGGAACCGGATTAGGAAGTGTTGAGGACACGGAAAAAATCCTTGGCGAACTTACTATAGAAGAGAAATTCCTTAATCCGACTCCCTTTATACAGTCGACCTATAACACTATCAGCTCGCAAATCGCGATACATCTCAAATGCCATCAGTACAACTCGACCTATGTGCACAGATGCTTTTCTCTTGAAAGTTGTCTTATCGATGCACTTTTGCAGATTGCGGATGGCAGTTCGGTCAATGTACTGGCAGGGGGTATTGACGAAATGACTCTTAACCATCTGACCATCATAAGGAGACTGGGATTATGGAAACCAGAACCAATAAGCAATCTTGGTTTATGGGAAAGCCAGGTTCCTGGTGCATTGCCTGGGGAGGGGGCCGCTTATTTTCTGATTTCCGGTGCAAAAACGGAAAAAACCTATGCGAGGCTTGAGGCCGTTGAGACTCTTTACAAACCAGCTTCAAATAGCGAAACTGCTGATTTTATTATCCGGTTTCTTGATGAAAATAAACTCTCGTCACACGACATTGACCTGGTTCTGATGGGTAATAACGGGGATGCAAGCCATGATGCGGTTTGCAATGATGTCATGGCAGAGGCCCTTCCGCAGTCAGCAAAAGTACGTTATAAGCATCTTTGCGGGGAATTCCATACAGTATCAGGTTTTGCTATGTATACAGGAGCAAACATCCTTAAAAGGCAAAAGTTGCCAGCATCATTGAAAGTACTTCCTTTGGCGCCGGAAAAGCTTAACAATATTCTGATCCATAACCATTTCATGAATACCGATCACTCCTTTATCCTGCTCAGGAGGTAAGGGTCGGGATTTTTCCTATTTTTGCAGGTTCAAATTCATTTTGTTAATGAACGAACGTGTTGTCATAACGGGTTATGGTATTATAAGTTCCATCGGGTTTGATGCCAGGGAGGTCCTTGATTCACTTATGAGCGGACGTTCGGGGATAGGCGGGATAACGAGGTTTGACTCAATCCATAAGGGAAAGCTCCCAATGGCAGAAGTAAAAAGATCAGATGAGGAGTTACTTGAGCTCTGCGGACTGGAAAACCTGAAGAAGTATACCCGTACAACACTGCTCGGGCTGGTCGCTGCGAAACAGGCATTAAGGATGGCAGGCATTAAGGAGCCTGGTTCACGTACAGGACTTATCTCAGCCACTACTGTCGGTGGCATGGACCGCACTGAAAATTTTTACCCCCTATTTTTGGAAAACACTTCAAAAGGAAAGCTTTCCGGTGTTGTAAACCATGATTGCGGAGACAGCACCGAAAAGATTGCTGAATGCCTTGGTATAAGCGGCTTTACAACCACCATCAGCACCGCATGCAGTTCCTCGGCGAATTCGATCATGCTCGGGTCGGAAATGTTAAAGGCAGGTATGCTCGACTACGTAATAGCAGGAGGCACTGATTCGGTGACAAGGTTTACTCTTAACGGGTTCAATACCCTGATGATACTGGACAGGGAAGGTTGCAGGCCGTTTGACGAGAACCGTGCAGGGCTTACCATAGGGGAAGGCGCAGCCTTTGTTGTGCTTGAACCCGAAAGGCTTGCTTTGCAAAAAGGCAAACGTATTTATGGGGTGATCAGCGGTTACGGGAATGCCAACGATGCCTATCATCAGACTGCTTCTTCACCTGAAGGTACCGGCGCCACGATGGCAATGAGCAAGGCGCTTGAGATGAGCGGATTAGATATCGGCAGTATAAGCTATATTAACGTTCATGGAACCGGGACACAAAACAACGACCTTAGTGAAGGAATTGCTGTTCAGAAAATATTCGGTGAGAACGTACCTCCATTCAGTTCAACGAAATCATATACAGGTCATACCCTGGGAGCAGCCGGCGCTATCGAAGCCGTGATCTCACTGATGTCAATAGAAAACAGCTGCCTCTTTCCAAACCTTAGATGGTCAACCCCCATGAAAGAGCTGGTGATCAGTCCGCTTAAAAGTCTTACCGAAGGGGTTAGAGTCGATCATGTATTATCGAATTCCTTTGGTTTCGGAGGCAACAATTCAACCATTATTATCTCGAAATACAACCCTGTATAAACCGATGAACAACCCTGCCCCAGTATATATTAACGGACTCGGGAATGTTTCTCCCCAGAAAACCATGGACAACAGCGTTTTTCTGAATGAGCCCGAACGCAGGCAAACAAACCGGCTGGCCTGCATCGAGCCTGTTTACCGTGATTTCATCAGTCCCGACATCCTTCGCAGGATGGGAAGACTTATCAAAATGGGAGTTGCATCTTCGAAGATATGCCTGCAGGATGCAGGATGCGGGATTCCGGATGCCATAATCACCGGGACCGGTCTCGGTTGCATGGAGGATACTGAAAAATTTCTGGCCACCCTTGTAAGGAACAAAGAGGAACTTCTCACCCCTACCTCATTTATAAAATCAACGCATAATACGGTTTCGGCCCAGATCGCCCTGCTTCTGAAATGCCATAATTACAACTTTACCTATGTGCACCGCGGCTGGTCATTCGAATCGGCTCTTATTGATGCCATGATGCAGATCAGGAACGGAAGGGCTGCCACTGTGCTCGCAGGAGGAATGGATGAACTTACCAACAGTTCTTTTGAGATTATGCGGAGACTGGGTCTTTGGCGAAGGAAAGCAGTGGATACATCGGAGCTTTTCGGTCAACCGTCAAAGGGAAGCATTGCTGGTGAAGGGTCAGCATTTTTTCTTCTGTCATCCGCAAACAGCGAACATTCATATGCAAAGCTGACCGATTTGCATCTCTTCAGGAGAAAGCATAGTGAAGGGTCATTAAGTGAAGAACTTGCTGCATTCCTGCAACGATCTGCCCTGAATTTCGGCGATATCGACTTGGTGATCAGCGGATTGAACGGGGATGCATCATCTGATAAAATATATAAGGAAATTACAGGCATGCCCGGGACTTCTGGAATCGGGGCATGGAAGCACCTTAGCGGCGAATACCAGACCTCTTCGGCATTCGGATTATGGATGGCTGCTATGGCCATGAAATTCCAGCGCCTGCCTGAAGCGGCCGTCATCCGCAGTCCGCACCCGGGGCCTTTAAAGACAATACTCCTGTACAATCATTACCTTGATCTGAACCATTCCTTCATCCTATTGCAAAAGCCTTGAAGATCCTGAATTTCAGAAATACTTCCACCCTGTTTTTGTTGCTTTTATCTTTTTTTACGATAAGCAGGATATTCTTCTGCCCCTGTTCTCACTGTATTATCACCGTTTTATGCCAGGCACCCTGGTTGTTTTACCTATGCCTGGTTTCGGTATATCTTGGCATCTCAGTTACTATGGCGTTCTTCCCTTCCTCGGGATTTCATTACAGGGAGGTGTTCAGCCATGGCACAGGAAATGAGAAAGCCCTTTGCCTTACTTTTGACGATGGCATTGATCCGAAACTTACGCCCGGGATTCTTGATGTTCTTGGAATATACGGGGTGAAGGCTACATTCTTCATAATCGGCAGGAATATCAGGGGGAATGAAGCAATCCTGAGGAGGATCAGCGACGAGGGCCATACTATCGGGAATCATTCCTGGTCACATTCTTACTTCTGGGATTTTTTTTCTTCGGGGCGGATGACAAAGGAACTGGAACAGACCGGCATGGAAATTGAAAAGCATACAGGCAAACAGGTTAAGCTGTTCAGGCCGCCTTACGGAGTAATCAATCCTATGGTTGCACAAGCCATCAGAAATACCGGGCTCCGGGTGGTCGCCTGGAGCTACAGGTCATTCGACACAACCACCTCAGATCCAGGGAAGCTGCTACAAAAAACCATTACAGAAGCGAAGCCCGGCGACATCATGCTTTTTCATGACACCTCAGCGCTGACCGCCGGAATTCTTGAGAAAATAATTGTATCATTGCAGGAAAGAGGATTTTATTTTATTTCCCCGGATGAAATGCTGAAAATCCAAACCTATGAAAACAATTAACCTGTTTTTTCTGCCTGCCATACTGCTCTGCTGCTTCAATGTACTTGATGCCCAGCCTAAACCACTCTCACAGGCCGACGCTAACACGGTGAGGAAAATTATCGCGGAGGCTGCAAAATCGACAAACTCTGTTGAATCTCAGTTTACCCAGACAAAGGAACTGAGCGTGATCAAGGAAAAGATCGTATCAAAAGGCAACTTTTATTTCAAAAAAGAAAAACTGCTGAGATGGGAGTATACAAGCCCGTTTCCTTACCTCATAATCTTCAATAATGAGAAAATTTTCATCAAGGATGAAGATAAGGAGAATCATATCAGCCTTCAATCGAACAAGGTCTTCAGGGACGTCAACAATATTTTGATTGGCGCTGTGCAGGGGACCCTGTTATCAGATACGAAAAATTTCCAGTGCAGCATCTTCGATTTGCTTGACCAGTACCAGGCTTCATTGATCCCCCAGAACCTTAAGATCAAGGAAACCCTGAGCGAGATCATACTGTATTTCAATAAATCAGACTTTACTGTCGACAAGCTTGTAATGCGCGAGGTTTCGGGAGATTACACAAGCATCGAGTTCGGCAGCAAGAAAATTAACCAGAATATTCCTGATGCGAAGTTTAGTATACCGTAGCCTGATCCTCATCCTGTTTTTTCCTGCCTGCAACCCGGTAAAGAAATCGACCCTGATATCCAGTCCGCAGGGGTCAACGAAAATCCCGGTTTGGTCTTCCCCATTCATGAAAGGCTTTGAAAAGGCACTATTCCGTACCACACTTGATGTTGCCGATAAACACCTGACAGGCATCTCTATCATAAAAAAAACTTCCGACACCAGCTTTCACTTCACTTTTGCCAACGAGATCGGGATGACTTATTTTGATATGGAAATTTACAGGAAGACCTACAGGCCCGACTACATTTTCGACCCGATAAATAAAAAATCATTCCTGAAGATACTTCAGAGGGATTTCTCAATTTTGTTTTTCAGTGCTTCTGAAGGAAAACCAGTGCGCAGGTATATCGATAAGAGCACAGGCGAAGCCATCTATATGTACCTGGGATTGAATCTTTATGCTGCACTCGACACCCATGAGAAAACACTGATAAAGCTGATCGGGTGGAGCAATTATTTCGATGCTGTACTGGTGAATTTCACTGAGTATGAAAACGGATTTCCAAACCAGGTCCAGATAGTAAACCCCAAGATAAAGATGGTTCTTACCTTTAATATGTTAGGGTCCTGAAACCTTCCGGGTCTTTTATTGATTTCCATACGAGGTAATCAGGTATCTGTTAACTTAATTTTGTATTTTTACACGATCGCAAAATGTACCTTTTCTATGTTGATAAACAGCCTGTTCATTATCAATAAAATAGAGGAATTACCCAGTACTGCAGACTGCAATACCCCAGGGAGGTATAGTGTGTCAATAACCCTTGACGAAACCCATGATATTTTCAATGGCCATTTTCCCGGAAACCCTATCCTGCCCGGAGTCTGCCAGGTCGAAATGGTCAGGGAAATTGCCGAGACCATCCTTGAAAACAAACTCATGCTGACCCAGGCAAGCCATGTGAAATACCTTAACCTCTTAAATCCAATGGCAGATCCCCGGCTCCAGTTTAATTTGAAGATCGGCCGGAATGGAAACGATGAGTTTGACGTTTCCGCCGAATCAGTTTCCGCTGAAAAAGTTTTTATGAAAATGAAGGGGCGGATGAAAGAGCAACATAACTGAAACCGATGTACATCTGCAGGATAACGGCAAGGGGCTATGAGCTTGATTCTTACGGACATGTTAATAATGCCGTGTTCTATAATTATTTCGAACATGCCCGCTGGGAATTATTCAGGGAAAAGGATCTGCTGGGGGAACTTACTTCAAAGGGCCTTTTCCTGGTTGTCGTTGAAGTTAACATCAGGTATCAGCATGAAGTGAGAATGGGTGACGAAGTGGAGATAAAAACCTCGGTCAGGAAGGAGGATCCGTTCATTGTTTTCGAACAGAAAATGAAGATGCCGGCCGGTGGTCAGCCCATTGCAAGAGCCAGGGTGAAAACGGTATTTGTGGATGCTGAAAGGATAGCCAGGGATATTCCTGCCGGAATAGAATCTGTTTTTACTGTTTAGTTTTAAAGAACGCATGGAAACCATCAACAAGATAAGCTGGGAGATAAGGAATGACATTGGGATAATCACTCTCGACAATCCTCCTGAGAACTACCTGTTCCAGCCGGAATTTGTATCCCTTGAGACCCTTAAGAAATGGACATCCTACGATTATCTTAAAGGAATCATTATCTGCGGTGCAGGAAAGCATTTTTCGGGTGGCGGAAAGCTTGAAAATCTATTCAGGATGATCCGAAATAAGGAAAATATTTCGGAGAACATGGAGAAAGGGAAAGCGGTTCTTGATCATCTTGAGAGCCTCGACATTCCTGTTGTTGCAGCAATACAGGGAATCTGTTTCGGAGGAGGACTGGAGGTTGCCCTTGCCTGTCATATCAGGGTTTGTTCAGGGAATTCATTATTCGCTTTTCCCGAGATAAACCAGGGAGTGATCCCGGGTTTGGGCGGCACTGTCAGATGTTACGGCAAGAGTGGCTTCCCCAGGGCCGTAAAACTCATTATGAGCGGCGATATGATCAATGCCGAGGACGCTCAGGAGATGAATATCGTTGATTTCATTGTTGCAAAGCAAAAAGCGTCCGATTTTTCTTTCAATTTCCTGCTGAAACTGACAAAGGACAGGCCTCTGGAAGTCATTAATGCCGTTATGAAAGCTCTCAAAAACGCAAGGACACTCAGCATTGGAGAAGCCATGAAAGAAGAAACCAGGATGTTTTGTGAGCTGGCTCTTGCCGAGGCTAAACGCAGAAACGGTTCCTGAAACGAAGAACAATGGAAATCCCCGTCTACTCAACGATTCGCTTGCTGCTCGACGAAGGTGTCGGAAATCTGGAACTGAATGCTCCTCCCTCGAATACCATGTCTCTGGAATTTTTCAGGGAACTGGCATCTGTTCTCGGGTTCATCAGGGACCATAAGGAGTTCAGGGCGCTGGTGATCAGCGGACATGGAAGGCATTATTCCTCGGGGGCTGATGTCACGGCCCTTCTGAAAGAGATCCTTGAAAAATCTGAAACCGACAGGAAAGGAAGGCTTGTTAAAGTACCTGAATTCCTTTCAAATAATTATACATCCCTGCTGATGCTTGAAAGCTTTACAATCCCTGTGATCTCAGCAATACGCGGGGTTTGTCTTGGATCTGCCCTGGAACTGGCGCTTTTTAGTCATTTCAGGCTTTGCAGTGAGGATTCGGTGTTTGGATTACCCGAAGCTTCTTTTAACCTTGTGCCCGGACTTGGCGGGATTTTCAAGCTGTCCTGCATTTCAGGTACGGCCATCGCACTTGAAAGAGTATTAAAAGGAAGTACATTTACTTCTGAGGATGCTCTTAAATATAAAATTGTAGATAAAATTGTCCCACGCAAAGTACTGATGCCGACTGCAACAGATTTCGCACGTGAAGTGATGCAGGATTTCAGGATTGAAAAAAGGGGACTGTATATCAAGAAATACCTATCGTGAACAGTAAGTCCGCAAATCCGGTTCAACCACGGCTTGTCCTGGTGGCAGGCAGCGGGTCCTTCCTGCCTGGCTCCCCGATTCCCAAAACAGAGGTTGACAAATACCTGGGAGAGCTTTCCGACGCTCCGGTAAAAACCAGGAAATGGCTGCAAAGGGTAAAGGAACTGATGGCTGAACTTCTTGAGGTCGAATATTACCATTTTGCCATCGATCCGGTCAGCAGGAAGTTTACTGAGGATAACATCAGTATGTCGGTAAAAGCTGCAAAACTGGCCCTGGAAACAGCAGGCATTCCGGCCTCCGAGGTTGAGCTCATTGTTTACGGAAGCGCACACCAGGACCAGATGCCCACAGCTTCGGTAAGGATTCAGGAGGAACTTGGGATTGACCGTTGCGCAGAGCTTTCAATACACGCAAACTGCACATCCGCATACAAAGCCCTTATGCTGGCATCCGATATGATTCGATATGGCCGGTATGATAATGCCCTCGTTATCTCGTCGAGCATGTCGTCATCGGAACTTGTGGCCGAATATTATAACCAGCCCCTGGTAACGAAAGAGGAACTTTTTCTGCGTTATTTTCTTTCAGACGGTGCCTCCGCCCTCTTTTTAAAAGCTGCTCCTGAGAAGACTTCAGGCCTTTATATTGACCAGGTATATATTGAATCAGCCGGAGGGAACAAGCCTTCGGCCATGGGAAATAAACGCCCGGCCTACTGGATGAATCCTAAAGAAGAGTTTGAAAAGGGCTGGCATCATCTCGCCCAGATGTTCCAGGAAGAACTCCGTCAGAATTTTCACGAAGCCGATGGCTCGGTATTCCTGAACGGGCTGAAGCGGATGCTGACCCTGCACCCTGTTGATCTCAGATATCTCAGGTTTTTCCAGGTGAACTTTCCTTCAAAGCACATATCGGAACTTGTAATGGATGAGTGCGCAGAACTCGGAATACCACGTCATACGTTGTATTCCAAAATGTCGACTATGGGATACCTTGGTCCGCCCATGGCTTTTTTATGTCTTGACAGGATACTGAAGGAAGAACATCTGTCTGATGGGGATCTTGTCCTGAGCTTTGTCACTGAAGTCAGCAAATTCATGCAGGCCGGTTATGCAATGAGCTGGCGGCAGTTCTGAATCACCGAACAATAAAATGTCTGAAAGTAAAACATCATATACCCTTTTCCTCCTCAGTCCCAGGCAGAGGTATATCAATTATCCCGCTCATTCCGAAATGGCGAAAATGTTCGGCAAGAGAAGATTGATGGTTCCTCTTGCCCTGCCCACCATAGCCTCACTTACACCAGGTAATTACCGCATTTCGATCTATGACGAGGAAATCGAGGACATCCCGGCAGGAAAAAAGCCCGATCTTGTCGGAATAACCACACTTGCCGCCACAGCCCGCCGGGCTTTCGAACTTGGAGATCATTTCCGCGCAATGGGGGCCAAAGTTATCTATGGAGGCCCATATGCCTCATTTATGATCGACGAAGCCCTTCAACATGGCGATACGGTTGTGGTTGGAGAAGCCGAAGGAAAATGGGAACAATGCCTCGCCGATTTTGAAAAAGGCGAATTGAAGCAGGTTTACGAATTGACTGATTACGTCGATTACCAATTTCAGAAACCTCCCCGATGGGACCTGGTGAACATGAAGAGGATCTTCCAGGTTGCAATACAGGTTTCGAGAGGCTGTCCGTTCAACTGTGACTTCTGCCTTGTTTCCAAGAATTTCGGAAGGAAAATGCGTTACCGTGAGATCGCAAATGTGGTTGAAGAGATCAAAGCCGCACCGTCAAAGTATTTCTTTTTTGTCGATGACAACCTCACCATCAATAAGCGGTATGCAAAGGAGCTCATGAAAGCGATCATACCCCTCGGGATCTCCTGGGGTTGTATGTGCAGCCTGGATGTTGCGACCGATGACGAACTGCTGAAACTGATGGCCGATGCAGGATGTTTCAACATACTTGTAGGCTTTGAATCATTAAACCCCGACAGCCTGGATGAGACGCAAAAGCACCACAACAGGGGAGGTTCCATCTATAAGGAGGCTATAAAAAAAATTCATGCCGCCGGCATCCATATCAATGCCAGTTTTGTGGTAGGTTTTGATCATGATACTGCGGATGAGTTCGAGCGGATCTTCAACTTCACTTTGGAACATAATCTTGCCAATGTCAACCTTCACCTCCTGAATGCCCCGCCGGGGACCGAAACTCATAAAAAGCTGAATGCTGAAGGCAGGCTCATGAAATGCGACCCTGAGCTGGGTGTAGGCCACTTCCCTACAATACAGTACATGAATATGTCGCAAATTGAGATCTTCGATAAATACATGGAAACCATTACCAGGCTCTATTCATTCCCGGTCATTCGTAAGAAGGCTGAAGCCCTTTTCAGCAATGGTGCATTCACGCGTCCCGGAGGAGATATCCCGGTATGGCTTAAAGCCAGGCTTTCATGGATCACCTTCAGGGAATTCGTCCTGACTACTGATAAAGACAGGAAAGCCTTGTTCAGCAATATCTTCAATCTTATCCGCACAAAGCAGATCGCAATTGATAAAGGACTGGGTTTCCTTCTTTCGATGCTGGGTTATCACAGGCATGTAAAGGAGCATCACAAGCGGATGGATGAGTACAGGAAGATCGTTATGTCGCAGGACCTGGGAAAATGGAAGGACAAAAAATGAAAGCAGGGATCGTTGGAATCATAGGGGAAGGTAAAATGGGGACCAACCTTATTCATTATCTTCTTGAATCTGGCAATGAACTCCGCTGGGTCATCAGCCCCCGGGCAGATACCGGGATATTAAGAAAGAATTTTGAGAAAAAAATAAGAAGGCTGAGGGATCATGAGATCATCTCCGAACCCAGGCATAGCAGCCTTTTGACAACAAGGATATCCTCCGATGCCTCCATTCTTGAAGATTGCAGTCTGGTCATAGAAGCAGTTACCGAGAACCTGGATATAAAAAGGCAGGTCCTGGCAGCAGCTGACTCCATGCTCATTGATACCGCAATCCTCGTTTCAAACTCTTCATCCATTAATCCATCGGCACTTTGCCCCTCCCCTGCAAGGGAAAAGAATTTTGCCGGACTCCATTTTTTTTATCCGGTGAACCTGGTCAACATTGTCGAGATCATAAAGGCTCCCCATACATCCGCCGCTACAGTGGATGAGCTTGTAAGATTCCTTTCTTCAGTCAACAGGAAATATCTGATCCTGGAAGAAAGGGAAAGTTTCATTCTCAACAGGATATTTCTGGATGTTCAGAATGAAGCTTACCACCTGGTTGAACAGGGACAGTCGACACCCCTGGAAATCGACAATATTGTTAAGGCTTCCCTCTTCCCTTCAGGAATTTTTGAATTTTTTGATCACGTTGGTCTCGATACCATGCTTCAGAGCATTATCAATTACACTTCTGATTATCCTCATGCCACTTACTACCATCCGTTGGTCGGCAAGTTAAGGCAACTTATTTCCGAAGGCTGGATGGGGAAAAAGTCGGGCCGGGGCTTTTTTGTCTACAGCGGGGCCGAACCCGAATCCTCATCCGCAGTCATGGATTCTGAAAAATCATCGGAGATACTGCATCATCTCGAATTCACATATAAAAACGCAGCAAGGAGGTTCATCACCCGTTCAGGACTGACTATTGATGAACTGAATGAAGCATTGAAGGAATATTTCGGTACCGAAAAGGGTCCGTTTGATTAATTGTGCGTATTTTTGTTTAAAGTAAATCATTAAGAAGTATGAAAAAAGCAATGGCGATAACCGGAGTTTCTCTGGTAATGATATTTTTCATGAGCCTGGCTTTCAGGCCGGCACCTGTCATGGGATCCGCAAAATTCATGGAAGGGAACCCCGAACTTCCCGATTCAGTAGCCAAGTTTGTTCAGAAAGCCTGTCTCGATTGTCATGGCGAGGACGGTAACGGCATGGCAAAATCTCATGTGAACCTTGGTAAGTGGAATTCGTATGATACAAAGAAACAGGCATCAAAGGCAGCTGATATGGCCAAACAGGTTGGCAAAGGTTCTATGCCCCCGGGAAAATGGAGGAAGAACAATCCCGATAACGTCCCTACCGACAAGGATATCAAGCTATTGCAGAACTGGGCAGCCGCGCTGAACAAATAGTTTTAGAATGGCAAAAAAAGTTGTTGTCAGCGGGATGGGAATTGTTTCATCCCTTGGTTATGATTTGAATACCTTCTGGAGCAACCTGGTTGCGGGTAAGAGCGGTGTAAAGCCGATTACGCTCTTTGATGCCTCATCATGTTCCACGCGGATTGCTGCCCAGGTCCCGCCCGAATTTGAAGAGCATTCGAGATGTTTTGTCAAAAAACGTGCAGCCGGCCAGATGACCAGGGTTACCAGGATGTGTATTGTGGCTGCAAAACAGGCTGTGACCCTTTCGGGGATTGATTTTGAGAAGGAGGACAAAAACCGTTGCTCAGTGATCATG
Organism: Bacteroidota bacterium; assembly: GCA_037134895.1. Classification (GTDB taxonomy): domain Bacteria; phylum Bacteroidota; class Bacteroidia; order Bacteroidales; family FEN-979; genus CAIRDP01. The sequence continues at coordinate 36,807 of JBAXLI010000003.1, forward strand.
GGAGTGGTTAATACTGGAAATTCAAGCGTTGAAAAAGACACCTCTCTTCAAAACACAGTATTTAAGAGCATGACGAATTCGATGCCCGCCTGGATATCACTTGAATACCAGTTACTCGGTCCGAATTTCGCGATCAATACCGCCTGTGCCTCTTCAGCATACGCTATTGCGATGGGAATGCAGATGATTCAAAGCGGCATTGCTGATGTGGTGATCGCCGGTGGTGCCGATTCCATTATCAATCCGGAAGAGATAAACGGTTTCAACGCCCTTTATGCATTGTCAGTGTCCAATGATCCCCCTGAAGCTGCCAGCAGACCTTTTTCTTCGAAAAGGGACGGGTTTGTAATCGGTGAAGGCGCCGGCGCTGTCATACTCGAGTCGGAGGAGCATGCTATAAAAAGGAATGCTGAAATATATTGTGAACTGGCCGGGTATGGCCTCACCAGTGAAGGTTACAATATAATGGCTCCTATGAAAGACGGGGAGGGAATGGCTGCCACTATCGAAAAAGCCATACAGAATGCAGGCATTGAGAAACACGAGGTGGATTATATTAACGCTCACGGAACATCCACCGAACTGAATGACCGCTACGAAACCATGGCCATTAAAAAGGTGTTTGGAGATCTGGCATACAACATTCCGGTATCTTCTTCAAAATCCATGATTGGGCACACTATCGGCGCCGCAGGCGCGATTGAAGCCGTTATATGCATCCTCAGCATCAGGAATGATATCATTACGCCTACTATAAATTACTATGACCCCGATCCCGAACTTGATCTGGACTATGTCCCTAACCATAGCAGGCCGAAGCAGGTTAGGGTAGCTCTCTCAAACTCATTTGGCTTTGGAGGACATAATGCCACTCTGGTATTTCGGAAATATCAGGGAATTTAATATTTTTGCAAAAAATTACTGAAATGGCAAAAATCACAGAGAACACCAGGAATGAAGTCAGAGAGGTCGTGTTTTCGTTCTTTGCTGAAGAATGTGAAGCAGACAAATCACAGATTAACGATAACACAAATATAATCAAGGATCTTGACGGGGACTCCCTGATGTTCCTTGAACTGATTGAGGTCTTCAAGAAGAAATACAATCTGGACATCGAGTTGAAGACGATCGGCAAATATGCAGTTAAACACCCTGTTGATACTATCGGACAACTCATTGAGATGCAGTTGCTGATCATTGAACACGAGAATCGTTTGCTTGAACTGGACAAATAACTCCGCTTTTGGATTCAGATAAAATTGCGTTTGTTTTCCCGGCATTCATAAGTGAGTACAAGGATGATCCTGCTGCAAATGTCAGCGAATTCAACGAATTGTTCATGAGTTACCTGAAGAAAGCGGCAGAATTTGCTGACAGGGACCTCCTGGAATTCACTCCCGGGGATGATCCCACAAAACTAGACGAATTAAAGAACCAGTTCATTTCTTATATCTACAGCTGCACATGTGCTGACCTGCTGATAAAAGAAGGTGTAAAACCCGGCCTTCTTGCAGGATACAGCATGGGAATATACGCTGCATTGTATACAGCATCTTCGATCAGTTTCGAAACCGGGCTGCTGTTTATCAGGACTGCATATAATGCGATCAGGAAGTCATTGTCGTTCACAAAGTACGGCATGTGCGGGGTGATTGGTCTCAGTGAAAAGGATATTAAAGAAATCGCCTCAAGGTTTGACCTTGACCTGATGATAGTAAACCGGAACAGCGAGGTATCGTTCGTCATTGCCGGCAGCAGTTTCCACATCCATGTCTTCGCACTTAAAGCAAAAGAAGAAGGCGCTTTGCACATCCGCCAGCTGGTTTCGACAATACCTTACCATACGAACCTGTTATCGGATGCTGCTAAAGTACTGTCTGAAGTTGTCATGACTGCGGATGTTCAGTCTCCCCGTATTCCTGTCATCTCCACCCTGAGGCAGGATATGATCGCCGATGAAGGAAGGGCAAGGGAAGAAGTCGTGAATAATATCCATTTGCCCTTCAACTGGTACGCAACCCAGCTCAGGATGTTTGAATCAGGCATTCAGAAGTTCACCGAATGCGGCCCCTCACAGATGCTTTTGAAAAACTCAAAGTTCATTAAGGACGGGGGGAAGTTTGTGACGTGGAATTCCTTATTAAAGGTAACAGAGTAACAGAGTAACAGAGTAACAGAGTAACAGAGTAACAAAGTAACAGAGTAACAGAGTACCTTGTCACCTTGTTACTTCATTACTTTATTACTTCATTACTTCATTACTTCATTACTTCATTACTTCATTACTTCATTACTTCATTACCTTGTCACTCTCTCAAAGTCTTCCCGCGCGTTTCCAATCCCTCCTTATCCTCAGCAATGTGCGAAACATCGGTTCTGTCAATCCCTGGGCAGTTCTGATTCTGACAGCATCATTCAGCATTTCCTGGGGCGGATTGGTTTCTGAGGCAGGAAGGCAATTGAACCTGCTCAGGCTGGCTTCGCGGATCCATTCGCTGAGCAAAACCCGGGGAGATTTCTTTGAGAAATAGAAAAGGGAAGGCTGCAACAGATTATCTGAGGCTTTAAAGTACCCTTCCCTCAGTGCGATGTTATACAAATGTGTTCCGGGATAGATCCTAAGGCCAGTGCTCATATATACCAGATCTTCGGGATTAATATAATCATCGATGAACGAAAGGGTTTCATTAAAGGTCTCCCTGTTCTCTCCCGGCCCGCCAAAAAGGAAGAACCACATCGAAGGCAGGTTGAATTCACTGATAAGGCTCGCAGTTCGGCGGATATCCTCCATAGTGAACCCTTTCCTCAGATTCCTAACAACAGAAGCGGAAGCCGAATCAGGAGTCACATCAATCTGCGCGAATCCTGCATCCAGCATCAGGCTGAAAAGCTCCTTACTGGTGTTCCTCGGATTGACCCCCATCGTGCGCAGTCTTATTTTAAGCTTTCGTTTTATCAGCTCACGGCAGATAGCCTCGGCATGTCCAATTGGCTCGTTAAATGTTGAATCAACGAATTCAAAAGTGACTGCATCCCCCAGTCTTATCGAGGTATCCTGAATTTCATCAACAATGGAAGCCGGACTGCGTAACCTGTACTGATGTCCTTCGATCAAAGGATAAGAACAGTAGATGCAGTTCATGGCGCAACCCCTCTTGGTCTGAATGCTGTATACTCCCCTCTCGGTGTATGGGACAAAGTCAATCCGAAGGTCAATCAGTGAAGCAGGCCGGTCAGTGCAATCCCATTTGCCGGCCGGCTTCACCAGGGTATTTGAGTTCCGGCAGTACACATTCGGAATCAATGAAGCATCCCCTCCTTTTTCAAGGCATTCAAGCAAAGCCAGCAGAGTTTCTTCACCCTCTCCTGCAATTCCAAAATCAGAGCGGGTATATTGCAGTATTTCACGGGGAAAGATGGTATACCCGCTGCCGCCGAGAATGAATGGGACATCCGTAAGTTTACGGGCCGGTTCAATAAAATTGCGGTAAACACCTTCAATGAAAAACCGGCTTCGTTCAGGCACAACCTCATCCACATTTCGTATACTGAAACCAATGAAATCAGGATCGAAACTGCTGATGGCCGATCCCAGGCTGCGGCCTTCGTCGAACATTCCGTCATAGATACTGACATCATATCGTCCTTCAAGAAAGGCTGCGATCAGGCATATCCCCAGTGGTGGAATGGGATAAGGCGATTTTTCGGTGTTCGTATTGACCAATAACAGCTTTTTCATATCACGTCTTTGCCTCTTTTTACCAGCCAGAGACTTCCCACACGTTCATGGAACTTTTCGTAAGGAAGACTTGTCTTCATCACAGAGTTAAAGAAATTATACTTAAGGTAATCGTGATCTGTCACGTCTTTCTTCACCTGGCTGTAAAATACAGTTCCAGGCATGGGAGTCAATATGGTGTATCCGGCATAAACTACGGGATTGCTTGCTGAATATTCTTCAAGTGCTTTGAAATCGTCTTCAGTATAATCATTCGGGATCACGTAATTTCCCCTGATCATGATGTTGTTGTCGTGGAAGACCTTTATTGCCTTGGCAATATCACTGGCCGGAGATGATTTCCGGTATCTTTTCAGCTCCTCGTCCCGGTAGGACTCAAATCCGCAGATCACGACCTTCAGTCCGCCTTTCGCCATCTTTTCAATAATGCCGGGGTACTCCGCAGCCACATCCGCCCTTATATCCATAACAAACATCTTACGGATGCCTTCTTCGAGGATGCGGTCGAATAACGAATTCATAAAATTCAGGTCGACAACAGTATTCGCATCGGCAAACCTAACCACAGGGTAATCGGGGATAGAATGCAGCTCGGTGATGAGGCTTTCGATCGTTCTCTGGTAGTATTTACCTCTGAACTGAGGCCAGATTGAGCAAAAGGTGCATTTATAGGGGCAGCCCAGTGAAGTAAACACATAGGTGCTTGGATCGGGGTTCCCTCCCACTTTGTAGGTGTTTATCCATTTCTTCAGTGGTTCCCTGTCGATCACCAGGTAATCGGTATTTGCAGGATCAATGGGCATTGCTTTCGCCGGGTTCCGCTTCAACTCCCTGCCTGTATTCAGTAATATACCCGGAACAGCCTCCAGTGGCCGTTTGCTTTCGAGAGCCTGAACTACGTTTCTGAACACAACTGCGCTTTGTCCGGGGCAGACAACATCCACAGAGGGATGAAAACAATCATAAGGAAGAAGTGTGGGATGCAATCCGCCCAGCACAGAAACAATGCGGGGGTTGATCTTTTTTGCCTCCTCAAAGATCTCAAAGGCATAGTAAAGCTCAGAAGTGATTGCTGTACTGCCAATGATATCGGGTTGAAATTCATTTACCAGTTTCCTGACAATTGCAGCCAGCGAAGGATGATCTGCTGAAAGGTCGAATTCCCCCTTGGAATCGAATAACAGCACGTCATGATCCTTCACAGCTGCGGCAACGGTTAGCAAACCCAGTGGCGGACCAATCAGTTTGCGGTGTATATATTGCTTTGCTGCTTCGGGGGCGAACTGCAGAATCCTGTTCTCAGGAGACCTTGGGGTATTGATAAGCAGGATTTTCATTGGCCAAATTTACGCTTTTTTCGTATTTTTGTTCAATCCCCCATAACCGATACCGCAGCCCATGCAAACCGATCAGGAGATACGTTCAAAGATCAAAGATCTTGGATGCTGCGTTATTGTCCCTACTTACAATAATGAGAAAACCCTGGAAAAGCTTTTAAGGGAAATCCAGTCCCTTACCGATAACATCATTGTTGTCAATGACGGGTCAACCGACAGTACTCCGGAGATCCTGGCCCGCATGCCCGAAGTAAGTACCTTTTCATTGGAAAGGAACTCGGGGAAAGGCAGGGCCCTGCAGAAAGGTTTTGAACTGGCTCTTGCAGCCGGTTTCAGGTATGCCATAACCATCGACAGCGACGGGCAGCATAAGGTGAGCGATATACCGAAATTTATTGATCTCATAGAAAAGGAACCAGGAAGCCTTATAGTGGGGGCGAGAAACATGGATGATCCTACGGTCCCGGGCTCGAGCCGCTTCGGCCATAATTTTTCGATCTTCTGGTTCAGGGTTGAAACCGGGTTGAAAATTGCCGACGTGCAAACCGGGTTCAGGTTGTATCCCCTTGAAAAGATCGCCCTGATAAAACGGTTCTTTACCGGGAAATACGAGTTTGAAGTGGAAATCCTTGTCCGCCTTGCCTGGAGAGGTGTTAACATACTTTCGGTGCCCATCGACGTGTATTATGCCCCTAAAGAGATCAGGGTTTCGCATTTCCGTAAAGGACCTGACTTCACCAGGACCAGCATACTGAATGTTGTCCTTGTTTTTATGGCTTTGCTCTGGGTCAGACCCTTCATGTTTGCAAAAGGTCTGAAGCGAAAATCGATCAAAGGGTTCATTAAAGAATATATCCTCGACAGTGGGGATTCAAATTCAAAGATCACAACTTCAGTTATGCTGGGACTGTTCATTGGAGTCATGCCGATATGGGGATGGCAGATGGTCGTGGCCTTCGGGATGGCCCATCTGCTCAAACTGAACAAATTCGTAACTCTTGCCGCATCGAACATCAGTATTCCTCCTGTGCTGCCACTCATACTTTACCTTAGCTATGAGACGGGCGGACTATTCCTGGCGCATAAAACGGAAATAGTGAAGTATTCATCAGGATTCGATTTTCAGTGGATCAAGGCAAACTTCGTTCAGTATCTGGTCGGAAGTGTTATTTTTGGCCTCGTTTTGTCGCTGGTGTTTGGAGGCATCACGTTATTATTGCTGAGGGTCTTCAGAAAACCAACTATCAGCTGAAGCCGGTTTCACGATAATCAGGTTCGATAACTGTTACGATGTCAACGTTTTTCATCAATATATACAAACTTTTCAGGCGCCGCAGATGGCTTTTTTACCTGCTGATCACAGCCTCTGTCCTGCTTATCCTCCCAGGTGTCCTGAATATCCGCTTCTTTGAAGACATCTCTGGCAGCTCAGGCCAATCAGCACCTGCCGACCGTTTTAACTTCGTGGTGAGCAATTTCAGGTTCAACGAAAAGCTTGTCCTCACACTTTCTGCCTCCGATAATTCAGGATTGGTGACTGCGGATGAGCTTTGCGTGAAGGCCGACACTCTTGCCGCGGAAATCATGACTGACTGTGGGGCCTTTATCAGTAGTCTTTACCTGAAGCCGAATGACACCCTGTTCCAGGCACTGCTTACCTGCACCCGGAATTATCTGCCTGTATTTCTCGACAGCGGGGATTACCTGGCAATAGACACAATGACATCCGCAGTCAATATTGAAAATTCAATAAAAAGAAACTACCGGCAGCTGATCTCACCCGCTTCCGTAGCGATGAAGAACCAGATACTCGGCGACCCTCTTGGGATCCAGGGTCTTGCACTTAAGAAACTGCAGTCTCTCCAGGGAAGCGAACAATATGTGTCGTATGGCGGGTATATCATGAGTAAAGACATGAGACACCTGCTGATCTTCATCACGCCTTTGAATCCACCAGGAGAGACTGGCCGTAACGGCGAATTCCTGAAAAAGCTGGACCATGTTATCGAACGCAATATAAATCAAGCCTCAGGTTTAAGGGCGGAATACTTCGGAGCTGCTGCAGTAGCCGTAGGAAATGCAGAACGGCTCAAGAAGGATATCATGATCACCCTGATCATTGCTTTCCTTGCAATTTTCCTGCTTCTTGGATTTTATTTCAGGTCGATACTCGTGCCTGTAATGAGCCTGCTGCCTGCTGTGTTCGGGGGCGGACTGGCAATTGCGGTTCTCTGGCTTGTAAAAGGAAGCGTTTCAGCTATCGCTCTCGGGGTTGGCTCGGTGATACTCGGGCTGATCGTAGATTATTCCCTGTACCTGATCAACCAATACCGGAGATGCGGCGATATTATGGAAACGCTGAAAGAGATGTCGCAAAGCATTGTTGTTTGCGCACTTACTTCAGCCGGGGCGTTTTTATGCCTTATATTCCTGCAATCAAGTGTTCTGCATGACCTGGGATGGTTTGCAGCCCTGAGTGTAAGCGGGGCTGCCCTGTTTGCCCTGGTGTTCCTTCCACAGATGTTTTCAGAACGGTTCAGTGAAAAAAAAACCTCGGGTTTTTCTTCATTTATCGACCGGGTCGGGAATATTCAGTACCACAAAAGCGTTCCACTCATCATAATCATCGGCCTCCTCATCATCTCAAGCCTTTTCTTTTACAAGAACGCTGGATTCGAAACCGATATGAACAGCCTGAACTATATGGAACCCGGGCTGAAAACAGCGGGAGATCACCTCGACAGCCTCTCAAGCGGCAAGCTGAAAAACGTTTACATTGTTGCCACAGCTGATAATCTGGAGAAAGCTCTCAGGCTGAACGAAAGGATACAGTCGAAACTGGACCCATTGATTAAGGGTGGCATCGTTACAAGCGTTTCAGGAATACGCATGCTGTTTCTTTCCGATTCACTTTCCCGTCTCCGCATGAAGCAATGGAGATCGTATATGACATCAGCCAGAACGAAAGCAATGATTGCCGGTGTGCGAAAGGCTGCTGCCCTCAATGGCTTTTCTGAAGGAGCGTTCAGCCGCTTTGACACCCTGGCCGGAAAGCATTATGAAGCTATGGATACCGCTCAGAGAGAAGGTTTCAGAAGAGCACTCTTCGGGGAATGGCTGAACGAAAAGGAAGGAATAAGCATGGTCACGAGCATTGCAAGGGTCGACCCAATTCTGGCCCGGGCTGTATACGAGGATTTGGCAGGAATGAAAAACGTAGTGGTGTTCGACCGGCAGAAACTCACAGGCATGTTTGTCGAAAGGGTGAGGCATGACTTCGACAGGCTTGTTTTGCTTTCGATGGTTTTCGTCAGCCTGCTTTTATGGTTTTCTTTTGGTCGTATTGAACTCGCTGTATTTACTGCTATCCCGATGTACCTGTCATGGCTCATCACCCTGGGATTCATGGGTGCCACCGGGATCAGCTTCAACATCTTCAATATCATTATTTCCTCGTTTATCTTCGGCCTTGGTGTGGACTATAGTATACTCATGATGAGGGGGATTATGCATGACTACAAATACCGCACAAATAACATCGCCACATACCGTGTTTCCATAATTTTATCCTCTGCAACCACATTGTTCGGCGTTGGCGCCATGTTCCTGGCAAAGCACCCGGCATTAAATTCCATTGCGCTGATTTCGGTTTTCGGGATAACTGTCCTCGTGCTTATCACCTTTACCATACAGCCTGCGGTTGCTGGCTGGTTCATGCCCCGCAGGCTTGCCAGAAGTACTTTTCCGATCACCGCAAGGATCTTCGTCAAAACTATTATAACATGGGGGAATATTGTATTGATTGCCATGATACTTGCTGTTTCGGGAAGCCTCATGCACTTCCTTTTGCCTGTTAAAAGGAGATGGAAGGAAAACCTGTTTCATAGGATGTTTTGCAGCCTTTCAAGGGCGTACATCTTTCTTGTCTTCCCAAACCGGAAGCTGATCAATCCATATGGGGAAGATTTCAGGAAACCGGCTGTGATCATCAGCAACCACCAGTCACTGATCGAAACTCCCGCATTGCTAAGGCTGTATCCGAAAATTATAATACTTACAACCACATGGGTTTATAATTCACCGGTATTTGGTCCGGTTGCCCGCCTGGCAAGCTTTTACAATGTGGACCACGGACTGGATTCTATCATGGACAAGCTCAGGCAGAAAGTAAGTGAAGGCTATTCAATTTTAATCTTCCCTGAGGCTCATCGTTCAAAGGACCACAGCATACAGAGGTTTCACAGGGGTGCATTTTATCTTGCAGAGCAGCTCAAACTCGATATCCTGCCAATAATGATGTTCGGCACAGGAGATTTCCTGGAACCTGGGGAATTCTGGGGCCGGCCCAATATGTTCAGACAAAAGATCTATAGCAGGATCAGCATTGATGACCATTCCCTGGGATCAACTTACCAGGAAAGGACAAAAGCTTTCCGCCAGTTTTATAAACGTGAGTATGAACAATTCGAAACTATTGAAGGCAACACAGAGTATTACCGCCGCCTGCTCACGCTTAACTATATTTATAAAGGCCCTGTCCTTGAATGGTACCTCAGGATCAAATTATTGCTGGAAGCGAATTACAGCTTGTTGAATGAGTACGTGGTTCGAAATGGGGACATTCTTGACCTGGGCTGCGGGTTTGGTTTTATCAGTCATATGCTCGCGCTGACCTCCAGTGGAAGGAAAATCACGGGCGTTGATTTTGATGAAGAGAAGATCAGGGTAGCCGGGGCGGGATTCCTTTGTAACAACCGCACCAGGTTCGTTACAGCTGACATAAGAAATTTCGAATTCACCTCGTTTGACTGTATCATTTTAAGTGATGTGCTTCACTATCTCCCGACTCCCGACCAGCAGGATCTTATCAGGAAATGCATGTTGAAACTCAGGGATGACGGAATGATCATCATAAGGGACGCAGATGAGAACCGGAAGAAAGGACATTCCAGGTCGATGCTGACCGAGACACTTTCGACCGGGATAAAATTCAACAAAACCTTTGATGGCTCAGGTAAGATGCACTTTACCTCTGGGCTGAACATTGAAAAGGTAGCTGCTGCAGGGGGGTTTAAACTTGAAGTCATCGGATTAAAAAGCTACAGTTCCAACACCTGTTATCTTCTCAGGAAAAATGAAAGTGAGGTTGCGGCTTCATGAACAGATATGACATACTGATCATCGGTTCCGGACTAAGTGGTTTGCTTTGCGGATACATTCTCAGCAAGGAAGGGTTCAGCGTTTGCATTCTCGAAAAACATTCGGTTGCAGGTGGTTGTTTGCAGAGTTTCAGTAGAGGAGAAAATTCCTTTGATACAGGGTTTCATTACATAGGGAGTATGCTGCCGGGGCAGACGCTTCACTCCTATTGGAAATATTTCGGGCTTAGTCAGAAGCTCGGCTTGGAGCAGTTGAACAAGGATTGTTATGACCTGGTTTCAATTGAAGGTGAAGATTTTCCTCTTGCCCAGGGGCTTCAAAACTTTGCAGGGCGGCTATCAGACTCCTTTCCTTCATCAGCAGGTTTTCTGGACAACTATGTGAACGCCCTTTCGGAGACCGTATCGGCCTTTCCGCTTTATAATTTTGAATTGAAGGGAAGACAGGCCAAAACTGTATGGATGGAAACCAATGCCTGGGAATTCCTTCGGAATATGGCCGGCACAGATCCCGGGAACCTGAGGCTTCTGAATGTACTTGCCGGGAATAATTTTCTTTATGCCGGGCGAAAGGCATATACTCCCTGGCATCAGTATGCTCTCATCAACCACTCATTTATCAGCAGTGCTTTCAGAATTAAGCAAAGCAGCATGGAAATAGCAGATCACCTGATCTCTTCGGTGAAATCGGCAGGGGGAAAAGTTTTTACAGGGCAGGAAGCGACAAAAGTTCTGGCTTTAAAGGAAAAGTTCCAGGTTGAAACTTCTGCCCGGGAAGTTTTCGTTACCGACCGCATAATTGCGGGCATTCATCCGCAGTCAGCTATCAGGCTTCTCGATCCTTCCATGGTAAAAAAAACATACCGGTCGAGGATCATGGGGATGCATAACACAGTTTCATCCTTCGGACTTTACCTCGGAATGAAACCAGGCAGTTTTCCATACCTGGACCACAATCTGTATTATCACCTGAACAAGGATGTGTGGGCTGATGCTGAAAGCAAAAATAAAAGCTGGCCTTCGATGTACTTTCTTTATACCCCTGCAAGCTCCCGGCATGGTAGTCACTCATCCGCAGTGTGTATCCTTTCATACATGGTTTATGAGGAAGTGGAACAATGGGAAAAAACCAATACAGGCAGGCGGGGGAAGGATTACAGGGAGTTTAAAAATGAGAGAGCTGAAAAATTATTGTCGGTTATTGAACGGAAATTTCCTTTTATCCGTTCTTCAATAAGCAATATGGAGATATCTACACCACTTACCTGGAGGGATTACACAGGGACTCCCGAAGGCTCATTGTATGGGATACGGAAAGAGTCGGCTGACCACCTGAAAACGATGATCCTGCCCCGTACAAAGATCCCCGGTTTTTATTTCACCGGGCAGAACCTGAATATGCACGGTGCCCCCGGTGTTACCATTGGTGCAGTAATGACCTGCGCCGAAATTCTTGGGCTTGAATACCTGTTTAATAAGATCCGCAATGCATAACAGGAAATATCGCCGAAAACACCGGGTCTGGGTCCTTATCTTTATCTGCGTTGCAATCCTGCTGAGTTTATGGTCATGGTTCAGGATTTCAATAAATATTAATCCTCCTGCAATCGCCGACTGTTCGGCAGATACCCTCCAGGTAGAAAGGCTTCCAGGTGATGTCAGCCGATGCGGGAATTCATGGCTTAAAAGGGATTCATCAGGATTATGGCTGATGTACCTTAAAGGATCACCTTATGAACGCGGGTTTACAAACGGGAAACTATCTGAAAAACTGATCTACTGGCAGGAGAAAGCATTTGTTGACCAGATCAGGAAAATGATCCCTTCTGACTTTTACCTGAAATTCCTGAAGTACTTTATATACTGGTTCAACCGTGACCTGGACAAAAATGTCCCACTGGAATTCAAACAAGAGATTTACGGCATAAGCCGGTCGGCGAGTTATGACTTTGCCTTCATAGGCACCAACTACCAGAGAATGCTGAATTACCATTCGGCACATGACATAGGCCATGCCCTGGAACAGTTGAGCCTTGTGGGTTGTACTTCATTCGGGGTCTGGGGCAATTCCAGCGCCGACGGAAGCCTTATCATCGGCAGGAACTTCGATTTTTATATGGGCGATGAATTTGCCCGTAACAAAATCATATGCTTTGAAGAACCTGACAGCGGACATGCTTTCATGATGGTGACCTGGGGTGGTATGGCAGGAGCGGTGTCGGGGATGAACGAAGAAGGCCTTACAGTTACGATAAATGCTGCAAAATCAAAGATCCCCTTCTCGGCACGTACGCCGATCTCGCTCCTGGCCAGGGAGATCCTGCAGTATGCCACTACAATTAACGAGGCTTATACTATTGCAGAGAAGCGGCATATTTTTGTTTCGGAATCTCTGCTGATAGGCTCTGCAAAAGACGGCAGGGCAGCTATCATCGAAAAAACACCTTACCGCATCGCCCTGGTTGAATCTCAGTCTGCTTCGATATTATGTACCAACCATTTTCAATCACCACTGTTTTCAACAGATCCCCTGAATATAGAAAATCTCAGGGATAACGCCTCGAAATACAGATTTGGCAGGCTTAAACAGGATATTCAACAAAAATCACCTCTTGATGTTGAAGATGTGGCTGAAATCCTCAGGGACAAGGCCGGGATAAATAATGCCCGCATAGGCCTTGGGAATGAAAAAGCCATCAATCAATTGATCGCCCATCACTCGATAATTTTCAAACCTTCCGAAAGACTGGTATGGGTTTCTGCAGACCCCTGGCAAATAGGATCTTACAAATGCTTCAACCTGAGAAAAATTTTTCATAATTTTGCAGCCTCAAATCAGGGGGTGGATATTGAAGATAAAACGAGAAGGATCCCGCCCGATGTTTTCCTGTATTCAGCCGGATACAAAGCATTTCTTGAATTCGGAAGCATGAAGAGGATCCTCCGAGAACATATAGTAAAGCGCATGGCGCTTCAAAACGAGAGTTCTTTTATTTCTGCATTCATTCATACTAACCCGGAATTTTATGAATCCTGGCTTCTCGCTGCAGATTATTTTCATGCCACGAAAAACATTGCTTTAGCCAGGTCTTATTATTACCATGCCCTGGGCTGCGAAGTACCCAGGTGGCAGGAGAAAAAAAGAATTATCAGCCGTATTGCTGAATGCAACACGGTCTTATTAAAGAAATAAAACGGTGTGAACCGGCCTGGGCAGAACATCCTCAGGGCATTTAAGGACTAAACCAAAAAAGATGAAATTTAAACTGATATATCCCCGTTGGGAAAAACTTGAAGGACAAACCATTTTCAATCTTCCTCCTCACGGACCTGTGGTAATGGCTGCGGCCGTTCCCGAAGACATAACCATCGACTTCACCGATGAGAACGTAGAAGATATCGTCGTTGACGATTCTCCCGATCTCGTTGGTATTTCGATGATGCTTACGACGCAGGTCAAACGGGGCTGGAAGATCGCCGACCAATACCGTGCCCTGGGAAAAAAAGTGATCTTCGGAGGCATTTCTACTATGCTTCATGCCGAAGAGACCATGCTTCATGCCGATTCTGTGTTCCTCGGCGAAGTGGAAGGCCGTCTGGATGAAGTGTTCGCCGATTTCAAAAAGAATGCTCTGAAGAAGGTTTATAATTTTCTTACCAAACCACCCGATATGGGCCTTATCGGCCCTGCCAGGCGGGACATCCTTAAGAAAGACCTTTATTACCATAAGGGTTTCAGGATGGTCGACCTGTTTCATGCTTCCCGGGGATGCATTTATGACTGCTATCCCTGTGCGGTTAGGTACCTCGGAGGCCGTGGATTCCGCCCACGCCCTATTGAACGCGTTGTTGAAGAACTTTCGCAGATGGATAACAACAGGCTGTTCATCGTCGACAACTCCCTGGCCCTTGATACAAAATGGGAAAAAGAACTTTTCAAAGCCATGATCCCGCTAAAGAAGAAATGGGTAAGCCATACTATTGAAGATAAAGACGACGTGCTTGACCTGGCTGCCCAGGCCGGGGCATGGTATGTGTACCAGGCTGTGTTCGACACCTCCGACTATATCAGGAATCGTGTGAAACAATACCATGATTATGGTATTGCCGTTGAAGGGACTATCCTGCTGGGACTCGACAACCAGACCGAAGATGATATCAAACGACTTATCGATTTCCTGCTCGAGATTGACCTCGACCTGGCTGAATTCACGGTGCTTGCGCCCTTCCCTCATACCAAGGCTTACAGCGATCTTTTAAAACAGAACCGCATTTTCGACAAAGACTGGAATCATTACAACGCAGGCAAGGTGGTATATTATCCCAAGCATATGAGCCCCGAAAGGCTTTCAGAACTCTTTCAGTATGCCTGGGACACCTTTTATAAGGACGAACCCCAGACGATGAAAATGTTCAACCTGATCAATAAAGTGATGTCAAGGGAGATTGCCGACGGGACCTACACACCACGCCGCCGCGATATCGCCAACCTCAGCTTCGGAAAACAAGTAACTGATATTGCTTAAAACCCGTAATTCGTAACTCGTAACTCGTAATTCGTAACTAATATATGGAGACCAATCCCGCCTTCAACAAATACATGGACCGTTACTTCGATTATCTTGGGCATTGGGAAAGTCCGTCGAAATGCGGTTTGAAACTGCTCAGGCGTAAAGACGGGAAAACCCTGGCTATTGCAACAGAGATCTACCGTCAGAACCCCGGTTCCCCGGTAACGGAGGTCGTTGCCACCCTTGCAACCCAGGTACTGAAGATCAACGGACTCGAACCGGGTAATTTCATTTTTGTTGAACATACCCCCGACCTGGGCAGCAAACTCACCTTTTATGGAGAGACATTCGACAAGGTTGACTTTGAGTGGGATGGTGATAATTTCTCAAACCCTGTATGGACAAGGCTTACAAATGAGGATGTTGACCGCATGATGGAAGAGTAAATTCTCCATATCTTTACGGCATGCACCAACTTTTTTACCGTTATTCTTTCTCTTTCCTTCTTTTTTTTCTCTTCCTGTTACTGAATGCGGATGAGGTTTCTGCACAACCCATACTAAGGTCTTCGGTCAAAGGCATAGTGCTTGATGCCTCCTCACTTGAGCCCCTGCCGGGTGCCAGTGTACAGCTTGTTGGCTCAACCCCTCCCCAGGCTTGTTCAACTGATGCTTCAGGCCGTTTCAGGCTGACAGGCATTCCTATAGGTAATGCCGAACTTAAAGCAAGCTTTATTGGTTATGCCACCGCTGTCACAGATCCCCTGGTCGTAAGCAGCGGCAAGGAGACAGATGTAACCATCTATCTTAAACAGACAGGCATCAACGGAAAAGAAGTTGAGGTGGTCGCAGGCAGGCAAAATGAAGTCATCAACCGTATGGCTTCGGTGAGCATTCGTCCGTTCAGCGTGGATGAGACTTTCAGGTTCCCGGGAACGTATAATGACCCTGCCAGGATGGCCCAGAATTTTGCTGGCGTAACTTCAGGAATTGACAACCGAAATGATATAATAGTCAGGGGTAACTCCCCTTCAGGACTGCAATGGAGGCTCGACGACATGGAGATCCCGAATCCAAACCATTTTGCTGCCGTTGGAACCACCGGCGGACCGGTGACCCTGATCAACGACAACCTGATGACCAACTCTGATTTCCTCACAGGCTGCTTCCCCGCACAATATGGAAACACCACAGCCGGGGTTTTTGACATGAAACTAAAGACCGGCAACAGCGACCATAACGAATACTGGTTCGGGCTTGGCTGGAATGGGGTTGAATTCGGCTCCGAAGGTCCGTTCTCAAAGAAAAGCACAGCTTCGTACATCTTTGCCTACAGGATATCGATGCTGCAACTCCTGGGCTATGCAGGGGTAAAAATGGATGTGATCCCGCAGTACCAGGACTTCAGCATGAAGATAAACCTCCCTTTGAAAAAAGCGGGTATCCTCACAATAACCGGGATCGGCGGACTGAGTTATATACAGCTTTTTGACAGCCGGAAACCACAATCAGGATGGATGTTCCCCGATTACGGAGAAGACATCGCCAACGGTTCAAACCTCGGCGTGCTGGGGCTGACTCATCAGGCCACATTAAAACCGGGATTACGGATAAAAACCATGCTTTATGCCGTAGGTTCACTGGTTTACACTCAGATCGACACCTTCTCAAATGTCGCTACCACTCCTTCACTCTGGGCCGGGGAACGTAGCTCCGAAGTTAAACTCTCGTTTTCATCGAAGATCTTTAAAAAATTCAACCCAAAAACCTCGCTTGAAGCCGGACTGGGCTACGATCATTTTTTTATGCATTTCGCCGACAGCATGATGTTTAAAAGCGCTTTCCAGGTGCATACAGGAACAAAGGAACAAATGGATTTTCTAAGGGCTTATGGCCAGGTGCTTCAAAGCCTTTCAGGTTCTGCCGACCTTACAGCAGGAGTTTATGGATCATGGCTGCCGATGAATAACTCATGGGCCCTGGAACCCAGGATTGGCCTTGACTGGAGGATATCCGAAAAACACGCACTTGGTTTCGGAGCCGGGCTCTACAGCCAGATGCCTCAGCATGTCGTATATTTCCAGATCAACAGGCTGCCTGGCAACATAATCCTTCAGCCGAACCGCAACCTCGATTTTATGAGGTCGTTCCAATCGGCGCTTTCCTACGATTTTAAACCAGTGGGCAAACTGCATTTTAAAACAGAGGTGTATTACCAGTACCTTTACAATCTTCCCGTAAAGCAGAATATCCCCCAATACTCACTCATCAACGAAGGCCATGACTTCTTCCTAAACAGGCAGTATTCCGACAGCCTGGTGAACAATGGGACCGGACAGAATTACGGCATAGAGTTCACCTTTGAAAAGTATTATGGTAAACAGTATTATTTCCTGCTCACT
This sequence comes from Bacteroidota bacterium, assembly GCA_037134895.1. GTDB lineage: Bacteria > Bacteroidota > Bacteroidia > Bacteroidales > FEN-979 > CAIRDP01. Next base: position 53,954 of record JBAXLI010000003.1, read on the forward strand.
GCATCTGCCTTCCGCTCTGAATATACGGCCTGGGATGGTGTGCAAAGAAGTTCGGCTTTCGGCGTGAATTATGTTTTGAATGCTGTGGGCGGATATGATTTCGTGATTGGCAAACGACGCTGGGGTGTTTTATCGGTCGGCCTCAGAGCAACCTATGCCGGGGGCAATCCGTATGTGCCGTTTGATGTTAATGCCACGATGGCCTCAGGTGAAACCATGATGGACTGGCCCGCTTCCTTTACGGTGAATTATCCCGACTATAAGAGAGCTTCCCTGAGGTTCGGGCTTAAAAGGAATCTTCCGGGTTATAATGTTGAATTTATTCTTGACCTGCAGTACCGTACAAATTATACAAACGTTTACCTTCAAAGGATCGATCCGAAAACAGGTGAGATCCGGGACTTTTTCAATATGGGATTTTTCCCAATGGTCACCTGGAGAATTCAGTTTTAAATGTGAGGCTATGAACAAGCAGCAAAAACTTCCACCCTATTTCCTGGTAAAGATCCTCGGACAATTCAGGGATCTCCTCTTGAAACTTAACAGGAAACTGTTTCCGGGTTCAGTCGTACTTTATGAACAGTTCCAGGCGTTCTGGCTGATGCAGCCGCTGTATATTGCTGCTAAACTCGATATCGCAGGCTTTCTTAAAAACGGTCCGCTTACAGTGGAAGAACTTGCCAGGCTCAGCAGTTCAGATCCTGCTGCTTTATACAGGATTATGAGGGCCCTGGCTTCTTCAGGAATCTTCAGGGAAAATGAAGGAAAACGGTTTGGCCAGAATTCCCGCTCACGCGCCTTGCTCGAGGGTGATGGCAGCATGAGGCATATGATCATTCACCACCTGGGACAGATCAACTGGTCGGCAAACGCCAACCTGCTGCATACTGTTAAAACCGGGGAGAATGCGTTTACAAACCTCTACGGCACCGATATCTATCCATACCTTCAGAAAGACACCGATGAACTCAAACGTTTTGAAAAGTCGATGAACGATCTTTCAGCCCTGGCAATGGGCCCGGTACTTTCACGCTACGATTTCGGAAAATTCAACACAATTGCCGATATCGGCGGAGGTGAGGGCATGCTCCTGGCTGGTATTGTCGAACAATCAAAACGGGCTAAAGGAATTCTTTTTGACCTGCCCGAAAATCATAACAAGGCAGAAGACTTTATTAAGGCAGCAGGACTGAGCCAAAGGATAAGCTATGTTCCCGGGAGTTTTCTTGAACCGTTTTCTCTTGAGGCAGACCTGTATATCATGAAGAACGTACTTCATAACTGGGACGATGAACATTGTTGCCTGATCCTGGAAAACCTTCGAAGGAACATGAATAAAGGCTCCATATTGCTTGTTCTTGAACTGGTAGTGCCCGGTCCGGGTGTGGCATCCTATGCAAAAATGGTCGACATACAGATGCTTTCAACCATGCCGGGCGGCAGGGAGAGAACCGGGAAGGAATATGCTTCCCTTCTAAGTAAGTCTGGCCTCGGGCTGAAGCGTATCATACCCACCATAGCTCCATTGTCTATCCTCGAAACTTCGGTGGAATAGTTAACTTTGCATGATGAAGAAACTCCTTTTTTCGGCAAAAAAAGAAGTACTGCTTATTGTCAGGGACCTACCCGGACTTCTCATCCTTTTCCTGATGCCTGTTTTGCTGATGACTGTGGTCATCATGGCCCAGGAATATACCCTGAAGAACCAGTCAGGCAAAACGAAGATACTCTTCATTAACGACAGTCAGTCAGATTTCTCCCAAACTTTAAGAAAAAATCTTGTCAGCAGCGGCTTTTTTGAGACCGACACCCTCTTTAACAGTTTAGCTATTAATAAGGCATCAGCCACTGCATTGATCAGCTCGGGGAAATACCAGCTTGGCCTATTCCTGGGGCCGGGTGATTCGGCTTTTGAGATCATCACTGATCCTGCTCTTTCAGGTCCGTACAGGGCAAACATTGTCACTCCCCTGAAGTACCTTGTAAAGGCCACCCAGACCAGGAATATCATCGAAAACATGCTTGCAGGATCCGCAGGCGAGATGAAGCCCATGATCGATAAAACCATTGAAGAAGCCAGCCTGAAGCTTCCTCCGGTCCAGGAAACCCTTGCCGGATCAGAAACTGCGGAGATCAGGCCCACCGCAATACAGAATATAGTGCCCGGATTTATCCTGTTTGCTATGTTCTTTGTGGTGATACCGTTGGCAGCCAGTATTATCAACGAAAAAAACGAGGGGGCTTTTCAGCGGTTGCGCACTCTTCCCGTAGGGCTCGGTGTGATCCTGGGATCAAAGGTCCTGGTATATTTCGTTGTCTGCCTCGTCCAGTTTTTCCTTATGATGCTTGTGGGTCTCTGGGTTTTTCCTCATTTTCTCGACCTGCCTCCCTTGCAGCTTGGCCATAATATTCCTGCCATTCTTTTTGCAACCGCAGCATCAGCATTAGCTGCAATCGGCTTCGGCATCCTTGTGGGATCATCCTCAGGAACGATGGCCCAGGCCTCACTTTTCGGATCGGTCATGGTGGTACTGCTTGGTGTGATCAGCGGAACCTTTCTCCCGGTACACGTGATGCCAAAAGCAATTCAGGCTGTCAGCCTGATCTCACCTATGCGCTGGGGTATCGATAACTACCTCGACGTTTTCATCCGAGGTGGCGGTATTATCAGTATCTTACCCCGAAGCCTGATGCTCTTTGCCTTTTTCGTTTTTGCATTGATCAGCAGCATTTATATTTTTGCATTGAGAAAAGTTTAATTTTCAAACGGAAACACTGAATGAAGGAAAAGGATGGAATTTCGGATTGCCCCGAGCAACAGCTCATCCTGTATGTTGAAAAGGAAGACGGGAAATATGAGGCGATACAGACGGGATCTTATCTTTCGGCCAACTATCTCGATGATTATTTTCTGAAAAGGAATAATCTGGAAAAAGCGCTCCGCGAAAGAATTGAACGGGGAGAGATCAATGCTCTTGAGTATTACATGGTACTCGAAGACCTTACACTCTCCGAACTTGCAGCCCGGGTCGGGCTGATGAAATGGAGGGTAAGGAAACACCTGAAGCCTGGGAATTTTTCAAAGATCAGCCAGGCTATGCTCATGAAATACTCGAAAGTATTTAACGTCCCTGCTGATGAGATCATAAAAATTCAGTCGGCATACAGAAAGCAACCAAATGATCATTGATAATTACCACCATAAAATGGCCGCCCATTGTGAATCGGGCTCCATTACTTCATTGCTTAACCATAAAGGTCTTCAGATCACCGAGCCCATGGTGTTCGGGATTTCAAGCGGGATTTTTTTCGGGTATTTCCATAAAATGAAGTCATTTGCATTTCCAACTTTCATCGTGAGGAACAAGCCCGGACAAATGAGAAAGAACCTTGAGAAAAGGATTGGAGTAAAATTTCATACCAGGGATTTCAGGGACCTCACGAAAGGGCAGGTGGCACTTGACAGCCTGATATCACAGGGCATTCCAACTGCTGCCCAGGTTGATATGTTTTACCTCGATTACGTGCCTTCATGGGAGAGGGTCCATATCAATGTGCATTTCCTGGTCGCGATAGGAAAGGAAGGCGAGACTTACAAAGTCAGTGACAGTTATTTTCCGAAACCTGTTGACCTGCCTGTTGCTTCGATGAACAACGCAAGGTTCGCGACCGGGAGCATGTCGCCCAAAGGGTTCATCTTTTACCCTGAATTCGTTCCCGCGTCTTTCGATTACGACAAAGCCATCCGCAAAGGAATAAAAAAAGCCTGTTTTTACATGCTTAAGCTTCCGATTCCCTTCCTGGGTATCAAAGGCATGCGGATGTTCTCGAAAAAGATAACCGAATGGCCTTCGCTGGCAAGGGATACCGAGCATCTCTCGCATGAGGTCATGAAAATAAACATCCTGCTTGAGGACCAGGGTACCGGCGGAGCCGGATTCAGGTTTATGTATGCAACTTTCCTGCAGCAGGCCTCTGAGATAGTAAAGAAGCCCGAATTTAAGGAGCTTGCGAAGGAACTTATGGAGATCGGGGACGGATGGAGGGAATTTTCGCTTTTTGCAGCGAGGATAGGTAAAAACCGCGACCTTGGTCCCGATAAATTTCTGCAGCTTAGCAAGCTGATTGCACAAAGGGCGGATAAGGAAGAAGATTTTTTCAAACGATTATCAAACGCAGTTAAATAACCCCATATAAATGAACCAGGAACCGACCGAAGAACTGAGGACAGAGATCAAGGTTCTCATCATGGAAACACTTGGCATTTCAGGGATCAGCCCTGAGGAAATAGATAATGACAAACCCTTGTTTGGCGGGGAGAATGTTCTGACCCTCGATTCAGTCGATGCACTCGAAATCATTATGGCTATTCAGAGGAAATATAACCTGAGGATAGCCGATCAGAACCTGGCCCGTTCTGTGATCCGGTCTGTCAACACCATTGCCGAGTTTCTTGTTGCTGAACAGGGTAAGCAGGCCTGATGAAACCGAAATGAAGCACTCCTACCTCACTGCCGGAATGACCTTAGGCCGGCTTGTTTCCGTTATTTTGGGAAACAGGCTAAACCTGAGTGTAAAGAACCTGTCGCGGTTACTCTTCCTGTTTCAGAGTTCCCTCTGGTCAAGCATTTTCGCATTTATCGAGGATGTGAGGTTTAGTAAGCAGATCAATATCGCACCGGTTCCCGAAAATCCCGTGTTTATCATTGGCCACTGGCGCACCGGAACTACATTATTGTTCAAGCTTATGAGTATGGATGAGCAATTTACTGCCCCTACCCTGTTCCAGGTGGCCGAACCAGACAGCATGCTCACCTCATATTCCTATTATAAACCAATCATGAAAGCCCTGGTCAAAAAAACCAGGCCCATGGACAATGTAAAGATTGGCATGGATGAGCCGCAGGAGGATGAATATGCAATCTACCGGCTGACCGGCTCCTCTCCATTGGAGGAGCTTGTGTTCCCCTGCTCAAAAAAGTATTTTGTTGAAACCTGGCTTCAGTCAGGGCATTCCGAAAAAGAAGGAAAACTGCTGAAGAACCAGCTTACAATGTTTTACAAAAAAGTACTTTACCGGAAGCCCGGGATATTACTTTCAAAAAATCCTTTTCATTCTTTCAGGATCAAGCTTTTACGTGAGGCATTTCCCGGTGCCAGGTTTATTCAGATACATCGTAATCCCTGCTGCGTCGTGCCTTCAACTATGAACATGTGGAATATCCTGCAGGTTGAAAACAGCCTGAACAATATGGTGCATAAACATACGGCTGCCGAGGTTTCTGCACTTTTAAAAAAGCTGATAGCGCAGATAGACGCTGATAAAGCTGCTTTACCGGCGGGATGCTATGCGGAAATAAAGTTTGAAGACCTGGAGATGGAAACTGTTGGAGTGGTCAGAAGCCTGTATGCATCCCTCGGACTTGAGTTCACCACTGGGTTTGAACAAAAGATCAGGGATTATATGGAATCCAGCAGGGATTTCAGGAAAAACAACTTCAGTCTTCCCGCAAACGATAGTGTATTGATCAATGATGAACTTAAAGACCATATGCAGAAGTATTCTTATTGCTGATTCATTCGTATATTTGCAATAGCAGGTACCCAAAACCGAAAAAATTCAGTATATGAAAAAGTATTTACTGGCAGCATCATTTATTTTATTCGGGACCATCCTGGCTCTCGCCCAGGAACAGCCAATACAGCAGCAACAGTCCGCACAGTCAAAAACTGGTCCGCAATCAATTAAAAACAATATACACAGCGGTTTTTATCTCAAAGTCGGGGGGTCTTTTGCTGTGGGGAAATTTGCCAGCACCACAACTTATTACTATAATTACAAGACCTACAAGGATACGATCACATACTATAAGGCTAAAATAGGGCCCGCCCTTGAGTTGGGATGGCTGATCTATATAGGACCCGCCTTTGCAGGCAATCACATCAGGGCGGGTATTGATGCCACATTTCTTACCATGTCGTTCAATCCCACCGATCCCCTGCTTGCTCCCGACGTTTCAGCTTCAAAGAAACTTGAATATTACTATTATTTTGCCGGGCAGAAGTTCGGGCCACTGTTAACCATCAATCCTGTCGATTACCTCATGATCGACCTTTCCTATAAGCTCAATGCGACCGCAGCTTGGTATCACAGCATGTGGGGGTCGAGCTATACCCTGAATGAAGTGAGCCTCGGACTGAGGTACAGGGTGATGCTTTTTGCCTTCCAGTATAACTGGGGCAAGGTCAAATTTACATACAACCAGGGGGACAATCCCCAGTACTGGGTTGACTATTCCACCTTCAGGATCATCATGGGTCTTAAATTCTAGTATAGATAAAAAAGCGAATAATTGAATAATAGAATACTCGAATTTTGAGTTCAGAATTATTGATCTTGACATGCAAAATTTGTTCTTCCCTGAAATAGAGCGTAAATCCTTAACGGAGATCAAAGAGTTCCAGGAACAAGCCCTGGCGGGATTACTATCCTATGTCAAAGAGCATTCAGCCTTTTACAGAAAGCTTTTCAAAGAACATTCCATCGATATAAGCAGCATACGCAACCTGGAGGATCTCTCGCGGCTGCCTGTCACGGATAAATCCCACCTTCAGCGCTACAACGAAGATTTCATTTGTGTTCCGAAGAGCCGGATCGTTGATTATATAACTACATCGGGAACCATGGGCGACCCTGTAACTGTGGCCATGACCGATCGTGACCTCGACCGCCTCGCATACAATGAAGCGCTTTCATTTACCTGCGCCGACGGCTCTGCCGACGATATCTTCCAGCTTATGACAACCCTCGACCGGAGGTTTATGGCCGGCATGGCGTATTTCCTTGGCATCCGTAAACTGGGAGGCGGCATCGTAAGGGTAGGCAATGGCATTCCCGAGCTGCAATGGGATACCATCAACCGCATCCGCCCAAATACTATAATTGTTGTTCCCTCCTTCATACTCAGGATCATTGAATATGCTGAACAAAAAGGGATAGATTACCGCGCATCAAGTATCACCAAAGCAGTCTGCATCGGTGAACCTCTCAGGAACACCGACTTAAGCCTTAATGCCCTTGGAAGGAAGATCCTCGAAAAATGGCCCCTGCAGCTATACTCGACCTATGCCTCCACCGAAATGGCCACCACTTTTACAGAATGCAGGGAAGGAAAAGGCGGACATCATCACCCTGAACTTATTATCGTAGAGTTTCTTGATGATCAAGACAAACCGGTCGCAGATGACCAGCCCGGTGAAGTGACTATAACCACGCTTGGTGTTGAAGGGATGCCTTTGATCAGGTTTAAAACAGGGGATGTATGTTATCATTACAATCTGCCCTGTGCCTGCGGAAGGACAACCATGAGGCTGGGGCCTGTCATTGGCCGCAGGAAACAGATGATCAAATTCAAGGGTACTACCTTATATCCTCCTGCCCTTTACGATATCCTGGATAACATACCCTATATAAAAAACTACTTTGTCGAGGTCTACACCAATGACATCGGCACTGATGAGATCGTCATCAATGCAGGTGTTGTAGCTGAAAACCTGGAATTTGAAAAGGATATCAAAGACCATTTCAGGGCCAGGCTCAGGGTAGCTCCACAGATCCGGTTCCTGACACCCGAGGCTGTCACCAGGGTGCAGTTCCCCGAAGGCAATCGCAAAGCGTTGAAGTTCATAGACAAAAGAAACTGTTCCCCTAATTCCTGAGGATTTCAGGATTCGTCCGCATCAAATTTGGAAAAATCGTATTACTGTTTTAGATTTGTAGAACAATATGGAAAGTAACCCAAAAATCAGATAGTATGAAAAAACTAGCAACTTTAGTATTGATCAGCTGCTTTGTGTTTTCAGGAAGCAGCCTGTTTTCACAGAAACTAAAAACCGGCGACCTTTCGGTTCTCAAAGGCCAGAAGACTGTAAACCTTCAGTTTGATTACTCAAAAATGGAGGTTGGGAAGTTTGCCAATGAAGAAGATTACATCAAGAAAGGGATAGACGACAGGAACAAGAAGAAGGAAGGCTCAGGAGATGCATGGGCTGCAAAATGGAGAGCCGATAAAACTGAACGCTACCAGCCTGCTTTTATCGAAGCGTTTAACAAAAAATCCGATGATTGCGGTATCGAGGTAAAGGAAAACGCAACCGACGCCAAGTATACACTCATTATCCGCACAGTATTCCTGGAGCAGGGTGTTGAAGCTATCGTTGGTTCCAAACCTTCAGAAATTGACCTGGTGATTGATGTTGTTGAGACTACTGCTCCGGATAAAGTGATTGCAACCATCGATGCCGAAAAGAACAAAGGTTCCTCAACCAGGATGACAGTGAACGGTGTTCCCGTCAGCAAGGAAACGTATGATACCGGACTTCGCATCGCCGAAGCTTATGAAACCGCAGGGAAAAATGTTGCAAAATTCGTTTGCAAGCAATTAAAGTAACCTGTCAGGTTATCAATACATAAGGCTGATTGGAACCAATCAGCCTTATGTATTTTATCCATTATCCTTTATTTCTTAGGGTACACTTCTTTCCCCGAAATCCAGGTTGAAAGCACCTTGGTTTGCGGGATTTTCTCAAGGCTTACGTCCATGATATCCTGGTCGAGGATGACAAAATCGGCCTGTTTTCCCGGTTCCAGGCTGCCGGTTTCGGTATCCCAGAAATTTGCCATGGCAGCCCAGATAGTAATTGATCTCAGTGCCTCTTCCCTGCTCAATGCGTTTTTCATCAGGAACCCGTTTTCAGGTTTGCCTTGAATGTTTTTTCGTGTAACCGCAGCATAGAAAGTCAGCAAGGGCGAGATATTCTCAATCGGGAAGTCCGTACCGTTTGCCAGCCATCCATTCTGGCTGAGCAGATCTTTGTATGCATATGCCCAGGTTGTTCTTTCCTGTCCGAGCCTGTCGGGAGCCCAGGCCATGTCAGATGTTGCGTGAGTCGCCTGCACCGAAGGAATGATTGAAAAATCCCTGAACTTATGCAGATCCGAAGGATCGACAACCTGGCAATGTTCAATTCTCCACCTCAGGTCATTCGGCTCTTTCAGGTATTCCCCGTATATATCGAGTACAAGTTTGTTTGCCGAGTCCCCAATGGCATGGGTGTTGACCTGGTAGCCATATTCAAGGCAGATCTTGCAGATCTTTCTGAGAGAATCTGCCGTGATGACCTGTATTCCATACTGGCAAGGAAAGTCAGCATAAGGCTGTTTCAGCAGGGCAGTCCGGCTTCCAAGACTGCCGTCGGCATACAATTTGACCGAGCTTACATGAAGCCGCTCGGTTTTATATGGTCCGTTCTTTACGAACTTATCAATATTCTGAATGCTGGGGTCAAGCATGGCATAGACACGGATCATTCCTGCCGAATCGGGCCCCGAGCCCAGTTCATCAAGAAGATTTACAGTTTCATTATCGAGCCCGGCATCACTGACCATGGTGAGTCCGACGGCAAAACAGCTTTCCCTTGCCCTTTCAAGCAAAGAGAGTTGTTCATCCATCTCTGGTTTAGGTATGGTATTCCGCATATGGTCGGCAGCTCGTTCGCTAAGAATTCCGGTCAACCGGCCGTTCTTAACATCAACCTCACCGGGATTGAATGAATTCACAGGTTCAATTCCTGCTTTCTTTAAGGCGGATTTGTTTGCCAGGACCACATGGCCGTCTACCCTTGTAAGTACCACCGGGTTTTCGGGATACAGCACATCGAGTTTGCAGCTATTGGGAAAGATTTTGACAGTCCAGAGGTTCTGATCCCATCCGCGGCCTACTATCCAGTCCCCCGGTTTGTATTTCCCCGACTCCTTTATCCGCAGTAATACCTCATCAAATGAAGAACAGCCATTAAGCATGACATATCTCAGGTTCAGGGCATATCCGTAAAAATGACAGTGGGCGTCGATAAAGCCGGGATAAACTGGTTTTTGGCCTGCATCTATGATTTTGCCGGCTATGAAATGCTCCATAATATCCTTCTGAGAGCCGGTAGCGATAACTTTTCCGGAGCTGACTGCCATTGCACCGGCGACACTCAGGACTGAATCAACGGTATGTATCCTTGCATTAAGCAGGATGAAATCTGCTTTTGTTTTATTCATACTGCATGAATTGATCAGGAAAAAGAAGGGGACGCTGAGTGTTAGTAACTTTATTTTCATGGGCCAAGCGACTGAATATGACAATACTTTTCAAATGTAGAAAACAATTTTTTTTAAAACTTGACTTTTATACAAATGATTTCATATTTTTGTAACATATTAAACACGATATATTAATGCTATATAAATCTATTACACCTAGATTTATTGTTGTTTTTTCAGTAATTATTACTGCAGCCCTGTTACGGTTGCTGCCGCATTGGCCGAACTTTACACCGATTGCGGCTATGGCTTTGTTTGCAGGTACCTATTTTGACAGAAAGCAATTTGCTTTCGCCATTCCGATCACCGCGATGTTCATCAGTGATCTCATTATAGGTCTTCACGCCAACATGCCTGCCGTTTATCTTAGTTTTGCCATTACGGTTGTTCTGGGTATGGCTATCCGGAAGAAAGTTACAGTGGGATCGGTTCTCACAGCCTCAATTGCATCGGCTGTGATCTTTTTCCTGATCACGAACTTTTCTTCATGGCTGGCTATGAGTATCTACCCCAAAAATTTCCTTGGCCTGATCGAATGCTATATCGCCGGCCTCGCGTTTTTCAGGGATACTACTTATGGTTTTTCATTTTTCATGAATGACATTCTCGGGACAACATTTTTCAGCGCCGTATTCTACGGAGCCTTCTATCTGGTTCAGATGAGGTTCCCCGTACTGGACAGGTCAAGGTTTTAACCAAACATCTCCTCTTCACGTTCGAGGAGCAAAATGGAATTCTGAGACACAATAAAGTACTTTTCGTCATTGAAAATTATTTCAATGGCCCCTTTCTGTAGAAAAATTGCCAGATCGCCTTCCTTCGCCTGAAGAGGGATGTATTTGATTTTTTCATCATTCTTTTTCCAGCTTTCATTCACATCGTCTGAAGGCATGAGGATTGGATAACCCGGGCCGATTTTCACGACAAAACCAGTTTGTATTTCTTCCTTTTCCTGGTAACCCGGGGGCAGGAATAGTCCGGCTTTTGTCTTGTTCGATATCTTCTTTGGTTTGATCAGTACCCTGTCACCTACCACTATCAGTTTCTTCAACTTAACATCGGCTTCATTCATATGTTGATAATTAATCGATCAAAGGTAGTCTTTCGTTGGGAAATCGAATTCTGCCCACAGAAAAAATGGTATTTTTGCATTTGAAATCCTTATTGCTTTTCTCTTTAGCCTTTACCTATGCAGGATATCATCAGGATGCTGCCTGATTCAGTCGCCAACCAGATCGCTGCCGGTGAGGTTGTTCAGCGCCCGGCATCGGCCCTTAAGGAATTACTGGAAAACACAATCGATGCCGGTTCAACCGAGATCAAGGTGGTTATAAGAGATGCCGGAAAGACCCTGATCCAGGTTATCGACAACGGGTGCGGGATGTCGGAACATGACGCCCGGATGTGTTTCGAAAGGCATGCCACCTCTAAGATACAGACTGCACATGACCTGCTGACCATCAGGACGCTCGGGTTCAGAGGAGAAGCCCTTGCCTCCATAGCATCTGTTGCCCAGGTAGAGCTCAGGACAAAACGGGTGGAGGATGAACTCGGGACCCAGGTAGTCATCGAAGGCACTGAAATAAAAGTCCATGGTCCTGTAAGTGCGCCAAACGGAACCAGTATCCAGGTCAAAAACCTTTTTTTTAACGTACCCGCCCGTAGAAATTTTCTAAAATCAAATACTTCGGAACTGAAGTTCTGCATGGAGGAATTCTTCAGGATAGCCATGGTCCATCCCGATATTGCTTTCACTCTTTACAACCAGGATAAGATATTGTTCCAGCTTCCGCCCGCCAACTTAAGGCAGCGTATAATCGCACTCTTCGGAACTTCATATAACCAGCGCCTGATTCCGGTGGAGGCGAACACAGTGATGGTGAACATCAGCGGGTTTATAGGCAAACCCGAATTCGCCAAAAAAACCAGGGGAGAACAGTACTTTTTTGCAAACGGAAGGTTTATCCGCAATCCTTACCTTCATCATGCAGTGGAGGCTGCCTTCCAGGAACTTATCCCGAAGGATGCCTTCCCAACCTACTTCCTTTTTCTGGAAATGGACCCTGCCAATATCGATGTCAATATCCATCCGACAAAAACAGAAGTCAACTTCACCGACAGCAAGAGCATTTACGCCATACTGCAGGCAGCGGTAAGGCAGTCGATCGGCAAATACAACCTCACGACTGTACTGGACTTCGAGGTTGAGCAAAGCATGGAGGTACCTCCCCTCAAACCCGGACAGGTAGTAAACCAGCCCCAGATCAGGATCAATCCCGATTACAACCCCTTTGAGAAGAAAACCGAATTTCAGCCCAGCCTCAGGTTTGAAAACCCGGGAAGACCCTCTTCCTCACCTTTCGGAAATGAGCACCAGAGATTCCAGGCCGAACCTAAAGGGGTCATACCGCCAGCTCCCCTGTCCCACCTGATCGATAACCTGAAAGAGGAAAAAACCGAAGAACTCGGGCTGGAGTTTACAGCCCCGGCCAAGCCCTTGTTCCAGGTTGCAAACTCATATATTGTCAAGGAAACCGATAATGGCCTGCTTTTCATTGACCAGCAATCTGCGCATGAAAGAATTTTGTTCGAGAAGCTAATGGAGTCTAGTTTGGAAGTGAAGAACCTGAGATCCGTTATCATACCTTCAAAACTTTCATTTTCACCAGACGATGCAATCCTTCTTAATGAATTGCTGAACGATTTCCTGATCCTTGGCTTTGAACTTTCAGGCTTCGGCAATAACGATTTCATTCTTCAGTCGGTGCCTGCCGATCTCGGTCATACCGATCTCAAAGGAGCCATTGAACAAGTTCTTGAATCATTCAAAAATGAATTGCCTGCAAAGTCTGTTTTAAAGCAACAGATGATTGCACGAACTATGGCCAGAAGCGCTGCGGTGAAAAGAGGGAGCATCCTGAACCGGGAGGAGATGGAATCTATTCACAATAAGCTGATGACCTGCAACATGCCTGAGCTTTCTCCGTTCTCAAAGCCAATCATGTTTGTTCTTCCCTTGGACGATATCCACAAAAAATTCAAAAACTAAACCAAGCATATGAGCTATTCGCAATATAGTCCGTCAGGATTCAAGCTGCTTCCCCTGGTTGTAAAAAACCTGCTTATCATAAACATCCTTTGTTATGTTGCCACAGTCTCGCTTGAAAGCACTTTCAGGATAGACATGAGTAACCTTTTCGGGCTTCATTACTTCAAGTCGGATCTTTTCAGGACCTACCAGTTTGTGACCTATATGTTTTTTCATGCCGACATCCAGCATATTGTATATAATATGTTTGCCTTGTGGATGTTCGGTTACCTGCTCGAAAACGTATGGGGGCCCAAACGATTTCTCACATACTACATGATAACAGGAATTGGCGCAGCTGTTATTCAGACCGCTGTAAATTACTGGCATATTTCGGGCTATGAAGCAGCAGCCCTGGCCTATTCAGTTGCTCCCACCCCCGACGCTTTCGTGACATTCGTGAAATCCTGTCCGCCCAGGTCACAGGAACTTCTTGATAATATGAACACCATGTTATCACAATGGTCCTCCTCGGTCGGGGATGTACATTACCAGAGACAATCGGTTGTATACGCTTATGAACTGATCAAACAGCAGATGGATATTGCAACCATCGGCGCTTCCGGCGCAGTATACGGAATCCTCCTGGCCTTCGGGATGATGTTCCCGAACATGCTCATTTTCATTTACTTTTTATTCCCTATTAAGGCAAAATGGCTTGTAATTGCCTACGGTGCCATCGAGGTCTTTCTTGGCATTTCGAATAATCCCAGCGACAATGTGGCACATTTTGCTCATCTCGGAGGAATGGTCTTTGGATTTTTCCTTATTTTGTACTGGAAACGAAAAGGAAGCTATTAGAGCATATGTATACAACCCAGCCGAACGCAGCGGATAACCTGAAAAGATTTTTCAGGGAGGGTTCAGCCCTGGCTAACCTGATTATTTTCAATATAGCCGTATGGGTCCTTGTACAAGCGTTCAGGATCATCTTCTTTCTTTATAACCAACCCGATGCCGCTATTGCCACTACCGCGATCATCAGGATATTCGGTGTTCCTGCCTCACTGCCTTCCCTGCTGAACAAACCCTGGACGCTAATCACATATATGTTCCTGCATATCGATGTGTGGCATGTGCTTTTCAATATGCTTTGGCTGTACTGGTTCGGTAAGATTTTCGTTGAATTCATGGGAAATAAAAAGCTTGTTCTTGTTTATTTTCTTGGCGGTATTTCAGGGGCTCTGGTGTATATTCTTGCGTTTAATTTTTTTCCGGTATTCTCAGCTGCACTGCCTCAGTCTTATGCCCTGGGGGCTTCTGCTTCGGTCATGGCAATTGTTACGGCTGCCGCTTTCAAAGTGCCGGATTATACCGTTTATCTTTTGTTTTTCGGAAGGATCCGCATCATTTATATGGCGATCGCCTTGTTTGTTTTTGATTTTTTCATGATTCCTACCGGAAATGCAGGCGGACACATTGCTCATATCGGAGGAGCTATGTTCGGCTTTCTATACATACAATTATTCGCAAACGCAGGCAGCCGATGGTTTGACTGGCAACACTCCGGCCGTTCAAGGTTCAGGGGTACAACAAGCTGGAATGAGACTTATGAAAATCCGCGTCGTCCGGTAAGTGACGAGGATTACAATGTCAGCAAAATTCAAAAACAAAAGAAAATGGATGATATCCTCGACAAGATTTCAAAGGGAGGATATGACAGCCTGACAAAAGAGGAGAAGGAATTCCTCTTCAAATCATCAGGTAAACGCTGATGACATGGCAGGAAAGTCAGTCAGGAATAAAAAAAGAGGCTGGTTCAGGATTCTTGTCCTGATCCTTAACTGCTTTGCTGTCGCAGCTCTGCTTTGCTCCTATGCAGCCGCATATATTAGTCCCGAAGAAGCCTGGGTCCTTGCTTTTTTCGGGATTGCCTATCCCGTGATCCTGATCATTAACCTCCTGTTCGTGCTGCTCTGGCTCCTACTCTGGGACAAATTTATTTATTTATCCCTTCTGACAGTACTTTTAGGCGCAGGAAAGGTTTCGGGGATAATACCCTTTCATTTAAATCCTGAGAAAGCCGGGGTAAAACCCACCCTGAGGATATTGACCTATAACGTCCACAGCCTTTACGGTAACCAGCCGAATAATGTGCTGCCTGAAGCCCGGAGCCAGGTGACAGATTTTTTATCGATGGAAAAAGCGGATATTGTTTGTGTTCAGGAGTTTTATGCAATCGGTGAGGAGTATATGAAAACCCTGCATAAATTCTCTGGCTCAATCAGTCTCGGGTACTATTATTTTAAGAATTACAGGGACTTCTGGCAAAAGACAAAGATTAATGCCATTGCCACATTTTCGAGGTATCCGATAGTGGATGAAGGATTTTTCAGGCTGGAGGATAAGAGTACTTTCGGAATTTTTACTGATATCGCTATAAACGGAGATACCATCAGGGTTTATAACCTGCATCTCGAATCGATTCGGCTTGGAAACGATGATTATTCGTTTTATTCCCAGCTTACCGATCCTGCCTCAGACGATAAAAATTTCACCAAAGGTTCGAGAAAACTGATCTGGAAGCTGAAAAAGGCATTTATTTTAAGAGCCCGCCAGGTAGAGATACTCTCGGCCCACATGAAATACAGCCCTTACCCTGTGCTGATCTGCGGGGATTTCAATGACACCCCTTCTTCCTTTACCTACAGGACATTATCCAGAGGAAAAAGTGACGCATTTGTGCAGGCAGGCAAAGAGTGGATCGGGAGCACATATGCCGGTCGTTTTCCGGCTTTCAGGATCGATTATATGCTGTATGATGACTTCTTTACCGCGGTTTCTTATCAGAAAAAGGAAGTTAATCTTTCAGACCATTACCCGGTCATTGCTCAATTCGTTTTTAAACACTGATTATGGAGTTCAGGCTTACTACCGAATTTGTGCCTACGGGCGATCAGCCGGAAGCGATCAGAGAACTTGTGGAGGGTCTCAGCCGGGGTGACCAGGCCCAGGTGCTGGCCGGGGTGACGGGATCTGGCAAGACCTTTACAATTGCGAACGTGATTCAGAAAATTCAGAGGCCGACCCTTGTTCTGAGCCATAATAAAACTCTGGCAGCGCAGTTGTACGGGGAATTCAAGGAATTCTTCCCCGAAAATTCGGTTGAATTTTTCGTTTCCTATTATGATTATTATCAGCCCGAAGCCTACCTGCCTGTAACCAACACATATATTGAGAAAGACCTTTCAATCAATGCTGAGATCGAGAAACTCCGGCTTAGCGCTTCCTCCTCCCTGTTGTCGGGCAGGCGCGATGTGATCGTCGTTTCCTCGGTTTCCTGTATTTACGGAATTGGAAATCCGGATGATTTTACAGGAAATATTGTCAAACTCAGGCTTGGCGAACTGGTAAGCAGGAACGGACTTCTCATGAAATTCGTGAATAGCCTGTATTCAAGGACTGAAGCTGAATTCACAAGGGGAAAGTTCAGGGTTAAGGGTGATGTGGTGGATATTTTTCCAGCCTATCTTGACTTCGCTTACAGGATCATTTTCTGGGGGGATGAGGTTGAGAAGATTGAATCGTTTGACCCTGTTTCGGGAAGGACATTTGAGCATCTGGAATTCATACAGATTTATCCCGCGAATATCTTTGTCACTTCCCAGGATAAGATGCGTGAAGCACTTACCGAGATACAGGATGACTTGTTCAAACAGGTGGAATACTTCAGGAATGAAGGAAAAGCCCTGGAGGCAAAACGGCTGGAGGACAGGGTCACCTATGATATGGAAATGATGCGTGAGTTGGGGTATTGTTCTGGGATAGAGAATTACTCGAGGTATTTTGACGGAAGGGTGCAAGGTTCAAGGCCTTATTGTTTGCTGGATTTTTTTCCGGATGACTTCCTGATGGTGATCGACGAAAGCCATGTCACCGTTCCCCAGATCAGGGCCATGTACGGAGGGGACCGTTCGAGAAAACAGACCCTGGTTGAATACGGGTTCAGGCTGCCTTCGGCAATGGATAACCGCCCTTTGAAATTTGATGAATTCGATGCCCTTGTCGGGCAAACAATTTTCGTAAGTGCCACACCTGCTGATTTTGAGCTCCAGAAAGCAGAAGGCGTAGTTGTGGAGCAGGTCATCCGCCCCACAGGATTACTCGATCCTATCGTTGAAGTCAGGCCCAGCCTTAACCAGATCGACGATCTCCTCGATGAGATCGACAAACGCGTGAAGATCAGCGAAAGAGTACTTGTGACGACCCTGACCAAAAGGATGGCTGAAGAGCTTAACAAATATTTTCTAAAGCTTAACCTGAAGTCGCGGTATATCCATTCTGATGTTGATACGATGGACCGGGTTGATATCCTTCAGGAACTCAGATCGGGTGTTGTGGATGTACTGATCGGGGTCAACCTTCTCAGGGAAGGGCTTGACCTGCCCGAAGTCTCGCTGGTAGCTATTCTGGATGCCGATAAGGAAGGATTCCTAAGGTCGGAACGAAGCCTGACCCAGACCGCCGGAAGGGCTGCAAGAAACATCAACAGCAGGGTTCTTCTGTATGCTGATAAGGTTACTGATTCGATGAAGAGGATGATCTCTGAAGCAAACCGCAGACGGGAGAAACAGTCTGCTTATAATGAAAAGCATAACATCACCCCCACTCAGATCTCAAAGGATATGAGAAAGGTTTTCGACCTCAGGGGCAGTGAAGTCAGGGGTCAGGACGGGGGCAGGCCATATGTCGAAAAAGAAAATCTTGATCATGCCGCAGACCCGCTTATAGCTTACCTGCCCCAGGATAAGATTCAAAAATTGATTAGGGAAACAGCCAAAGCAATGGAAGAAGCAGTCAAACAGCTTGATTTTCTTGAGGCTGCAAGATTGAGAGATGAACTTACCTCTTTAAGAAAGGCACTTCCAGCGACCTGAAATCAGTAAACAGCCGCCATCAGTCTTCTTAATAACTTTCGTTTTATTGTTAATATCTATTTTACTAGGAAGGAGCAAATTCGAATATATTTGCTTACCAAAATTGTATCTGAATGAAAAGAAAGGTACTCGCAATAGATGATGAAAAGAGTATCCGGTTCATCATAGAAAATACATTAAATAAGGAATTCGAAGTTACGACCCTGAGTAACGGGATGGATGCCTTGTATTATATCCAGTCGGGAAACCTTCCGGATGTTATCATTTGTGATGTTGAAATGCCTGTAATGAATGGGTTTGAATTTATCAAGCGTATTCGTGAAAGTGGCTTTTTTGATGAAATACCCCTGATCATGTTGTCGGGGAAAGAAGAAAGTGCCGATAAAATCAAATGTTTTGAAATGGGGGCAGACGACTATGTGGTAAAACCGTTCAACCCAAAGGAACTCATGGTAAGGATCAAGCGCCGTATTGAAACATCAGTAGCCTTTTCAGGCAGCCGAAGGAGCCAGTAAACCCGATGGAGAAAGCAGCAACTACCCTTAAAATCCTGTATGTAGGCAAAAACCAGGCGCTTATAGATAAGTTCAGGGATGCCTGTCTTTTCGAAATCACAGTTATCCGAAATCCTCTTGCTGCAATCTATTGGCTCACTGACAATCAGTTTAAAGTCTTCGATCTCGACAAGGATACAAGGTTTGACATCAAATACGAGGAGAAGCAGGAAATGGATGCAATAATATGCGAAATGCTTCTCCCGGGGATCAACGCATTTACGTTTTACAGGCGGCTTAAGCTTAATAAATTATACCAGAAAACCCCCTTTATTGTAATTTCTCTCAACAAGGATTACAATGCAAAAAAGTATGCCTACACTTTGGGAATTGATGATTTCTATCATGCCGGGATAAACCCGCTTCACATCTGCAGCAGGATAAAACTGCTTACAAAATTCAAATCGGAGTTTGAAAACAAAACGATTGCAGTTGATGCAACGGTGAGTTTCAATGCCTACCGCACTCCATTCCTGAAAAGGACATTTGATATCCTGGTAGCTGGGATTGCGCTTCTGATACTTTCCCCGTTCATGCTTCTGACCATGCTTGCGATCAGGCTGGAATCAAAAGGTAAAGTGTATTATTTTTCGAAACGGGTGGGTTCCAATTACAAGATTTTTGACTTTTACAAGTTCCGCTCGATGTACCCCGATGCAGATAAAAGACTTAAGGAAGTAGAGCATTTGAACCAGTATCTCAGTGAAAATGTAGAGGAAAAATGTACTGAATGTGCAAAGCTCGCCGAAGACCATTATTGTTCTCCCCTGGTTTATTATGACGGAGAACAGATTTGTGAACGAATTGCAAACAAACGCAGAAGTGCCAGAAAGGCGTTTCTGAAAATTAAAGATGACCCCAGGATTACAACAGTGGGCAAGTTCATCAGGATGACCAGCATTGATGAATTACCTCAGCTTATCAATGTACTTAAAGGGGATATGTCAATTGTTGGGAACAGGCCGTTACCTCTGAATGAAGCTGAGGCCCTGACGAAAAAAAAATGGAGCCGAAGGTTCAGGGCTGCTGCCGGTCTTACCGGGTTATGGCAGGTTGAGAAAAGAGGGAGGTCAGGCCCGATGTCTGAAGAAGAACGGTTTGCACTGGATAATTACTATGCTGAACACAATTCTTTTTGGGGAGATATTGTCATAATTTTCAGAACCTTCGGAACATTGTTTCAAAAAGAAAATGTATAAATGTCTGTATTAAAAACAAAAATATCATTGTATGAGAAGATGTTAAAAACATGTATGTTTGCATTGATTGTTATCTTCCCTGCAGTTGTCTTCAGCCAGGCAACCAAGGACACAACATATTTCAACCCATTGATTGACGACGTTATACAAAGGATCCCTCCTCTTGAGGATCTGATCGACTCAGCCATCGTGCACAATCCCCAAATTAAAAAGTGGGAAGCCGAAAGTCAGGCATGGAGATATAGGGTAAAATCTGCAAGCCGTTTATGGATGCGGAATTTATATCTTGATCTGTATCTTGAATCCGCTTTATGGAAATCAAATACCGAGAATTCAATCAACCAGCAGGAGACTACGTTTAATTATACATCCCAAAACAATTTCAATAGCATGGGGTATCTTGAAATCAAAATGCCAATGTTTGATCTCTGGGATCGAAAGAACCAGATGAAGATCGCCACAAAGGAAATCGAAAAAGCTATGGCTTCAAAAGATGAAGTCGTACTTGCTCTCAGGCAAACGATAATTACCAATTACAACCAGTTGATTGTTAACCAGAAAATTCTGAAGAATGCAAACGAGAGTGTTATTGCCGGTTCTATGAACAAGGAAATGGGCGATAAGGAATTCTTAAACGGCCAAACAACCTTGTATGAACTTGCCTACATTATGGAAATGTACCGTGTGGCAGTGTATAATTATGAAACATCAAGAAATGCATTTTTTAATTCGTACATGATACTTCAGGAATTATGCGGGTTCAGATTCAATGTCATTAACAGAATAGAGTAATGCAGATTATATACTTTGTAAAAATACTTCAAAGGCATGTATTACTTCTGATACTTGTCCCACTGCTGATGGCTGCGGTTGTTTTTTTTATCACCCGCAAAGACCAATGGAATTATATTTCCGAAACAACGATTTACACAGGTGTGACCAGCGGATCTACCATACAACAGCAGGCATATGCTGATGTTATGATAAAAATGACTGTATATGATAACCTCATAAACCTCATTAAATCTCGTCAGACTCTTGAAGAAGTTTCCGTTTCTCTGCTTGCGCAGCATCTTCTGCTTGATCATTATGACGAAAGGTATATTTCAAAAGAACATTACGAGGAATTATTGTTAAAAGTCCCTGCTGATGTTGTGGATATTGTGAGGAAGGCAAAACGATCAAATCCGAAATTCTTCAAGGGCTCTTCGAAAAAGACCTCCCAATACGACAGTTCCTACTCATCCCCCAACAGAATGAATTATTCTGAAAAATCTACTGACGGTTCCCTCCAGCCAAGGGAATCATATCATGTAGTGAAACCCGGTGAAACCATGTTTTCAATTGCGCGTAAATACGGATCGAGTGTAAGAGAGTTAATGAGTTACAACAGATTAATGTCAAGCGACATTTCAACCGGACAAAGAATAAGGCTGGATCTGTCTTCTCAGGTACCTGAACCTGCCGCATATCCGACAGAAAATGAAAAAATTGAGCCTGCCCCTGTAAGGGATGCAAATCAGCTAGAACCTATCGATACGGCAAGTCTGCCTTCTGATTTTTATTCTCACTTTGACACTTCGACAACTTCTGTTACTTCTCATCATAATCTCACCGACACTAATGCATTTGACCGGCTTGTGAGGCAATTGATTGCATATGGGCATCAGAATGATCACAATTTTATTTACGAACTATGGAATTCTCAGAAAGATGCGTTTTACAGTCTTTCTGCTCTTTCGAAGGTTGAGATCTTCAGAATCGCTAGCAGTGATCTTCTAAAACTTACTTACAAATCCACTGATCCAGGTATTTCACAGCAGACTCTGGTTTTTTTAACCAAGGGTTTTATTCGTTCATTTAAATTGCTGAAGCAGAACCAGACCGATGCAGTTATTGCATATTTTAAACGTCAGCTCGAAGATGCCATGCGACGGTTGCAAAGAGCCGAATCTGACCTTTTAGTATTCAACTCAAGAAACAACATCATTAATTTTTATGAACAGACCAAAGAAATAGCTGGCAAGAAGGAAGAACTCGACGTAGATTATCAGAACAAACAGATCACTCTGGCTGCAGCGGACGCTGCTCTCAGGATCATTGAAAAGAAACTTGAATCGCATGCCAAACTGTCTTTAAACACAAGCACTATTTTGCAGGTGCGTGACGAACTTACAAACACAACTATGCAAATTGCCAATATTGAGATTGATCTTGGCAATGATTCCGCCACAATAAAGCAGCTAACTGGCCTTAAAAATAGAGTTGAGAATTTAAAGGCTGAATTAAAAAATAACATCGACCAGTTGTACCTTGTCACCAACTCTGTTGAAGGCTTGCCTCTAAAAGATCTCCTCAATTCATGGCTGGTAAACGTTATTTCATATGAAGAAAGCAAAGCCTCACTCAGAGTGCTCTCTGAACGCAAAAAGTATTATCTTAAAGTATATGAGATTTTTGCGCCTCTGGGAGCCCGGCAGAAACGATTTGAGCGTCTGATTGGAGTTACCGAAAGCGAATTCCTTGAACTGTTACATGATTTGAATCTGGCTAAGTTAAGGCAACAGGACGATGAAATGTCGACCAATCTCAAAGTTGTGGATGCTCCCTTTTATCCCCTTCATGCATTGAGTTCAAAAGCCTTGTTGATGGTTCTCGCCTCCGCACTCCTCGGATTTATATTTGTAGTAATAATTCTTCTCGCCCTGGAGTTCTTCGACACCACAATAAAAACAGGTGAAAGGGCTGAACGCTTTATTAAACTGAAATTGTCGGGGCTCTATCCGAAAATTGTTAAGCAGATATACACTGTTGATATCGGATTTATTTTACCAAGGCTGGTTGAAATCATTGCTCAGAATATACGACTCCTTCTGAATAAAACTTCGAATCTTTCTGAAAAGAAACCAGTTGTCGTCGGGATCATAAGTACACGTGACTTCGAAGGAAAAACCACTATCGGAAGAGAACTTAGCAGAAAATTCAAAGCGTTCGGAGAAAGTACAATTTTCTTCAATTATGCTAACGAAAAGTCCGGGCCGAACGAACATTATAACAGTGTTGAACTTATCCCTCCCTCTGAAGATGAAGTACAGTATATAATTCAGGATGATTTTTTCGAAACAAAGAATTTAAAAGAACTCTTAAACGGGTATGAACATCTTGACTTCGATTCCTTTGATTATATCTTTATCGAAATGCCTTCTCTGATAAATAACGCCTATCCCATTGATATTGTATCAAAATTTGATCTGACTCTGCTTGTTGCCAGGGCTAACCGTTCCTGGGTCGAAGCCGATACCGCGGTATTATCTGGATTCCTTTCCGCTACCAAACATCCTGTGCAAATAGTCCTTAACGGAGTCGATCTGATGTTCTTGGATTCTGTTTTTGGTGACATCCCAATGCAACGGTCGAAGTTTAGAAGAGTACTGAAGAAAATTCTGACTTTCAGGTTTGGCGAAGAAAATGTCATTTCCTGACGATGACCTAAATTTGATTCAACATGTGGGCATTCTTAAAAACTACATTGTTTAATATTTTCAAGGATGCTAATTTCCTTTCCTTCGCCGGGAATCTATCAACCTCTCTAGCCGGACTCTTTTCATACATGATACTTCTTCGAATGCTAACGATCCCTGATTTTGGCATTTGGATACTATTTATAGCCCCGGCTTCTATTATTGACATGCTAAGATTCGGAGTCACAAGGGAGGCCCTAGTAAGGTATCTTTCAGGATGCAGTGAGGAAGATAAGAAATACTACCTGGGATCGGCTTGGGTTGTAGGATTGCTTATACTTGCAGGCATTACTGCAATTTTGTGGACTGTGTTCCTGATCTTCCCGGGGTACATAAGGAACAGCGGTTATTCCTTGTTTTTCATCTGGTACCCTCTCCTCGGACTAGTAACCTTGCCCTGGAACTATGCATGGTCGATTTTCCAGGCCGAAATTGATTTTGGAAAAATCTTCTGGATACGATTTTTCAACCTATGCTCTTTTTTATTGATAATTCTTGCGGCCTGGCTGTTTATTAAAATAGATGTTACCATGGTAGTCCTCATCTATACTGCCACAAACCTTGCAACATCGCTGTTCTGCGTTGTCAAAAAATGGAGCGGACTAGAGTTTATTCGTCGCATCAGTAAAATCAAGGTTATCGAGATTGTGAAATACGGGAGGTATTCAATGGCAACCCGGATCGGGAGCGGACTGTTAAAAGGCGCTGACAGCATCATCATTTCTTTCAGCGCTTTTATGGGGCCTGCCAGCGTTGCGCTTTATGCAATTCCTCTGAAGTATATTGAATTCATTGAGATTCCCCTACTAAGCTTTGCAACTACTGCGTTCCCGAAGTTTTCAAAAATGAGTATGGAGGAAAATATCGATGGTTTTAAAAAGATATTTTACAATTATACCGGTCCACTTGTGTACCTGTTTTTAATAATTGCAGTAGTCAGCCTGGTTCTGAACAAATACTTCATCCTTATTCTGGGCGGACAAAAGTATTTAACAACATCGGGGCTCTCTTATGTGTTGATGATCTTTATTCTCTATGGTTTGCTGATGCCGCTTGACCGGTTTGCAGGGGTAGCTCTTGACAGCCTCAACAGACCGGATAAAAACTTTCAGAAGGTTGCAATAATGGCTCTTGCAAATATTGCAGGCGACATTTTTGCAGTTTTCGGACTTCATTACTTTTTTCCTGAAATGCCCCCTATCACGATTCTTGCTTTTGTAGCTGTCGCCTCGATAGTGTTCTCAGTGATCGGCCTATTCGTAGGATATTATTTCCTTAAACAAGAGATCGACATCTCATTAACCTTAGTTTTTAAAAAGGGTTTCATGTTTTATAAGGACCTTCCTAAGCGTATTAAGAACAAAGAACCATTATTTCAATGAGCTATATGAACCCATTCCATACATTAAAAGGATCTGAAATTCTCAGAAATCCAATAGTAGTTGGAATCGTATTAATGGCTACCATTATTCTAGGTTTTGCCTTGGCAATTGGAGGCTACATTACCATTGGGATCGTAATAGCTGTACCCATTCTCTTTTTTGCTTTCTACAAACTTATTCAAAAGCCTGAGGTCGGAGTGACGTTCGCACTTATCCTTAATTTTTTTGTCATAGGGATGATGAGATATATCCCATTAAAGCTAGGTTATTTAATGGACATCTCCTTAATTTCTATTTATTTTGCCATGTTTTTCCATTATTTTAATAAAAAAATCGATCTTAGTCCTGCAAATACTGATTTGACTTATCTTGCGATTGTCTGGTTCAGTTACATTTTTCTTGAATTATTTAACCCTGAGGCAGTCAATAAAACAGCATGGTTTGCCTCAATGCGAGGCATCGGTTTATATTTCGTTTTAATTATACCTCTGATTCAACTACTTTATAATGACCCCAAATACCTTGATCGTTTTTTTAAAATTTGGGGAATTATTTCGATTTTAGCATCGATCAAAGCTTGGATGCAGCTCAATCTTGGACCTGACCGCTGGGAACAAAAATGGCTTGATGAGGTCGGCGGTTCAACACATATTTTGTACGGAAACCTTAGGGCATTCTCTTTCTTTTCTGATGCTGGTCAATTCGGAGCTGCACAAGGACAGATTCTTATTATATCATTTATCATTTTGATGAATGAAAAACGGTTAAAGGAAAAAATCTTTTGGCTTATTGTACTCGTTACAGGCTATTATGGGATGTCCAGTTCAGGTACCCGGGGTGCAATTTTTGTACCATTGGCTGGTGGAGCATTGTATATTATCATTAAAAAAAATGTCAAAATTATTATAATTGGAGTCATTGCTCTGGTAATGATTTATTCCTTTTTCAGATTCACAACAATAGGAAATTCAAATTATCAAATCTATCGTATGCGTACTGCTTTTACTCCTGAAGATGATGCTTCTTTCCAGGTCAGGATCAAAAACCAAGCAATTTTTGAGGAATACCTAAAAAGTAGACCATTTGGAGGAGGAATAGGTCATGCGGGCGAACGTGCCAAGTTATACACAGGAGAAACTTTCCTGTCAAACGTTGCCACTGATAGTTGGTTTGTACTTATATGGTCAGAAAGTGGGATTGTAGGTCTGTTCCTACATATGTTTATCCTGGGTTGGATTATTGGCAAAAGTATATATATATGTATGTTTCAATTGCAAAATAATGAACTGGTGGTCAAATCCACTGCACTTTTATGTGGTTTTTTCGGAATAATTGTTGCCAGTTATGGAAATTCAATACTCGGCCAGTTTCCAACAGGTTTTTTAATTTATACAAGTATGGCGTTTGTTTTCATGGCTCCTTCATTTGACAAGAGAATTAATTCACCGATGAAATATCCTCTAACCTAATAAAAAAAGTTACATGTCAGGTGTTGCAGTATACTTGGTAATTGGGTTTGTCCTTTTCGTCCCATTAGGATTTCTTGTCGGTTTTTTTCAACATAAGAATGATGAACAGCGCGAAAATAAAAATAGCCAAACACCTTCATCAGAACCTTAATTTAGTACTAATACTCCTTTTTGTTAACTTTAACCTTTTCATTATAAATTGGATTAAATTCGAAAGCTTATGAAAGAAAGATTTCCTCTCGTTTCAATAATAGCAGGGACATATAACCAACCAGAGCTAACCTTAGATTTTATTAAGTCTCTGAAACAAATCACTTACCCTAATTATGAGGTCATTATTTTCGATAATGCTTCGGATAAAAAGAAACCCGGCATTATTAAAGAGAGATATCCCGAGATCACCCTGATAGAAAACAAGGAAAATCTGGGATATGGAGGAGGAAACAATATTGGTATCAGAGCTGCGAAAGGGAAGTACCTTTTATTGATCAATAACGATGTAGAGGTTGAACCTGATTTTCTCGAACCACTGGTCGCAAAACTCGAGAGTGATCCAACGATAGCAGTATGCAACCCCAAAATAAGATTCTTTTTCAAACCCGACACAATACAGTATATCGGATTTACGGCTATCACTACAATTACTGTCAGGAACGAAGGGATCGGTTATGGGGAAAAGGATACCGGACAATATGAAGAAGACCGGTTTACCCACTATGGCTGCGGTACAGCAATGCTTCTGCCGATTGAGGCAATTAAAAAAGTTGGATTAATCTCAGAACTCTTTTTCCTTTATTATGATGAAATGGATTGGTTTCAGAGATTTAATGATGCAGGGTACAAAAATGCCTATGTGCATAACTCATTGATCTACCATAAAGATTCCATGACCACTGGGGCCATGAGCCCATATAAAACTTACTTTGTGAGCAGAAACCGCATACTTTATCTCAGACGTAATGTATCCGGATTTAAGTTCTATCTCGCTATCCTTTACCAGTTTCTTATCGCGGTTCCCAAAAACATGCTTGTCTTCCTGTTAAAAGGACAGTTCAAGCATTTTATTGCTTTTAAAAATGCCATTGGTTGGCATTTTGCGAATGCATTTAATCCGGAAGTCCATAAGAATATAAGCCTGGACTGAAATGGGTTTGGCATCCTATCCGCTTGTTTCAATCGTAACGGTTAATTTCAATGGTTCAGAAGACACCATTGAAATGATTGAGTCCCTTACAAAAATAACCTACCCAAACATCGAGATCATTGTTGTTGACAATTATTCTGAGAATGACAATCCGCGGACAATTAAAGATAAATTTCCTGGCATAGTCCTCTATGAAAGTAATTTAAATATGGGCTTTGCCGGAGGAAATAACCTCGGGATCATGCGTGCAAGAGGAGATTATGTGCTGCTCCTTAATAATGATACCATCGTTGACAAGGGATTTCTTGAACCCCTTGTCACTAGAATGCAGAGAGACCCGAAAATCGGCTGTGTAAGCGCCAAACTGAGGTTTTATTATGACCGCAATGTGATTCAGTTTGCAGGATACACCCCTATCAACCACCGCACCATGCGAAGCTTTGCAATCGGGTACCGCGAAAAAGACAAAGGTCAGCATGATCAGGATAAAGAAACCCCTTACGCTCATGGCGCAGCTATGATGGTTTCGATGAAAGTGATCAAGGAAATAGGAATCATGTCCTATATCTTCTTCCTTTATTATGAGGAGGCAGATTGGAGCTACAGAATTAAAAAAGCAGGATATACAATCTGGTACGTCCATAATTCCCTGGTATATCATAAAGAATCAATAGCTGTTGGCAAGCTCAGCGATTCCAAAGTTTACTACCAGAACAGGAACAGGATTGTTTTCATGAGACGCAATGTAACCGGAAAGGATTTCTATATCGGTATTCTTTATCAGCTATGTGTTGCCATACCCAAAAACGCTCTCAAGTATCTTGCAAAAGGCAAAATAAATTATTTCCATGCATACCTGAGGGCTATCGGATGGCATATTAAAAACGCCGTCAATCCTGTTATTCATGATAATCCCCACTTATAAATCCCGCCTGTGAAAAATAATTTGCAATGTCTCAGAGGTATTATGGGTTTTTGTATTTTTACTCAGGTAAAAGCCTTTTACAGTTTGTGATTTAATAAGTTAAACCAGATCATATGAAAGTTGTTATTCTTGCAGGCGGACTTGGCACCAGGTTAAGCGAAGAAACTGATCTGAAGCCGAAACCCATGGTAGAGATTGGTGGAAAACCCATTCTGTGGCATATTATGAAGATATATTCCCATTACGGGTTTAATGATTTTGTAATCTGCTGCGGATATAAAGGTTACCTTATTAAAAAATATTTTGCGGATTACTTCCTGAACCAGTCCGACGTTACAATTGATCTCAGTTCGAACAAAATGGAGTTGCTAAACCTCCAGACCGAGCCCTGGAAAGTGACCCTTGCCGATACAGGCCTGACAACCATGACCGGGGGGCGTATCAAGCGCATTCAGAAGTATCTCGATAGCAAAACATTCATGCTTACATATGGTGATGGCCTCAGCAATGTGAACATTTCCAACTTGCTCGACTTTCATCGAAAAAGCGGAAAACTGGCCACCATTCTCGCCGTTCAGACGGCTGGAAGATTTGGTGCAATTCAATTGGATGATCATAGCCACCAGGTCCGCAGTTTCAAGGAGAAACCCACAGGAGACGGTGCTTTTATTAATGGGGGATTCTTTGTTCTGGAACCGAAAATATTCGACTACATCCAGGGTGGTGACGAAACAACATGGGAAAGAGACCCGCTTGAACACATTGCCCAGGATAACCAATTGATAGCCTTTACACATATAGGTTTCTGGAGGCCTATGGATACCTTGCGTGATAAATTCGAACTTGAACAGATGTGGAATTCTGAAAAATGTGATTGGAAAGTATGGTAATATGGCGCCGAAACGAGAATTTTGGAATGATAAGCGGGTCCTTCTAACAGGACATACAGGATTCAAGGGTTCCTGGCTTTGCCTGATCTTGCATCAATTGGGAGCCAAAGTACACGGGTTTGCCTTGGATCCACCTACAAATCCCAGTTTATTCGAAGAGGCAAAAATCAATGAACTCCTCACCTCGACGATTTGTAACATTCGCGATTATGGCGGATTGCTGAATACCTTGGAACAGGCACAGCCTGAGATCGTAATTCATATGGCCGCACAGCCCCTGGTCAGGGAATCCTATAAGGATCCAATTGGCACCTATTCAACCAATGTCATGGGTACGGTTCACCTGCTTGAAGCCTGCCGGCATACGAATTGCGTCAGATCGATCGTCAATGTGACCACTGACAAATGTTATGAAAACAGGGAGTGGCACTGGGGTTACCGTGAAAATGAACCCATGGGCGGTTATGATCCGTATTCTAACAGCAAAGGTTGTTCTGAGCTCATCACCTCATCCTACCGCTCGTCATTTTTTAATGTAAAGGAATACACCAAACATCGAGTTGCTGTGGCAACCGCAAGGGCAGGAAATGTCATTGGCGGAGGAGATTGGGCCAATGACCGGCTGATCCCTGATTTCATCAAGGCCATATCAAAAGGAGAAGAGGTTCTCATCCGCAGTCCTTACGCAATAAGGCCATGGCAGCATGTATTGGAACCATTGACCGGGTATCTAACACTCGCAGAAAAGTTGTTCAACGAAGGAGCCAGATTTTCTGAAGCCTGGAATTTCGGTCCCGATGACGTGGACGTCAGAAATGTTGAATGGGTTATAAGAACAATTTGTGAATTATGGGGAAAAGGCGCATCCTACAAGGTCGACACGAATCCTCAGCCCCATGAGGCCAACTTTCTCAAACTTGACTGTTCAAAATCCAAAGCAGAATTGAACTGGTTCCCCCGTTGGAATCTCGATACCGCTCTCCTCAGTATTGTTGAATGGAACAAAGCCTGGCTCGGTGGAAAAAACATGAGAAACGTGACAGAAGAGCAGATCAACAGGTATTATTCAGAAAAAACACCATGATTACCATTTTAGGCGGAGGAATATCAGGTTTAAGTACTTCTTATCATCTGGGCCATGAAAACTGTATAATTTTTGAAAAGAAAAACTATATCGGCGGACATGTTTACTCTTATACCAAAGATGGTTTCACCTGGGACGAAGGTCCTCATGTTTCATTTACGAAGCATGAGTATGTAAAGAATCTATTTCAGAAGAGTGTGAACTCCGAATTCCTTCAGTTTCCGGTAACAATAACCAATTATTATCATGGAAGCTGGATTCCCCACCCTGCCCAGAGCAACCTTTATGCTATTCCACAACCCTTAAGAGATCAAGTTCTCGCAGATTTTCTCAGTTCACGCAACAATGCAAAAACCAATCCGGCTGATTTTGAAGAATGGCTCGTTATGGCATTCGGTAAAACGTTTGCCGAGAATTTTCCCAGAGCCTACACCAAAAAATACTGGACTGATGATCCGAAAAACCTGACCACCGACTGGGTTGGTGACCGGGTATTCTATCCTGCCATCGATGATGTGAAAAACGGATATCTGGGTCCACTGAAAAGACAAACCCATTATATAACCGAAGTCAGATATCCCAAAGCAGGAGGATACTTGTCATTTTCATATGAACTGACCAAGGGAGCAAATATCCATCTCAATAAAAAAGTCACGCTGCTTTCATTTCGGGAGAAAAAAATTCATTTTTCCGACGGGACCATCCATGATTTTGACGAGCTGATCTCTACGATTCCCCTGCCTGAACTGATCGAAATCAGCGACGCCCCGGAGGATATTAAAACCACCGCCCGTTCACTCAACTATTCTTCCCTCTTGTTGGTCAATGTGGTTGCAAATCATATGAGCGTTCAGCCTTACCATTGGCTGTATGTTTATGATCTGGAAAAGTATTCAACCAGGATCACCTGCACCGAAAGTCTTTCTCCCTTGAATGGCAAGCCGCATCAGACAGGAATCCAGGTAGAAATATATTTTTCTAATTCAAAACAAAAGCTTGAATTGGACGAGGTGATCGCCGGGAAAGTTTGCGAGGAACTGGTGGAAATGGGACTCATCCGGGAAAAACACAATATTCTGAATATGCATACCAGATGGGCTCCCTGGGCCAATGTAATCTTTGATCATTCTCGAAGAAAAAAACAGGAAATGATTTTCAACTGGCTTGAGCAATTTGGACTTTCACGTGAGCAGGATGATCTGGATCCAATGACCAATTGGGTATCAAAAGCAGATGAACAAGTGAAACTCGGAAAACTGGTATTGGCAGGAAGATTTGCCCAATGGAAATATTTCTGGAGCGATGATTGTGTGTTAAGAGGAAAAACAATTGCAGAGAAAAAGTAAAACGCTGAATATGGATCATGAAATTCTGAAACATAAAACCATCCTCATCACCGGGGCCACCGGGTTCATAGGCAGAAACCTTTTAAAAAAACTGTATGGCCTTGGCTTAAAGGTAATTGCGGTTGTATACAAAGATGATACGACTTCCCTTCCTATTGAAGAAATTCATTATGATGGCAGTTATCAGAGCCTCGAAACAGCAGCCACAGATAGCAACATCGATTTTGTTATCCATCTAGCAACCCAGTTTCTTTCAAACCACAAACCAGAACAGATATCTGCCCTAATTGATGCGAATGTTAAATTCGGAAACCATCTTTTAGAATTTACAAGACAGAAAAAAATTCCTTTTTTCATAAATACATCAACATATTATGAGTACTACCAGCACGACGGGTACAATCCTCAGAATCTTTATGCTGCGACAAAATATGCGTTCGAAACAATTATGAAATATTACGAAGGCGTTACTTCATCCCATTTTGTCACGCTAGAGCTGACCGATACCTACGGGCCGGGTGATCCAAGGCCCAAGTTTATCAATCTCGTGATCGATGCCATCCGCAAAAAAGAAATCTTTAAAATGTCACCTGGAGAGCAGGAGATTTGTTATTTATACATTGATGATGCTGTTGATGCATTTATCTTTTGCATGTGTTTAATGACAAAAAAAATCATTATCAAAAACAGTCATTTTTCAGTATATGCAGATGAAGTATTCAAGCTAAAAAATTTAGTTCAAATGGTGGCAAACCTAATGAATTTTGACCTTGTAACTGAAGCAGGTTTTTATCCTTACAGGGAAAGAGAGATCATGATATTTAAACCAACTTTCTCCAATTTGCCAAACTGGAAAAGCAAAGTATCAATGAAAGAAGGGCTGAATTTCCTTCTTACAAAACGATAATCTCCTCGGTCATTTAAAGATTCTGCCTCAATTCTAGATGTTTTTATAGAAAAAATTCTTTAGGTAATCAAAATAACCAAGTAATAATCTCGTCCTTATGACTTTACAGAAGATGGAAACAATGCAACTTGGTAAATTATATTAAATCGTATTTTTGGATAAAGTTCAAATATAATGGATCAACAAGCTATAATGATTGTTCTAGAGAAGATTTTCGGTGAGGTTATTGATAACAGCAATATTCGATTGAACTCAGAAACAGTCGTTTCTGAGTTAGAGGGATGGGATTCTTTTTCACAGATCCGGCTAATCCTTCTTTTAGAAAAATCATTTAACGTTCGATTTACGTCTCAGGAGATTCAATCATGGGCTAATGTGGGAGAACTTTGTCTAACAATTCACCTAAAAACCATCTGTTGAATGTTTTTTAATTCCATTCAGTATATCCTCTTTCTCCCTATAGTAGTTGTACTATTTTATATTACTCCCTTACGATTCCGTTGGTTACTTCTTCTTTCTACAAGCTACTACTTTTACATGTGCTGGATTCCTGAATTAATTATCGTAATTGTTGCTTCCACTCTAGTGAATTATACTTTTGCGATATCAATATCCAAGCAAACCACCCAAAGCAGGAAAAAGCTATTGTTGATATCAACACTTATACTCAACCTTGGAACGCTGATAGTTTTTAAGTATTTGGGGGTTGTCAGAGAGATCATTCATTCATTATATTCGACGAACAATCCAGGTAATTTATCCTCTGCTTTCTTTCTTATTGCTCCAATCGGCATTTCATATTATACCCTTCAATCTTTAAGTTATATTTTGGATGTTTATTATGGGAAACGTAAAGCGGAGAGGCATCCTGGCATTTTTGCCCTTTATGTTGCCTTTTTCCCCCTTATACTTTCTGGTCCAATTGAGCGCTCAACTCATTTACTACCACAGTTTCGCGAAAAAGAACGTATCAAACTTAATTCCACTAATATAGAAGAAGGTATTAAACTTATTATCTTCGGGTATTTCCTTAAGCTAGTTATTGCCGACCGCACCTCTATTTATGTAGATGCTGTCTTTGGCAACATCCAAAGACATGGTGGAATCACCTTTATTGTGACAATAATACTTTACAGCTTTCAGATCTATTCCGATTTTGCAGGATATTCTGCTATCGCTATTGGTTCTGCACGGTTGATGGGATTTGATGTGTATCAGAACTTCAATCGCCCTTATTTCTCCTCTACGATTCGCGAATTCTGGACCCGTTGGCATATTTCTCTTTCCATATGGTTGAGGGATTATCTTTTTAACCCCTTAACGTTCTATTTTATGAGAGTTTTTCGGAAAGAATGCTATTTGAAAATTATCAGCCCAGAACTTCTTACATATGCTTTTTCAGCCTTCATTACATTTGTTATTTGTGGATTATGGCATGGTGCCAGGTTTACGTTCCTGATATGGGGAAGCCTTCACGGGATTTACCTGATAATAGAAAGAGCAACTAAACGTAAATCAGATAAAACGATACTGAATATAATCATTACTTATATAATGATTTTATTTACTTGGATATTTTTCCGTTCTGATAATGTTAATGATGCATTCCTTATAATCCGAACAATTTTCACACACCCTGGTAGCCTTTATATCCCATTCGATAATGATGTAGTCGCACCGGTATATGCCATTCTTGGGATCCTCATTCTTGTAGTGATGGAGGTGAAAAAAGAATTCTTTAATCAAAAGTTCTCACTTACAAATAACAAGAATGAATATGTGAGAATG
The DNA here is from genome assembly GCA_037134895.1 of Bacteroidota bacterium. Lineage (GTDB taxonomy): Bacteria > Bacteroidota > Bacteroidia > Bacteroidales > FEN-979 > CAIRDP01. The sequence goes on from JBAXLI010000003.1 coordinate 88,278, forward strand.
ATTAGTTTCGGATTGATGATTTTCTTAATTCTTTACCTAGGGGTTTTTGATGCTAGCCAGTTCATGTATTTCAAATTCTGACTTATGATTAATGGGCAATTTATGTCGATGATAACGAAAGGGATAAAGTTTATTATTATTCTTTTTTTGATTGACATGACCCTCGGGACAACAGCCAGGTTTATATTTTTTACTCAAAAATCCGGAAAATTTTACCGGATCAGTTATTTATTTAATAAAGCAGATGGAGATGTTTTTATTTTTGGAAGCAGCAGATCAAGCCATCATTACAATCCCGGGATCTTAGATAAATGTCTCGCGATAAATTCATTTAACGTAGGAGCTCAGGGCCAACAAATTCTTTACCAGTCGACCATACAGAAAATTCTTTTGAAAAATCGTAAGCCAAAATTACTTATCTTAGACATCAACCCAGATTGGTTGTACAAATCTCAGGATGCTTATGATAATCTTCGTGAACTCAGGCCCTTCTGGTTTAAATTTCCCGAGGTAATCGGCCCAACGCTTACTTTACAGTCGAAACTGCAAAAAATATGGTTATTCTCAAGGTCGTATCAGTATAATTCAACCATCGTCCATATTCTCTATTATATGATTAAACCACAAAAAGACCAGAAGGGCTATGTACCACTTTTGCATAAAATGAAACCTGATGAATATAGCTTTCAAAGGGGAATTGATTCCATTAAATTTATACACCCCAAAGAACTCGAATTTGATCCAATTTTTGAAAATAGCTTCAGGAATTTTCTAACGTTAGCAATGTCAAGAAATATTGCAGTTATTATGGTTTGCTCCCCTGATATATTGTATAAAGAAATTGAATATAATCAATCCAAGGAAAGAATATTGCAGATTAGCAAATCTTATGGGATACCATTCCTGGATTTTTCCGAAGATCCTTATTTCCTTACCCATCATGAATTCTTCAATGACACACATCATCTTAATGACTTAGGGGCCAAAATATTCAGCCGCAGGCTATGCGAAAGACTAAGACCTTATTTGTAAATTGTTTTAATTGCTTTTCCCCTTCGGCCAAGTGAAATATTTTCATCTTTGAATTATTACAAAACAGAAATTGAAACACTGCTCACTTAGTAGATCAAGGCATCGATTACTTCTTTATCTTAATTTGCTGTTCTTGACTTATACATAACAAATACACGGTCATGATTTCATAAAATGTAAACTTGGGAGAATTATTATTACGGAATCGTTCACAAGAAAATTTGAGTTCTTTTTAATATGCATCTGAAACGTAAATAAAATTTCGAATAATTTGGGACACTATGCAATAGAGATCATATGCTATTATATTTGGTAAGGCTTATATCAGAAGATACTGGTCTCTAAGATCGTTATTAACTTCACATCTTCATATTTTACTAATAATCAAACTGTTAACAGTCGAGTGTTGTAATTGTTGATTCACAATATTAAATTTGAATTCCAAATCAATAGTATTATGAAAAGAAGCCTTTTCTTTTGTGTCTTCCTGGCTTTATTTTCATTATGTAATAGCAGCAAAGCTCAAGGCGTTGATAGTCTTCAGAACATTCATGTAATTGTCACCTTTGCCTCCCCTCCTGCGGTCTACAATGTCGCAAAGGCTCCGTTGCGTTTCAACAAACTCTTTGCATTCAGTATGGGCGAAGATGACGGGACAAAGGATATATACACGAATGCGTTTCCCTTATTCAACGGGGGGGTGATTAACGGAGTAGGCTATCCCGGACTCAAATACACCGATGGATGCGGAAATGATCAGAATTTCAAATTGAGCGCGGCCATCTTTTCATTGTACGCCCAGGGTTCTATCCTGGTCGATATGCACGATCCTTCAGGCCAATATGCCTCTACCATTGTAACATGGCCCCAACTGATTGAACTATACGAGCAGAACTGGAGCATACAGAACCACGGACTGACTTCAGGCAATGTTGGAACCATGGGCTACCAGGTCGCAAGGAATGGAAGTTATGTGAAACTGATGATGCAGCCGGCCACTGCCGGTGGCCCTGACTTAAAAACTTTTGTCAATCCAAATGGAATTGAAGCATACTCTTCCTTTGCATGGGCCCAGGGATATACCATCTGCTTCAGGGAAGGATATGCTTTTGGCAATCCAGGATTTAACGTCTCCGGCCCATTTCCACACCAGAATATAGGCATGCACCGTGCAAATGGATATGAAGCGGTGAGCCTGAGCGCTATTGCCGATAATCTTGCAAATACCAGCGTCGGTGGCGCCCACCAATGGGGAGCAGCTTTTACACATTCAATCACGAACAGCAGTTTCGGATACGCGTTTTCGACATTCCAGAACCAGATGACCTATATTGCCAATACCTATGGTAAGAACGGTCTCGACAATATCCTGATGACAACCGAAGAAGAGGTCATCGATTACCTTATGGTACGCGATAGCATCAATGTGAATACCCAGTTGAACGGAAACGTACTGACGATCTCATTTACCGGAAACCTCACCAACAAATACCGCTTTTACAATTCAACCCTTCTTATTTCGGCCAACCAGAATATTACATCCATTGCAACCCAGGGAGTGCAGTCAAACTCGTATAACGGAATAGGATCGACAAATGGAATGGTGAACATAAGCTGGAACGGCCATTATGTTGTACCTCCCGAAGTCAATGCCGAAGCCTGGGTAAGTAAGACCGAAACCTCCCAGAGCCAGGAGGATGCAAATGTGGCCATGGATTATATTCTGATGGTACCCCCAGGACCTGTGCAGAAAGCTTTCAGGATCAGACTTTGCCTCGTACCCGGTCTTACTCTGCCTTCAGATTTCTGCACATACCATAACGCCCCTGTTACTTCCATTCCTGATAAGGGCGGCTGCCCCGGACATCCCCTTGTAATTCCCCTCGAAGTTGACAGTTTTCTGAATGTCAAATCATTCAATTTGAGACTTGAATATAGCCCGGCTGTCATGGCCTTCGTTTCAGGAGCGGCAGGTAAACCTTCAATCCTGAGCGGGATACTGATCACCGACCAGGCTGTTGGAGGGATATCGCCCCTGAGAAAGATCCTTATCTCCTGGACAGGCGCAGCCGCACAATCGCTTAACATTCACGACACCCTCGCCCTGCTTACCTTTAACTATTTATCGGGGAATACCCCACTCACATTCAATACCGCATCAAACGGAGGAGCCGACTGCAGATATAGCGATGACGGAGGAAACCCGATGTATCAGTATCCCATTGGAGATTATTTTATTGGCTCACAAGTAACCAACTCGAAGCTGGCTGCCCCCGCGACAATAAGCGGGCCATCGCCCCTTTGCGCCGGAACGCCGAATAACACCTATATTATTTCGCCGGTTACCGGAGCAACATCATATGCCTGGAATTTTCCTGTCGGATTTACTGTAAACAATGGCAGCGCCAATGATACAGTAGTTGCAACTGCAGGTCCAAATGCCGTCACAGGCAACATCACCGTAAGAGCAGTAAACATTTGCATCGACAATCCGCTTTCACCGCCTTTTACAGTTACAGTGAAACCCAGGCCGGTACCTACTCTGAATGGTGTGGACTCAGCCTGCATGATGGACCAGGGCGTGGTTTACACAACCGAGGCAGGCATGACTGATTATACTTGGTCTGTTTCATATGGAGGTACCATTACTTCAGGTATGAATACAAATACTGTCGCTGTGACCTGGACGGCCGCTGGTCAACAAACTATCAGTGTGATATACCGGGGAACCAACGGCTGCCTGGCCCCTCTCCCCACAATCAAGAATGTAACGGTTAATCCTCTTCCGATTCCTGCTATCAGCGGAGCCGATACTCTCTGTCGTAATGCCTTATCAACATATACCGCACCATCGGGAATGCAGTCCTACCAATGGCTTTTATCCCCTTCGGGTGTGATATTATCCGGAACGTCCTCATCCGCGGTAACAGTAAAATGGAATAATCCCGGTCAGCAATGGATCAGCCTGAACTGTACAAACTCTTCCGGTTGCCAGCCCCCTTCGCCCACAGTTTATAATGTCTTCGTCCGCCCGGTCGCGCAACCGGTTATTTCCGGTCCCGACAGTTTATGCGCCGAAGTTTCAGACATTGTATATACTACCCAGCCCGGGATGAATGCATATTCCTGGTCGGTCACAACGGGTGGAACAATCACTTCAGGCTCGGGAACGGCTTCAGCTACTGTACACTGGACAAGCCCGGGAATGCAGCAAATACATGTAAATTATATCCTGCCCGGCGGATGTCAATCTCCTGCCCCCTTCATTCTCCCGGTCAGGGTGTTTGCCAGGCCTCAGCCCCATATTATGGGACCTGACAGTTTGTGCAATGGTTCCACAGGAACTGTTTACAATACCGAAAGCGGAATGAATAATTACCAGTGGACAATCACCCCTGGTGGAACAATTACATCCGGCTCAAGCCTTAATACCATCACTGTCGACTGGAATGCCGCCGGCAACCAGCAACTTTCGGTCACCTATTCAAATGAAAAAGGCTGCCAGGCCTTGCAACCTGTGCTGCAGTCGGTCAGAATTCATCCTCTGCCTGTTCCTTGGATCAGCGGTCTGTCAAACTCCTGTGTAAACTCTTCCAATCAGATTTACCATACGCAAAGCGGTAAGTCAAACTATTTCTGGACGATAAGCAGCGGGGGTGTGATCGATTACGGACAAAACACCGACTCGGTGAGGGTAAACTGGGTTTCGACCGGATTGCAGCACCTCACTGTAAACTATCTTGATTCGAATAACTGCATGGCTGTTCAGCCTGCGTCATTTGCCGTAAATGTTCATCCCGTCCCGTTGCCCACGATCAGCGGATCATCTTCGGTATGCCAGGGGGCGGCAGGGATTACCTACACCACCCAAAGCGGGATGGGTAATTACCTCTGGACCATCTCCCCGGGGGGAATCATACAGTCAGGGACCGGCACGCAAGCAATTACAGTTAGATGGGATTCTGCCGGTTCACAAACTGTCACTGTGAACTATACAAACTCATCAGGCTGCTTTGCCCTGGCGGCTACCGAGAAAAATGTCATGGTACATCCTTTGCCCGTTCCAACAATCAACGGGCCCGACAGTCTTTGTATGAATGAGACCGGAACATATACTACCGAAACCGGAATGGGAAATTACCAATGGGTGATCTCCCCCGGGGGTAGTATAGTAACGGGGATGGGAACCAATACAATTAACGTTACCTGGACATCTTCAGGCCCTCGTACGATTTCGGTTAGTTATCTCAGTGTGAATAACTGCCTCCCCTATACTCCCACTGTGTTTCATGTAAATGTGTTCCCCCTTCCTGTTCCGCAGATCATTGGAAATACCACAGTATGTGCTAACTCTTCGAATGTGCCTTACAAAACAGAAAGCGGAATGAGTAATTATTTGTGGACTCTCACTGGGTCAGGTGCGATTACATCAGGACAAAACACCGACTCCATTACAACCGTCTGGGGGAACCCCGGGACTTCAACACTTACGGTGACCTACGCCTCCACCAAGGGATGTAATCCGGTCACCCCTGCCATTGTTACAGTTATACCCCTTCTGAGGCCGGTACCTATGATCAACGGGAATAATTCTGTCTGCATTAATTCAGGAACCAAAGATTATTCTACCCAAACTGGTCAGTTGGATTATATTTGGGTAATCTCAGCAGGAGATTCAATTCTTTCGGGCGGCAGCACATCCTCTGTGACCGTTCAATGGAATAATTCCGGTTCCCGGTGGATATCAGCAACATACACCTCTCCCTCCGGTTGCCCCGCTTTATCACCTGATACGATGATTGTTAGTGTTAATCCCCTGCCTCTGCCCGCTTCATCCGTTTCAGGTCCTTTCTTGCTTTGCGTTCCGGCGTTCTGGCAGGAATATTCTGTATCTCCTATCACCAACGCATCGGGTTATTTCTGGACTTTACCTGCCGGTTCTATTTTCCAGGGCAGTCCCAACAGCAATGTCATTCATGTGGGGTATCTGGAGAATGTTCAATCAGACAGTGTTACAGTTTACGGGACAAATGCCTGCGGTAACGGAACGCCTTCCAGCCTGTTTGTGACTCTGAATCCAATCCCACCCCAGCCAACAATAACTCCAGGACAGAACGATACAATCAAATCCAGCTCACCGTATGGCAACCAATGGTATCTCAATGACCAGCTGTTGCCGGGTGACACCCTTGACCATCTCTATGTTTCATTGAGCGGGGACTATTATATAATAGTGCGGATGAATGGCTGTGTTTCTGACACTTCCGAAGTGTATCATGGTATTGCGGTCGGCACACTGGCCATCAAAGGCTTAAGCATCGAGGTTCATCCGAATCCGACAAACGGCAGGCTTATCCTGGACTTCAGTAGTCCGGTAGAAAATTTTTATACGGTGATTTTTTTTAATGAACTCGGGATGACGATTTGCCGGTCTGAAAAGCTTATTCCTGCCGGAAAATCAAGCTGGTTCATCGATCTGGGCAATATTTCTCCGGGCCTCGTGATTCTGACAATACAGTCCGCCGAAGGAATCATCAGAAAAAGAATAATCATAATTTAGTGGAATTCTTTTTTTTAATACTTAAATTTGGCAATCATCTGACCAAACCCTGTAAAGCGAAATTTTCAAACCACTGATAAAAATCTAACGAAAAGTCTGATAAAAGCTATGGAACAAACACCTGTAAATTCATTTCTGGCAGGCGATTTTTACATCGCTGAAGCGCCGGGCGCCGATAAAAACAATTCAGGATCACTGCCTGTGCTGATATTACAAACACTTGAAAATGAAGAAGAATTGCTTGTGCTGCCCGGACAAGCGCCAGGGCATACACCGGCCGAAAAATATATGATTGAGATCCGGTCTACTGATATTGAAGACGGGTCCTTTTCGGAGAGATTGTTGTTCCCTGTTTCTAAACAGATGCGGATCAGGGTCGCTTCACTCAACAGGAAGATCGGCAGGATAAACAGGAAAAAAATTGATGAAATGCAGCGTACGGTCGTGCATTTCCATACGGATGGATTTTACAGGCAGAAGTTCTCTCCCCAGGAATTCATTCCCGGAAAATCAAAAGTTAACTATGCAGGAAGGGTTTTTAATCAGAATGAGCTGATCAATGCGGTGGATGCTTCACTTGACTTCTGGTTGACCGAAGGGAGGTTTTCGGAACAGTTTGCCGAAAAGATCGCCGATTTTCTTGGTGTTGAGAATGTGTTGCTTACAAACTCCGGTTCATCTGCAAACTTATTGGCTTTTTCTGCCCTTACGTCAGAAAAACTGGGAGAAAAAAGGTTGAAACCAGGTGATGAGGTTATTTCTGTGGCTGCAGGTTTTCCTGCTACTGTAACTCCTATTATCCAATATGGTCTTATCCCCGTATTTGTCGACGTAAGCATTCCTACCTACAACATTGATGTTGAGTCAATGAGGAAGGCCATTACTCCAAAGACAAGGTGCATTTTCATTGCTCACACCCTGGGGAATCCGTTTGATATTGACACGGTGATGGAAGTGGCGAGGGAACATGACCTTTGGGTTATCGAGGACAACTGCGATGCCTTTGGAAGCAAATACGACGGAAAGTATACCGGTACTTTCGGACATCTTTCAACAATCTCATTTTATCCTGCACATCATATTACCACCGGAGAAGGGGGCGCCATCATCACAAATGATGCATTGCTGGCCCAGCTCGTGAGGGCATTCCGTGACTGGGGAAGAGATTGTTATTGTTCGGGAGGTGAAAATAACACCTGCGGCAAACGATTCACACAAACTTTTGGCAACCTTCCATTAGGGTATGACCATAAATATGTTTATTCAGAGATTGGGTACAACCTTAAAATGACGGATATACAGGCAGCTATCGGTTCTGCCCAAATTGATAAACTACCTTCCTTCTGCGAAAAACGTAAAAACAATTTCAAACGTCTTCATGGGATCTTCGGCGCCTATCCTGATTGTTTCATTCTGCCGGAGGCTTCCCCCAAATCAGATCCCGCCTGGTTCAGTTTTATTGTCACCTTAAAACAGGATTGTCCCTTCAAACGCGACGATCTCAGCAAGTTTCTGAATATGAATCTGATAGAAACCAGGAACCTCTTTGCAGGCAATATGATCAAACAACCCGGTTTCATGAACCGGAATTTCAGGGTAGCCGATACCCTGGCAAATACGGATTATATCCTGAACAATACGTTTTTCCTTGGAACCTATCCCGGCCTGACCGAAAGCATGATGAACCATATCGAAAACACCCTAAAGCTTTTCATCTCCCAAAGAGAAAAATAAATGGCATTAGTTAAAAAGTACCCCTCTCTGGTCACCGGGTTTGTCAACAAAGGCGAAAACCTTTATGCCGTTGAGTTTAAATCGGAATGCGGAGTGTACAAATATTCACCCGGACAATTCCTGCATCTTGCCTTGGATGAATATGACCCCAGTGCGCAATGGCCTGAATCCCGTTGTTTTAGCATGCAATCGGCTCCAAGCGACGAAACCATTAAAATCACATTTTCGGTTAAAGGGGTTTTCACGAACCGTATGAAGAATGAATTATTTACCGGCAAGAAAGTCACCCTGAAACTACCGTTCGGCAACTTGTTTGAGCAGAAACATAGTAAAACAAACACTGTATTTATTGCCGGAGGAACAGGCCTCACCCCTTTTCTCTCCCTTTTTACAAACACCACCTTTGGCAATTATATAAATCCTGTTCTTTATGCCGGATTTCGCAACCGAGCACTGAATATTTACAATGATGAACTCGAATCGGCAAAGATCATCAACCCCTCATTCAGACCCATGATACAATATGAAGATGAAGCAGGGATGCTCGACATTAAAATAATTCTGGCTGAAAACCCTGAAAACCCTGCCTTTTTCATCTCGGGACCGCCTCTGATGATTAAGTTTTTTAAAACTTATCTACTGGATCAGGGAGCGAATGAATCGAATGTGTTGAACGATAACTGGGAATAATATGAAAATTGAAGAAACAACGATCGAAGGCTTAAAACTTATCCGCCTCAACAGGTTTGAAGATATACGCGGAAGCTTTGTCAAACCGTTCAATGCTGAATTCTTTGAATCAAATTCGTTGGAAACAAACCTGAGGGAATGCTATTTCTCCCTCTCCCATTCGAATGTGATCAGGGGAATGCATTTTCAGCTGCCACCATTTGAGCATACCAAACTTGTGTTTGTGAACAACGGATCAATTCTGGATGTGGTCTTAGACATCCGCAAAGATTCAAAAACATTTGGTAAATATTTCTCTGTCCAAATAACGGAAGATGACCCTATCTTAGTGTATATTCCAATAGGTTGTGCGCACGGTTTTTTGAGCCTCGAAAATTCCACTATTGTATCATATATGCAAACTACGGTGTATAAAAAGGATTGCGATGTAGGCATACATTATGATTCGTTCGGTATGGACTGGAAGGTTAGAAATCCTATAATTTCTGACCGGGATAAGTCGTTTGTAAATTTTACTGATTTTATTTCGCCATTTTAAACTACTCTATATATCAAGAACCGCGATATAGTGATTTTTTCCCTGAGCCGGCATGATGAGCAGGGAGGATTAAACTGTTTCAGCATTGCAAAGGAGTTTGCAAAAAACAACAGGGTGATCTTTATCGATCATCCATATACTATTAAAGATTTTGTTCTGAATGATATCAAAGGAGATGTAAGATGGAGATTAAAACATTTTATCCCTTTTCGCTGCGGCATTTCCAAATACAGAGGAGACGAAGCCAGTTTATATATTCTGTCACTCCCTCCTGTCATACCTATTAATTACCTTGAACCAGGTGGGCTTTACAATGCTCTGCAAGGAATAAATACAACGATCATCGGAAAGCGGATAGCGGGGGCTATAAAAAAACTTTCTTTAAAAAATATAATTTACATCAATGCATTCAACTTTTATTACCCCGACCTTAAAAAGTATATTAAGCCTTCACTCTATATTTATTACTGCATTGATATAATGATCAAACCATATTCGCTCAGGCATGGTCCCAGGCTAGAAAATCAATTATTAAAAGAAGTAGATGTTGTAATCACAACCGCTCCGAAACTTCAGCAAGCAAAAAAGGTAATTAATCCAAATAGTTACCTGGTTACAAATGCTGCTGATTTTAATCTTTCAAGCAAAGCCCTTTCTCCATCAACATCAGTCGCTTCTGAACTTAAAGAGTTTCCAAAGCCCATCATTGGGTATTTGGGGAGTATAGAACGCCGAATTGATTATATCCTTATTGGATCTGTTGCAAGAAAAAATAAGGAATGGACATTTGTTTTGGTAGGCCCTCTTGAGTGCAAGTACATTCCTGATGAACTTTTTACAATCCCAAACATTATTTTTATTAAACAACAACCCTATCATGTCAAATTGCACGAGAATTGACCCAGGGATTTGCAACAAAATTGACCCACCCACAAAAGTAAGATTAACTTGCTTCGGTGACCAAAACCGGAGCTTATGTACAGAGTGGGTATGTATAACACGATCAAAACACATTTAGAACTTGGACACTCCATACGGAGTACGTCTAAATTATTGGCTATCAGTCGGAACACGGTTCGAACGATTGCCCGACAATTAGAAACAGGACAAGAAGTTCCAAAGAATCTAACGCGCAAGAAAAAACTCCAGGATTATCAATCTGAGATTGTTACGATGATGAATAAAGGAAAATCATCGGTTTTAATCCATGAACACCTGGTGGATCGATATCAATTGGCAGTGGATTATACGACGGTCTCCCGATTTGTTACTGAGATGAAAGGAACAGAAGTATTTGTTCCGGTGCTAACACCGCCTGGGCAGGAAGCCCAGGTTGATTTTGGATATATCGGTCGATTCATGAAAGACGGAAAGAGAGTCAAAGTCTGGGCGTTCTGCATGGTTTTAAGTTATAGCCGGTATAGTTTTTACTGCCTGGTGACCAACCAAAGCGTTGAAAGTTTTATTCGTTGTCATTGGCTGGCCTTTGAATATTTTTGCGGTGTGACCCTGGTTGTTCGCCTTGATAACCTTAAAGCAGGTGTTATAACACCCGACTTTTTTGAACCGGTTTACCAGGAAGAATATGCCCGGTTTTTGGATCATTATAGCAGCCATCCTATCGCCTGCCGACCTCACACTCCTCAACATAAGGGTAAAGTAGAACGGGGTATCGGTTATTTGAAAGAGAATTTTGTTAAACGCTATATCGACCATGATCTTGATTATCATGCGATGGAACAAAAGCTTGCAGTATGGCTTGAGAGTGTTTGTAATGCACGAAAGCATGGGACCACACGAAAGGTCCCAGCCGAAGTGTTTCAACAGGAAGAACGATCGGTATTACAATCTTTGCCTGCATTGCGCTATGAGTATCCTGTGATTGAACAACGAAAAGTCGATTCGTACGGGCATGTTCACTATGGGTATAACTTTTACTCCGTACCGGATTATTTATCCGGAGAGCAGCTCACCGTCAAAGTCACCGGGAACATTCTTCGGGTGTACCAGGGACAGCTTGAAATTACCTGCCATGCCGTGGTCCATGGCCAGGGAATCTATGTTACCAAAAAGGAACACCAGCCTTCCTATAAAACCAAGAAAGATCTTCATTGGTATGAAGAGAAGGCGACTGAAATGGGGCATGATGTAACCGCATTTATGGAGCTAGCCCGGCAGTATCGTCCATTGCATTGGTATGATTACATGAAAGGGGTGATCAGTCTGAGCAAAGTATACTCTCATCAGGAAATCAACCAAGCTTGTAAACGGGCTGTAACGTATAACAACATCAGTTATCAGACGGTAAAAAATATCCTCGATAAGAAACTGCATGTTGAAGATCAAGAGGTTTTATCCCCTGTGGCCTTTGGTGGTTGGGGACATGAGTTGTCCATGTATGATCAAATCCTCTAGACCATGGAAGCAGTAAGAGAAAAACTGAAGATCTTACGTCTGAGTGGTGCCAGTGCATCGCTTGAGAGCCGTAACCGGTATGCTCTGGATAACAAGTGTAGCTATCTGGAGTTTTTGGAGATGCTCCTGGAAGATGAATGTGTTCGCCGTAAGAGCAATGGGTTCGAACGAAAATTGAAAGCATCCCGCCTGGATCCATCAAAAACATTGGAAGCGTTCGACTTCCGTTTTCAACCCGATATCGATAAACGACAGATCCAGGAACTGGCTTCCTGTAGGTTTATTAACGATAGACAAAACGTTATTTTTATGGGTAAGCCCGGTGTAGGAAAAACTCATCTGGCCAATGCTATTGGACTCAGCGCCCTGCATCAAGGCCAAGAAGTAATGCTGGTTCATGCCAATACCCTAATTGATGATTTATATCGCTACAAGGCTGATGGAAGATACCAGGCAGCACTGAGAAAATATAAACGGCTGGATCTTCTGATCATCGATGAGCTTGGATTTAAACGAATCCCACGCAATGGCCTGGATGACTTCTTTGATGTCATCCGTAGCCGTTATGAAACCGGTTCTATCATCATTACCACCAACCGGACTTTTGAAGACTGGGGGAGTTTGTTTGAAGACCCTGTCATGGCTTCTGCAATTATCGACAGACTCATTCATCATGCTCAGATCATAAAAATCGCCGGAAACAGTTACCGGATAAAAAAAAGAAGCGAACTAACAGAAAGTGAAACAACAAGATCAAAATAGGTGGGTCAGTTTTATTGCAACTTGCAATACTATTGACCCGGGTGAACAACGAATGAAGGTATTTTTTGTTTCTGGCGGCATGCCGCCAGAAACAAATCCTGGTAAAAAGAAGTATTATCGATGATTATTGAATTAATTTTGTCAAACAAGGTGGGTCACTTTTAATGCAATTTAGTGGGTCAAAATTAATGCAAGGTGACACTATCATCGCATTCCTGAGTTTTTAAAGGGGTTTGACGTTGGAATGGTGCCGTTTAAAACTGATGAAGTAAGCAGAACCATTTTTCCTCTGAAATTGTATGAGTACCTTGGAGCCGGATTACCAGTGGTCAGCACCAATTTTAATCCGGATATTTTAGAAAAAACCAAGGATGTGGTTTTCCTTGCCGATACTCCTGAACTTTTTGCAGATGCAATTGTTCAGGCCTTACAATCGAACACTGAGAAAAACATTCAAAAAAGACTTGAAATTGCCCGTAATAATACCTGGGAACAAAGGATAGAAGAATTTTCTGATATTATTGAATCATTGCATAAATGAAATGAAGTGCCTTTTACTGGCGCCTTATCGTATTCCTGACATCATGTTAAGATTATGCCTATAATAAAGAAATCATTTGTCAAAGGGGTTATAGAGAGGCATCAATACCTGAGAGATATTGGTCAGCAGATAATTTACAATCAGGGAGGATTGACCCCGAGATGGTGGGTAAGAAATATCCTGAATCGTTTCTTTCATAAAATTGGTAAAAAGACGAAGATCAGAAAACGTCTTTCGAGGCATGATCTCTATCCCTGGCATAAATTTGTAATAGGAGATCACTCGACCATTGAGTGTTTTACAGTTCTAAATAATGGTGCAGGAGATCTGATCATTGGCAAGGACGTCCTTATTGGGATTGGAAGCATTATCGTTGGTCCTGTGACAATAGGCGATCATTCAGGAACAGGTCAGCATGTTTTTATATCGGGATTTAATCATAGTTATGATGATCCAGCTATAGAAACACGCTTACAACCCCTTGATAAAAAGCCAGTTGTATTGGGGATTGATGTTCATATCGGTTCCAATTCTGTAGTACTTTCTGGCGTCACAATCGGAGATAAAACACAAATAGGAGCTGGAAGCGTTGTTACCAAAGACATACCATCGTATTGCGTCGCTGCGGGTAATCCGGCAAAAATCCTAAAGAAATACAACTTTGAAACAAGGCTTTGGGAGCCTGCCTGCTGAACCGAATATTCACTGTCGCTCATCTTGTGCTTATTGTTTGTTGGAATTGCATTAGCTTTAAGTTATATTTGCAAGTCTTCGGTTTTAATGAAAATTCATCGGTATGGCTAAAGAGATTCTGATATCAATTGCTCAGATCATTCAGATCCTTATTTTTACTTATCTGGCGTTATCAACACTTTACTTTTTAGTATTTTCTATTGCTGGATTGTTCACTCATCGTATCCCTCCCTGTTCTGAAAATACCTTCAACAGATTCATAGTGTTGATTCCCGGCTATAAGGAGGATTTAGTGATTGTTGATGTTGCAGAGCATGCGCTAGGGCAGGATTATCCTCGTGACCGATATGATGTTGCTGTTATCGCCGATTCATTTCAGCCTGAAACACTTAAAAGTTTAAAAAAACTTCCGATTAAAGTGATCGAGGTAATCTTTGAAAAGAGTTCAAAATCCAGAGCGCTGAATAAAGCCATGTCGCTGCTTCCCGATGTGTATGATGCGGTAGTGATCCTCGATGCCGATAATTTGATGGCAAATGACTGCCTTGTTAAAATGAATGAAGCCCTAAACCGTGGCTTTGATGGTGTACAGGGGCACAGAACTTCAAAAAACCGCAATACGGACTTTGCTATCCTTGACTCGGTAAGTGAGGAGATCAATAACCAAATTTTCCGTAAAGGTCATCGAGTGCTTGGACTTTCCTCTGCACTGATTGGCTCAGGAATGGCATTCCATTATCAGCTTTATAAGCAATATATGTCAGACATTGACTCAACTGGTGAAGATAGAGAACTGGAAATTAAATTGTTCAGCGATGGAAAAAAAATAGAATATCTAGATGATGCTTACATTTTTGATGAGAAAGTTCAAAAATCGAAGGTTTTCATGGTTCAAAGAACCAGATGGCTTGCAAACCAGTTTATTTATGCAAAAAGATATTTTTTTTGGAGTATCAAACAACTAATTCTAAAGGGGAATATAACTCTTTTTGACAAAGTAATTCAGCAGCTTCTTCCTCCAAGGATTTTTCTGCTTGGCTTTTTGTTTATCATTTTATTTGTTTCTATACTATTTAATCCATTTAGATATACCTTCGCATGGATCTCACTAACCGTCCTTTGCGTCATCACCCTTGTTATTTCAACACCAAGAAAGTATTACACCTTTTCTACATTAAAAGCAACTCTTCTTCTTCCAAAAGGCTTTATATTTATGTTTTATTCATTAATAAGGATATTTAAAACAAATAAAAGTTGGGGCCATACAATGCATAGTTTTAATAAAACAAATGATCTGAAAAAAAATTAATAAATATGCAGCTAATACGTCATGTTGTCGGAATAATTGAAATTGTAATTTTCATTTATTTGGCTTTAAACGTGTTGTACATTCTTGTATTTGCAATTGCCGGCGTATTAAGGGATAAAAAAAGCAATTGGTGTTTCACAAGGTTTCGTCATATTACACTCCTGATTACAGCATACAAAGAAGACTTTATTATTGAATCTATTATAAAATCAGCCCTCCAACAGGATTACCCTTCAGAAAACATTGAGATTATTTTGATTGCTGATTCCTTCACTTCTCAAACAATTGAATCTTTAAAAGCTTATCAAATAAAATTGGTAATTGCTAAATTAAATGAAAGCACCAAGGTTTATTCAATGCAATTAGCTTTAAAATACTTATCTACTAAAACTGATTTTGTTGTCGTTCTTGATGCAGATAATGTAATGGAAAAAGGCTTCCTAAGAAAATTAAACCTTTCATTTGCATCAGGCTTTAGGGTTTTTCAATGCCACCGGACTGCAAAAAACACAAATAGTTCATTTGCCCTTTTAGATGCAATCAGTGAGGAAGTAAATAATAATATTTTTCGTGAAGGTCAAAGGGCTCTTGGATTATCGGCTGCATTGATAGGTTCTGCGATTGCATTTGAGATTGATATTTACAATCAATTTATTCCTAATCTTAAGGCAATTGGTGGATTTGATAAAGAACTTGAGTTGGAACTTATGAAATCACAAATAAAAATTGAATATCTTAGCGATGCATATGTGTATGACGAAAAAGTTGCTGATTCTCAGGCCTTTTATAACCAACGCCGAAGATGGATTTCTGCCCAGCTTTTTTATTTAGGGAAAAGTATATTATCAAGTCTTTCTTCACTTTTCTTTCATGGGAATGTCGAATTGTTTAATAAAACACTGCAATTCTCTCTGTTTCCAAGAGCTATGTTACTGGGAACATTAATCACCATGAACTTCATTCATCTCTTTTTTGAACCCACTACTTTTTCATTTCTTTGGCTTTTAATGCTTATTTTATGTTCAATTGCAATACTAATATCAATTCCCCTACATTTTTATACAAAGCAAACAATGAAAGCGATACTTTCATTACCTGTTGCTTTCCTCCTGATGGTATTGATATTATTCAGGTTAAAAAAAGCCAATAAAAAATTCATACACACCGAGCATCATTATAAATCATATTTATAAATCAAAATATGAGAATAGGTATTGAAGGACAGCGTCTTTTCCGGAAAAAGAAACATGGAATGGACATAGTAACACTTGAACTTGTTAGGAATCTAATGGAAATCGATAATGTAAATGAATACAGTATTTTCATTAAAAAGGACGAAAGTCCGTGTCTTGAATCCTTTAGAAACTTCAATGTTGTTGTTCTTGAGAAACGAAAATACCCGATATGGGAGCAAATGATGCTACCGGCAGCAGTCAGAAAAGCAGGTTGCGAAATTTTGCATTGTACTGCAAATACAGCACCTTACTATGTATCCTTACCACTTGTTCTTACTCTCCATGATATCATTTATATGGAAAATCTAAGTCTTTTCAGAAAAGGGTTTTCTAAATACCAGAAATTCGGAAATATTTACAGGAGAATGGTCGTACCAAGTGCTGTAAGAAAATGTAAGAAAATAATAACTGTTTCGGAATTTGAGAAACAAAGGATTTCTTCTTTTTTTAAAATTGACGATTCCAGGATTACTACAATTTATAATGGGGTTAGTTCTCACTTTAGACCCATAACAAACCCTGATGTGCTATCAAGGCTTAAATTTCAATATAAACTTCCTGAAAGATTTGTCTTTTTCCTTGGGAACACGGATCCCAAAAAAAATACTATTGGGGTTCTTAAAGCGCTCTCACTTTTCAATAAAAAATCGTCCGATAAATTACACCTTGTAATATTGGATTTTAATAAGGAAGCTCTGAGTAAACTTCTTGGTGAGGTCGGAGACGAAAGCCTTGTTGATTATATCACTTTAACAGGTTACATCCCCAATTCCGAATTGCCTGGAATCTACACTTTAAGTTCTGTTTTTCTATATCCGTCTTTAAGGGAAAGTTTTGGAATTCCTATCCTTGAGGCAATGGCCTGCGGTACCCCTGTTATAACCTCAAATACTTCCTCAATGCCTGAAATTGGAGGAAATGCTGCCCTTTTTGTTGATCCATTCAATCCTGAACAGATTAAAGATGCTATTCTTCGTCTATTTTCAAATATAGAGTTACGATCAAATCTTATTGCTTCTGGCTTTGAACAATCCAGAAAATTCACTTGGAGAACCATGGCAATGCACGTATTAGATGTATATAGTAAAATTTTGTTGAATAAATAAAATGTAATTATGCGAATCGGTATTGAAGGTCAGCGGCTATTTAGGAGGAAAAAACATGGGATGGATATGGTTGCATTGGAACTGGTAAAAAACCTCATGAAAATTGATTATGAAAACGAATATTATATTTTCGTTAAAAAAGATGAAAATCCATGTCTCGAATCAATTAGAAACTTTAACATCGTTGAACTTGAAAGCAAATCTTATCCTATATGGGAACAGAAGAGCCTGCCAATCGCAGCTAAGAAAGCAGGCTGCGAGATTCTGCATTGCACCAGCAATACTGCCCCCATATATACTTCTATCCCGCTTGTCGTAACACTTCATGATATAATTTATATGGAAAGCCTAAGCCTTTTCAAGAAAGGGTTTTCCAATTATCAGAAATTTGGTAATATCTACAGGAGAATGGTTATACCTCGCGTGGCAAAAAAATGTATAAAACTAATTACAGTTTCAGAATATTCAAAGAATCGCATTTCGACATTTTTTCACATTGATGATTCCAGGATTAAAGCGATTTATAATGGGGTGAGTCCACATTTCCATCCAACTACCAATAACGAAATCATCAGCAACATAAAACTAAGTTATAAACTTCCAGAGAAATTTGTCCTTTTCTTAGGTAACACGGATCCCAAAAAAAATACCATTGGTGTATTGCGTGCGATCTCGATTTTCAACAAAACTTCGGAAGATAAAATTCACTTGGTGATGCTTGACTTTGAGAAAGAAGCCTTGATTAATCTTATTGATAAGGTTAGGGATAAAGATCTAATTAATTATATCACTCTTCCGGGCTATGTTAATTACTCTGATTTACCGGGAATATATTCGATGAGTTCAATATTTCTTTATCCTTCATTAACAGAAGGATTTGGTATTCCAATTCTGGAAGCCATGGCCTGTGGAACACCTGTCATTACATCAAATACTTCGTCAATGCCTGAAATTGGTGGGAATGCCGCCATTTTTATTGATCCTTATAAACCTGAACAAATTGCCGATGCGATCGCATTGCTGCTGTCGGATCCCGAAAAATGTAAACAGTTGGTAACACTGGGATTTGAACAATCGAAGAAATTTACCTGGAGAAATATGGCAACCGAGGTACTGGATGTTTACACTGAAATTCTTTCAAACAAATAAATAATCAATATATGCCAAAGAAAAGAGATTTTATAGTTCACAGCCTGCAATCCTGGATTGCTTTTTTTGGAACCACGGTTTCAAAATACATAACGCTGGAACTCTGCAAAACTAATCGTGTTATCTTCCTTGACACTCCCCTACCAAGAAATTACCAGCTTTTCAAGCGAGATGCAGCTGAAACAAAAAAATACTCCAAGATTTTCAGCGGACAGGAACCTGAACTGGAACAAATCAACGAGAATCTCTGGATCATGCACCCCAGTACTGTACTGGAATCGATAAACTGGATTTCAAATCCGGGAATCCATGACTGGTTCGGTAAAATGAACGACAGGCGCTATGCTAAAAAAGCGCAGGAAGCCATCGACAAACTGCACTTTAAGGATTTTATCATCCTGAATGATAATTCCATGATCAGCGGGATAAACTTCAAAGAATTGCTGAAGCCTGCTGTTTCAATATACTTTCTTAGAGACCATGTCACTAAGGTTGCCTATCATGCAACTCACGGAGCCAGGCAGGAACCCGAAATGATTAAAAGGTCTGACATCGTGGTAACCAACTCACCATACTTTACCGATTATGCAAAAAAATTCAACCCTAATTCATACTTCATAGGCCAGGGAGTTGACATTGATCTGTATAATGATGATAAAGGAACGCTTAGCGTACCTGATGAACTGAAAAATATTCCTCATCCGCGGATAGGATATACTGGCAACATCGTCACCTTAAGACTTGACCTTGACCTCCTGGTTTATATTGCCGAACAGCGTCCTGATTGGAGCCTGGTATTGGTTGGTCCCGAAGATGAGGCATTTAAAAACAGCAAGCTCCACCAGATGAAAAATGTTTATTTCCTTGGCGGAAGACCGGGTACCGAATTGCCGGGGTTTGTAAAAGGATTCGACGTTGCTATCAATCCGCAGATAATCAATGAAATAACAAATATCAATTATCCATTGAAACTCGATGAGTACCTTGCCATGGGCGTACCTGTTGCTGCTACCAAAACATGGTTCATGGACTATTATTTTTCGAAGGATTCATATCTTGCCGCAACAAAAGAGGAGTATATTACCCAGATCACAAAAGCCCTTGCCGAAGACTCACCTGAAAAGCATAAGGAACGGATACTGCTTGGGAAAAGCCATTCCTGGGGCAATTTCGTTGATAAATTATATACTTATATTGATCTTTTTCTTGACAAACGCTGATTATGATGCAGGGATCCGGAGAATTTGATATTGTGATCACCAGTCTGCAAGGCATCAACTACAGCGCCGGCTCCAACCCGGTGAACCTGGCTTATGTGTTTGCGAAAAAGCACAGAGTATTGTATGTCAACTATCCCGCCGACCGAATGTCGCTGTTGAGGCACAGGAAGGATCCCAATATACGCAGGAGGATCAGCGTGATCAAAGGGAAGGAAGAAGCCCTGGTTAAAGTGCAGGAGAATTTATGGTCGTTTTATCCGAAGACTGTTCTTGAATCGATCAGCCAGATCGGGAATAACCGGATTTTTGATTTCCTCAACAGGATTAACGGTCGAAGGTTTGCATCTGAGATCAACAAGGCAATTCAGACCCTTGGATTTAAAAATATCCTGATATTCTGTGATGAAGACATGTTCAGGAGCTTTTATCTTAAAGAACTGATCAAACCCGCTGTTTTCATGTATTATCTAAGGGATAAACTGATCGCTGTTGACTGGTGGAAAAAGCAGGGCATCCGCATTGAAGCACAACTAATCGCAAAGGCTGATGTCGCTGTTGCCAACTCGGTTCACCTGGCAAATTATTGCAGACAGTTCAACCCTAAATCATTTTATGTTGGCCAGGGTTGTGATGTTACTTTGTTTAATTCAAAGATCATTAAAGACCCTCCTCCTTCAGATATCAGGGACATCAAAAAGCCAATAATCGGGTATATCGGGGTCTTATATAAACTCAGGCTCGATCTTGAGGTGATCAGGCATATCGCAGTTGAAAAACCAGGTTGGAGCCTTGTTCTAATTGGTCCGGAAGATGAAGAGTTTAAAAATTCCGATCTCCATAAACTTCCTAATGTTTATTTCCTTGGCAGCAAGCCCCTTGAAACACTCCCCCCCTATCTTGCATGCTTTGACGTTGGAATTAATCCGCAGATTATCAATGAAGTAACCATTGGAAACTACCCGCGCAAGATCGACGAATACCTGGCCATGGGAAAACCAACGGTTGCCACTCATACAGAAGCCATGACAGCATTCGGTGAGCACACTTACCTTGCTACCTCCAGGGAGGAATATGTAAAACTCATCCAGCTCGCTTTGGATGAAGATTCCGAAGAAAAATCACGGGCCAGGGAGAACTTCGCCAGGGGGCATACCTGGGAAGCAAACGCGAATGAAATATTTAAAGCCCTTGAGCAATGAATAAAGACGATACTCCGATTCTACAACCAGCCGTTGACGGTTCATTAAAAAGCAGGATCAAATCCAATCCAAAGCTGAAATCACTTGCAATTTATTTAATGACTCCAAAAAATCAAGCCCGGCCCAGGTTATGGGTGAAATTGTTTTTGAATCCCTTCAAGCATAAGAGAGGGCGGGGTTCTTCTATTTACAGGAAAGCAAGACTTGATGTGTTTCCTTATAATGACTTTGTTCTCGGAAAAGATTCTACCATCGAGGATAACGCTACAGTCAATAATGGCGCTGGTTCCCTGTACATTGGCGAACGTTCGAGGATAGGAATAGGCTGTACGGTGATCGGGCCGGTAACCATGGGGAATGATATCATGCTGGCACAGAACATCGTTGTTTCGGGACTTAATCATTCCTACCAGGACATTACCAGGCCAATAAGCCTTCAGAAACAGACCACATCAATGATCACGATCGAGGATGAGGTTTGGGTTGGTGCCAATTCGGTAATTGTCGCCGGGGTAAGGATTGGGAAACATTCAGTGATTGCGGCAGGAAGCGTTGTAACCAAAGATGTTCCCCCATATTCTGTCGTTGGAGGGAATCCGGCAAAAATACTCAAAGCCTATAACTCCGAAACTAAACAATGGGAGCGAAAGACATAAATCCCTGATTAAATTGTTGGTTATGACGATTTTAAAAATTACTTTCTGGGTATTTCTATTCATTGTTTTTTATGCATATCTGGGTTATGGAATATTGCTTTTTTTCCTTGTAAGACTTAAACGAATCATTAAAAAAAGCAAAGCAGCTGAGGAAAAGGATTTTGAACCGGAGGTGACCTTGTTTGTTACAGCATATAATGAAAAGGACTTCATTGATGCCAAAATCAAGAACTCACTTTCACTCGATTACCCAAAGGAAAGAGTCAGGCAGGTATGGATCACCGATGGTTCTGATGACGGCACTCCTGAAATGCTGAGTCATTATGAGGGTGTTGAAGTATATCATCTGTCGCTGAGAGCTGGAAAAGTTGCCGCAATGAACCGTGGCATGCAGTTTGTAAAAACACCTATAGTGATCTTTTCCGATGGAAATACTCTCCTTGGCAAGGAATCTATCCGAAGGATCGTCAGCTTGTTCAGAGATCCTGTTGTTGGTTGTGTTTCAGGAGAGAAGAGAATATTCAACAAGGATTCTGCTGCTGCAACCGAAGGTATTTACTGGAAATATGAATCAACCCTGAAAAAGTGGGATGCTGAGTTATATTCTGTTGTTGGTGCAGCCGGCGAGCTTTTTGCCCTGAGAACTGAACTTTTTCAGCCCGTTGAACCCGACACCTTGCTTGATGATTTTATCATTTCACTGCGGATTGCTGAGAAGGGCTATACAATACAATACGATCCACAAGCTTATGCCATTGAGAATCCTTCTGCCAGTGTCAAAGAAGAGCTCAAGCGGAAAATACGGATTTCAGCCGGAGGCATACAATCAATCGTCCGTTTGAAAGAATTGCTGAATCCTTTTCGTTATGGGATCCTTTCATTTCAGTACATTTCACACAGGGTCCTCAGATGGACTCTTGCCCCTTTGGGCCTCCTGATCATGCTGTTCTGTTCGGCCTGTATTGTAGCTGCGGATGGGTTGCTTAATTACTGCAGTATTTATGTCTGGTTATTCTGGGGACAGATTGCCTTTTATTTGGCAGCTATCTTAGGATGGTACCTTGAAGAAAGGAAAATAAAACTTAAAGTGCTTTTTGTGCCTTATTACTTTTCGATTATGAACCTTGCCGTTTTTCTTGGGTTTGCAAGGTATATCAGGAACCAGCAATCAGTAAACTGGGAAAGGGCCAAAAGGAGCTGAAAATTAATGGTTATATGAATAGAATATATATACCCTTTCATGCCTTTGTCATTGTTTTACTGGTATTTTTGCCAGTAAGTCTCATGGCAACGAAATTTGTTTTCGGGCCCGATAAAAACATCATCGACGGCAGGTCCAATGCATCTGCGGTAAAACCAGGCGACACGATTTACCTGACAGCTTCAGTAAGGCAATATGTCCTCATCAGAAGTCTGCATGGCAACCAAGCCAGCCCTATCCTCATTCAGAATTTTGGCGGTCAGGTCATTTTCAACAATGGTAATTACGGGGTGAAGTTTGATACCTGTTCCTGGATTAAAATGATTGGTGATGAAACCAGGGGAAGTTATGGGTTTTTGATCACTAACTGTTATTCGGGGATAAGCATTAGTGGATTAAGCAGCTGTATTGAAGTTGCAGGGTTTGAGATCGCAAATGCCGGCTGGACTGGAATAGTCGCAAAGACAGACCCCGACTGCAGTTTCCTTTCGACAAGGGATAAATACACCATGAGGAACATCAGCATACATGATAATTATCTTCATGGTATTGCAAAAGAAGGAATGTACCTCGGCCATTCATATTACAGTGGATATTCAATTAATTGCAACGGGAAGGACACAATGGTATACCCTCACCTGATCAGGGGATTGAAAGTATATGGTAACAGGGTTGAAAACACCGGTTGGGACGGGATCCAGGTTTCGTCAAGTGATTCGGCATGCTGGATTAATAACAACTACGTATACCAGGACAGCCAGGCCGAGATTTTTGGTCAGATGAGTGGATTCCTTCTGGGCGGAGGGTCTTCCTGCAACTGCCATTCGAATTTTGTCAAAGACGGCAAGGGAGACGGCATTGATGAATTAGGCCTTGGTGGTAACTACATTTACAATAATCTGATTGTCAGACCTGGTCAGTCCTTATCAGGAGCTGCAGGAAAACATGGTATTTATGTCGGTATGCAGGCTCCTTCTTCAGGCCGTGGATATAATATTATATTTAACACCATAGTCTCTCCGAAAACAAATGGTATTGATTTCCGATCCACTGCCGCAGTCAACAGCGAAGCCTCGGATAACATTATATCAAATCCCGGGAGTGATTACATAAAGACAGCAGCCGGGACAAGTCTTACAGAACTAAATAACCTGCTGGTTCCAACAATTGCAGAAGTTAAATTCAAAAATCCATCCCTTGATAATTTTGACCTCCAACCAAGCTCTCCTGCGGTCAATAAGGCATCACCGCTTCCCGGGTTCCTTCTGAATTCAGACTTCCTCGGACGATGGCGTCCCTGGGCATGGAAATACGATATCGGTGCTTTTGAGTGTCATGACTCCTCTCTGCTCAGCATTGAGGAAAAAAAAATAACTGAGCCGATTCGTGTTATAAAATGCTTCTATAGCAAAGGCAGTATTTATATATCAGCAGATCTTGACAGCAAAAATTTCCTGGCCGTTGATTTATATTCCCTGACAGGAAGTCATATAGCGACACTGGAAAACTCTGTGAGAGGGCCAGGTGTCTGTGAAATTAAGAAATATATAGGCAGGCTTGAAGATGCCTGTTATATTTGCATTCTGAGGTTTGCAGGAAAGTCTGTTTCAGTAAAGTTAACTTCGGCCTTGAGCCAATAATTCAAAGTAAATTATGGATTTATCCCTGAAAAAGTTTATTCCTTTCTGGCTGGCTAAAAAGCTGAAAGGTTTTTACCAGAAAGGTTTTGCCTTTGTATTGAGCGGGGATACCTATTTCTGTCCGTTTTGTGAACACTCATTCAGGAAATTTCGACCCGGTGGTATAAACTTACCTGTTATCTATGAAAAACAGATCGTTGGAGCAGGATACCGTCTCAATGATGTTTGCCCCCGCTGTAACTCACTTGACAGAGACCGGCTTATATACCTTTTCCTGGAAAATAAGACAAATATATCCACTGCACCTCTGAGTGTTTTTCACGTTGCACCTGAAGGGTGTATCAGGGCAATGCTGTCGGAGCTTCCAAACATTACTTACGAAGCCGGAATGAAGTACCACCAGGGATTTTACTATGACCGGAACACAACGGTTCTTGACATCACCAGGTTGGATTTTGAAGAGAATACGTTTGATGTAATTATCTGTAACCATGTGCTGGAACACATCCCTGAGGATCTCAAGGCCATTGGTGAGCTTTACCGTGTACTGAAACCAGGAGGATGGGCCATTCTTCAGGTCCCGATTTCAAAGACTCTTGAGAAAACATATGAAGATCCGCTCATTAAAACTCCGGAGGAGAGAGAACAGGTATTCGGGCAGTTTGATCATGTAAGGATATATGGCCAGGATTATCCTTCCAGGCTTGAAAACAGGGGATTTACAGTAAAAAGGTACAATCCTTACCGTGACAAATGGCCGGTTGAACTGGACAAATATGCAATCAATCCTGATGAAGATCTTTTTATAGCATACAAATAAGCCAACATGAGCACAGTAACTTTATTTCTGATAATCCTGGCTGTCTTGCTGATACTTGCATCCGCTTTGCTATTATTACGTATAGACAAGCAGAAAAAACATCTGGAGAAGAAGTTGAATGATGCTGAAACAGAGTTGCAGGCCGCCAGGGACAGAATCTCGGGGTTCGAGGAGGAATTCGATAAGAAAGTAAACGCAATGACTGTTCTTATCAAGGAAGAATACGAGGAAAAAAGAGACAGGGACATGATGCTGAAAAAGGCTCTGAAAAAAGCTGAAGACGCTAATTTTTTACTGAATTCATTCCTTTCAAACGTAAGCTCTGAGATCCGCACACCTCTGAACAACATCATAGGTTTTGCAAGCCTTCTTGAAGCAGAGTTGTCAGTTATAGAAAACAAAGAACTCTTTGATTATGCCCACGCAGTCCTGGAAAGCGGAGACCGCTTACTCCATCTTCTTAATAATATCATTGACATCAGCCGGGTTGAATCAAATGATTTTACGCTTAAACCTGTTCCCTGCTCCCTGAACAGTATAGTGGCAAACACCATTCAGGTGTATCTTTTCCAGGCTAACAAGAAGAAGCTTAAACTAAATTTCATCCCTGCCGAAATTCCTGAAGCCATAGCCGATGAAGCCGGCTTTTCAAAAGCCCTTAGCATCATCCTGGAGAATTCCATTAAATATACCGACAATGGTTTTATAAATATTTCGACGGATTATCTGAAGGACCGAAATCTTGTCTCGGTCAGGATTAAGGACACAGGATGCGGGATTGACAAGGCATTTCTCCCTGAGATACTTGCGGCCTTTAAAAGTGAAACGACAGGATTCTCAAACGGGGAGAAAGGTAGCGGACTCGGATTGCCACTTGCGAAAAGTCTTATGGAGATGATGCAGGGGAATCTCGATATCCAGTCTGAAAGAGGAGTGGGTACAACTGTTACCTTGTTCATAAAATCCGCTGCTGACCAGTTAACATCCTCATCCGCAGTCACTGAAGAAGTAAAGAAAAAATCGAGGGGTTTGAATGACCTTGATATTTTCATCGTTGAAGATGATATGATGAATAAACTCGTTTTAACAGAGATGACCAAGTCACTTGGCCGGGTTGTTGCTGCCATGAATGGGGATGAAACACTAAAACTCGTCAGAAAAAGGGCCGATGAAGGCAAGTTTTTCGATATCATGCTTTTTGACATTAATCTTCCTCCTCCATGGGATGGGATTAAGCTAATGCAGGAGATCAGGAGAACAATAAAGCAATACAGGGCAATTCCTTTTATTGCACAAACAGCCTATGCCATGGCCGGTGACCGTGAAAAATTACTTGAAGAGGGTTTTGACGATTATATATCTAAGCCTATAAATCAGCAGCAACTATATTCAATCATGAAAAACCAACTGAATAAACATTGACTATGGATGAGAACAGGATAAAAGAACTTGAAACCCGTGTGAGGGAGCTTGAAGCAAGCAGCATTGTAACGCTGAAAGAACTGGAAAAAGCGAAAAAGCAGGCTTACGACGCCGACCGGACCAAGACGATCTTCCTGGCAAACATGAGCCATGAGATCAGAACTCCCATGAATAGTATTGTGGGTATTTACAATATTCTTGATCAGACTGACCTTTCACCTGAGCAGCGTGAACTTCTTGAGGTAATAAACATCTCAAGTCATAACCTTCTTGCCATTATAAATGATATTCTTGATTTTTCGCGGATTAAAGCAGGGCAGCTTAAACTTGATAACAAACCTTTCCTGCTCCATGAAGAGATCCATCAGGTAATTAAGATGTTGTCGCTCAGGGCAAAAGGAAAAGGGATCGAACTCTCCTATCGTATCCAGTCTTCTGTCCCTGAATGTATTGTCGGTGACCCGGTGCGCCTGCACCAGATCCTTGTAAACCTAACCAGCAATGCACTGAAATTCACACTTGAAGGCTCTGTTGTTGTTTCTGTTGAATTATTGGATCCGATAAGGCTTGATGACCTGATCATGGCGGGATACCTTCCTGATACTATTGTTGAAACACGCAACATCCCATTAAATCACGTCCTTCTTAAATTTGAGGTCAGCGATACGGGCGTGGGGATCTCTGACGAAGACCAGGAAAGCCTCTTCCAGGAGTATGCCCAGCTTGATAATCCTCTGATCAAGCAGTTTGAGGGTACAGGACTAGGATTGTCAATCTCGAAGAACCTTGTTGATATGATGAACGGCAAGATTGGTGTGATCAGTAAGAAAAGCAGCGGATCAACATTCTGGTTTACAATTCTTTACGAAACAGGTAACATCGAAGCGTACAAGAACAAGCTTATCAAGGAGGACAAAAAGATAAAGAAAAGCCGGCCTCTGACGATACTATTGGTTGAAGACAATATACTGAACCAGAAATTCGCGGCAACTACCCTAGTAAGGTCAGGTCACAAGGTTGAGATCGCTGAAAACGGCAAGGTGGCTTTCGAGAAATTCCGTGAACACCATTACGATCTGATCATTATGGATATTGCGATGCCGATCATGGACGGTATTGAATCAACCAGGGTAATCAGGAACTATGAAAAGGAAATGCGTGAAAAGGATCCCTCATATACTTATCCACCGATTAAAATCATTGCGGTGACTGCGCATGTTATGATGACCGACAGGGAAAAATGTCTGGCTTCAGGAATGGATGAATACCTTGCCAAACCATACAGGCCAAAGGAACTTACTGATGTTATTGACTCACTGGAGATAGATTGATCAATCTTTAACCATCTTCATGTAGTAAGTCGCGTCATTATGAGTTAATTTAAGAAGATAAATCCCTGAAGAAACATTCTTTAAGGATAGATTCGTCTCCTTGTTCCTGATAATTTCCGAGTAGAGGATTTTGCCTTCCAGGCTTATTAATTCGGCTTTTTCTCCCTGGCCAGGCTGATACTTCAGAATGATCGTGATTTTATCTTGAAATGGATTTGGAAATACCGAAAAGGATAGCGGATCCAGGCCATTAATACCTGACGGAATAAAATTGATCCTGGCAGTATCCTTGGCAACACAACTCCCTTTTGTCACATAAACCCATACCTTAAGCAGGCCAAGTCCGTGATGCAAGGAATCTACCACCGTATATTCCGTTGTATCTCCTGTTGACCACAGGTAATTATCGGCGCCTTCTCCTGCATGCAAAACGATAGAGTTACGGGCAACAAGGTTCGTATCTGGTAAAGGAGGTATAACAGGAGGTTGTGTAACAAAAGTATACATGGTGTCGGCGTTGAAACACCCTTCCGGACTTGTATAGGCGAACCATACCGTGTCTGATCCAAGCCTGGCCCTGTCAGGATAGAACTGGGTGTTTTGGACTCCGGAACTACCACCAAACACACCATTCCAGGGAACTCCCGACATATTAGAAAAAGGGTCAGTCGCGCAATACTGAGGCAGAAGCCCTGACATCGTAACTACAGGAGTTTTTGCTACGGTGATAATGGTTGAGTCTGTTGCCGAACAATTGCCTGAACCGGTTACAGTGACGGAATATGTGGTTAGAGTATCGGGTTTCACTGATATGGATGCCGTCGTATCGCCGGTATTCCAGAGATATGTCCCCCCTCCTTTTGCGGTAAGATTTATAGTTCTTCCCTGGCAGATGGTAGAATCATGGAAAAGTCCGGGTACAGGAAACGGATAACGTTTAATCCTGATACTGTCTTTATAGATGTTCCCGAGCAGGTTGTAAACTTTAACCTTATACCAGGTGGTTTTGCCGGGAGACACGGTGGGATTGAATATGGTTGTATCACTCATCGTCGAGTCGTATGGAACTGAAGTCCACACAATATAATCGTTACTGGTAATGGTATCCATGATGGATATCTGTATAGGTATTCCTGCGCAACTGGAAGGGATGGTATCAGACTTGAACCTGAAAAAGCAGCTGTCGGTAAGATTGTCAGGCCTGCGTGCGATTGCGAAAACACTGTCTTTCCCTGTCCAGAAAGAAGTCGGCCTGTTTGAATGCATATATCCCAGCGAATCTACGGTAAACCACATCTTATGAGCTCCTTTGAAGGACCATGTAATGCTTGATGGCGGATAAGCCATTGTATCAAGAACCAGGCTGTTCAGGTTGATGTTCGGAAACAGTGCATTTGCGGTTTGCACCTGCAGGGGGTAAGTCGATTGAGAAAGAAAACCTGAAGAACGGAAACTCATTCCACTGATTTTGACTATATCGTTTACGGCCGTATTTCCCAAGAAACTAAAAGTTAGTGTATTCAGTGAATCAGGCAACGTTATTATAAACGTATGCTTCACCCAGTCACTGCTGTCGGAAGGGATATGAAGATTGAGGTTGAATGATGGGCAGTCAGGGGAATACATATAACATTCTATTACGCTCAATGGATTTCCAAGCCCTTTCGTCCATACAGTTAAAACGTTACCTCCTTTTTCAAGTCCTGCCAACTGTGTAACCAGGCATAATTGGGCACTACTGTATATTGAATCCAGTTTGAAACATTTATAACCACTCGCTTCCACACCATCAGTCTGATCAAATTCAACCCCCGTCTGGCTGAATCCATCGGGCCAGTTGTCCTGGTCAAGGTCAACATCCAGTCTGGGAAAAGTATTAATGATCTTTTGAGGTACACTATCATAGAGTATCGATTTCCACTGGGAATAAGTCCGTATAGGGATGTTGCTGGCCGAACACCAGGCAAGGAGGCTGTCCATACGTTGAAGGTAAGCATTGAAACCGCCTGAAGAATTTGCCAGGCGTGCTGCATCAAACAATACATAATGTTTAGCAATTGCATTGGCAATAACTGCTGCATTTGCTTTGAAAGTCCCTGTTTCCATATTCAGAAGCTCACTATTGATAGCAAACTGCTTATTTTTGTGAGGATTAAACTCATTATAACAAAACAGGGAAGGGTCGATATTAGATGTCGATTGCTTGTAGTTAAGTTTATCTCCGAGGATCGCCTTTAGTTTCAGTGGGTTTATCCAGGGGTACTGTCCGTCGGGTTGTATCCATGTATAGGGACGTGAAAGATGTACTGAATCAAAAATACTCAAAGACCTCTGGGCCAAAATCTTCACAGCAGAATCATGCATAACGACGTTATCATTGATCATTTTATGATACTTGAAGTTTAGATGGGTTGGTGAAGTAAAGGATTCATCCCAGAAGGTATTAACGTATAAAGTATCAGGATCTGTAATGTTTACTGACTGAACATTATTAAACAGGCAGATTTTGTTTACCGGAGCTTTAAGGTAAAGAGCGAAATACTGGGATGGCCCGAGAAGGTCGTGAAATTCCCCGGGATTGAGGCTGATCACTTTATTTCCATATAGATTGATATTACCTTCTCCATGTGGTGTTGTTGTGTCATAGGAAACATATTTTAAACACACCTTTTGTCCTGTAAAATGGTCGACTCCCGGCTTATTTATGTATTGATTCAGTTCCTGCAGGCTCAGTACATTGAAGAACTGTGTGGCATGCGTTGGCGTATTATCCATCAGTTCGATACCTCTCAGTGCCATGGCTCTTAGTGTATCGACATATTGCGGAACAAGTGGCAGCACGTATGTCGTGACTGCAAAAGAATATTTTTGTCCGTAAATTGAGAACAGCGAATCGTATGAATGAATTCTCTGGACTGATGGATTTTCATCAATCCGAAACCCGATGCCAGCCTGTTTCGTCGAACTCTGGCTGAGGCATATTCCGGGAAGTAAAAGGAATAAGAGACAGGCAAAGACCGGCAATCTAGATGTTGATCCTGATATGTTCATCATCAGTATTCTTTTAGCTTAATAGCTTTTGATTTTTTTTCTGCCTGGGTTCTTGGTTTCAAAGTATATCCAAGAGTGATCTCATGAGTTCCCCCGCTTTTACCCATCATCGCGCTCCCCGAGAACTCATAGTTGTACCCGATGACCAGGGTGTTCGATATATCAAGCCCGGCGTTTACAATAAAGACATTACCTTTCCTGTACATCAGTCCTATCCAGTAACTGTTCCTGAAATATACCATTGCCCCAACGTCTATAAGCCAAGGCGTATACTGAACATTCCTGTAGAGGACATCAAACTGCATTTTCCAGTCATCAGAGAAGATCAGCGAATAGTTAAAGTAAGCATAGAAGTTCCTACCCATGGTCAGCACATTGGCATAGGCTGAATCGTGGTACATTGATTTATTATTGAACAGATAAGGAAAGCCAAGACATACATTGAGTGTTTTAAATGAATACATAAGGCTTGCCCCTATGTTGATATAGGTCTCGGTGGGTTTGAGAGATCCGTTAAGTAAAGGGTCATAGGGATTTGCCACGACCACATTGGAGAGGTCAATTGAATTCTGATAGAGTGATGGGCTTACGCCGAAATGAAGAAAATGGGATTTGGCTATCTGAAGGTGATAGGCGTAGTTCAACGAAATGGAGAAATATTTTACGATTCCTGCTTTATTCAGGATGATATTTGTGCCCACCCCCATATTGTTTGCCGGGGCTCCTTCAATATTTATTGCACCTGTGACTGGTGCTCCCGGAATGCCGGTCCATTCATTCCTGTGTGTCAGAAACACCTGGAATAATGATGCTGAGCCTGTGAAAGCAGGAGATAAAATGCCAGGATCGATCCTGTATGCATCAAGAACAGGATATTGCTGGGCGTATCCAATTGCTGACGCAGAAAAGAGGAGGAAAAGTAAAATCCGGATTTTTCTCATAGTTAAGAAATTGTCATTCCTATCTGAGGATGTTTACATTTCCTTTTAAAAGCTCCTGGTTGGAACATCTTACAAAATAATAATAGGTATCGTTGGCAAGGCGTTTGCCGTTGAAAGTTCCGTCCCAGTTATTCTGATAATCACTGCTTGAAAGAACCTGTGTGCCGTACCTGTCAAAAACATTTACCTGGCATGGCTTTACATCGGCAAGGTTAAGGATTTGCCAGAGGTCGTTAAACCCGTCACTATTGGGAGTGAACAAAGTCATGATTTGCGGACCTCCGGTAGAAGGCTCTTTCACAACAACATGAAATCCTTTCTGCCCGTAACAGGCTTTTTTATACGCATTAACACTATAATATCCTGCCTTCGTGATGGCAATTGAATTTGTTCTGGCATTAGTTGACCATATAATTGAGTCATATGAACCAATAACACTTGCAATAAGAGTATCTCCTGCACGAATAATGGTATCCTGAGAAAATTCCAGTGTTACAACGGGGCCACCAGTAACTGATATGGTTGTACTCGTAGAATCAATACAGCCGGTTAAAAAACCTGCTATAAGAGTAACCCTGTAAAGGCCTGTGTCAGGATATTTGTGGACGGGGTTTTTAACACCCTGAGAGATAGTCCCATCTCCGAACTTCCAGAACCATTGAATATTTGTGTCGCCGAGTGAAATTGTTTTATTGGAAAAAACAACCGGTTCCTGAACACACCCTGCATTCGCAGTAAAGGCGGTTTTCAGGGAGTTTACAGGAACCAGGTGGTACAAAATCTTACTAAGTCCGCTAAAAGTGGTTACCTTGAGCCCGACAGTGTGAATTCCACCTTTAGTGTATAAAATACTTTCGCTTGGCCCTGTCGGACTTGCAAAAACACCGGTTCCGTAGAGATCCCAGCTCCACGAAACTATACTGTCGGCAGGCGGATTGATTGTATCGGGAGCAGGAAACGCTTCAAAATGTGAATAATTTCCCTTACATACCGTGTCGAATGTAAAGCCAAAAAAAAGTTCCTGCGCACTGGATGGCAGCTGCCATGAAAGCAGGATGATTGCAATGAGCAGGAACTTTTTCATCTTCAGTTTACTTAGCGGGTGCTGCTGGTTTCGCATCCTTAACATCCATCAGTTCCACTTCGAAAACGAGGGTTGAATAAGGAGGAATAGTCCCTTTATCCTGGCCGGCATAAGCCATCGAGGATGGTACGATGAGCATGGCTTTTCCGCCAACATTCATCATTGCAATACCTTCATCCCATCCTTTGATAACCTGCCCCATTCCAAGAGTGAACTCATAAGGCGGCTTGCCGTCACGGCTGGAATCGAATTTCGTTCCGTTAAGCAGTGTGCCTGTATAATGCACTTTTACAATTTTTCCCGGAGCGGCTTTTGCACCTGTACCTTTGACTTTCTCAATATAATAGAGTCCGTCGGCTGTTGGCTTTACAGTGATATTCTTCTCTTTCAGATATTTGGCAAGATTTGCAGTTTCCTCATTCTTGTTCTTGATAAGTTTTTCCTCGGCTTTTTTCTTATCCTCGGCTATAGTCTTATCATGTTCTGCCTTGGTTTGAACATTCACGATCTCAAGTTCGTATATCATGGTAGCATAAGGAGGGACGACACCGCCTCTTCCGGTTTCACCAAATGCAAGTTTGGAAGGTACGATGACCATGGCTTTTCCACCTTTCTTCATCATACCGATAGCTTCTTCAACACCCGGGGTGTCAAATCTTTTGCCATACTCGAAAACAATAGGTTCTCCCCTGTCGTATGATGAAAAGAGCTGCTTCCCCTCAATAAGAAATACTTTGAAGTGGATAGAAACCCATACGCCGGTGTCGATTTTCGTCCCTTTTCCACCAAGAGATTCGATAAAAATAATCCCTGAGGGCTGGGGCTGTGTTGTAATATTCTTGTCCTTAAGATATTTTGCAAGGTCATCCTGCTCTTTTTTCATAAGATTCTTAGGGTTATCGACAGTCAGAAGCTTAATGTGGAAGGTTACAACCGAGTTGGTGTCGATAAATTTTGGACGGCTTGGCTGACGGAAAGTCTTCCTGAACAGTGAATCGGAATTCACGAGGAAGATTGCGCTGTCGCCGGCCGACATCAGCTTGATACCATCATAAATATCACCTTTGAAGTCAGAAGCGGGAAGCTGAAACCTGATTGGGGCTCCTGCCTGGCTCTTACGGCTGTCGAACATCACAGAATCTTTATATTGCCAACGCATCTCCAAAGAAACCCAATCACCTATTCTTGGTTTTACAGTATCTTTTGAACCCTTCATAATCTTGTAATAAAGGCCATTTGCTGTTTTATCATACCCGGAATATTGGGAAGAACAGGCAAACGTCGTCAATGCCAGCAGTAATAAAAATCCTAACGATTTAACAAAATTGTTTTTCATGTGTTTGTTTTTAATTGTTACTATTTGTTGTCAGATGAAAATAAGACGATTTGAATTCAATATAATTCGTTAACATTCAATAATTTAAATATTTTGTTATGGATCAGGAAAGCTTCAACAAGATAGTAAAGTCCGCCTCAGCCGGTCCTATAATCCCTGTCCTACTTATTAACACTTTTGCATAGGTTATTAACGGTTTCCCTTATCAGGCACAACTATTTCAATATCATAAACAAGGGCGGCCCCCGCGGGAATCTTTTTCAGGTCGCCGAGCAAGCCATAGGCAAGATGCGAAGGAACAATCAGCCTGGCCTTGTCATTGGTGCTCATTAACAGAAGGGCTTCCTGCAATCCGGTTTCACCTTCTGATTCACCAGGATATATAACTTTAAGTCCGAGAGCATCAGAACTGTATACCTGCGAACCATCCAGCAGCGAAACAGTATATTTTAACCTGACTTCGTTTCCTTTAACAATCCTTTGCCCCCGACCCCTGGCATAGATCATATACCTCAACCCTGTTGTGGTCTGGTTCATTTTCCAGTGGTGGCGGACAATATAATCTTCTATTTCAATATTTTCAGATCTGACTACCTGGTGATTGTAGTCGATGACTTTTGCATCCGTCAATTTCAGATGATCAGTTGCTCTGGCCTGCCGGGTCTGCTGTTCGCATGAAAGCAGCAAAAGGACGAAGCCAGCCAAAGTAAATGTTGTCAGCAGAACCTTTTGGTGATCAGAAGTAAAAGGGGATTTAAAGCCAAACATCCTCAGTCGGTATAAACATGTTTAAGCTTTTCCCTGAATCCAGGCAATAATGCCAGAAACAGGTCAACTGTCTCCTTCAGGTCTGTATTGCAGTTGGCTCCTGAAGCATTACGATGGCCTCCCCCGTTAAAATGCTCCCTGGCCAGTGTGTCAACCGAAAAATTACCTTTTGAACGGAACGAAACCTTCACCTCGTCGTCTCTCTCCATGAAAAGCGCGGCAAGGTTTATATCTTTAATGGAAAGCGCATAGTTTACAACGCCTTCGGTATCACCAACCTGGTAATTGAACTTCTCGAGATCATTTTTCCTGAGAGTAATATATGCGGTATGGAACTCAGGCAAAACAGTCAGTCCACCACTGACTGCATATCCCAGAAGCCTCAGTCTGCTCTCAGAATATGTGTCGTAAATAAGCCGGTGAATATGCTCCCCGTCTATCCCCAGGCGGAAAAGATCAGCTGTGATCAGATAGGTCTTCACATAATTGCATGCATAACTGAAAGAGCCGGTATCGGTGGCAATTCCTGTATAAAGGCACTCAGCAATTTCCTTATCCATCAGATGAGCATAGCCTGATTCACAGATAAAATCGTAAATTATCTCGGAGGTGGATGATATCTTACTGAATGAGACCTTGTAAGTAAAATCAATTGCAGGATTGAGATGATGATCGATCAGGACTTTTACCGAAGCCGAGTTCTTCACTTCCCTGCCTAACTCTTTGAGCCTGCTGAGGTTGTTGAAATCCACGCAGATAATAAGATCAGCTCCCAGGATAAATTCCCTGCAAGTTTCCTGCTGCTCTTCGAAAATCAGGATTTCGTCAGAACCGGGAAGCCAGGCAAGGAATTCGGGGAAAGGATCAGGAATGATCACCCTCACATCGAAACTGCGTTTCCTGAGGTAACGAAACATCGCCAGGCTCGCACCAATTGCATCGCCATCGGGGTTCGTATGCGTTGTTATGATTATCCTGCCGGATCTGTCAAGAACTTCCCTGATCTTTCCAAAATCCGTATTCTCTAAATAGTTTTCCATGAATGAGTCGGCAAATTTACATATTTTTAAAATTAGTCTTACTTTTGCCGCCTCATAAAACATATACCTTATCATGAGCGATAACCTTACATTCACAATGATAAAGCCTTCGGCCATTGCCGACGGGCATGCCGGAGACATTCTGGCAATGATTGAAAAAGCAGGATTCAGGCTTATTGCCATGAAACTTGTTCATCTTTCCAAACACCAGGCAGGCTTATTCTACGCCGAACATAGTGGCAAAGGCTTTTACGAAGACCTGACACATTTCATGTCATCAGGGCCGATTATCGCTGCAATACTTGAAAAGGATAATGCAGTCGCTGAATTCCGCAAACTCATCGGGGCTACTGATCCCTCAAAAGCCGAAGCCGGTACTGTTAGAAATCTTTACGGAAGAAGCATCACCGAAAATGCCGTTCATGGCTCAGATGCAGATGCTACAGCGGCAAGGGAAGGCTCATTTTTCTTCTCCCAGCTTGAAAGAGTCTGATAACCTATAGCATTCTGATCAGGAAGGGGAATACTCCCTGAAAGTCCTGTCACTATAAAAGATCACAATTCGTTCTGCTGTGACTTCCTCCCGGTTTTCTGCCGGATTTGCTTGATTTTCAATTTTCGTTAAATCTCTATCTTCAGCAATTTTCTTTTCAGACTGCGGATGAGACTCCCGTTTAGGCATATTAATCCGTTTATCTTGCGAATTATCAGGCTTTTTAGGCTCTGGTTCCACATTGAACAGCTCATCAAGCAATGATGGCTGAAAATCGGTTTCTATCAAAGGAGCTGATAAGAAACCTTCATCCTTATTTACAAATTCAGGATTCTCCACAGGTTCTTGTGCAATTGAATTTCTGAAAATTGGTCCGCTACCCATCAGAAGCCAATCAGGATTTACATCAGGAAAATGATGAATGATCTTTAAAACAAATTCCAGGCTCGGCTTATTTCGTCCCGAAACAAAGTGGGAAATCCCTGAACGCTGAACACCAATTGCATCGGCAAGCTGCGAAGATGTCAGGTTTTTAATCCGCATGAATTCCAAAAGTCTTTGAATCATTTTATTCTGAAGTTTAACATTAAATAAACTAAATTAAAGATTGATATTTAAATATTTATGAAATTACAAATTTATATTCTTTTTCTGTGTACAGATGTAACCGTCATTAATTTACAAAGTTACATTTATAACATTACTAATTTTATATGATAAAGATATGAAATTTACTTTTGTAACAGGTAAAAAATACGAAATATATTAAATCAGGACCAACTTATGCTTGATGAATGCATTAGTATGTGATTTTCACCATACATTGGTCCGATCCATTGTAGAATAGTAGTTTACAAATGTAATTACATTTGTAAACTACTGAATATGAGATAATAG
The DNA here is from genome assembly GCA_037134895.1 of Bacteroidota bacterium. Lineage (GTDB taxonomy): Bacteria > Bacteroidota > Bacteroidia > Bacteroidales > FEN-979 > CAIRDP01. The sequence continues at coordinate 126,141 of JBAXLI010000003.1, forward strand.
GTTGGGAATTAGGGTAAGCTGCAGTGATCTAATCCTAATAATAATGTTGTCAATTAGTTACCTTAGCAATCAAAGCAGAATAGCTTCTTTGTTCCAATCTTATGCTTATTGTGTAAATGCCCGGTAGTAAATGGGTCAAATCACTAATAATCAAATCGTTTACTCCAATATTAACAGAAATTACCTTTCTAAACACTGTATGGGAGATTGCATCACTTATAATGCAAGTAACACTCTCCTTTCTATCAGAAATCAGCCGGATCGTGATCACGGAGCTGAACGGGTTCGGATAAATACTTAATTTATTACTTTGAGTAGTCGTATTCATCTCCATGATATTAATTGCTTTAACGAAATCAGGAATGCCAAATCCAAGAAGGCTGTCGGGGGATAAAATCTGGCCTCCAGAACGCTCTATGGACTTTTTAACATCGGTGTTTGAGAAGCCCCGCCTTGCCTGCATCAGACAAGCTGTCATGCCGGCAATTACCGGGGTAGCAAAGGAAGTTCCGTTGGATCTTCGCACAGAACCGTGCTCAGCCATCACCACGCTCCCTGCCCCCAGGGCAGCAACATTGGGTTTAACCCTACCGGGTGTTGCCACCCCCACCGAGCTGAAGCCTGCTCTTATGCCTGCCGAATCGGTTGCTGCAACAGCCAGCATCGGATAAGCATCGGCCGGCGTGCTTACACATCTCCAGTTATTGTTATTTCCTTCGTTGCCCGCAGCGGCAATCATGACCATTCCCTTGCTGAAAGCGATGTTGGCCCCCCTGCTTGCAACTGAAGTATAGCCATTCATTTCAGCACAGCTGTGATCCTTAAATGTTGAATCAAATACTGTATAACCAAGAGAGGATGTAATGATATCAGCCCCGGCGCTGTCGGCAAACTCGGCCCCGGAAACCCAGTTATATTCCTCAGTTTCATATTCATACTTCTTTTCTTCTGTCCTCAGCAACAAGAATGAGGCCTCCGGAGCTGTTCCGATAATTTCTCCCGGGAGGATACCAGCCATTACAGATAGTACGTTCATGCCATGAGTATCTGAAGGATCGTCAAACATGTTTATGCCGTCCTTTACAAAATCCTTGTACCCAAGTATTTGATTATTAGCTCTCAGACTGTCAAATCCTGGCAAGTTATTGACATTATAAAAGCCTGCATCCAATTGCGCAATCAATATACCTTTGCCTCGAAAACCATTGGCATGAAGAACATCCCCGTTCACAAGATGAATCTGGGACCAGGACTCACCATAATCATATCCGGTAAGTTTCCTGGCATGAGGCAGCCCACTCCCGTTCGATAGTACCTGATCCTCAATGGCGAATTTGTCAGCAGGTTCCGATTCCTTTGCCCGGAGGCCTGTATTTTTAACCACAGTTTTAACGAATGGCAGTTGCATAATCGCTCTTATCTTCGTTGTGTCGGCAAGGTAGATTGTTGCTCCGTTAAGCCATTTTGTGGGATTAAGTATCTCTGCTCCTGCATTCTGTAATGCCTGCAAATACTGAGGGGTAACCGGAAGGTCATTTATTTCATATGGAATTCCCATCGAAAGGCGGCGTTGAATAGCTCTCTGAGTAAGAAATTGTTCAGGATGATCGAGTGACCAGGGATTCTGCTCCTTATCCTTAAATTCAATAAAAAATTTATGCGGGGCAACCTGGGCCATTATTGCTGATCCCATCAGTAGAATGAAAATAGTGGTCAGCGGTCTTATTGGCATTCTTCCTGGGATGTTCATCTGTTTTATCTGTCGGTAGAGGGCGAAAATCGCGTCCTGTTTACAAATTTCTGAAAAAAACTCAAGGAAATAAGGATATGGCAGACAATATTCAGATTGAGGCTGTTTTGTATCTTCGTGAAAAATTTGCTCTTATGAATTCAGTGAATGATCTAAAACAGATAAGCGAGAGAGGAATAAGTGCCGAAAATGTTGAGGCCCAGATATGTCATTTTACAAAAGGGTTTCCCTTCATTTCACTGTTGAAACCAGCCTTGAACGGAGACGGTATCATTTGTCTTGAAGAGCAGGAAAAAATCAGGATCATTTCATATTTCGAACAAGCTATTGAGGCCCTGGATGTCGTAAAATTTGTCCCCGCTTCGGGAGCCGCCTCAAGAATGTTCAAGCATCTGTTTGAATTCAGAGAAAAATTCAAAGGTGGGGCAGCCGGAGAAGAACTATTCAATAAGGATAAGAGTTTTAACTCACCCTGGTATTTGTTCACCCATCTCAGTGAAATTGCATTCTATAACGAACTCTCATCAAAGCTTCAACTGAATGGCTTTAACATTGGCGAACTTCTTGAAAAACAAGAATTCAACATAGTCACCGATTATATAATGAACCCTTCGGGGCTGGATTACTCCAATCTCCCCAAGGGACTGATCCGTTTTCATGATTACCCCGAGGGTTCCAGGACAGCCGCGGAGGAGCATATGGTTGAAGCAGCTTTGTATGCAAGCAACAGCAAAAAGATTGCCAGGCTTCATTTCACAATTTCTCCTGAGCACAAGTCCAGGTTTGAAAACCTTTTTAACGAAGTCAGAGCATTTTATGAAACACGGCTGAATGTTAAATTCGACATCAGTTTCTCGGTTCAGAAACCTTCAACTGACACTATCGCCGTTGATGAGGACAACAAACCATTCAGAACCCAGGATGGAAATTTATTATTCAGGCCGGCCGGACACGGTGCGCTGTTGCAGAATCTGAATGATATCGATGCCGGTATTATTTTCGTGAAGAACATAGATAATATTGTCCCCGACCGTCTTAAGGAGCAGACTGTATTGAATAAAAAACTGATTGGAGGCTATCTTTTATGGATAAGACAGCATATTTTCAATTTCCTCCGAAATGCTGATGCTCAAAATTGCACTCATGAAGACCTTGAAAATATGATTGCTTTTGCAGAGAGTCATCTTTCGTTAAACCTGCCTCAGTCGCTTCATGATCAGACCCATGAGTTAAAAGCCAATTGGCTGTTCAACCGGCTGAACCGCCCGGTGAGGGTTTGCGGTATGGTTAAAAACGAGGGAGAACCTGGCGGAGGCCCGTACTGGGTTAAAAATAAGCGTGGTGAAATTTCATTACAGATTGTCGAATCCTCCCAGGTAAACCTGAAAGATGCAAGGCAATGTGAAATCTTCAGGTCAGCAACACATTTCAATCCTGTAGATCTTGTTTGTTCAACTATCGATTTCAAGGGCAATAAATTTGATCTTTCCCGTTATGTTGATCAGGATACAGGGTTTATATCAATCAAATCAAGCGGAGGAAGGAATCTGAAGGCCTTGGAGCTGCCCGGTTTATGGAATGGGGCCATGGCAGAGTGGATCACCGTATTTATGGAAGTGCCCATCATCACCTTCAACCCCGTAAAAACAGTTAACGACCTTTTGCGCAAGGAACACCTGAGATTGTAACGTAATATGGAAAAAGGCAAGAAAGGGTATTTACTGCTAAGCAGGAAGGAAAGATGGGGACTCACAGCCTGGGGCTGGATCCTCCTTCTGATACTGATCTTTTTACCTCTTTTTTTATTTTTCAGGAACCTCTACCCCATTCTTTCACCAGTTGAAAGAGAAAACACAAAAATTCTGGCACTTGAAGGATTTATCAGCGATTACGTACTTAAGGACGCTATCAGGGAATTTAAACAGGGAAATTATTCGCTTTTAGTCACTACCGGGACGCCCATAGAAGCTGGAGGATTATTATCAGAATATAAAAGCACTGCAAGGGTTGCTGCTGAATCGCTGAAGCGACTTGGTTTTGACTCGACAAGGCTGGTGGTGGTAGAAACTGACGAGATCATGTACGACAGGACCTACAATTCAGGACTGGAGTTTAAACATTGGCTTAGAAAGAACATGCCAGATGTGAAAGCCGTTAACCTGATGACCATGAGTGTTCACGGGGCGCGTTCCAAAGTGCTGTTCCAGGCTGCTCTGGGAGATTCCATCAAAGTGGGTATAATTTCGTTTCCAAATATGTTCTACGGTCCGGACGACTGGTGGCATTCAAGCAAAGGCTTCAGGGAAGTAATGAATGAAGCCCTGGGCTATTACTATGTAAAATTCTTTTTCCGCCCATATGAGAAGGAAATGAAAAAGAAGATCAAGAATTCCTAATGACTCAGAATACATGAAGATCTTAAACAAACTGCTGATTATTTCGATATTATCGGCCATTACCTTAGGTGCCGGCGCTCAGAAAGCTTATAAAGTCCTGTTCCGCATCAAAGGAGTAAGTGACACGAATTGCCTGATCGCCAATTACTACGGCAATGGAACTTATATCAAAGACACAGTAAAAGTAGACAAATCGGGAAAATGTACTTTTTCGGCCCCCGCTGATCTCCCGAAAGGGATTTACATTTTTATAATAACCGATAAGGTTTACTTTGATTTCATCATCAATAATGACAAGGAATTCAGTATGGAATGTGATAAATCAAATCCGCTGAAAACCATGTCGGTCAAGGGTTCTCAGGAAAACACCCTCTTCTATGACTACCTGAAATTCAACAAGCAGGAATTCGATATAGTTCAGAAAATCCAGAAAGAGCTGGACAAGCACTCAAAGAATCCCGACTCTGCAAAGATGCTGAGCGACAGTATCGGCCTGATGAACAACGTCATCATACAGTACAAACTTAATATTGTAAAAAAATATCCTGATTCCTTTCTTGCCTTTATGATCAATATCATGAAGGAGCCCGAAGTTCCCGAAGCCCCTCTTTTACAGAACGGACGAAAGGATTCAACTTTTGCATACCGATACTACAGGGCCCATTTCTGGGATGATGTCGATTTTGCAGATGACCGTGATCTGCGTACCCCGGTGTTCCACACCAAACTCGTCAAATACTTCGACAAAGTCCTTCCGCAGTCACCGGATACAATAATAAGAGAGTCGGATTATTTCATCGAGAAAGCAAGGATCAATCCCGAAATGTTCAAATATTTGGTATGGTTTGTCACGCGCCAGTATGAGAATTCGGAGATCATGGGTTTCGACAAGATCTTCGTTCATGTTGTCAACACCTATTATATAACGAATCAGACCCCCTGGGTAAACGAGACGGTGAAGAAGGAGATCATTAAAAAGTCATCTAAAATGGAGGCCCTTCTCATCGGGAAAAGACCGCCCAACATGATCATGCAGGACACAAGCCTGAATCTTGTTTCGATGTATAATGTGAACGCAAAAACCCTGATAATCCTGTTCTGGGATCCTGAATGCGGGCATTGCGAGCAGGAAGTTCCGAAACTTAAAGCCCTTTACGATAAGGACAAGGGAAAATACGGACTTGAGATTTTTTCCGTTTGTTCCGATTCCTCGATGGTGAAAATGAAAAACTACATCCGTAAAAAGAACATGAGCTGGATCAATGTAAACGGGCCCAGGACCCTGACCGGAGAATACCACGGACAATATGATATTACCTCAACCCCTGTTATTTATATACTTAACGAGCAAAAGGAGATCATTGCCAAGAGGTTGTCGGTAGATCAGATTGATAAGTTCCTCGAGAATTATTACAAGAGCCGGTTACGGAAGTAAAAAAAAGAGGCTGTTCACATTTGACAGCCTCTTTTTTGTTATGGTTTACGGAACAATCTATTTGTTCACAGTGTCAACAATAGCTTTGAACGCATCAGGGTGGTTCATCGCCAGGTCGGCCAGGGTTTTACGGTTCAGGGTGATATTGTTTTCGGCAATTTTACCCATGAAAACCGAGTAAGATAACCCGAACTGACGAACACCTGCATTGATACGGGTGATCCAGAGTCCCCTGAAATTCCTTTTCTTGGTACGGCGGTCACGATAAGCATACACGAGGCCTTTTTCGACCGAGTTCTTAGCTACGGTCAAAACATTTTTCCTTCTTCCGAATTGCCCCTTGGCTTGTTTCAGGACTTTTTTCCTTCTGGCCCTGGAGGCAACGGCATTTACTGATCTTGGCATTGTTTTACATTTTTTTGCATCAGCGCCCTGTTAATTCAGGATCTTAAAGCTGTGTGCAAGTTAGACATGAATTAACTCTGAAGCATTTCCCTTACATTAGCTGCATCTGACTTGTCAACGAGGGTCGAGTAAGTTAGATTACGCTTCCTCTTTTTTGACTTTTTGGTCAGGATGTGGCTTTTGAAAGCATGCTTCCTCTTGATTTTTCCGGTGCCGGTAAGAGTGAACCGTTTTTTTGCTCCGGATTTTGATTTCATTTTTGGCATGACATTTATCTATTTACGAGTTACGAATTACGAATTACGAATTTGGTTGTTGGTTGTTGGTTGTTGGTTGTTGATTCCATTGCCAACAACCAAGAGCCAATAACCATGAGCCTTATTTTTTTGGTGCAATTATCATTATCATTCTTTTCCCTTCAAGCCGGGGCATTTGTTCAATTTTCCCGTAGTCGACGACCGACTGGGCAAATTTCAGGAGGATCAGTTCGCCCTGTTCTTTGTAGATGATCGATCTTCCTTTAAAAAACACATCCACCTTAACTTTTGCGCCCTCTTTGAGAAACTTGATGGCATGATTCAGTTTGAAGTTAAAGTCATGTTCATCGGTATTCGGCCCCAGGCGAATCTCTTTAATGATGATCTTTGCCGTTTTGGCCTTGATTTCCTTTTGTTTCTTCTTTAGTTCATAAAGGAATTTCTTGTAATCCACAACTTTACAAACCGGCGGATTGGCTGTTGGTGAAATCTCTACCAGGTCCAGGCCAATACCTTCCGCAATATTAAGAGCTTCCCGGAGATTGTAAATGCCCGGTGTAACGTTCTCTCCTACCACACGAACAACAGGTGATTTGATGTTCTGGTTGATGTTGTGGAGATCTTCCTTCTTTTG